>DNND01000089.1:5632-6993 GCA_003488005.1 Blastocatellia bacterium | reverse complement strand
ATCGACAACATTCCCGGCGCGCCCGGCATTGGCGCAAAGGGTGCGGTGCAAATCATCACTCAGTTTGGCTCGATTGATAATGCACTCGAGCGCTGGGAGGAAGTGAAGCACAAGACCTATCGCGAATCACTGCACAACAATCCTGATTTGATTCGCCAATCGCGTGAGTTGGCGCGCATCCGGCTCGATCTCGACGTCGAGCTGGACCTGGACCACATCAAAGCTCGGCCACCCGATCGCGCTGCTGCTTATGAACTATTCAAGGAGCTGGAGTTTGCCGCGCTGACGCGTGAATTTGCGGATGGCGCCAGCAAGCCTGCCGCGGCGAGCGAATCAGTCCAATACGAACTCATCGATTCGCGCGCCGGACTAGACCGCTTGATCAAAACCTTCTGGGATGCCGAAAGTGTCGCCGTAGCCGTGGCTGATTCGACGCCTGCTGAAACTGACGCAGAGCAATGCGCATTTGATTACGAGGCTGCTTCGGTGCTGGCGTTTTCAACCGGCCCCGGCACCGCGGCGGTTGTAGACCTGGATAAATTTGCCGAAGGGCGCAACGCCGCAACGGCTGCGCTTCGCGAAGTTTTGTCGAACGGTCTAATAGAAAAGTCTGTTCACGATTTGAAGCGTGCCATCGGCTTGCTGAGCGGTCTTGATATCACGCTCGAAGGCGTAAAGGACGACACGTTCCTTGCTGCTTACCTGATTGATCCGAATCGCAGTAAGTACGAGCTTGGTGATCTGGCGCGCGAGGCGGCCGAGGTTGAGAAAACCGCAAAGCCGGCGAACGGTTGGACGGATGCGCAATGGGACACGGCAGTTGCCGCAGATCTGACAGCACAAACCGCGCGCGTGCTGCATCAACGCATTCTCGAGAAGAAACTGGAAACGATCTACACCGAGATGGAGCTGCCGTTGGCGCCGCTGCTGTTTCGCATGGAACAAGCGGGTCTGAAAGTGGACCGCGCCACGCTTTCCGATCTTTCTAATTTTCTCGGAATGGAATTGAAAAAACTGACGGTCAAGATTTACGAGCTGGCCGGCAGAGAATTCAATATCGGTTCGCCCAAACAGGTAGGCGAAGTGCTTTCGGAGTTGGAAATGACCTCCGGCCGCAAGACTTCAACCGGTCGCATTTCAACCAGCAAAGCAGTGCTCGAAGAGTTGGCGCAAACTTATGATCTGCCAAGGTTGATTATCGACTACCGCGAGTTGGATAAGTTGAAGAGCGTCTACACAGACGCGCTGCCGAATCAGATTGCCGCCGATGGCAGAATCCATTGTCTGCTGAATCAAACCGTAGCGGCGACGGGCCGTCTTTCTTCAAGCGAACCAAATCTGCAGAACATTCCCATCCGCAC
>DNND01000089.1:4825-5332 GCA_003488005.1 Blastocatellia bacterium | reverse complement strand
GCAGAACATTCCCATCCGCACTGAGCTCGGCCGCCGCATCCGGCGCGCGTTTGTGGCTGAAAAGGGCTACAAGATAATTTCCGCTGACTATTCGCAGCTCGAGCTGCGACTGCTGGCGCACATCACGCAGGACGCGGTGATGCTCGAGGCGTTTCAGCATGGTGAAGACATTCATGCGCGCACGGCGCGTTTGGTTTTTGGAGCGAAGACCGATGAAGAGCTTAAAGAGGCGCGGCGTTTTGCAAAGATAGTAAACTTTGCAATCGCCTATGCGATCGAGCCCTGGGGCTTGTCGCAGCGCGTTGGCATCTCGCGGCAGGAAGCAAAGAAAGTCATTGAGGATTATTACAACACTTACAAAGGTGTGCGGCGTTACATGGAAGAGGTGCCCTTGCGCGCGCGTGAACATGGTTACGTGCGTTCCATCTACGGGCGCATTCGTCCGCTGCAAGGCATCAACGATCGCAACGCGAACATTCGCAAGGCCGCCGAGCGCGAAGCCATCAA
>DNND01000089.1:1693-4534 GCA_003488005.1 Blastocatellia bacterium | reverse complement strand
GCCGCCGAGCGCGAAGCCATCAACATGCCCATTCAGGGAACCGCCAGCGACATTGTGAAAATTGCTATGCTGCGAGTTGATGAGGAATTCAAGCGCGAACAGTTGGACGCGCGGCTATTAATGCAGGTTCACGACGAACTACTTGTTGAGGTTTCGGCGGAGACGGCTGAACAGGTGGCGGAAATCTTGAAGCGTGAGATGGAATCGGCGGTGAGTTTAGATGTGCCGCTAATTGTAGATGTAGGGATTGCCGATAACTGGATGGACGCAAAACCCTAGTCTTAAATTTCGTTTGATGGACGAACAACCAAGAGAAGAGACTCAAGATTCGACCGGCGCCGGAAATTCCAGCGGCGACGGGAATTCCCGTGCGTCTGATCGAGTAGTCGAAAATGAGAAGCCGCATCAAACCGCCACCGACCCTACGGATGAGCCAAGCCGCGTGGTCTATCGGCGCCAGTACACACAACAGAGTGTCGAACCGGGCGACGCCGCCAGGGACGCATTCAGGGGCTGGAATAAACAAATCGCGCCGGCAATCATGCCGCTGATCATTGGTTTCCTCATCCTACTAATCCTGATTTCCATTCTGGGCATTGTCAGCGCGCGGCGCATGGATGAGGTTGGCCGCGCCGTTCTCGATTTGGAGCAACAACACGCGGCTAAATTTAGTTTGTTGCTGAAACTTCGTTTGGCAGTGACCAAACTGAACAACGAAGCGCGGACGCGCGCCGAGTCCGATGCGCGCGGCGGGCTGAGGCCTCCACTGGCTGTGCCGCTGAAGAATGCCGGGCAAGAAATGAATCAACTGTTACGCGAACTCCAGCGTCCGCCGCTTGCGAGCGATGAAACCTGGCAGCGTTTTCGCGCCGATTTGCAAAGCTATGTCGATGTAACGCAAGACCTGCGGCGTTATTCGCTGGAAGGTTTCGATAAATTCAGAGTGGTCGACACGGAACTAAACACGATGTTGGCCCAGTCGGGCCAGGAACAGAATGAAGTTTTCCAACGCAGCGAAGCGATTGAGCAGCGGGCGGTCCGCTCAATTAGGCTGTGGAATCTCGCTGTTTTGATTGTCGGCGCAATGGTTGCCGCCGGGACTATTTGGGAAGTGCAGCGTCGCTTTGCCGCCACGACTCGCAGCGTCGAGGAAGCACGGCGCGAACGTGCTTTTGCCAATCAACTGCTCGAAGGCATGGTGAGCGCGGTGGCGGCTATCGACGAAAACGATCGCATTCGTAGCGCCAACGCCGCCTTCTTCCGCATCTTTCCGGGCGCCAGCATCGGCGCGTCAGTTCATGAAAAGTTTGCTGCAACCGAGGCCATGCGAATGTTGGAAGCCGCGTCCGCGTCGCACGTGGATCGGGCAACCTATCGCGGGCGCTGGATGGTCCCGCCTGAGGTCGATACCGAAGCAGAGCAGGCGTTCGACGTTTACTCGTCGCCGCTGGCGATCAATGGCGAACGTGGCCAGATTCTTACGCTGGTTGATGTGACGGAAGCGGCAGAGGCTGAGCGCGGCATGCGGCGGCAGGAATCGCTGGCGGCGGTGGGCCAGGCCACGGCCCAGGTGGCCCATGAAATCAGGAATCCGCTCGGTAGCATTCGGCTCGGTGTGGCCATGTTGCGCGACAACGTGAAGGATGCGGAAGGACTGAACACAATCGAACTGGTGGAACGCGGGATCAGACACTTGAACAAGCTGGTCGTTGACGTAGCGCAGTTTTCTCGACGCAAAGCGCTGGAAACGTCAGAAGTCGATCTCCATGAACTGCTCGATCACAGCCTGGACCTGGCTGCCGACAAGATTAACGAAAAGGCAACGACGATCGAGAAGCACTATGCGCCGGAAATTCCCGTCGGAAAATGGGATTTTGATCAACTGAGCCAGGTGTTCGTCAACCTGATCGCCAATGCAATTGATGCGAGCCCGAACGATTCGTTACTCATAATCTCGACCAGCACCATAAAGCTAAATGATGCGAAGCAGTTTGCGCGTGTGTCGATCGCGGATCAGGGCAGCGGGATGGACCAGGCCACGCGTGACCGTATTTTTGAACCGTTCTTCTCAACCAAGAAACGCGGGACGGGATTGGGATTGGCCATCGTGAAGCAAATTATCGAGCAGCATGACGGGGAGATTAATGTTGAGGGTGAAGCCGGGAAAGGTACAAAATTTATTATTGATCTGCCGCTCTAAACACTTCTTGAAAATTCCTTCCCAACCTTGAGGTTACTTAGGTTGAGCTTTCAAACTAAACCTTGGAAGGCGTTTCGCGCCGCATTAATTGTTTGTTCAATAATCTCTTCCGAGTGCGTGATGCTCACAAACGCTGCTTCAAATTGCGATGGCGCGAGATAAATTCCCTCAGCCAGCATGGCGTGAAAAAACCTGCCATACCGTTCGCGGTCACTTCGGTTGGCCGTCTGCCAATTCGTTACCGACGCGTCGGTGAAGAAGCTGGTCCACATTGAAGCAACCCGGTTGCTGACGGTTTTGATTCCTGCGTCCGCTGCGATATTGGATAGGCCGTCGCAGAGTTGCGCCGACCGCCGTTCCAGTTCCGCATAAATGTTTTCATCTTTGAGTCGGCGCAAGGTCAACAGGCCCGCGGTCATTGCCAGCGGATTTCCGGACAGCGTACCCGCCTGATAAATCGATCCGGTCGGCGCGATGTTGCGCATCAACTCGCGGCTGCCGCCGTAAGCGCCCACCGGCAAACCGCCACCAATAATCTTGCCGAGGCAGGTTATGTCGGGCTTGATGTCGTACAGCGCTTGAGCGCCGCCGCGCGCGATGCGAAATCCAGTCATCACTTCGTCGCAGATCAGCAGCGCGCC
>DNND01000089.1:1099-1398 GCA_003488005.1 Blastocatellia bacterium | reverse complement strand
TCGTCGCAGATCAGCAGCGCGCCATGCCTCGTTGTTAACTCGCGCAAGGCTTGCAGAAAGCCTTCCCGCGGCGGCACGCAGCCCATGTTTCCAACTACTGGTTCGACTATGATCGCGGCGATGTCATCGTGTTGTTTGAAAAGATCGGCTACGGAGGTCGCATCATTGAAGGGAACGGTCAGAGTATGCTGGGCCAACGATGCCGGAACGCCGGGACTGTCAGGCAAGCCGAGCGTGGCGACGCCCGAGCCTGCCTTCACCAGCAAACTGTCCCCGTGACCGTGATAGCAGCCTTCAAA
>DNND01000089.1:535-741 GCA_003488005.1 Blastocatellia bacterium | reverse complement strand
GACATCGTCGCTTCGGTGCCGCTGTTAACCATCCGCACCATTTCGATCGACGGCACGGCGTCAGCGATTTCTTCCGCGAGTTCAACTTCCAATTCGTTTGGCGCGCCAAAGCTGGTGCCGTTCGCGGCTACCGCTTGGAGCGCCGCGACGATTTCCGGATCGGCATGACCCAGAATCATTGGACCCCAGGAACCGACGTAATCGAT
>DNND01000089.1:0-240 GCA_003488005.1 Blastocatellia bacterium | reverse complement strand
CCCCAGGAACCGACGTAATCGATATAGCGGCGGCCGTCGACATCGGTGATGAACGGACCTTGCGCGCTCCTAATAAACAGCGGCGTTCCGCCAACGGCGCGAAAGGCCCGCACCGGCGAATTGACACCACCGGGTATCAACTCCTGGGCGCGGGCGAAAAGGCGGGCGGATTTGTTAGGTTCTTTCTCGGGTGAAACCATTTGAGCAAGCATAACAAGGTTGTAAAGCAAACTGTTAGTT
>DNND01000085.1:1648-10959 GCA_003488005.1 Blastocatellia bacterium | reverse complement strand
TTCATCGACGAGATCGACGCGGTTGGCCGTCATCGTGGCGCCGGCCTGGGCGGCGGACATGACGAACGCGAGCAGACATTGAATCAGTTGCTGGTTGAGATGGATGGCTTTGAATCCAACGACGGTGTGATCTTGATCGCTTCTACCAACCGGCCGGACGTTTTGGATCCGGCATTGTTAAGACCGGGACGTTTCGATCGTCGTGTTGTTGTTTCCAGACCTGACGTGCGCGGGCGCGAAGGCATTTTGAAAGTTCACACACGCAAGATTCCGCTGGGCGAAGACGTAGACATCAGCGTCATCGCGCGCGGCACGCCCGGTTTTACCGGCGCGGACCTCGCGAACCTTGTAAATGAGGCGGCGCTGAACGCGGCGCGTTACAACAAGAAGCTGGTAGCGATGAACGATTTTGAGCTGGCCAAAGACAAGGTGCTGATGGGCGCTGAGCGCAAGAGCATGGTCATCTCCAACGAAGAGAAGCGCGTCACCGCTTATCACGAGGCCGGTCACACTTTGGTTGGCTTGAAAGTTCCGAACGCTGATCCAGTTCACAAAGTCACGATCATTCCGCGCGGCATGGCGCTGGGTGTGACGCAGCAACTGCCGGAAGGCGATCGGCACAACTACAGCGAAGAATATCTGCTGGGCCAGATCGCGATTTTGATGGGCGGGCGTATTGCCGAAGATGCTTTCCTCGGCAGCATTACGACCGGCGCGTCAAACGACATCGAACGCGCCACTGAACTTGCGCGCGCGATGGTTTGCGAATACGGCATGTCGGAAATGGGACCGCTAACTTTTGGCAAGAAAGAAGAGCAGATCTTCCTGGGCCGCGAGATTGCACAACATCGCGACTTTTCGGAAGAAACCGCGATCAGGATTGACGAGCAGGTGAAGAAGATTGTCACCGCGCAGTTCGATCGCGCCAAGGCCATCATCGAAGACAATCGCGACACGATGGTGCGATTGGCGGAATGTTTGCTGGAACGCGAGACGCTCGACGGTGTTGAAATCCGTCGCATCATCGCGGGCCTGCCGCTTGACGATGCTCAACCAGTTGCTGATCCCGGCAGCGATGACGAACGTCCGCAGTTGAAAGAGCCTGCAGCAAAGCCGCTGAAACCAATCCTGCCGCCAATCACCGGAGGCAATCCAGCTCCCGCTTAGTCGGTTAGTTCTTGTCAGTACCGCCTGCGGTAGCGGGTGGGTTCAGCTTGAAGTAAAGGGAACAGGTGCATTATCTGTTCCCTTTTTCTTTCCTTCGCGAAGCAACGGAAGATTTACCATTTTCCATTTTCCATTTCTCATTTTCCATTCAAAACCTATTTGTCCGCAGATTACGCAGATTACACCGATTGCAAAAAATAGCTTTAGCGCCTGCCGCATGTTGGTATTTCTGCAGATGTCTTTGCTGATGGTTTGAAATCTGCGTAATCTGTGTAATCTGTGGACGACTCTTCGAACATGCGCGAATGGCAGATAGCTCACGGCCGGACGCTTCGCATCGGCGAGCGCACCCTCGTGATGGGAATTCTGAATGTCACGCCCGACAGCTTCAGCGATGGCGGCGAATTTCTCTCAACTGATAAGGCGCTCGCGCACGCCGAGCAGATGATTGCCGAAGGCGCCGACATCATCGACATCGGTGGTGAGTCGACGCGGCCGGGAGGCGCGGCTATCGTGTCAGCCGAAGAAGAACTGAAACGCGTCTTGCCCGTCATCGAACGACTCGCCAAACTTTCAAGCGTCCCCATCTCCGTCGATACGACCAAAGCTGACGTCGCGCGCGCTGCTTTAGAGGCCGGCGCCGCGATAGTTAACGACGTCTCCGCTTTGCGTTTCGATTTTCACATTGCTGATGAGGCAGCGCGGGTTGGGGCAGGGTTGGTGTTAATGCATTCGCGCGGCACGCCGGCAACGATGCACAAGCTGCCGCCGGTCGCGGACATCTTTCACGAAGTAACGAAAAGTTTGCGCAGCAGCATTGCCATGGCGGCGCGCCGCGGTGTGAAGCGCGAATCGATTGTCATCGATCCCGGCATCGGCTTTGGCAAGAGCCAGAAACAAAACATCGAACTCATCGCCAAGCTCGATCAGCTTATCGCCGCCTTTCCCGACTTCCCTCTTTTGATTGGAACCTCGCGAAAGTCTTTCCTCGGCCGCATCCTCGCTGATGAAGACGGCACTCCCGCGCCGTCGAACGAACGCCTGCACGCTTCGCTGGCTACCATTACTGCCGCGATTTTGAAAGGCGCGCACATCATCCGCGTCCACGATGTTAAAGCGGCAGTGGAAACTGTTCGCGTGGTTGATGCGCTAAGAAAGTAATAAGCCACCAAGCGCTCTGTTTGAAAGGTCATTGCTGCGTCAGGTTCGGCTTTGCCGTCTGATGTGCGGCGGGGGCTAAGCCCCGCCGACACCGTCCAGATTTGTTTTCGGGCTACGCCCCTCGTCCGAGCTTGGCATTCGGATTTATCAGACCCAGCCCCACCAAGGGAGAATTGGTTAAGTGCAAAATGGAGCTTGACGGCGTGCGTGTAGCCGCCGACGCAATCAGGCGACGAAGCCGAAGGCGATCAAACAGTGACTTTAAGGGCAAGCCAGAACGACATTACAACAACCACTTGATGCGCGCTTTCTTCATTCACCGCCCGTCCTACTTGCTTCAACGGTTATGACTGCGAGAGAATCACTCATCAATTGAAGACTGCTGCTGCTGGGTTCGCATAGCTGAACAAACTTTCTGCCCATAATGCCAATACCAAAAGTTCTTCGCCTTTCTGTCTTATTCGTAACGTTGCTTTTCGTTTCCGGCTTTGCTGAGTGCTACAAGCCGATCACGAAAAATCAGTTGCCGGCGCGCATCAAGACGGTTGCCGTGCCTGCTTTTCAGATGGGGCCGCAGGCTTTGCGTTACAAGATCGCCTCGCGCTTTACCAACGCGGTCGTCAACGAGCTGATTCATCGCGGGCGCGGCTTGCGCGTGCAGGGTGAACGCGAAGGCGCCGACGCCGTCATCGAAGGTTACATCAAGAGCTTTAATTACGGGGGCGTGCTGCTCGACGATAAAGGCCGCGCGCGCATCTTCGAGGTAACCATCGAAGCCGCCGTCACAGTCCGCGACCAGACGGAAAACAAGGTTCTCTACGACAATCAGAACTTTGTCTTTCGCGGTGAATACGAATTTGCAAACGACCCGCGCAATTTCTACAACGAAGAAGATCCGGCAGTTGAGCGCATGGCGCGCAACTTCGCCGAAAGCATCGTCTCAACCCTGACCAACGCGATTCAAATCAAGAAATGACTTCGCTCACGCGCCCGCAACTCGAACCTTCCCTCAAGGCTGGAAAAGTCGCGCCTCTCTATCTGTTAGTCGGCTGCGAAACTTACCTGCGCGAGGCGGCAGCTCGCGCGATCACGGAAACAGCACTGGCTGGGACGCTGTTACGCGAGTTCAACGAATCATCTTTCAGTTTGCTTTCCGAAAGTGCGAGCGCGGCTATCGCGGTGGCCGAACAACTGCCCATGATGTCCGAGCGCGTAGTGGTGAGAATTAGAGACTTTGGCAAACTGCGCGAGGCTGACGAAGACATCCTCATCCGTTATCTGAACAAGCCTTCGCCTTCCAGCGTTTTGATTTTCATCGCCGACGACTTGGACAAACGCAAGAAACTGACGAAGACACTGCTCAGCGCTTGTACGGTGGTCGAGTTTTCCGCTGTAAAGGATGCGGAGGCAAAAGCGTGGGCGCGAACGCGTTTGAAAGAGCTGAAGACATCGGCCGACGATCGCGTGTTGACTGAAATCGTTCGGTTAGGCGGCACTGATTTGCGGACGCTCAACTCGGAACTTGAAAAGCTCGCCGCCGCGGCACTGGAAACGCGCGCCATCACCATGCAGATGGTCGATGACTTGATTGGCCATTCGCGCGAGTTGTCGAATTTTGAGTTGGGAGACCAGTTGATTGCGGGTGATCGCCGGCGCGCGCTAATGACGCTGCATCACTTGATCGAAGACAACGTGGCGCCGGTAATGCTGATAGGCTTGATTGCCAGCAACTATCACCGGCTGGCATTGGCTAAGGAGTTAATGAGGCAAGGCCGCAGAGACGAAGCAAGCCGCTTGGTTTATGGATCGTACGAAAAGAAAGATGCATTCTTCAATACGCTGCAACGACGCGATGCCGCCGGTATCGCGCGCGACCTCAAACTGATTGCGGACGCGGACCTTGCTATCAAAACCTCATTGGCGGGCGGTGGGCCGAAAGGCGCGAGGCTGCAATTGGAAATGCTTATCTGCGCGTTGGGGAGTAATTAGCCGCGGATTCACGCGAATAAACGCGGACCGGAAAAAACGCTTAAATGTTGAACTGAAGCGAAGAGCATAACTATCCTACTCACGCGGCGGCCTATCGCCGCACAAGGAGACTCAATGAGCAACCACTCGGTTCGCGTTTGCTTTGCTTTTCTCGCGCTCACTTTTTTGCTATCGCTGATTGCGTGTGTTGGCCCTCCGGGACCGGCCGGCCCACCAGGCCCGTCAGGTTCAGGCGGTGGTCCGCCTTATACTTGGGTTTGCACGCCGGCGCACTGGCCCAACATGGGCAGTAATAGCCGTGCCGATCTATACGTCTTCAACGGGAGTACGGTTGCTGCCAATGTCGCTGTGCACATCTTAAACAAGGACGGAGTCAATCTGTTCGGCCAGGTCATTCCCGGAACAGCACCGCCCGCAACTTACCCGGGTCAAACTGGCGCGACGACAGTACCGGTCGCGCCGGCGAATACGCTGATCGTAACCTGGCAAACGCCTCAGAGTTATACAAACCCGCCGGGCCTCGACCAGACTAAAGTGTCTACGACGGTCAGGGTCGTTTCCGACCAGCCAATTGCGGTGGGCACAAACTTCGAGGGCAACTTTTCGCCTGTCCCCTGCAGCCTGCTGCCAAAGTAGCAGTAGTTCGCGTAAAGCAAACTGCTAGTTTGCCGGGGCTCGTTGCCACTTAACTTGCATGGTCGGCAACCAACGCAAACTAACAGGTTGCTCTACACTATGCTTCCTGCTTTCGCGTCGCGGCCGCTGTCTCCCGTTCGGCAGCGCGGGCGGGCCTTGCATATTTGTCGAGCCCGAAGCCAAGAAAAATCGTGGCTACGATAAACGCGGCCGAGAAGAAGTAAGGCGACGACACGCCCAGCCGATCGAACGCCCAACCGAAAAACAGCGGTGCGATGATGCGTGAGATTCCGCCATACGTCTGCTGCATTCCCATGTACAGGCCGCGCTCTCTTTGACTAATCACCCGCGACAGCAGTGCCGTGACACAAGGAAAAGTGAACGCCGTGCCTAACGGAATCAAAGCCACGGCGACTGCCAGCATTCCCAAGTTTCGCGCCAACGGCATGCCCAAAACTCCGGCGGCCAACAGCGCCAGGCCCAGGCGCGAAAGATTCGCTTCACCCAACCAATCGACAGCCCGGCCCAGCAGCAACACGCGCGCGAAGACCGAAATGGAACCGACGTACATGAAGAAGTAACCGATGGTTTGTTCGGTAACCTGAAAGCGAGCATTCAAAAAAAGCGCGAGCACCGAAAAACTTCCCTGAAAAGCGCCAATGGCAATCGCGTAAATCCAGATGAGACGTGACGCCGGTTCGCTCGCATGCGAAACGACGCGCCAGATTGCCTGACGCGAAGTCTGAACTATTTCTCCGGCCTTTGGCTTTTCAGTGAAATCGCGCGACTCCTTTAGATAGCGCGCCACAAAAATCATGTTCAGCAGACAAAGCGCCGCTGCCATGATGCCCGGCGCAGCGTGGCCCATCTGAAGCGTGCTCGCGCCCGGCATCAGGTCGCGTTTACCCAGAGCAAGCGCAAAAGAACCGAGCACCGGCCCCAACGCCACGCCAAGATTTGTTGTCGCTGAAAGCCATCCCAACGCGCGCGCGCGATCTTTAGGATCGGTTGAGTCGGCCACGTAAGCCTGGATCACGCCGACGGTGCCGCCGCCGGCGCCCTGGACGACGCGCGACAGGAACAGCAACAGCAGCGAGTGAGCAAAACCAAAAATCAGATAGGCAATCCCCGCTGCGCCTAACGCAATCAGCAAAGTTGGACGCCGTCCTACGCGATCCGAAAAGTGACCCCACAATGGCGCGCTTAACAATTGTGCAAGCGTGAAGGCAGCGACGATGATGCCAATAATGAGACCTATGCCAATGTGCATGCCAAGCACGTCGACGCCCGAACCGCCCAGCGTCTTCACATAAAATGGCAGCAGCGGAATGATCATCAACAGGCCCAGCATGTCGACGAACGCGGTGGCCATCAGCGTGAAAAGCTTGGCGGGAATTTTTCGCACTTCGCGCCAAAGCACATATAGAAGTCCACACGCGATCGCGCCGAGCGCTATCAACACAACCGGCGAGTGGAAAGATTGGGCGATGTTCTGTTGGATCAGCATTTCAGGTGGTCGTGCGGAGACAGGAAACTGTGCGCGTCGAAGTCAGCGGCTCTTTTATTGTTCATTCTGTTACCGCCACATCATACACCAGAGTTTTACACTGCCTTTAGAGCCGACTGATACCGGCACAACGAAGCCCCATCCAGTGGTTATGCATTCAAAAACGCAAAGATAAGCAGCTTAACCCACCATCCATCTTTTGAAACTCGCTCATCTCCAGCGCAATCGTTTGATAACCAAGCTCCCGCAACTTTTGTGTGAACAGCGGATAGCCGGCAGCCACCAACACGTAATCATTTATGCTGACACAATTGGCTGCATACGCTTCAGCGTCATTCACGACAAAGCGATCATAACTGGCTAACTCGGCGCGGCTCGCGAACGTTTCAGTCACAACCAAACGATTGTCACCGAGGTAAGCAATTCCGCTTTTCAAATGCAGCAAGCTGCTTTCGCTTCGGATATCTACCGAGCTGCACGTGTAACCGAATCGCTCGAGCAACACAGTTAACTGCTGCGCGCCTGCTTCGTTTGTTCTTTCCGAAAGTCCGATGAAAAAATGACTGCCGGCTTCACAGACGTCGCCGCCGTCAACGGTTCCTGGTGCTTCGATGGTATTGAGATCAGGAAAGAACTCGGTAAGCGCCTGTCGCATGCTCGCAACTTCACCAGCGCGGCTTGGCGCACCGGGCCGCGTAAGCACTGCACAACGATCTGTCAGTATGGCCGCATCTTCGACAAAGGTTGAGTCTGGATAGTTTTCATCGGGGGCCAGCGCTATTATTCGCAAGCCGCATTGCCTCAACCCCGCGCAATACGCCTCGTGCTGCTCGAGCGCGCGTTCGTAATCGGGAGCACCAAGGCCGGCGCTAGACAAACCTCGAGAAAAGTTTGGCGCCGGAGGGCGGACTATGGCTCTCGTGAACATGACTGAATCGTAACGCACAAGTTAGCTGCTGGTCACCTGACGCAGATCTCCTGTTTGCGATTGGTGGATTCAACTTCCAAGTGCAACAAAGGAATTGGCTTTCGCTCCAGCGGAGCGAGATGTTTGTAGCTACGAACGCACTCCAAAAGGATCTCGCTCCGGTAGGAGCGAAACCTTGAAGCAGCGCGAGAGTGCGGTCGGGCAAAGCGGTTCCGCTCCTCCGGAGCTAAGGAGTAAGGAAAGGATCCCCAGGCTATAAACATCTCGCCCCGCTGGGGCGAAGTGACAAACGATGTTCTGTTGTACTTCCAACTTGAATCCATTAATAACAACTTACGATCTACTGCCTTCTGCCTTCTTTCTTCTGCCTTCTGGCTTCTGCCTTTGCCATTTACGATTCACGATTTACGATTTACGATGGTTTCATGAAACTAACAGAATTCCTACAGGCAGAATTGGACCGCGAGGTTGAACGTTCGCGCAGCGCGCTGGAACAAATGCCGGAAGGCAAGTACGACTGGAAGCCGCACGAGAAGTCGATGATTCTCGGTTACCTGGCAAACATGGTGGCGACGATTCCTGCCTGGATAGGTCTGCAAATCACGGATGCCGAGTTGGATGTTGCGCCTGCCCCCGGTGAGTCGAAATTGGAACACAAACGTCTGGATACAAGCACCGAGTTGATCGCGGCGCTGGACAAATCCGCCGCAGGCGCGCGTGCCGCTTTTGAGAAAACAACGGACGAACACTTGATGACTAATTGGCGTCTGCTCGCTCGCGGCCAGGTGGTCATGGAAGCACCGCGATACCAGATGATCCAGGACACCTTCAATCATTGGGCGCATCATCGCGGTCAAATGACCGTCTATTTGCGTTTGCTCGGAGCAAAGGTGCCGGCGCTTTATGGACCATCCGCCGACGACAATCAGTTTCGGTAGCGGTTGGACTGCGGCGGCTTGACGCCGCTTAGTTGCCGGCGGCTTGACGCCGCAGTTGACGCACAAGTGTCTCGTGTTTCTTGACCGGATCGCCCAAGGTAACTTGAAAAGCGGCGTCAAGCTGCCGCAGTCCAAAACGATAACTTCAAATAACAACGCCAAAGTTTTCGCGGAGTGCGTCAGCGTATTCCTTTTCACTTGATAACGTGCGCTCCTGGCGAACTTGCTGGCCGGCGCTGTTGGATCTCGTGATAAGAAAACGCATGTCGCTAAGAGTGATACGTCCTTGCTCGGTCGCTCGCGAGCAGATGCGGCCCTGGGTAAAATGTGATTCGGGAGAAGTCTGATGATACCGGCACATCTCGCCGTAGTCGGCAAACGAGTGAGGCGTTAAAGTGAAACGATACTGCGCCTTCGGCTCTTCACCTTCATCGCGTCGGATCAGTACAAGGTAATTGCTATCGGGGATGATTTGGTATGCGCGACTTCCCTGACGCTGCTCGTCGCGTTCATCCAACAGCAGTGGTTCGAGAAACGAATCACCAAAGCCAACATCCACGAGCCAACGCTGGTCCAGTTGGACCATGAGGGCCATGTGATCAAAGTCTGGACCAAACTCACCGGCTGCATTAGCAACACCGGCGGAGAGCATGGTGACGTCGAAGCCGAGAGCCCGCAACAACGCGGCAAACAGCCCGTTGGCTTCGTAGCAGAAACCACCGCGGCAGTTGGTAACAATCTTCCTAAACAGCGCCTCGTCCTCAAGTACAATCGGCTGTCCCGCGTGGATGCTTAAATTCTCAAAAGGCACGGTTAACAGATGCGCAACTTGCAACGCGCGCAAAGTCTCGGCTGTGGGGGCAAGTGGACCGTGAAAGTTGATGCGTTCGAGATAGGCCTTAATGTCCAACATGTTAATTGATATTAACTGTAGGATGCTTTTCGCTAAAGTCCTCCATCAGTGGCTTCGGCTTTGCCGCCTGAT
>DNND01000085.1:0-1339 GCA_003488005.1 Blastocatellia bacterium | reverse complement strand
CCGCCTGATGTGCGGCGGTGGCTCTGCCCCGCCGTAGGAATGCCTTTCCCTTTGGGCTTTGCCCATGTGTGGGGGCTTTGGCCCAACAGATTCGAAGGACCAAGCAGGGTCCAAGGGCAGAGCCCCGGAAATTATCTCGCGGCATTCGGCGGGGCATAAGCCACCGCCGCACATCAGGCGGCAAAGCCGAACCTAACAGGGCCAATGACTTTTGAGGTGGCCGCCGCTGTTTTTGATAACTTTAGCTACAATATATTTCCCATTGTTAAGGCTGAATGGAGTTGTCATGCAAACTATCAAAAAGCGCGTTCTTGGATTGGTTCTCATTCTTCTTGGTATTGGCCTGATCTATTTCAACTGGCATCAATTACTAAAGGACGGTTCTTATTCGCTGAAGCTGGCGGCGTTTGGCCCACTCGTAGGAGTTGGAGGACTTTTTCTAATCTTCTTTCCATCAATGGGAGGAAAGCCCAACACTGCCAAAGAAAAAATAATTGTCTTAATAGTGTTCGTGATTGGACTAGCCGCAGGCTTACTCAACTGGTACTTGATGGACCCGGGATTCTTTGGGAGCTAACCTCCACTGCTAACCTGGACAAAACAAACTATTCATCGCTTTTGTTTGCTTCAGTCTTGTCAGTGTCTTGTCCTTTTTGCATGTGCTCAACGGCTATGAAAGTGACTGTATCCCAGGCATTGTGGATACCGATGAACAACAGCAAGAGTGCGGTCGCCGCCACAATGAAAAGAACGCGTCGCGGATAACTGCGCAGGAAGATTCCGCCTATCAGCAATAACCCATAGGCAATAAGTGGCAAGACTGTATGCCAAAGCCAGTCTTCGAATACAGGTTTGTATCGCGTCTGAAGTCGAGCGCGCTTTAGTACGATCAGTCCGTAGACAACGCCAGCAAGACCGCATACCCCAAGAGCGATGCTAACACCGGCCAAGCCGCGCCACGGCGCACTCAAGATTGCGGACACCAGCAGCACGGCACAGAAGTGCACAATCGTCGGCGTGCCGAAAGCGTCAATCTCGCGAGCACTACTTCGCATGCTCGACTCGGCAACCAGGGCGATGACTACAAACTGCAATCCGGTTAGCGCCGCGCCGGATGAACCGACGATCACGTAAAAAGTTTCCCAGGCAGCGAGTGGTAAACGTGCAGCTTCTTCCATGGGCAGGTATGGTAAATCGTGAAGCGCAAATCGTAAATAGATAGGGCTAAGTTATGGACTGCGGCGGCTTGACGCCGCTTCTAGCGATGCGAGGTGTCGCGTGCTTTCTTTTACGAAGTCGCAAGGCTAACTTGAAAAGCGGCGTCGAGCCGCCGCAGTCC
>DNND01000060.1 GCA_003488005.1 Blastocatellia bacterium | reverse complement strand
GGTTTGCTTTGAAACCCTGGGTCATAGCGGTCGGGAAAATAGATTTTTCGCAACCCTGAAGGGGTTGCGACTCCTTGCGCGATTCCCCGACCTTCGACGCAACCCTTTCAGGGTTGCGTCCTCTTTTAATAGGCGCTTGTGAGCCCAGGGTTGCCAAGGCGCAACCCTGGGCTGGAATTGGCGAACGCTTTCAGCGTTATTCGTTTTGTAATGGTCTTCTCAAAGATTCACTCAACCCAATCTGCAATAAAAATATTCGTGTCGCCGCGCGTTTTCGCGTTGCGGTTGGAAGCAAACACTAACTTCTTTCCATCGAACGAGAACATTGGGAACCCGTCAAACGTGTCGTTGAAAGTGATGCGTTCCAGACCCGACCCATCAACATTGATCTTGTAGAGGTCAAAATTGCGGCCCTTCGGATCATCCATGTTCGAGGCAAAGATGATGCGCTTGCCGTCGGGAAAGAAATAAGGTGCGAAGTTCGCCTTGGCGTTGCGCGTCACCTGCCGCTTGTTCGACCCGTCTGCATTCATCACCCAAATTTCCAACGTCGTCGGCCGAATCAGATTCTGTTTGAGCAGGCCAAGGTAGTCGGATTTCTCTTTTTCTGTTTGCGGATGATAAGCGCGATAAACGATCTGCTTGCCGTCATAAGACCAAAATGGACCACCGTCATAACCAAGCTCAGTCGTCAAACGCCGCACGTGCTTGCCGTCTCCGTCCATCGTGTAGATATCGAGATCGCCGTCGCGCATCGAGGTGAAAACCAGCTTGCCCTGTTTTGAAATCGTTGTCTCGGCATCGTAACCGGTCGTATTCGTTAGCTGTTTCAAATCGGAACCATCGGGCCGCGCGGTGAAAATATCAAACGATGGGTAGATGGCCCATACGTAGCCTTTCGAAAAATCTGGCCGCGGCGGACATTCTTTCGCGCCAAGATGGGTTGATGAGTAAAGAATTTCCTTCCCATTTGGATAAAAGTAGGAACACGTCGTGCGGCCGTTGCCGGTAGAAACGAGACGAATATTCGAGCCGTCCAGATTCATCGTGTAAATCTGATCGCACTCGCGGCCATCGCGCGTCGATTGGAAGATGAGTTGTTTTCCATCGGCTGAAAAGTAAGCTTCAGCATTCTCGCCGCCGAAGGTTAGCTGCTTGAGGTTCGCGAGATGTTTCTCGGCGGGCAGTTGCAACGAATCCTGCGGGGAGTATGAATGGGACATTCCCAAGCCAGATCCGAGCAGAAAGAAGAGAATTGCGGAAGTTGATAAATTAAGAATTAGTTTCACCGGTTTGATTTTAGCCGTGAATTCATACTTGAAATGAAACGGAAGGCTCGCGCTTCGCCCGCGTCCAGCGCCAAAGGCGCGAAATGTAAAAGCCTGGGGCATCGCCCCAGGATAGGTGGGCAACGTGTTCACAGCGCTGAAAGCGCGAAATACTTTCGGGTAGAAAAATCTTGCTGGCGATTCACAATAATTGTTCCATCTCGCGCCTTCAGCGCTCTCTATTAGACTGGCCTTGCCCTGGGGCGATGCCCCAGGCTTTTACATTTCGCGCCTTTGGCGCTTAGTAGAACCTTACGATCTCCACGAGGCTTCTAACAAACTACGCACTGACTGCCAAAGCTTCCGACACCAGCTTCGCCTGCTCCGCCTGATGAATGTGATACGAGCCAGTCGCCGGACTCGCGGAAGCTGCGCGCCCAACGTAGATAGGACGCTCGCATACAGCCACAAGCTTCTCCAGCCGCGGCTCAACAAACGTCCAGCCGCCCATGTTCTTTGGTTCTTCCTGCGCCCAGACGAGTTGTTTCGCTTGCGGGTAACGCGCTAACACTTCTCGCAAGCCCGCCAGCGGGAACGGATAAAACTGTTCGACGCGAACGATGGCAACGCCGGCGGCTTCGGTTTTCTTCCGCGCCTCGATCAGATCGTAATAGACCTTGCCGCTGCACAGCACCACTCGTTTGATCGCGTCACCGTCAGTTATTTCTTTATCGTCAATCACCGGTTGGAAGCCGCCGCTGGTCAAGTCTGCAATTGATGACGCAGCTGCCGGCAGACGCAACAAACTCTTGGGCGTGATGACGATTAGCGGCTGCTCCTTCCCCGGCTTCACTTGTCTGCGCAGCACATGAAAATACTGCGCCGGCGTAGTCGGATAAACCACCTGCAAATTATTTTCGGCGCATAACTGAAGATAACGTTCGAGCCGCGCGCTGGAATGTTCCGGCCCCTGGCCTTCATAACCGTGCGGCAAAAGCATTGTCAGCCGCGACGTCTGTTTCCATTTGTCTTCGGAAGCGGCGATGTACTGGTCGATGATGGTTTGCGCGCCGTTCCCAAAGTCACCAAACTGCGCTTCCCACAGCACCAGGGCTTCGCGCGAGATGACTGAATAGCCGTACTCAAAACCAAGCACGCCTTCTTCAGAAAGTGAACTATCAAAAACTTCAAAACGCGCGTTCTGCGACGATGGGGACGTTAGTTCAGACAAGGGCGCCCAGGAGTTACCAGTCATCGTGTCGTACAAAACAGCGTGGCGTTGACTGAATGTGCCGCGGCCGGAATCCTGACCACTTAAGCGCACGCGCGTGCCGTCAATAACAATCGAACCAAACGCAACCGCTTCGGCGAACGCCCAATCAATCGGTAACTCACCTGAACCCATTTTCGCGCGCCGCGCGAGTTGGCCCACCATTTTGGGATTGACATGAAAGTCCTGCGGCACAACGGCGATCTTTTCGCCGATAGTCTTGATAACATCCGCGCTCACTGCCGTTTCGACAATTTCGGACCCGTCGCGGTCCTCGATAACTTTGACGTTCGTGGTTTTATCCTGCTTCGCCACAACTTCCTTGGCGCGTGCCAGCGCTTGTTCGTAGCGCGAAATGCGTTCCGCGATCAGCGTTTCCAACTCGGTTTCTGTGATGACGCCTTCTTTAATTAACCGGCGCGAATAAATTGTGCGAACGCCGGGGTGGGCCTTCACGCGTTGGTACATCAGCGGCTGGGTATAGCTCGGTTCGTCAGTTTCGTTATGGCCCAGTTTGCGGAAACCAACCACGTCGAGCACGACGTCTTTATTAAACTCCTGGCGATAGTCGAGCGCGATGCGCAACGCGCGGTAAACAGCTTCCGGATCGTCACTGTTGATATGAAATATCGGCAACTGCGTCATGCGCGCTACGTCGGTTGAATAAATTGTGGAGCGCCCGGCTTCGGGAGAGGTAGTAAAACCAATCTGGTTATTAATGATGATGTGGATTGTGCCGCCGGTGCGATAGCCCTTGAGACTGGCGAGGTTGAGCGTTTCCATCACCACGCCCTGACCGGCAAACGCTGCGTCACCATGCAGCAGTACCGGCAACGCGCGATCGATCGCTTCTTCACGCGGCATTCCCAGCCGGCCGCGCAGCTCGTCCTGTTTGGCGCGCACCATTCCTTCAACGACCGGATCGACAGCCTCGAGGTGACTGGGATTTGGCGACAGCGTCAACTTAACTTTCTTGCCGTCCGGTGTCTCGCGCTCGCCCGATGCCCCCTGGTGATATTTCACGTCGCCTTCGTCGGCGGGGAACGACGGATGCACCGAGCCTTCGAATGAAGTGAAGATGCGTTCACAAAAGTTTCCGATCACATTTGCCAATACATTAAGACGCCCGCGATGGGCCATACCCAATGTGATGTCTTCAACGCCGCGCGCCGCGGCCCCCAGGATTAATTGATCAAGCAGCGGAATGATGGTTTCGCTGCCTTCGAGCGAAAAGCGTTTCTGCCCCAGATACTTCGTGCCCAAAAAACGTTCAAACTGTTCGGCGGAGATCAATTTCCAAAGCAACTGCTTCTTAATTTCAACCGGGATCGGTTCAGGTTCTACCAACTCGCGACGAATCTGCTCGCGAATCCAAACTTTTTCTTCTTTGCTTTGAATGTGCCGGTATTCGATACCGACTTTGCCGCAATAGGCGCGTTGCAAAATGCCAAGAATGTCGCGCAGGGTTGCGCTTTCGGTACCAGCCAATCCGCCGGTAATGAACTCGCGATCGAGATCCCAAATCGTCAAGGCATAAGTTTCAATGTCGAGTTCCGGGTGATAAAGCACCGGCATCGCATGCAGCGGATCGATATCGGCGATCAGATGGCCACGCACGCGGTACGAGTTGATCAGTTCCATCACCCGCGCTTCCTTGATCGTTTGTTCGCGTGTTTGATCACCGGGCAGCAGCAACGGATTGCGGTCGACGCTCCAACGGAATGGCACATGAGCTATGCCAAGCGCCCCAAAAATCTCATCGTAAAATCTATCCTGGCCGAGAATCAGCTCGTGAACGCGCGCGAGAAACGCTCCGGACTCCGCGCCCTGGACTATGCGGTGATCGTAGGTGCTGCTGATGGTGATTGCTTTTGAAATCCCCAGTTGCGAAAGAGCTTCGGGCGCCATCGCCTGGTACTCAGCCGGATATTCAATCGCGCCAGTAGCGATGATCAGCGATTGGCCCACCATCAAACGCGGCGTCGAAGCAACTGTTCCAATGGTTCCCGGATTGGTAAGCGAGATTGTTGTTCCCTGAAAGTCGGCAATTTGAAGCTTGCCTTCGCGCGCTCGTTTGATGACATCGTCATAAGCTGCGACAAACTCAGGAAATCGCAGTTTTCCTGCGTCCTTGATGTTGGGAACCAGCAGCGTTCGCGTACCGTCCTTCTTAGTTAGATCGATTGCGACGCCGAGATTGATTTGCCCGCGATGAATCCGCGCCGGTGTGCCGGCAACGGTTTCAAAACCGTCGTTGAGTTGTGGAAACTTATCGAGCGCGCGCAGTAACGCCCAGGCGATCAGATGCGTGTAGGAAACTTTGCCGCGGTCGTTTTTCTGAAGATACTCATTGATCATGCGGCGATTTTCGTCGAGAAGTTTTACCGGGATGCGACGTTGTGAAGTTGCCGTCGGCACAGCCAGACTGGCATCCATGTTCTCGACAATCTTGAGCGCCGCGCCGCGAATCGGAATCACTTCAGCTTGTTCGGTCGTAGCTGTAACGGTGGGTTTGCTTGCCGGCGCCGCTGCTTTCGCCGGTGCAGTCGCTTCCGCAACTCTCGCTGGCGTTGGGCGCGTCGCAGTCTCGCCGGCGCCATTGTCGGTTGAGCGTTTGTCGCTGGCTGGATTGATAACCGTCGCGGCTTCGTTAGCGGCGCCATCACCCAATAACTCGGTAAAGTAGGCGCGCCAGGACTCGTCAACCAGTTCCGGATTGCTGCGGAAACGGCCGAGCAGGCCCTCGACATAGGTGGCGTTAGCCCCAAAATTTTCGGCAATGATTTCTGATAAATCCGTACTGGTCTGAGCCAATTCTTTCACCTCTGCTAAGGACAAAACTGCGACAGGGTTGACCGGCTGGCGGTGTGTGCTTTTAGTCATAGACTAACATCTTCGCGAGCGGTTTGCATCTGGCGTTTGCGCGCGGCAGACAGAACTAAAGCCGAGCGAAAAGTTTTAAATCGGCGCGCGCGAATGTTATCTTAAGCGACCGTTCGACCAACCGTTGCGCAACGAAAGCAGGTTCATTCTGGCTGAAGATAATTCCGAACCACGACCACGTCTTCGCACAGCAGTGGTCTTTATTATGCTGTTTGCCGTGCTGGGCGCGGTGGTGCTGTTTGCATACTTCTCAACTTTTGAACGACCAATGACAACGATCATTCTGGTTCGCCACGCGGAGAAAAATATTGAACCGGCCAATCCTGATCCGGATTTAAGTCCCGCCGGACAAGCTCGAGCGCAGGAGCTGGCGCGTATGTTTGGTGACGCCGGCATCAAGGCAATCTACGCTACGCAATACAAACGCACGCAGCAAACCGTGAAACCGTTGGCGGAAAAGCTTGGAGTACCGGCCACTTCGATCGATGCCAAAAACACTGCTGAGCTCGTGAAACAGATTCGCGCGCAGCACAACGGCGACGTGGTGTTCGTTGCCGGGCACAACAACACGGTGCCGGAAATTATTGCGGCGCTCGGTGGCCCACAACTTCCGATCATTCCGGAAACAGAATTTGACAATCTATACATCGTGACGATTTACCGGGTCGGTAAGGCGAAGGTGCTCAAGATGAAATATGGAAGCCCGATGCCAGCAAGCGGACAGGGAATGATGCAGTGAGCAGTGAGCAGTGGGCAGTGGGAGTCGGGCAGGTACGCGTCAAGTTCAGACTGGGACCGCGGGCGTCTCGCCCGCAATGAGCACGCAGCGCGAACAACTCGACCACTCAACGATGTCTGGTGACGCAGCATGCGAGCGAGACGCCGCGGTCCCAGTATTTAAGGTCGCAGTATTTACCCTTCTTAAACCAAACCTTCATGTCGAACTAACCCAACTTTCATGTCGAAAAAATCAAGAACCACCCCCGCGTCAAACCAGCGATCGCATGGACTAGACCGCCGGTCCTTTTTAAAAATCGGTCCGGTCGTAGGCGTGAGTGCCATAGTTGCGCCTCACCTAGCGGTCAGTTCACTGGCCCAAACGCCTTCACCTTCGCCGCTGCCTTCACCGTCACCGTCGCCGACACCATTGCGCGTGACAAAAGAGATGCTGCAGCAGACCGAAAAGCTGATTGGCATTGAATTGACAGATGCACAAGAAGCGATGGCACTGCAAAACGCCAGCGCCAACCTCGATCGTTACGAAGCGTTGCGGAAAATTGATGTTCCACTCGATACCGAGCCCGCAACTCTGTTTCATCCCGCGCTGCCTGGCAAAAAGTTCAACTCAAAAGCGAGCAAATTCAAATTCAGCCACGTTGACCTTCCGGCATTCGACCGGATTGAAGAGCTGGCGTTTGCTTCGGTGCCGCAGCTCGCCGCGTTGATTCGCGCGCGCAAAGTTTCACCGGTTGAGTTGACGAAGATGTACCTGGGGCGTCTAAAAAAGTATGGGCCAAAACTCAATTGCGTCGTTACGCTGACAGAAGATCTGGCGCTCGCGCAGGCAAGCGAAGCTGAGCGCGAAATCAAGGCCGGAAAGTATCGCGGTCCGCTGCACGGCATTCCCTGGGGCGCAAAAGATCTTTTCGCTACTAAAGGAATCAAAACTACCTGGGGCGCAGAACCGTATCGCGACCAAGTGATCGACTACGACGCAACCGTCGTCGAACGTCTGCGCGATGCGGGCGCGGTCCTGGTAGCGAAACTGTCGATGGGGGCGCTGGCGCAGGGCGGCCGCTGGTTTGCCGGCATGACCAGAAACCCGTGGCAAGTTGATGAAGATAAGACTGGCTCAAGCGGTTCGTCAGCCGGCCCGGCCGCTGCGACTGCCGCGGGGCTCGTGGGCTTTTCTATCGGGACTGAAACTTTAGGGTCGATCATTTCGCCGTCTTCGCGCTGCGGCGTTGTGGGGCTACGGCCGACTTATGGTCGTATCAGCCGCTACGGCGCGATGGGTCTTAGTTGGACCATGGACAAGGTTGGTCCGATTTGTCGCAGTGTTGAAGATTGTGCCGCGACGCTCAACGCGGCGTATGGACCAGACGGGCGTGACTTGACTGTCGGCGATGTGCCTTTCAACTGGCAACCGGACCGGCCGCTCGCGGAAATGCGCATCGGTTATCTAAAAACGGAATTTGATCAGCAAACTGATGCGGAACGAAAGACAGTTTATCAACAGTCGCTGGACGCTTTAAAAGCTGCCGGTGCAAATCTACAGCCGATCGAGTTGCCCAAGTTTCCTGTTGGTGCGTTGCGAATCATTCTGGTCGCCGAAGCAGCTACCGCTTTTGACGACATCACGCGCAGCGGCGCTATCAATCAGCTTTCCGGACAAGAGCCTTCCGATTGGCCCAACACATTTCGCAGCTCGCGCTTTATTCCCGCCGTCGAATACATCAGGGCGCAACGCGCGCGCCGGCTGCTGATGCAACAAATGGATGAGCTGATGTCGCATTGGGACGTTTTCGTTTCGCCCGCGCCGGGCAGCGTGAGTTTGCTAATCACAAACCTGACCGGTCATCCAGCGGTTTGCGTGCCCTGCGGTTTTCCCAAAGGGTTGCCGCAATCGATCATGTTTACGGGTGGACTTTACGACGAAGGCGCGCCGCTGCGAGTGGCGCTGGCGTTTGAGAAAGCGACCAAGTGGCACACGATGCATCCGAAAATGGATTGGACGTGAAGGCCGGATGGACCTCTCTCCGTGACGAGGCGCTCGGCGAATTGAGTTATAATGCGCATGGGCAAAACCACATTTGGAGAAACAAATGCAGACAGTTTATCAACTGAACGCCGATGACTTGAATGAAGATTTTCTCGAAGGCTTGAAGACGACCTTCAAGCATAAGGAAATTGAAATCGTGGTCTACGAGCGCGACGAGACTGTGTACTTACTGAGTTCAGCTGCTAACCGCAGCCGCTTGTTGGAAGCCATTGCGGACGTTGAGCACGAACGCAATATCGTTGTACCCGATCAAGAACAGTTTCAATGAGAGTCGTCGCCTTTCACCAAATGGCTTTCGAGCAGTACAACGAATGGGCGGTGACGGATAAGAGAGCCGAAAATGAATTGGGTGTGGAAGGGACAGAGTTATACTTCTCTTACGAAGCTCACCGTTAGGAGCAGTTGATGTCGAAAACCCGTTGGCTTAGGTTTGAATGGGATTCCGAAAACAAGAAGAACGGTAATGTCCAACATTTGCGAGATCATCTGATCGAACCCGAGGAAGCCGAAGAGTGTTTTTTCCGGGATTATTTCTTTGCCCGAGATGAGAGCCGGTTTGATGATGTATTTGTGATGGACGGAAAGACTGACCGGGGCCGCACTTTGCGACTAGTTTTTCAAGACAAAGGCCATGGGCTGGCCCGAATCTTTACCGGGTGGGAGCTCAAATCAGGAAAGAAGAAAAAGAAATGAAAAAGGAATTTGCAAAACTCTCGAAGCGAGAGCAAGAAACAGCGGAGCTAAAATACCACCGCACCAAGCCTGAAGTATTTGACAAACTCATGACTGAGGCCAAAGCACATAGGCCGGACGCGATCCATCTGCCGAGCCCCCTGGTTGAGACGTTAAAGACGGTAGCAGAGAATGAAGGCGAACCAGAATATAAGACGATGGTGAAAAGGTGGGTCGAAGAACGTTTGCGGCATGAAACGAAACTAGTGCGTAAGTCTGCCAAGCAATCCCATCCGAAAAAGACTGCATTGCGACGACAAGCGTAAGCTTCAGCACTGCTGCATAATTCATCAGTAATCTTACTGCACGCCAGTAAGCAATCGGGGAAGATCCAGCACTAGCGCAACGGTTCCATCGCGCAGTTCAGTAGCGCCGGCTACGCCGTACCAGCGCCCGCTGTGTCGGCCGAGACTCCGCACTAATACTTCTTCGGTCCCTTCAACCTCATCAACGATGAGTCGCAGGTTTTTCCTTGAGTCTCCGTTCGCGTGCTGCTGCGATTCGGAAAGCTGACAAGTAACTTGCTTCGCACTTTTTCTCGAAGGCTTCGACGCGGAAGATTGCCCTAGCAGTTCACCTAAATTCACCGGCTCGTCGTCGCGCGGAGTTTGCGCTTTCTTTGCCCGCTTCCTTTCGCGAACTGCGTCACTGATGTCCACGATCTGGTTTGCCGGAATGCAGTAACGATTGCCGTTTGCAAGCAGCACGGTCGCCGCGAGCAATCCAAAGGTCACCGGCAGGCGAATTTCAAAAGTCGTGCCCGCACCCGGCGTGCTTGACACTCTTAACTCGCCGCCCACTTGTTCTACGGATGTTTCAACGACGTCAAGGCCCACGCCGCGTCCCGACACCTCGCTGGCCGACGCAAGCGTGGAGAAGCCGGCCCGAAAGATGAGTCGTACGCTGCGTTCGAAGTCGAGTTCAGCAGGTTCTGTTACGATTCCCAGCCGAGCAGCCGCTGCTGAAATCACGGTCGGATCGATGCCGCGACCATCGTCGCTAATGCGAACGCGTGACTGCGCGCCTTCGCTAATTGCTTCGAGGCGAATCTTTCCGCGCCTTTCCTTGCCGAGTCGCACTCGTTCATCCGCCGACTCGATCCCATGATCAACCGCATTGCGGATTAAGTGAATGAGCGGATCCGCCAGCGCATCGGCAAGCACCTTGTCCACCCGCAAATCCTTTCCAGCGACTTCAAAGTCGATTTCTTTTCCAGTTGCTCTTGCCGCCGTTCGGCCGCTGCGCATGGCCTGTTGCAAAGTTGGACCGAGCGAAACCATGCGCAGGTTGATCAGTTCATTTTCAAGTTCCATAAACGACGCGCGGATAGTTGCGTTCAGGGACTGAAGTTGTTCGCGCGTGTTCTTGCTAGTCTGTTTTTGCGCAGCAGCTATCCCTAAGGCGTTTGCGGTGGCGCGAAACAGTTCGTGGGTTGAGGAAATAAGATGATCAAGCTTTACCAGGTCGGTGCGCACAAAATTCGCGAGCGCTGAAGCAGTACCCGCGCTGGCCGCCCGCGTGATGGGTTGCTGTTGGCCTGACAGTGACTCAGAAGCTTCGCCGCGCTCGACCTTGGTAATCTCTCCAGCGCATCCCGAGATGCAGTTTTGTAGTTCAGCGGGACTTGCCGAGCTCGCGTAAAGAATGCGGAAGTTGACGCGATCTGAATACTGCGGATCGACGGTTGGCGAAGTCGCAATGACTTCTCCGGTTTGCGCAAGCGCTTCTCTTAGCCGGAAAAACTCTTCGTCAAAGCTCGCAATTTCAAAACTCGCAACTACTACAAAAAGGGGCGTGCCTTCTTCGCCAATGCGCATTAGTCGCTGCTTCTCGTCTTCGCCTAGTGACTGCCAAATTTCGGACGGAATGCTTTCCAGAAGCGAGTCTATAGCGCCACTCGATTCGCGGCGCCGGGCAGCAGTTTGAAGTTGATCGAACAGCGCGCGGCGTGACGGCTCGACTATGCCGCTTGCCGCGAGGCTCAGACTTTCGGCCAGCGCGTCCACGGCACTTTCAGAGGTCTGCAACACTCGTTCGTCAACCGCGACCCGACCGAGCCGGACGGCGTCGAGCAGCGTTTCCAACTCATGAGCGATATGGCCGACAGCTTCCAGGCCTATCGCCGCAGATAGACCTTTGATGCTGTGAACGTGCCGGAAAAGTTGATCGATTGATTGGCGGCGGCTGTTTTGGTTGGCAGAATGCTCGCGAAGCTGATCAAGGTCGGCAAAAACCTTCTCAATCAACTCCTCAATCTCTATTAAGAATTCGCCGCGGTGTTGGTCCACAAAGAGATAGTAAATGGTGAAGCGTAAATGGTAAATGGAAGGCGCGGGCGCGAAAAGTGGAATCGTTAGGCAGAAGCTGAATGTTCGTCCGGCGGTTCTTCGGATTCAGTCTCCGTTTCAGACTCGGACTCAATCTCGGTCGTGTCGATATGTTGCTGAGGTTGCTGCTCGTCCAGATCGCGCTTTATGGCGTCGAGGATGCCGTTGATGAACTGGGTAGCTTCGTAGGTTGAAAAGCGGCGGGCAATTTCGAGTGCTTCATTGATTGCAACAGTGCGCGGCGTCGGTTCATACAGAAATTCATAAACCGCGAGACGCAGAATATTACGATCGACAATCGCCATGCGCGGAATGCGCCAGTGTTCCGCTCGCGATCGGATGCGCTCATCGAGCGCGTCCAGATTTGCAAGCGTGCCAGCCGCAAGACGAGTCGCAAAAACACGCGTTGCGTCTTCCGTGTCGGCTTCGCCCAGCTCCGCCCAGTAAGTGCGCAGCACTTCAGCAGCGTTGGCTTCGGCTATGTCAGCCGCAAAGAGCATTTGCAAGGCGCATTCACGCGCCTTACGTCGCGAACCCATAAAACAAACACCAGTAAAAAGTTCAAAAGTGAAAAGTGAAAAGTGATTAGTTCAAAGATAGCGCCGGTCTTTACGCCTTACTTTTCACTCTTCACTTTTACTCTTCACCGTCTTGTACAGATTTGCTAATTCCACCGCCGTCGTGGCGGCTTCAAAACCCTTGTTACCCTGCTTGACACTCGCACGACTGATCGCCTGATCCTTGTTGTCGGCGGTTATGACTCCAAAAACTACCGGGACGCCGGTTTGCAAAGCAGCCTGGCCGATGCCGCGCGCCACCTCGCCGGAGATGTATTCAAAGTGCGGAGTCTGCCCGCGAATAATTGTACCGGCACAAACGATCGCCGCAAACTTTCCTGAAGCAGCAAGGGTCTGGGCCAGCAATGGAATTTCGAAAGCGCCGGGAACTTTGTAGATTTCAACATCCTGCTGCGCAACTCCTAAACCTTCAAATGCATCGACCGCGCCGTCAACCAAACGCGAACTTATGAAGTCGTTCCAGCGACTGGCTACAATCGCAAAACGAAATCCCTTACCGTTGAGCTGTCCCTCGTGAACTACAGGATGCAAGATTGAACCGCTCCATTTTCAAGCGAATGAAAAGTCATTTTGAGTATAGGTTATGGATTTGAGAGCGGCAAGCTAGTGATCTTTGAAGCATCTCTTCGATGCAAGTCTTTTTGCTACTGTGCCATCCACGGTGATTGAGACAGTTCCTTGACTTTGCGATATCCCAAGAGTGAAATGCCGTCATGGCAAGAACGGGTAGGAGGTCCCACGCCAAAACCCTTCAGCAAATTCAAACCCCTTTGGGTTTTTACGTTTTGGCACTCTTGATTATTGAATCCACGCTTGGCATTGTGCTGACTGCGGCAAAGTTCGAACAAGAATATGAGTGGCTTGGCTTTCTTTGTATGATAGGCGTGTTTGGTGCTGTAGTGATTATCGTAACGATACTAACTGCGTGGAAGCCCAAGAATTTGCTTTATGGAAAAGAGGAACACTCTGCGCCGCAAATCGAGCCATCCGCCTTGCGTGACCAGATTGAAGACATTATCTTTGAACGGGTGAAGGCGGAATCCTTGAAGGTGGATGAAAGAGACTATATTAGCCCATGACTTGGAAAGAAGTTATTAAAGATCCTAATGAAATCAAAGTCTTTATGGCTTTGGACGGACCACAACAAACGTGGCGAACTGTGGGTGGAATTGCGCGTCAAACCGGCCTGCCAGAAGAGCGCGTGTGGCAAATTCTTTCCAAATACAACAAAGAACTCACCCGTCTGTCCGAAGTTCCATCCGCATCTGGAAATCCACTTGTTGGTCTACTTGAGCGTGTAGACAACTGAAGATTGCCAAACAAAAGCGATTACTCAGGTTCGTTTTATAGATGCTTCTCGCTGAAGTCCACCGACTCACCTTCCCTTGAATTTTGGTTTGCGTTTCTCAAGGAACGCGCGTGTCCCTTCGCGCATGTCTTCGGTGGCAAACAAGCTTGCGAATAGTTTCGCTTCCAGCGCCAGGCCTTCTGCCAGTGGCAGCTCTGTTCCGACCACCACAGCTTCCAGACAGGCGCGAATTGCGAGTGGCGCGAGTTGCGCAATCTCGCGCGCCAATTCTTCCGCTGTCGATAAGAGTTCGGAAGCGGCCACCACGCGATTGATTAAGCCGAATCGCAACGCGTCTTCGGCGCTGATTGATCCCGCCGTCAGAATCAACTCAAGCGTGCGCGCACGTCCCAACTCGCGTGTCATGCGCTGGCTGCCGCCGTAACCGGGAATGATTCCCAGTTTTGTTTCAGGCAAACTGAATCGCGCGTTTGGCGTCGCCAGGCGCAGATGACAAGCGAGCGCCAACTCGCAGCCGCCGCCCGCCGCAATGCCGTTGATCGCAGCTATGACCGGCACCTGACTCTGTTCGATCTGGTTGCATAATTGGCCACCGAGATCGGCGACGGTCCTGGCCTCGTTCGCAGGCACGTGGATCAGTTCGCTTAAATCTGTCCCGGCTGAGAATGCGCGGTCGCCCGCACCGGTAAGAATCACGGCGCGCAGTTCGGCGTCGTTCTCAAAACTTTTGAAGGTCTCGCTAAGCGCAGCGATGGTTTCGCGCGCCAGCGGATTGAGTTTTTCCGGACGGTTCAGAGTGACTATCGCAACTAAGTTCCGGCGCTCAACTTGGATAGTTTCAGGTTTCAAGTTCAAGGTTCCAAGTTCAAAGTTTCAATTACAATGGCTAATACAAAGTTCGAAGTACAAAGTTCCAAGACAGACCAGCACGTCCTTGAACCTGAAACCTGTAACTTGAACCGCTTAAACCAATTTCATGGGAACAGGATTTTTCGGATCCGCGTAGTCATAAAAGCCGCGGCCGGATTTACGTCCATACAAACCCGCCATCACCATACGTTTCAATAGCGGCGGCGGCGCAAAGCGCTTCTCGCGAAATTCATTGAACATGATCTCAGCGATGTAGTAGGTCGTGTCGAGGCCAACGAAGTCGCCCAAGGTGAACGGCCCCATCGGGTAACCCAAGCCGAGTTTCATTGAAGTGTCGATGTCGACGATCGAGCCCACGCCTTCTTCCAGCGCGCGAATGGCATCGAGCATGTACGGAACCAGCAGGCGATTGACGATGAAGCCTGTCCGGTCGCCGGCGCGCACCGGAACCTTGCCGAGCTTTTTGCCAAACTCGATCGCCTGTTCGTAAATCTGCTCGTCCGTCAGAATCGTGCGCACCACTTCAACCAATTTCATCAGCGGCACGGGATTAAAGAAATGCAGCCCGACAAAACGCTTTTGGCGCTCGGGCGAAGTCGCGGTCATCATTTCCGTAATGGAGATTGACGACGTGTTCGACGCGAAAATTGTTTCCGGTTTACAAATGGCGTCGAGCTGCGCGTACGTCGTTCTTTTCAGTTCGATGTTTTCGATGATCGCTTCGATGATGATGTCACAGTCAGCCAGGTCGTCGAACGAAGTAGTGCCCGACAAGCGATCTCGCGTCGCCTTTTGTTGCTCGGCTGTGATCGCGCCTTTTTCAGCAAACTTAGCCAGCGACTTTTCGATCCCGGTAAACCCTTTGTTGATTAGATCGTCAGAAACTTCGCGCACGATTGTTTCAAATCCAGCGCTGGCGGCAGTCTGCGCAATTCCGGAACCCATCAAGCCGCAACCCAATACTCCCACTTTCCTGATTTCCATCGCTTCGCAATCTCCTTTTTTGTAACGCAAACTGGTGGTTTGCGATCTCTTTCGAATCGACTCTGATCAAGTCTTTGACGCGTAGCGTCGTTACGACTTTAGCCCGGCCTTTCAAGGCCGGGGGGATCAGGCTCCCTGGTCTCGTCGCGTAGCGACGATTGCGTATCCTATGGTTTCAAGCGTCGCTACGCGACGCAAACCCTTACCTGGGCTTTTCCCGGCCTTGAAAGGTCGGGCTAAATTCGTGCTGACGCTACGCGTCGGAAGACTAATACTGATCCTATTTCAGTTAATCAGACGTTCCTTCACTCTCTGATTTCTTAGCAGCCACAGACTAAAGTCTGTGCCACTTCCTACTGTGGCGACGGCGGCTCCATCACCTCAATGATTCCATAACTCCGGCCCGTAGTCTTGAGCCACTCATTGTACTGCTTGCTCCAATCGCTGAAATCATCTGCCAGCAAGCTTTGTTCTGCCTGTTTTACCCTGGCATTCGCAACGCTTGCCGCGGCGGCTTTCGCTCTGGTGAGCAGCGCTTTAAGGCTGTCCTTTATTCCATCCGCCCTGGGATCGAGCGAAGGCGCGGTCTCTAACTGCTTCACGGCGGGATCGATAGAATCGACCTTATGGTCCTTTAACGCCAGATAGAAAGCGTCCTGGCCATCATTCATTGCCTTGGCGAAAGAGACGTACTTCGTCGCTCGCTCATCAACCACAGGCGTCTCTACCTGGACCAGCGATGGCGGCAACGGATTCCGGAAATGCTGCACGGTTTTAAGAAAACTAACTGCGACGAGTGCAATCGCAGCGACTTGCAAGACGCGCCAAGCGGTTGCAACCACCGCTTTCTCGCCAGGCCGGCGATAGTCGACTGCCAGGGCCAAAATCGCTCCCGACGCCAGCCCGCCGAGATGCGCGGCGTTGTCGATGAACCCCCGCCCCAAATAACCGATGAACAGATTGATCATGATGATGGGAAGCATGCCCGTGCCGAAGGCGCGCTTGAAACCCTCGGGCAACTCGCGACGAAACTTGATGCCAAAAACAAACAGCACGCCTACTAAACCAAACAAGGCGCCGGACGCGCCCGCGGATAAAACATCGGAACTCTTGAATAAGAAACGTCCCGGGCCGACGGCCAGCGCCGGGCGGACAGTCAGGTAACTGGCGACCACTCCCGCAATTCCCGTCAAGACCCAGAACACAATGAACTTCGCCGAGCCGTAGAGTTTTTCCACGTATGGACCAACCACCCACAAGCTGTACATGTTGATGAGAACGTGGGGCAGGTTGACGTGCACAAACATCGGCGTCACAAAGCGCCACCATTGCTGTTGTTCGTTGATAAGACTATTTAGTTTCGCGCCATAAGCCAGCAGCACCGGCTCGGGAAACTCCCACAAAGCCTGCGATGTCAGCCCGCTTGATTGCCACATCAAAAGGAAAACAAAAAGATTCGCAACCAGCAGGATGATCGTGAACTTGTAAGGCCGATCGAGAACTGCTCTGGCGAATCGCAGCGTCTCGTTGTCAGGCGCCGCACTCGGGTTGCGCGTTGTCGCTTGAGTTACCGAAGCGCCGCAAACCGCGCACTGCTGCTGTCCGGCGCCGACAATTGCTCCGCAGTTGCGACAAAGCGTGGGCCGTCCTGCATTTCCGTTGTCTGTTTTCTTGAGCAAAAGAGTCTTTACGCTAACGAGCGTGATGCTTTTTTGATAGAAGCATCACGCCCAATATTTTTCTTAAAACTTTGGAAGTGGACCTGTCAGATTCTACACTGAAGTTATGAGAAGCTGATAACGAGCGATTGAAGAGGTGCTTCTAAGCTTCAGATCTTCCGCCAAACTCTCCTTTGCAACTCAATCATTGTTAAGGCCAAATTGCGTTCAAGAGCGCGGCGAGTCGATAACCTCCCCATGCCACTCGCTGTCGTGCCACTTTCAACGCCTTAAGGTTGTAAGCCGCAGTTGGCGTCCCACCAGTACTAATGTCGTCGTAGGCAGTGCTCTTAGCAAGGGCGAAACTCTCATCGGCCCACGCTTGAAAGTTAAATGGGTCGTTCAACTTCAGTCTGGGATCAGTGGCGGGGTTACGGAATTTTGCCTGCGCTATTGCGGCGGGAATCTCGCTCAGTGGAGGCGGCGCAAAGTTTGCACCGGTCTTGGGAAACTTTCCGATGCCGCCGTCCCAATAGCTGTGGAGGTTGGTTCGTTTACCCGCAACTGTGATAGCCACCAGATTGCCGCCACGATCGCCTTGCGGATTCGCGGCGCTTACCCGCGTCGAGCAGTGAAGCGGTTGATGAATATCGCCGACGAAGTGAATAATCAAGCGCAACGCCTGAGCTTGTGCATCCTTGTCCGTGCTGGTCTTGAGTATGTTTACGTTGTCTTCCAGCGCCTTCACGATGTTGTCGGGATCGGGCAGATCGGCTGGCAAAACCGTGCCGTCGGTAGCGAAAGGGATATCGATGAAATGAAGCGGCTTAAAGGCGTCAAACTCTGCAAACGGCCGCAGGTCGTCCGCCCAATGTGCCGCGTTGACGAAGTCCGTACTCTTTGCAGAAACGGCTGCAGGGTTTATCGGACGCACCAGCAAGGCCATAGCCTGAGTTCTGGCTCTGGGATTAAGTCGTTTATAGGCGATCGACGCAACCATCATGTGTCCGCCGGCGCCCCAACCCAGCGAGAGCGACGGCACACAAAGCATGAGGGCCAGCAGACCCACCGCGATTCGGAATTTGCCTAACTCAAACTTGCGTTTATTTCTCATCAGATTCTCCTTCGGGGGTGAATGAGCGAAGCTGCATCGCCTGCTTGCATCGTGGGAAGCATCGGACAGCAGCGCCGGACATGTTGGAAACTGAGCCTGTTGGTTTCAGGATCAAAACGTTCGGCGTTGAAGATCGCCTGAACGTTTGTAACTGACGGTAAAGGCGCGGGATCTATATCACAGCTCGCGACCCACTGCCACGAAAAACTAAGACTGTGAAAACAGAGAATCGGCAAGTCCTGCGTGGTCCCGCCGATTCGTTGGTCTGGCAATTAGAGTAAAGCGAATTAAGGAAACTAGGTTCCAATCTTCTCCAGCAGATTATTCAAATCGTCGGCATGCTCTTCTTCCATCGCCAGAATTCCTTCCAGCATGCGACGCGTGGTCGGATCGTCGGTGTTCACATAGTTGATCATCTCGCGATAACTGTCGATGGCGATGCGCTCGGCGACTAAGTCTTCCTTGATCATGTCGATCAAAGTTTCGCCTTCCACATATTCGGCGTGGCTTCGCGTTGTCAGGCCATCGGGATTGAAGTTTGGCGCCCCACCGAGTTGCACAATACGCTGTGCGATCAAATCCGCGTGTCCTTGCTCTTCATTCGCGTGTTGCAGAAACTCGGTAGCCACACTCTCAGCGTTGATTCCCGAAGCCATGAAATAGTGACGCTTGTAGCGCAGCACACAGACGATTTCTGTCGCCAGCGCTTCGTTCAATATTTTGACGACGGTGTCGCGGTCCGCGGTGTAACCCTCGGTAACCGCGCCTTGTTCGATATGTTTGCGCGCGCGTTCGCGCAAAGTCTTGATGTCAGTAAGAAAGGGCTTGTTAGGCACGGCCTGTACTCCTGATTGATCAGCCACGGCTTTCACTCCTATGAAATCGAATTTGGGGGAAGGATGATGGTACTCGTGACAGGCAGGAGGAGCAAGCGATGACCAAGCCTGGTTATAGACAGAGGGAAACTGCCTTGATGCCATCGGCTGGTTGCGATACTCTTCGATACATGGCTACGAATTGGGAACAACTAGCTGAACAAGCAATGGCCTTACCGAGCGAATCGAGAGCGAGGCTGGCAGATCGACTAGTGGAGAGTCTCGACGCCGACGAATTGGGTGCGATTGACCACCTTTGGGTTACTGAAGCCATTCGCAGGCGCGATGAGGTCCGCTCCGGCAAAGTTGAGGCTATCGACGGCGAGGAAGCCCTTCGTAAGGTGCGGGACTCGCTCCGTTAATTTCCGGCCGGCCACAGACCTCATATTTAATCTTCAATTCCTGGTAATCTCCCGCCAGCATGAGATACAAATTCCATCCAGAGGCGCTTGAAGATTATCAGGAGGCTGCAAATTGGTATTCTCAGCGCGGGCCGGCATTGTCTTTTCGATTCGTAAATGCCATTGAACAAGCGATTTCAAAAGCGGCGCAAACACCCAGGCGCTGGACAATAATTGAAGAAGACATACATCGCTGCCTCGCCCACGTCTTTCCTTACGCAATCCTTTATACAATTGAGTCGGACTACGTACTCATCGTTGCAGTAATGCATTGCAGCCGCGAACCAGGTTATTGGCGACATCGCTTGGCCGACGATTAAGCGTTGGACTAAGAGTTCAATGAGCCTCATTCGGCAAGCAGCTTGCCTTGCAGTCTGATTTCGTTCGCGCCACTTGAATTGTTTGCGACTTCAATCGGAACCCTCCAGACCAAAGTCTTGATGCGGCAGACGCCGGTGTTGTCTTCGCGACAATAAAAGAGCGTCAGTTGAACGCGCAACGCAGCCGCACCCGGTTCATGAGTGCGAAACGGAATGCGCAAAGGCAGCGTCAGCGACTTCGCGGTAACGCTTATGACCTTTTCCCGGCCAGTTGCGCCGAGCTGTGATTCCGACAGCAGCCCCAGTTGCTTATCTCCGCTTTCAACTGAAACTCGATAACGTTGCGGCGCCGCCGGATTGAGATGATAGCCGGGCGGTAATTCGACGGAAATCGAGAGCGCGCTATCGCTGGCGGTGCGCAAAGTTTGCGTCGGCAATTTAGTCTCTTCAGAGTTCGGGGCCACGTCACTCTCATTCGACACATTCGCCGCAAGCACCGCCGGTGGTTGAAGACCCTTGATGTTCAACGTCGACGTCTGTTTTGTCTTCAAGTCCACGACGCGGATGGCCTGATTGTTTGTGTCGGCGATGTAAAGCTTGCCGTTCGCCACGCTCAAGCCGCCGGGTTCATAAAAGGCGGCGGTTGAGCCATCCGTTTGTCCGGGCTTACCAGTCCCAAGAAAACTCTTAACAGTGCGCGCTTGTGGATCGAGTTCCTTGATTTTGTGATTGTAAGTATCGGCGATGAGCACTTTGTTCCGGTAGGCAAATACGCCCAGCGGATGTTGCAAGCGGACCTCATCGCCGCTGCCATCTACATCCCCAAACTCAAACAAGTCGCCACCGACCAGAGTCTCAACGGTGCCGGCCGCGGGATCGATCGCGCGAATAATGTTTGATTCACTGTCGGCAATGTAGAGTCGCTTGCCATCAGTCGTAATGCCTGACGGTTGCGCAAACCCGGCGTCGGCGAGTGGTCCATCCAGCCGTGCTTCACGGCCTGAGCCCGCAAAGGTTGAAACCTCGTTCTTGTCGAGATCCAGTTTCCAAATCTGATGCATGCCGGCCATGGTGATGAAAAGTTGGCGGCCGAGCAGTTGCAAGTCCCAGGGCGAACTAAGACTGACGGTCCGCGCCGGTCCTTTCAAGAAGTAATCACGCGATTGCCGGCCGGTTCCAGCCGCGGTTTGAACCGTCTTCGTTTTTAGATTTATCGATCTGATTAAGTGATTCTCGGTGTCGGCCACGTAAAGATTGTCGCCCTCAAGCGCCATACCCTGCGGCCGGTAAAACGTGGCTTTGTCGAAAGCGCCGTTCGCCGAGCCGCGCTCACCGGTGCCTATGGTTTCCAGCAAAGTGCCGTCGAGTTTTGTGATGACGATGCGATTGTGATTTGAGTCGGCAATGAACAGACGATCGCTTTTGGCGTCGGCGAGAATCTTTCCCGGAAAGGCAAGCGGCAAGTCGCCAACCTTCGCGCGCTCGAGTGTCAACTTTAACGGCTCTTCATTCAACTCGCCGCGCTTGCGAAACTCGGCAACCGTCTTGGCAATTGTTTGATCCAGAATCGCGGCGTTGCCTTCACCTTCAACCTTTCCAATAATGTAACCCGCCGGGTCGATCAAATATTGCGTCGGCCAGGCGCGCACGGCGTAGTTTTGCCAAACCTTGAATTCGGCGTCGTTGTAAACCGGATGCTCTATCTCGTAACGCAAAATAATTCTGCGAATGTTCTCGGTGTCCTTTTCATTTTCAAACTTTGCCGAGTGAACACCAATAACGACAAGCTGGTTCGCGTATTTATGTTCGAGCTGTTTGAGATCAGGAATGATGTGAATGCAGTTGATGCAACCGTACGTCCAGAAGTCCAGCAGCACGACCTTGCCTTTGAGCGCGGCGAGCGAAAGCGGTTTGTCGGTATTCAGCCAACCGCGACCGCCGGTAATTTCGGGCGCGCGCACGCGCGTCGTTTCCTGTGCCGACATATCCTGCCCCTTCGTGGCATTTGTGTTCGCAAAAAACGACAGTGAGACAATTACCGCCGCCATCGCCGGAATCAAACGCCTGCTGTAAAAATTAGTTTTCAAAATTTATTTTGCCGCGGATTGTCGCGGATAAGCACGGATCAGAAATTACACAGATGCGGGTCAGAAATTACACAGATAAGAATAAGAAAAACTTGCCTTCTTTGCTTTCTCTTTTTCAGATCCTTCTAATCCGCGTTAATCCGCGGCAAAACTTATTCATGCGTATGCGGCTGCGAATCGTCGGTCGTCCCGGCAAGAGCCTGGTCCAGACGATCGATGGCGCGGCGCAAATGCGGAATGGTAATCGAGCCGCCAACTACCAGCGCGACATTGAAGGTGTCCAGAAACTCCGGGCGCGTTACTCCCGCCGCGACGGATTGTTTGATGTGATAGGTGATGCAATCGTCGCAACGCAACACTATTGAAGCGACCAGGCCGAGAAGTTCTTTAGTTCGCTTGTCCAGCGCGCCGTCTTCGTACGCCTGCGTGTCGAGCGCGAAAAATCGCTTGATGCCCAGGTGGTTGCTGCCGAGCAACTTTTCATTCATGTCGGATCGATAACGATCGAATTCATCCATCGAAAGACCTCTCGTTTTACCCGCGTCTTCCGCTTTTAACGGGCAGTCTGTAAAGAAGTTAATGGGGAAGCTTCCGTGGCATTGTATCCTGCGGTTAAGTTGCCTGCCACGAGCGGAAGGTTTTCCGTGCTGCGTTTCGGTGGGAAATGGGCCATTTCAAATCCTAACGCTATAATGCTGGAGCGATGGAGCAACAACCGCGAACGTTACAGCTATTCAGTCTTGGCGCAGCTCAGTTTGCCGTATTCGCTGACGAGGTGATGACTATCGCTGAATGGCGCGAACCGGCAGCACTGCCGCATGCGCCCGCTTCAGTCCTCGGCGTTGTCAATATCCACGGCCGGATGTTGACTGTGTTGGATCTATCGCAATTGCTGGAATCACAACAACGCGCCGCCAGTCCATTGCACATTCTGGCGTTGAACGGTGACGAGCAACTGGCACTGGCGATAGATGCCCCAGGCAAAACAATCGAGGTTGCGAATGGCACTTACGGTTCCGAAAACGCGCCTGACGCCTCCGGCAAGCTGATTGCCGGAGTGATCAATCGCAACGGCGATGAAATCAGAATTCTCAACGTGAAAGAACTTTTCCCGACCGCTATTCAGGGCCGCGAGCGCCGCCGCCGCCGCTTCTAGCTTCTGAACCATCAGCCGCTGGGATGAACGCCGGTGCGATGAGGTCAGTACCACCACG
>DNND01000138.1 GCA_003488005.1 Blastocatellia bacterium | reverse complement strand
CCGCCGATCCTACCGCCCGTTGACGGCTTTCTCATGCTTGATAAAGCGAAATTTGCGGAATCATTCGCCGGGGATGTACCGCAAGAAAAAGCTGAGTTCATGGCGAACTCCCAGGTGCCCTGGGGATTGGACGCTCTCAATGGACCAGTTAGCACACCTGCGTGGAAAACCAAACCGAGTTGGTACCTGGTCGTCACCGAGGACAAGATGATACCGCCGCCCGCACAACAATTTATGTCGCGTCGCGCTGGTTCGACCGTTAGAGAGGTCGGAGGCAGCCACGCCATCTACGTATCTAAACCTCAGGCCGTTGCGGACATTATCGAAGAAGCCGCAACCGGGAGTTCAAAGTCCGCAGCGCAAACGTCCTAACGATTCTTCGCCGGGCGTGTGTTGGCGGAATGCCGCACCGCAGCCTGGCCGATTACTAATAAAAGGGAAACCACGGTGGCTTCAAACGAAGAGACTATCCGCAATCTGTACGCGGTCGCAGAGAAGGAGCCCAAGAGGTTTCGGTCACTGTTCACCGAGAACGGCTACTGGTGGGACGTCCCTGCCGGAGTCACATACCGCGGCGACGATGTCGCACGCGCGGCCGACATCTACTCGGCTGCATTTCCGGACATGCACCGCGAACTCCACGACCTCTACTTTGACGGTGACGTCGTCGTCGTTCAGCTCTCGCTGAAAGGAACCCACCGAGGTGACCTTCCCATGGGCATGGGAACGATCCCCGCTACCGGGAAGAAGATCGACGTCCCGTGCGTCGATATCTTCCGTCTTGAGAACGGGAAGGTGAGCGCGTTCGACTGCAATTACGCCGGAACCATCCTGCTCGGCCAGCTCGGTGTGCTTGGCAACCTGGAGGCCGCGATCAAGAAGGGCTAACTCCCCTGCGGGGCTGCTACGTAGGGGGGCGCGACAGTGTGCAGTTACGACAAGGACGAGTACGTCGCTCCAGCGGTATCGAAACTCGACGGTTGCCTCCGCACGAATTTGGCAACGATCTTCGGGAGTATGAGTAGATCTTGACGAGGAAGTTCAAAATCTAGAGGAGAATTTATGGCAACGACAAAAGTCGCAGTAGCACCCATGAAGGTGGCGCAGATTCCCGCACCGGGAGCGGATTTCCAAATCGTAGAGCGCGAGATTCCTGAGCCTGACTCCGGAGAAGTGCGCATAAAGGTGCAGGCCTGTGGCGTTTGCCACAGTGACATGCTCACAAAAGAAGGCTTGTGGCCCGGAATTCAATATCCCCGCATTCCAGGACATGAAGTTGTGGGCATCATTGATGAGGTAGGTGCCGGTGTTTCCGAGTGGACAGTGGGACAACGCGCGGGTGTCGGCTGGCACGGCGGCCACGACGGCACGTGCATCTCGTGCCGGCGCGGAGATTTTGGCAATTGCCGGAACATGAAAATAGCCGGCATCAGCTATGACGGCGGGTACCAACAGTACATGCTGGCTCCCGTAGAGGCACTCGCGGCGATACCGGAAAGTTTGAGTGACGTTGAAGCAGCACCATTGCTCTGCGCCGGAGTTACAACTTTCAACGCCCTCCGCCATAGTGGCGCACTCCCTTCCGATCTTGTCGCAGTGCAGGGTATCGGTGGACTTGGCCACCTCGGAATTCAATTCGCCAGCAAGTTTGGTTACAAAGTCGCGGCGATCGGACGCGGCCCGGAAAACGCGGCGCTCGCTAAAAAACTCGGAGCGAGCGTGTACCTGGATAGTAAAGCGACAAACGCCGCCGAGGAACTGCAAAAACTGGGCGGCGCACGAGTAATTTTATGCACTGCCCCAAACTCGAAAGCCATGTCCGAGTTGGTCGACGGCTTGGGCCCGAACGGCAAGCTCCTGGTCATCGGCGCGGACTTTGATCCGATCGAGGTCACACCGATACAACTCATCAGCGGAAGTCGAACAATTCAAGGCTGGGCTTCTGGAACACCAACTGATTCCGAGGACACATTGCGATTCGCAGAACTAACCGGCGTGCGTCCGATGATCGAAACATTTCCACTTGAAAAAGCGGCCGAGGCTTATGCGCGCATGCTGAGCGGTGACGCCCAGTTCCGCGTTGTACTGACGATGTGAAGTTTGGCTAACTAAACGCCAGGATTTGCGAAAGCATTTGTCGATGTTAAGCGTAATTGCTCGGCGGCAGACAACGCGCGGGCTACGTTCGGGCTCTTATGCGCGATGACGGCGCAGGGCTGCGTAGTTGAGGATTGAATTTATGGACCGACGAAAGAATATGTTAATCGGAATTGCGGTGGGTGTCGCCATTGTAGCAGTGTCGGTCTACGCTACTGGTTACACGGAGCGATTGCTGAGTCCCTTCCTCGGCTACTCCTTCACCTACCACAGTTCGGAATCTGCTACTGCTCCAGATCTGGCCAGCGGTAATTGGATAAACTCAGAACCACTAAAGTTAAAGGAGCTGCGCGGTCGCGTCGTGCTAGTCGAGTTTTGGACTTTCGGTTGCTACAACTGTCGTAACACGCTGCCGTTCATCAAGGGCTGGCACGATCGCTATCGCAACCAGGGTCTGATCGTTATTGGCGTGCACTCGCCTGAGTTTGATGAAGAGAGAGAAGTAGAAAAAGTGCGCAGCCAGGTTGCTTCCCTGGAGATTCATTACCCGGTAGTAACGGATAATGATTACCAAACATGGAACGCCTATAACGTCGAAGCCTGGCCAACTATGTTTCTACTGGACAAGCAAGGACGAATTCGTTGGAAGCACGTTGGCGAAGGGGCCTATGACGAAGCCGAGCGACTGATTCAGCAGCTACTCGCCGAAAAAGAAACTCAATCTGAAGCCAAGGGCGCGCTGTGAAACCGGCAAACGACGTCCGCGGACCGGTGTGTTTATGGGCTTTGCAAAAGTTGCCGATGCTGGTGCGGTTAATGCCGTTCGCAGTAGTCCAGCCACAGTAATCACGCGGAGCGATTTCATTAGCACCGTGGCTTAAAGCCGTTCTGACGAAACGAATCGCTTTGATCTCAAGTCGCGCTGATCTCAACTCCGCTAACTTCTTACATTTCGTCTTGGTTCTTGTTATTCGTTAATCGTTTTCTGCCGCCACTCAACTACCATTCACGATTTACCATTCACCCGCGAAATTAACTTTTCGAATACAACTCACTCGGGGAAGGAGATCATCGGGTGGGTTCTTCAACGCAGTG
>DNND01000061.1:136742-153800 GCA_003488005.1 Blastocatellia bacterium | reverse complement strand
ACCCATCCGCTACCGCGGACGGTACTGACCTCATTGCCACAGCCGGGCTCTTAATTCAAAACTGCATCACTGTCCTGAATCAGCTAGCGCAACAGCTTAAAGGCGTGCGTCCATTCGTTGCGCAGGAAGCCGGGAATGCACCACAGTATCGCCAGTGACTCGATTGCGCGCGCGGCTTCGCCCGCTCCCATATCGCAAGTCTCCCAGCCAAACTGATCGAGTATCTCGGTCACTGCTTTCTTTGCTGATGCGTCGTTCCCGCAAATGAACATCGTCGGGCGTCCACCCTCAAGTCTCGGGCTCACCATCAAATCACTACCAACTGAATTGAACGCTTTAACGAAGTGCGCGTCCGCGAATTCGTGTTGCAGTTGTTCCAGCAACGACTCGTTTTGCTTGGTGAAAAAACTTAAGACGCCATTGACTGGCGGCGCGTCCGAGATCGGATTGGTCGCGTCGATGATCGTTTTCCCTGTCAGGTTATCGGCTCCCGACAGGCCCAAAGCTGCTGACGACGCCTTGCCGTTCACTGCGAGGACAATCAGTTCACCAAACTCCGCGGCTTCGGCAAAACTACCAACGCGAGCCGCGGGATTGTTTGGCGCCCAGTCCGCCAGTTTCGCCGGATCGCGCGTACCAAGCATTACTTCATGACGGTGCTTGACGAAACCGTCGCCGAGCGCCTGGGCAACTTCGCCTGATCCAAGAATGCCGACTTTCATGAGTTACCTTTATTAAGATTGTGAAACCGAATCAGAACCCACCCGCTACCGCAGGCGGTACTGACCTCATGACACTGCGACTCAAGAGCTGGAGCAGCGTCGATAATCATTAGCGTGTTCAACCTGAATCCGCACTAAATCAACTCAACGGCCCGGTGGTATTCATTTTCAGATCCAGCACGTCATGCCTGGTGATGATTCCCGTGATGCGGCCATACTCCTCAACCAGCACGGCGGGACTGGATTGCAGATGGTGTGTGACGTCGTAGGCGCTGGCATCGACGTCAACCGTGGGAAAACTTTCTTCCATAACTTCGCTGACAGGCGATTCCAGCAGATGCCGGTTGCGCACAACTTTTGCCAGCGCGCGATTTTCTCGCAAAGAACCAACCGGCTTGCCCTCTTCAAGTACTGGAAGCTGGGTCAGTCCCAACTCATTCATCTTCGCGAGCGCATCCGAAACCTTGTCCGCCGGAGCAACCCAAACCAACGAGCGCGGCGCGTGGTCCCCTTTGGTGCCGCTTATGAGACCGGCAGTCATCTTCTGCGGCTCGAGCAGACGCTTCTCTTTTAACCATTCATCCGAATGGTGTTTGCTCAGATAGTGTTCGCCGGTGTCGCAGATAATAAAAACAACGATGGCGTCTTCATCCAAATCTCGAGCGACCTGGAGCGCCGCTGCGAGATTTGTCCCGCTTGAGCCGCCGCAGAAGATTCCTTCAACTCGTCCCAACTGCCGCGACATCTCAAACGAATCGCCATCGCTGATATTAATTACCTCATCGATGTACTCGATATGCACATTCGGCGGCACAACTTCCTGGCCAATTCCTTCAACCAGATAAGGCGTGGTTTCAATAATCTTTCCCGTTTCCTTGTAGGTCTTGAAGATTGAACCGAATGGATCCGCGCCCACGATTTTGATGTTGGGATTTTTCTCTTTTAGAAAGCGGCCGGTGCCGGAAATTGTGCCTCCCGTGCCGATGCCCGCGACGAAGTGTGTAATCTTGCCTTCAGTCTGCTGCCAAATCTCTGGCCCAGTGGTGCGGTAATGAGCTTCCGGATTTGCCGGATGGGAATACTGGTCGGGATAAAAAGAGTTCGGCGTTTCTTTCGCAATCCGCTGAGCGGTCGAAACGTAATGATCGGGCGTCCCGGGTTTGGCAGAGACGGGAGTGATCACGACGTCAGCGCCAAGCGCTTTCAAGTAGCGCGCTTTCTCGACCGACGCTTTGTCAGTCATCACAAAAATACATTTGTAGCCTTTGACAGCGGCGGCCAGCGCCAGTCCGATGCCGGTGTTTCCCGAAGTTGCTTCAACGATTGTCCCGCCGGGCTTTAGTTTGCCTTCGCTTTCCGCCGCCGCGATCATCGCCACGCCGATGCGATCCTTGACCGAAAAACCAGGATTCAGGTTTTCCATTTTCGCCAACACGGTGGCCTTTATTCCACGTGTTAATCGGTGTAGTTTGACCAGCGGCGTGTGGCCAATAAGCGCAAGTACGTTCTCGGAATATTGCATTCGGATCTCCGGCAAAAGTTGTTTGGTCTATTTCTAGCAGAAACTCCGCCTCTGGCGCTATTTGAGAAGCGCACCTTCGCAGATTTTTTTCGCGAGCAGTTCGCCGGCCACACGATTGCCGACGACATTCCAATGACCGTTGCCTATATTTTTATCGAACCCGTGCAAGTAAACCTGATTGTGTTCGGCAAACTGCTGCAACTCCGGCGCAAGAGTGATTAGGGAAATATTTTCGCGCTCGCTGAGGGAGCGAATGCGATTGTCGGGATAAAACAGATCGGCGACACCCAGCCGCTTTTGCAATTGTTCGCGCACGTTGTGGTCGGGCAACACCTGCGGACCATTGCTGAGCGTGACCAGCAAAAACTTTGCACCGCGTGCTTGAACTTCGTCACGAATTTTCGTGATCAAGCTTTCCGTCACCTGCCAGGCATCGGTCCAAACCCCGGCTTGTGGTTCGCGATAGATAAGATTGTCGGTGCCCAATTCCGCTTCGCCCAATGAATCGTTGGGTTTTTGACCTGGCGATGTTGTTGGCGCGGCCGGCGATTCGGGTTGCGACCAGCGTGCGCGCCAGGATGCACTTATGATCTTCAAGGCGTGGTGGCCTTCGATTACGACTTGCACGACGCGCGAGTGGTCGCGCAACCAGCGCCCCAACCGATTGAGGCGGGACTGCCGCCAAAGAAATGTTCGCGAGCTTTGAAATGAATTATCGAGCGTCAGTTGGTTATCGCGATTAACGAAGTAAGGGATTTCATCAACCTTTTTCAGCGTCCGCGAGTTGTCCGTTACATCGTTGTTCGTGGTCACGGCCAGCATCACGACGTCCGGAGAATATTTCCAGACTTTGTCTCTAAGCGTCAGAAGTTCCTGTGCAGTTCCGTAGCCCGAGACGCCAAAATTGATAACCTCAATGGCTTTGCCGGAACCGGCATCACATTCACCGAGTTTGTCTTTCATTACCGACCAGAAGGTCTGCTCCAGAGGAACCGCGAGAGCTTCAGCATAAGAGTCGCCGATCAGCGCGATGCGCAGAGTGTTGGCAGGTTTCGTTAACGGGTGTTCCCGATCGCGTAGACCGTCGGAGTTAATGCGCACATACGACCGGCCTTCTTTACGATACAAACCCGCAGCACCCGGACGAAGACCATAACCACGAGTTTGATCCAGCTCGTAAAACTCCGGATATGAATACCCGGTTACGCGCAAGGCAATCTCGGCGATGACGGCGCCAAACAACAATCCCAGAACAATGAGTAAAAGTTTTGGTAAGAATTTTCGAAGGCGGCCGGCGTGGTGCTTCATCAAGAGTTCGCTGGAAGGAATCGTTGCTTCACTCTGAACGTTTCAAGAGTGCCTACGTTAAGCGAACTCTGCGTTTTGGCGCAAACTGTCCGGTCGGCCTGGTACTCAAGCAGTTTACAGTACAAGCTTGAGGTTGCGTTTTCGGTTGAGAGCCAAAACCGGCAGTCTCAAGGGTGGGCTCTGAACTGATAGTCTCAAACTTCAGCAGCACCGGTCGGGCTTGCGGGCTGCAGAAATGCCGAGGCCCGGATGTGCTCTCCCCTTCACATCCGGGCCTCAAACAAGGTCGCTAATTTTTCAACCAGCAACCGAGCTCGTTACGCGATCTTAGTAACGACGATAACGATCGCGAATTTTGTATGTGTAAACAGCCGCACCGGCGCCACCGGTAACCGCACCAATTATCGCGCCCTTTTTCCCGCCAATCAGGCCGCCAAGAAGTGCTCCAGCCATAGCGCCCCCCGCAGTAGTGAGCTTGTCCTGGTGCTTCTGCCAGACTGAACGGTTGTCATAACGGTAGTAGTCCTGGTAGACGGTCTGATTGTTTGGATAGGCGCTGCGGTCGTACCGCGGATCGTATTGGGCGTTGCGATCGTATCGATTATCGTAGCGAGAATAAGTCTGCGTGTTTGAACGACGGCCGCGCGTCTGTGCCGCGCCTGGCAGGGCAGTCATGCTAAGTACAATCACTGAAATAAGAATGGCAAGAAATTTTTTCATCGATTAGCCTCCGTCGCTGACTCTTTGGCAACGAGTGTGCCAACGTTGGAGGGTTCAGTGTGGTAACGGAAATCTCAAGTATCACGAAGGGTTTTGTTGATAACTCAGAAAGCGCCGCCAGAGCGAACGACGATTACGTGTGTGGGGCGGGCGTTTTGGGGTAATAGTTTGTTGCGGCTCGCGCAGCAGTGCTGCGAGTGAATCCTGGGACCGCGGGCCTCCCGCACGCGTGAGCGCGTAGCGCGAATAGTTCAACTCAACCATGTTTGGTAACGCTGCGCGGCTGGCGAGACGCCCGCGGTCCCAATGAAAAAGTTCGCGGTTATTAAGGCAAACAGCCCGTTTGTCTCCTGACGGCTTGCAACTTGGGCCATAAATAAGGCATCTTAGCTGGCAGTTAATCCTTCTCTCGCGCATCGACGGTGATGCGCCCCGCGCAAAAACACAAATCCGCGCTGGCGTTTTGGATAGTTCGAGAGCAGGCTGATTTCACTTACGAAGCCGCTCATTTGAGCATCCGATCCTGGTCCTTCGACTGCTACCGTTTCACCGAAGCCCATCCGTTTCGCCGCTTCTTTTCATTCCCTATATGGGAAAGGTATATCTGCATACAATCGTGGTGGTGGAGGCAGTGGCAACTGCGACTTGGAAGTCGCGACGACCGCGAGCCACGCTGGTAAGTTGTTGCTTATCGGCGATGCTTTGAGAAGCATCCCACGGTTAATCAACAATTTCTTGTCAACACATTGCGCGCTTAAATGAGTGCGCGCGGAAAGAACAGATGAACTTTACTGAACTAAATTTGATACCCGAGTTGCTGCGCGCGTGCGCCGCCCTTGGGTACACCACACCTACACCAATACAGAGCAGCGCGATTCCGATCGTGCTCAGCGGCGGCGATATGATCGGCTGCGCTGAAACCGGCACGGGCAAGACCGCCGCCTTTCTGCTTCCGATTATTCAACGACTGAAGGCCAAGTCACTTCCCGGCATTCGTGTTTTGATCATCGCGCCAACGCGCGAACTGGCATTGCAGACCGAAAGCGCTTATCGCGACTTTGCTCTAAAGAGCAGCCCGCGCTGTGTTGCGATCATCGGCGGCGCCAGTATGCAGCGACAACGCGAGGCTTTACGCCGCGGCGCCGGCGTGCTGATTGCTACGCCTGGCCGATTGCTTGATTTCATGGAACGCGAAAAGCTGGATTTGTCGCGAGTTGAAGTACTCGTGCTTGACGAAGCCGATCGCATGCTCGACATGGGCTTCTGGCCTTCGATTCGACGCGTGCTTGAGAAACTGCCGGCTACACGGCAAACCTTGCTCTTCTCGGCAACGATGTCGCCTTCGATCGAGAAAATTGCCCGGACAACGCTGCGCGATCCCAAAATGATCGAGATCAGCAAACGCGGCGGCGCAGCGAAAACTGTCGCTCAATTTGCTTATCCCGTTGCCGCGGAATCAAAAACCACGCTGCTGCTGGAACTACTCGAAAAAGAACGTGAACCATTTGAGCGCGTGCTGGTCTTTACTCGCACACGCCGCGGTGCCGAACGTCTTTCTCATATTTTGAGCGCGCGCGATCACAGCGTGAATCGAATTCATGCTGATCGCACCCAACCGCAGCGCGAAGCAGCCTTGCGCGATTTCAAGGGCGGCCGAACGCGCGTGATGGTGGCCACCGACATCGCCGCTCGCGGCATCGACGTGGATGCGATTTCACACGTGATTAACTATGATGTGCCCATGGCGCCTGAAGATTACGTGCATCGTATCGGCCGCAGTGGCCGCGCCGGAAAACCTGGTCGCGCGATTACGCTAGTAACTCCGGCTGAAGAACTTTCCATGCGGGGCATCGAACGTTTGACTGGCCAGGCAATCGAGCGTGTAGTCATGCCTGCGTTCGGCGGTTCAAACTCGGCTGCAGTGAGGCCGACCAAGGCGCCTTCATTTCCCGGGCGCAGAGCTGCGAATTTTGGAACGCGTTCATTTCGACCGCGCCGCGCAAGATAACGCGGGTGCGTGCCAGTACCACCTATTGGGTGGGTAATCCAATCGCCGCGGAGGATTGAGTTGGAGAACATTCAGGAAAGTGAAGCGATGCCCGAACGTCAGGCTATCAACTGGGGTCTGGGTTCTTTCCTGACTGCATTTCACCTCGCCGCGGTCGCCGCTCTTTTCATGTGGAATTGGCAGGCGATTGTTTGCGCGGTTGTGTTGTATTGGATCGCGGGTAGCCTCGGCATTGGCATGGGTTACCACCGGCTGATAACGCACCGCGGATATAAGGTTCCCAAGGCTCTCGAATATTTTCTGGTGCTTTGCGGCTCACTCGCTCTACAGGGTGGTCCAATAGAATGGACCACCACCCATCGCATTCATCATGCACACACCGATCAGAACGGCGACCCGCATACGCCGCGCGACGGCCGCTTGTGGTCGCACGTTGGTTGGATTCTGCGTGGTACCGCGCAGAACCACGAAGCCCACGTGATCGCGCGCTATGCTCCCGATCTCAGCAAAGATCGATTCTATCGTTGGCTCAGTCGCTATTACCCGGTGCCCTTAATTTGCCTTGCGGTCGTTCTGCTTTTTGTTGGCGGCTGGGGGGTGATGATGTGGAGCGTGTTCCTGCGGGTAACGCTCGGGCTGCAAGCCACCTGGCTGGTCAATTCAGCGACTCACTTGTGGGGAACGAAACGTTTCGAAACTGGTGAAGACTCGCGCAATAGCTGGTGGGTAGCCATGCTTACTTTTGGCGAAGGCTGGCACAACAATCACCATGCCTATCCAACTTCGGCTCGTCATGGTTTGAAGTGGTATGAGATTGATTTCAACTGGTGGGGCATTCGCGTGCTGCAGTTGTTAGGCCTGGCCAAGTCAGTCAAGCTCGCTTCGCCGCCCAGACTTGTTGATCCCGCTTCATAAACTGCGCGCTGCAAAAACTCTATTTCCCAAACAGGCGATCGGACGCTACCTTAACTGTGGCGTAACACTCGCAGGCAAATTCCTCCAGGCCTACGCGATCGAGAATCTTAATATTTCCGCGTGAGTAACGGATCAACCCGCCCTCTTGCAAAATTCCTGCCGCCTCGCTGACGCCGGATCGGCGCGTGCCGAGCATCTCCGCGATAAACTCCTGCGTCAGCTTTAACTCGTTACCCTTAACCCGATCGTGGCAAGTCAGCAACCAGCGCGCCAGACGCTGGCCTATGTGGTGGTTGCGATTGCACGCCGCGGTCTGCGAGACTTGCTTCATCAGCGCCAGTGCGAAACGCTTGAGCAGCGGTTCGAGTTCTCCTCCATCCCGCTTCAACTCTTCAGTAAGCACCGACGCCTTCATCCGCATTCCACCGTCGGCAATTTGCACGATGGCCTCGTTTTGAGAAACGTCATCGCCAAAGAGAATGGGGATCCCAACCATACCTTCGCTGCCCGCTAAGCCTACTTCGATGCTCGCCCCTTCCTTCATATGCGCGACGAAGGATACGACCCCTGAATTGGGGAAGTAAACGTATTTGATCCGATCTTCTGTCTTGTAAAGGATTTGGCCGAGGGGCAGCGAGACGAGTTCCAGGTGTGGCGACAGCCGGGCATATTCTTTAGCCGAAAGCGCAGCCAGAATCTTGTTCTGAATGGGCCCTGATTGTGCAGTTTGGGGCATTTAACATCTCCTCAGTAGTCGCGTCGTGCGTGAAACACAGCCGACGGCAAGAGAAGATGCTTTGTTAGGACAAATCCCGATGTCGCAAGTTGAATTAGGAAAGAACAGTTCTTTTAACTAGTTTATATTACCACTTGTACATAAGCTTGTCGTGATAACAACGGTTCAATCGGTGAGGGAGAAGGCAGGACAAGCATCAGCGATGTATCTGTCGAAGGAACAATTAACGGGGCCAGAGGTTGAGCACGCGCGTAGTGAATCTCTAAGAATCGCCTTCGCAACGCCGGAATATGTGACTGAAAAGTATTTTGATGGTGGCCTGGCCAACTATCTTCATCGAGTCGCCGCGGCGCTGGCCCACCTGGGCCATGATATCCACGTCCTGACTTTATCGGAAATTGATGAAGCTGAATTTGAGCACGACGGCGTTAAGGTCCATCGCATTCGAAACAGCAATGGCTGGTTTCATGTAGATCGGTTGAGTCGGCACAACTTGCCGTCCACGATTCAACTTCTGGACTTCAGTGTGAAAGTTTATCGCAAGCTGAAATCGCTTAACTCCCAACATCCCCTTCATCTCGTCCAGTTCCCCAATTATTCGTGCTGTGGTTTGGTGTCGATGTATCGCCTTCGAGTCCCGCATGCTTTGCGCGCTTCATCCTACCGGCCAGCCTTAAATGACGCAGATGGAGTGAAGCGAACGCTGGATTCCAGAATGGTGAAGAGATTGGAAGGCCTGCAATTGCGACGGAGCCGATTTGTTTACACCCCCAGTCATGCGCTCAAACAAATGTTGACGAAGGAAGCGCGACTGAGTGACGTGCGTGTGATTCGCCCGCCGTTCTATCTTGAAACTCACGAATGCGATAGCTCGGTTTATGATCGATTCTTGAAGGGCAAAAAATATCTACTGTTCTTTGGCCGCTTCCAACTGCATAAGGGCTTTCACACACTCGCCCAGGCTTTGCCGCGCGTTCTGAAACAATACCCGGACGCGTATGCGGTTCTGGTCGGTCGCGACACGAAATCCGTTCTCGCGCCGTCCATGGCGGATTATGCGCGCGCGCTCTGTGGCAATTACACCGAGCGACTCGTCGTGCTGGACAAACTGCGGCACAGTCGGCTCTATCCGGTGATCGCGGGGGCACACCTCGTAGTTCTACCGTCTTTGATAGAAAACTTGTCAAATGCCGGCATGGAAGCGATCGGTCTCGGGAAGGTAGTGATCGGGACCACAGGTACGAGCTTCGAGGAACTGATTAGCGAAGGCGCGACGGGGTTTCTCGTCCCGCCGAACAACCCGGAAGCACTGGCGGAGAAAATTATCTCGTCGTGGGTAGATCCGAAGCTGGAGCAGATAGGCGCAGCGGCGCGGCAAAGAATTCTTGAGTTTTCACCAGACAATACAGTAGAAACACTCTTGAGATATTACCGCGAGATTCTGCATGTATGAGACTACCTTGCATCAAGGCTTTCGGCCGAGTCTGTTTTAATGAGACTTAACTCGCATGACGAATGTCCCACCCTCGGGACACGTCGAAAAGATTTTGACTGACAGCCTTGTTCAGCTAACATCCCCAACTAATGCCTAAATCTTCCAGCTTCGGAAAGCACTTCTTATTCATTGCTCATCCCGGTCACGAATTGTGCGTTCATGGATGGCTTGAGACCGTGCGGCCTCGGGTTTTCGTGCTCACCGACGGCTCAGGCCGTTCAGGCCAGTCGCGTATTCAATCGACTACGAATATTCTTAGGCAGGCGGGCGCAGAGCAAGGCTGTATCTATGGTCGGCTGACTGATGCGGAGATTTACCAGGCAATCCTGACTCATGACTTCGAGCTGTTTTTGAACATTGCCGACGAGTTCGCCGAGTCGCTTGGGCGTGACGAAGCTGAGTCGGTCGCGGGAGATGCGATTGAAGGATTCAATCCCACTCATGACGTTTGCCGGCTGATCATTAACGCGGCGGTTGAAATCGCGCGACGCTGTTACGGACGGACGATTGCGAACAGAGACTTTCTGTTAGTTGGTCGCCATGATACTTACCCGCCGGCATTGCGCGCGCAGGCAACATGGCTTCACCTTCCAGATGATGCCTTCCAACGAAAACTGGAAATGGCGCGCAGCTTTCAGGAGTTGGGTTCCGAAATCGACGCCGCGCTCGCTGGGGATCTGCAAGTCTTAAGGCACAATGCCGAACTTGGCGCTAATCTGACGCTTCAGTACAATTCGCTCGGCCTTGAAGCCTATCGAATCGAGTGTTTACGTCCGGCTGATGAAAAGGTAATCGGTCGTGACTTCGGAAATCAGTTACCGTTTTACGAACGTTATGGTGAGCTGCGTGTGGCCGAAGGCAATTATCAAAGCGTAATCCGATACCGCGAGCACGTCCTACCTATCGCTAACGCGCTGCAAGAGTTTGTCGAACAGCGAAGTCCTCTTGAAGGTCTCGAGAAAGCTACCTCGATTTGACGAGATGAAATTGCTTCTCAAGTGTGCCGGTGAACTTACGCGTTCGACAGCTGTTATGACGGATCTATTTCCGAAAGTGAAGAAGCAGTTTGCGCGTATTAATCACCAACTTTGACTTATCGTCGCGCGGCGGAACTCAGCTATACGTGCGCGATCTCGCTAAGACGCTTCTGGCTCAGGGTCATCAGCCGATGGTCTATAGCCTGGGAGATCACGGCAGTGTGGCCCAGGAACTCAGAGCCGCCACCATTCCAGTTACCGATAATCTCGATACTCTGGAGAACAAGCCCGACATCATACATGGCAACCAGCACGTCGAGACTATGACTGCCCTGCTTCATTACCCGGGAGTCCCAGCCGTCTATTTTTGTCATAGCTGGAAGCACTGGCTTGAAGGCCCGCCGATATTTCCCAGAATTTTGCGATACGTGGCCGTCGATGACACCTGCTACGACCGTCTGACGGTTGAGCATGGCATTGCCGAGAGCAAGGCTCGCGTGATTCTCAATTTCGTCGATCTTCAGCGGTTCAAGCCACGTAACCCGTTAACTGATCGTCCTCGCCGCGCGTTGGTGTTTAGTAATTACGCCAGCGAGCAAACGCACTTGAAAGTGATCCGTCAGGCGTGTCTTCGTTCGTCAATCCAGCTTGACGTCGTCGGAGAGGCGGCGGGAAAAGTCTGCGAAACACCGGAATTGGAACTGGGGAAGTATGACATCGTTTTTGCCAAGGCCCGGTGCGCGCTGGAAGCGATGGCGGTGGGCGCGGCAGTGATTCTTTGCGACGCCGGCGGTTCCGGGCCAATGGTAACTGCGCGCGAGTTGGACCAGCTACGCCGTTTGAATTTTGGAATTCGAACTTTGCAAGGCCCACTTACGGTTGAGGCCATCGAGAGAGAAATTGCCCGTTATGACAACCACGATGCGCGTGCGGTTTCACAAAGAATACGCGCTGCCGCCGGAAGCGATACAGCGATAGCCCGCGTGGTTGAGGTGTATGAAGAAGTGATCGCCGAATACAGCAGAAACGGTAATGCCGATCTCGAGGCGGAAGGACGGGCTGCCGCACGCTACCTTCGTCAACTTCACAGTGATTTCACTTTTCACGGCGCGCTTACGCTGCGTTGGCGAAATCGTCTGCTCAAAGTCCCCATCGTCGGTCATCGTCTGGCCGCGCTGCAGAAGAAGGTCCGTAATCCCGCTCGATGACGAGCTGGATGCACGCGGCTCAACCCAACCCTTCATCACTTATAAAGCTCAAAGTAATTGGTTTCGTGAACCTTGACGAAGTGAGAGCGCGCGTACCCAACGACGTAATAATACTCATTGCTCGGTAAGGGCACGAAGCCGCGCGCCAGCTCTTTCGCCTCTACTTTTTGCACGATGAATATGGTATCGGCGCGGCTTGCCTCCATGGCACCGACAAAACGATCCATGAGTAACGTCGTGCTCAACTCGTCGGCGTGCGGCCAGACCGCGGGTAGAGGATTTTGTTGGCCGGCTTTCACCCAGTACGCGGCCACGTCCGGAAGTATTGCAAAGCGTTTGTGCTCCGCTTCCACAAGTTTGACCGCTTCGTTCAAATCACGCATGAAGTCGAACGTGTTCGGGTTGGTCTTAATATGCCTCGCTCCAGGCAATACCTCATCGAGCGACTTGGTTAGTTGAGTCGCCGGCAGATCTCGATAAATATAGCGGGTCCTCGCCACGCCAAAACTCAAGGCGATTAGCAGCGACGCGATGATGAACGAATAATGAAGTGCGCGTTGCTGCTTTTGCAGCGAGAACACGTGAGCCGTCAGCACCAACAGGATCGGGCCGGACATCAAAGCAGGCGTCTTATAGCCACCTGAGATCGAGGCACTCCAGGCCACTGCTAACACGAGCAAGGATATTCGTTTCCATGTTTGCGGTCCGGAGTTTGTAGTTAGCAAATAGGCTGCGGCGCCTGCCAAAATTCCAAATAGACCAAGAGACGTTCCTGCCAGGACGCCGAACCACAAACTGCCGGCCGTCCCGAGCAGCGGCACGCCGTAAAGCATTAGAATTGCGATCCACTTCTTAATGCTCTCCGATCTAAAAAAACGTCCAAGAATTAGCCATAGAGATAAGTAGCCCACTGTAAACGAAAGCGCGACACGCTTACTTAAGTATTGCAAAAGCCCGGCCGACAAAAATTCCGTACGCGACGTTAATTGGAAGAGCGCGTCAAAGAAAGCGTGGGCCGATATCAGGTAACCGACATAAGCGAGCCCCGGCAAAACTGCCGCGATCCAGTATTTGACCTGACGCCAATCGTTAAGAATGAGGAGCGACAAAGGAACCACGAAGATAAAGCTCTGTTTACACAATGGCGCCAAACCAAGCAGGAAATATCCCAGGAGCTTATGGATTTGCCTGCCTTTAATACAAAGAACCAACCCGATGGCGATGAAGAATAGACCATCAATTGTGTGCCAGGCCGTAAGGTGTTTGCTGTGGGCCGTTGCGGCGAACGAAATGATCGCCGCCAGAAATGCTTGTCCGGGTGAGAAAGGAAACTTCATCGTCCGATTGATGATGAGAACCCAGCACCATGAAATGCATGCCAATTGAAACCAGACGAACAGCCGGGAAAGCCAAAACGTGTAGGCGCCTCCGAAAAACACGAAGGGCACATGGATAAGCGGAGATAAGAAGGGTCTAATGATTATGAAATCCCGGTGAGGAACTTGTCCATCCAGCAGCCTGCGGCTGTAAGCAAGGGTGAATCCTTCGTCGGTGGGAGTAAACCCCATCCAGGAGAACAGCCAGTGTGCCAGCAATGGAATCAGAATGAGAAAGGAGACGCCAATCAATATCTCTTTCTTGAACAGAGGGGCTTTCGGCATCTCAAGAATTGAGTCTAACAGAACGCGGAACTGACGAAGACGTGATTACACATCTTCGGCAACGTGGACCGGATGAGTTTAAGAGAAGAGTTCATAGATTTAAGAGAACCACTCGACAAGCCATCTTCTTAAATCAGCACTGAGCAATAGCAAGATCGCCGCGGGAATGATCGTTGCGAGCAGCCCGCCCAATATCACTCGCGGCAGAAGTGGGACAAGAAAGCTCAGGCTAGCACCGGCAGCCAGAAGCCCGACGCCAGCCGCCACGATCGGGGAAAGTGAAATTCGAAATAGTTTTGACGTGATGCCCGGGATAATCTTGTTCATCGCTACCAGGCGGTTAATACATGCAAGCGCGTACGCGATCACACCGGCCCAGGCTGCGCCAGTCACTCCGAACGCCGTTATCAACGGATACAGTGCAACGAGAAAGACCGCGGCTTCGAGAGTCTGTCCCACGGCCACTTGTTTTGGCCGGTTCAAGCCCCAGAAAACCGTCGACATGAGCAGACTGAGCCCGCGCAGAGGAATAACCAACGCCAGGACCCGTAATACTTTTCCGGCGCTGGTCCATCTGCCGCCAAAGAGTAGTTGAACGATATCGCCGGCAAGCAGGAACAACGGCACTACAAGGGTGAACATGATCATCGAGGCGATGGTGAACACTTTGGTAACGGCCTGCTCCAGGCGCTTGGGATGCTGCGTGTTGAGTTCGGCGTAGGCGGGAAAGAGTACTGTGCCCAGCGAGAAAACGAGCACGCTAATTGGAGCGCTGGCAATGTTGAAGGCGAGAGAATAGTTGCCGAGCGCACTGGTTCCGAGTAGACGCCCAACCATGACGTTGTCCGCCATGTTGGTCACATACGACGCGACCGCGATCACCAGCGTAAACTTTCCCAGGCTAATAACTCGGCGAAGCGCAACTTTTTCGAACGCCAAACGCGGGCGGTACGAATGAAAAACGTAAGAGAGCACCGTCCCCAGGGCAGTGGTTAGCAGCAGACCAATCACCAGCGCCCAAACATTTCGCATGACCACGGCCAGGGCGACCGTCAACGCTATGCCGCCGACGTTAGTCGCAAGTTCGTACCAGAAAATTTTCGCGAAGCTGATCTCCTTGCGCAGAAGCACCAGGCCGATGTTTTGCAGTCCCTGGATGAGACTGACGAATCCGAGAATCGGGATGATGACGTTGAGTTGTGGTTGGCCATAGAAACGTGAAATTGGAAAAGCGGACGCCGCGACGAGCAGCGTAATCACCAAACTTCTAACGAGCCCCGCCGACCACACTGTGTCCAGGTGTGCCCTCAGTTCATCGCGGGTGTCGAACTTGTTTGCGACAATCGTGCGGTCCAGCCCGAGCATCGTGAGGGCATTCAATGCCGCCACGATCGTCAACGACATGCCGAACAGCCCGAAATCCTCCGGCAGCAGCAGCCGCGCGAGAACAACTGACCGAACGAAACGAATCAATTCCCCGATCAATGACGACGATACAAGCCAGCTAAAGCCGGAGCGAATTCTCTTCCGGAGCGGCAAAGTTGCAGTGTCTGTCACTTCACCTAATGTTTCAGCCGGCGCAGTTTCGGTCATGCGAAATATTTTCATTCGGTGAACTCAGACAAAAACTTATACCAAATCACGCGAGTGTCGTCCTCAAGTCATTACGCTTTCGTCGTATTAAAACAAGCCAAACGAGATTTCGCATCAGGCATTTTTGGTACAAGGCGTCCGACCTCGCAGCTTCCCGAGTCTTCGATTTCCGCCAACAGCTAGCCCTATCGAGTGATGGACCATACTGGTATGAAACTCGCTTTCGCCATCGCGTTGTAAGACAGCTTCAGCTAGCGTCCGGAGAGAAAATGACTGGAAGAAACGCCCCCGGCTTTCTCTTGCTCGTTATATGTCTGAACCTTGCCCTCGCGTCCTGCGCGCGTAGGGAAAACTCACAATCTTCCGCGCTTCCGAATCGTGTTCAAAACCAACCGACGGGTGCCCAACAAACCGGAGTGGAAACAGATGACGGGCAGTGGACCATGCCCGCGAAGAATTATGCCAGCACACGTTTCAGCAGCCTCGATCAAATCAATTCCAGCAACATTGCAAGCCTGAAACTCGCCTGGAGTTTTTCGACCAGTGTGTTGCGTGGCCACGAGGCGGCCCCAATCGTGGCAAACAACACGATGTACATTGTCACTCCATATCCCAACATCGTTTATGCGCTTGACCTCACGCAACCGGGCGGGCCTGTCAAATGGAAATATGAATCAAAACCGGCGGCCGCATCACAGGGAGTTGCCTGCTGCGACGTGATAAATCGCGGAGTGGTCTACGCCGACAGCAAGATTTTTTTCAGCACTCTCGATGACTACACCATCGGACTGGACGCGGACAGCGGCAAAGAACTTTGGAAAACACAGGTCGGCGACATTAACAAAGGTGAAACGATGACGATGGCGCCGCTCGTCGTAAAAGACAAAGTGTTGGTTGGGAATAGTGGTGGCGAATTTGGCGTTCGTGGCTGGCTCACCGCTCTTGACGCGACTTCGGGCAAGATAGCCTGGCGCGCTTATCACACCGGTCCTGACGCTGATGTGCTCATCGGTCAGAATTTCCATCCCTTCTATCCACAAGACAAAGGCAAAGATCTCGGTATCTCTTCATGGCCCGCAGACGCCTGGCGAATTGGAGGGGGCACGACGTGGGGTTGGATTTCCTATGATCCGGAACAGGACCTAATTTTCTATGGCACCGGCAACCCGGGACCATGGAATCCCGAGCAACGTCCGGGCGACAACAAATGGACCTGCGGGATTTTTGCGCGCAAGCCGGAGAATGGCGAGGCGGTTTGGTATTACCAGTTTAGTCCTCACGATCTGCACGACTACGACGCCGTTAATGAACAAATACTGCTCGACTTGCCGGTGAACGGCCAAACACGAAAGGTTCTTGTTCGACCGGAACGAAACGGTTACGTGTACGTTCTCGATCGCACCACTGGACAAGTGCTGTCCGCGAATTCTTATGCGTACATCACCTCCTCGAAGGGTGTCGATCTCAACTCCGGACAACTAATTTACAACGAAACGAAAAACCCACAGGCTGGAAAAGTTGTAAGAGAAATTTGTCCGGCCGCGCCGGGCGCCAAGGATTGGCAGCCGTCAGCGTTTTCACCGCGCACGGGACTGGTCTACATCCCTCATCAAAATCTCTGCATGGATGTTGAAGGCCTGGAAGCAAATTACATCGCCGGCACTCCGTACGTTGGCGCCAACGTAAAAATGTACGCCGGCCCCGGAGGCAATCGCGGTGAGTTTCTGGCTTGGGACCCAGTGAAAGGTGAGAAGGTCTGGGCCATTCAGGAAAAGTTTCCGGTCTGGAGCGGAGCGGTCGCGACGGCTGGGGATCTTGTTTTCTACGGCACGATGGATGGTTGGTTTAAGGCAGTCGATGCGCGCAGCGGCCAACTGCTTTGGCAGTTTAAATGTGGTTCCGGAATCATCGGACAGCCAATTAGTTATCGCGGACCCGATGGCAAGCAGTACGTGGCAGTGCTGGCTGGGGTCGGTGGATGGTCAGGCGCGATTGTGGCCGCTGGACTTGATCCGCGCGATCCGACCGGCGCGCTTGGTTTTGTTAATGCCATGACGGATTTGCCCGACGCGACGACGAAGGGAGGCATGCTTTATGTATTTGCCTTGCCTTGAGGGTTTGGTCGGCCTCATTGAGAATTCAGATGGTGGAGCGCGTTCCACGCCACGCGGAGCGATCTCATTAGCACCGTGG
>DNND01000061.1:133384-136422 GCA_003488005.1 Blastocatellia bacterium | reverse complement strand
CCGTGGCTTCAGCCCGGTGACCAAAATACGCAATACGTTCCTCTTAACCGTTTCCAACGGTTTCTGGTTAAGTCCGCGCGTGGAAACCGTTCGAAACGGTTTCGGACCCACGGCAAATTTCCTTATCACCGGGCTAAAGACGCGGTGCTAATGATATCGCTCCGCGTGGTTTCGTCGCATGAGCAGTTGGCAGGTTCATTAACTGCAATCGGTTTCGTTGCTTCTTTCGCGGTTGCATTCCTTTCCGCATGTTCTCATCAAACCGTTGTGTCACCGGTAACCGCGCAGCAACCGGCGCGCGTTGCCGGAGTGTTGCGCGTGTGCGCCGATCCCAACAACCTGCCTTTTTCGAACCAGCAACTCGAAGGGTTTGAAAACAAACTCGCGGACCTGATCGCAAGTGAGACGAAAGAAAAACTCGAGTACACGTGGTGGGCGCAACGGCGCGGATTCTTTCGCAACACGCTCAAAGCGGGCGACTGCGACCTTGTAATGGGCGTGCCGGCAGGTTTTGAAATGGCTGCCACCACGAAGCCATATTATCGGTCCAGTTACGTTTTCATCACTCGCAAGGACCGGAATCTCGACATCAAATCTTTCGACGATCCTCTGCTGCGAAAACTGAAGGTAGGCGTGCAGATGGTTGGAGACGACTTTAGCAATACGCCTCCGGCACATGCGCTCTCGCGGCGAAACATCATTCAGAACGTTCGTGGTTACACGCTCTACGGTGACTACTCTCAACCAAATCCGCCGGCGAGAATCATCGATGCGGTAGCGGCGAAAGAAGTGGACGTCGCGATCGCCTGGGGACCATTGGCGGGTTACTTCGCGCAGAAAAGCAAAGTGTCTTTGAAAGTGATACCGGTATCGCCGCAGGTGGACCAGCCATTTCTGCCGTTCGTTTACGACATTTCTATCGGTGTCCGCCGCGGAGATCGGGAGCTCAAGGAGCAACTCGAACAAATTTTGGATAAGAGGCGTGCTGATATTGATCGACTGCTCGAGCAATACGGTGTGCCGCGCGTTGACGTAACAACTGTCGCCGTCAATCGCGGGGCCGGAAACTAAAGATGCATTCAAGGAAGGTAAAACTCGTTTCCCGCAAAACCTGGGCGTTGTTAATTCTTATCGCCTTTGTGAGTGCATCGTGTAAACGCGAGCAAAGGCAGTTTGAGCCGCCACCGACGACGACGAGCACCACCGTCGTGCAGAGTGAACTTCAACCGGGCGGTGTACCGGCGCCTCAGAACTCTTCAAAAAATTCGGTTGAAGAAAACGCGAACGCATTGTCTGACGGCAAGCGTTTGTTCTCGCAGTACAACTGCACCGGTTGTCATGCCAATGGCGGCGGCGCGATCGGCCCGGCATTAATGGACGAGACGTGGATTTATGGCAGCGACCCGGCAAGTATTCATTCAACAATCGTGGAAGGACGCCCGAATGGAATGCCTTCGTTTCGCAGCAAGATTTCGGATTACCAGGTCTGGGAGCTTTCCGCCTATGTGCGCTCGCTAAGCGGCCAGGTGCGAAAGGATGTGGCGCCGGGACGCAGCGACGACATGAACGTACATCGATCGGAGCAGCGGGTGGAGCGGAAAACGCCGCAACAATCCGCGGTTCCGAAATCCGCCGAGCAACCGTGATGACTACAAAACTTCACGTCGCAACCATTGGAAGTTCCTGGTGTCGCGCTGGGCGGAGCGCGAGCTTCGCTCTCTTCACTCTCCTGGCGCCTTTGCTCTTGACTGGTTGCGGCGGCGGATTGCAGTCGGTGCTCAATCCATCAGGTCCACAGTCGGAACACATCAGCCGGCTGTGGTGGTTCATGCTGGTCACCTGCACGATAGTTTTTATCTTAGTGATGATTTTACTTTTCGCTGCCGTAGTGAGAGGAAGGAAAGCATTCCCGGATCCCAATGCGCCGCCAGAGAAAGAAACAAGGGAATCCGAAAGACGAAGGGGCCTGGTCGTTGCTATTGCGACCGCTCTCACCGTCGCGATTCTGTTTGCCTTCATGGTCGACAGCTTTTTTGTCGGGAGAGGTTTGACCGCCGAGTTGGATCGAAAGCAGGGTATCAACATCGAAGTGACCGGCCATCAATGGTGGTGGGAAGTGCGCTATCCAGACGTCGACGCGAGCAGCATTTTCACAACCGCTAACGAGATTCATATCCCAGTCGGCGTGCCGGTGACTTTTAGTTTGAAGGCCACTGATGTGATTCATAGTTTCTGGGTGCCGAATCTCCACGGCAAGAAGGATCTCATTCCCGGAAAGATTTCTACCATCTGGTTGCAGGCAGACAAGCCTGGAATCTATCGCGGACAGTGCGCCGAATATTGTGGACACCAACACGCGCACATGGCTCTCTGGATTTTTGCGGAGCCGCGTGAGCAGTTTGACGCTTGGCGTCGCGCGCAAATTCAATCAGCGGCTGCGCCCGCGACGGCATCCGCGCAGAGAGGACAACAAGTATTTCTGGCGTCTGCCTGCGTCATGTGTCACGCGATAAATGGAACGCCGGCTGGTTCCAACTTCGGGCCGAATCTCACTCACCTCGCTAGCCGCAAAACTATTGCCGCGGCCACTCTGCCAAACGATCGGCAGCACCTCGCGCAGTGGGTCGATGATTCGCAGCAAATCAAACCCGGAAATCGAATGCCCCCAAACAAGTTTAGCCCGGAAGACATGCAGGCCCTGCTCGACTACCTGCAAAGTTTGAAGTGAAAGGCTGAAGCATGGCGGAAGAATCTCAATTGCTGTCAGAACACGCGGCGCAAAACGAAGCCGACGAGCGCGAGATTAAGGAGCTCGAACGTGTTTGGGGATGCCCGCCCGGCATTTACGGTTGGTTCACCAATACAGACCACAAAGCGATCGCACTGCGTTTTGTCGTAACTGCGTTTGTATTTTTTCTGTTCGGCGGAATAGAAGCACTGCTGATGCGTATTCAGTTGGCAAGGCCGGAAAGTCATTTTCTCAGTCCCGACCTCTACAACCAGGTCTTCACTGTTCACGGCACGACGATGATGTTCCT
>DNND01000061.1:132864-133090 GCA_003488005.1 Blastocatellia bacterium | reverse complement strand
CACGGCACGACGATGATGTTCCTGTTTGCCGTGCCGATCATGACAGCCGTCGGGATCTACTTCGTTCCGCTAATGGTAGGCACTCGTGATGTCGCGTTCCCGCGGCTGAATAATTATGGCTACTTTGTTTATTTGATCGGCGGAATTTTGCTTTACATAAGTTTCTTTCTTAACACCGGACCGGACGCCGGCTGGTTTGCTTATGTGCCGTTGGCTGGGCCGGGCT
>DNND01000061.1:129028-132559 GCA_003488005.1 Blastocatellia bacterium | reverse complement strand
GCTTATGTGCCGTTGGCTGGTCCGGGCTATTCGCCCGGAAAGCGGGTGGACATCTGGGCGCAAATGATTTCCTTCACCGAGATTTCGGCGTTATCAGGGGCGGTCGTGGTCATCGGAACGGTTTTCAAGATGCGCGCGCCAGGAATGTCACTGCATCGCCTGCCGTTATTCGTTTGGGCACAGCTCGTCACCTCTTTCATGATCATCTTTGCCATGCCGGCCGTGATGCTGGCCAGCAGCCTGCTCGCGTCCGACCGCTTGATCGATACTCATTTTTTCAATCCCGCTGAAGGCGGAGACGCAATTCTCTATCAACACATGTTCTGGTTTTTTGGTCATCCCGAGGTTTACATAATCTTTATTCCGGCGTTGGGGTTTATTTCGTCGATCGTGATTACGTTTTCAAGGCGGCGCATCTTCGGTTACACAGCCATGGTGTTGTCGCTAATTGCCACCGGCTTTCTCGGCTTTGGTCTCTGGGTACACCACATGTTTGCCACTCCCCTGCCCCAACTCGGTCAAAGTTTCTTTACTGCCGCCAGCATGATGATCGCGATTCCGAGTGGCGTGCAGATCTTTTGTTGGATCGCCACGATGTGGGGCGCGAAGTTGAATCTCAAGACGCCGTTGATTTTTGTTCTTGGGTTTGTCGCTATCTTTGTTCTTGGCGGCTTAACCGGCGTGATGCTCGCGTCCGTCCCGCTTGATTTGCAGATTCACGATACGTTTTTTGTCGTGGCCCACCTTCATTATGTGCTGATTGGTGGCGCGGTGTTTCCACTCTTTGGCGCGTTCTATTACTGGTTTCCCAAATGGACCGGACGGATGCTTAGTGAGCGCCTGGGCAAATGGAATTTTTGGTTGATGTTTATCGGTTTCAACCTCGTCTTCTTTCCCATGCATCAACTGGGACTAAAAGGTATGCCGCGGCGGGTGTACACCTACCTCCCCGAAACTGGCTGGGCGTCGCTGAATCTGCTGGCGTCATTGGGCGCGCTCGTTCTCGGGCTAGGCGTGGCGGTTTTCATCGTGAACTTTTTCTGGGCGCGGAGATTCGGAGTCGTTGCCGGTCCGAATCCGTGGGGCGCCGACACGCTTGAGTGGAGCCTTGCTTCGCCGCCGCCGGATTACAACTTTCAGCGCATTCCGGTTGTTGAGGGGAAAAACGCATTGTGGGATCAGTCGCCAGAAACTCCCGTAGTGGTCGGTCTTAGTTCAACTAAGCGCGAGACTTTAGTCAGCAGCGTCGTCGATGCCGTTCCTGAGCTGCGTTACGAGTTGCCTGGACCATCAATTTGGCCGTTGTTACTAGCGCTCGCCACCGCAGAAACATTCATCATCGGCATTTTTACTCCGTGGGCATTCCTGGTTGGCGCAGCATTGACGTTTGCCGTATTCGCCGGCTGGTTCTTTGGCAGTCCTAACTACGAAAACGTCGACGCGAAAGAGCCACCGAAAGATGCGGGCCTTGCGCCCGAAGACTTGCGACCTGAGGAAGCATGAGCACACGACCAATCATCGATGTTTCGGAATTGCCGCATCACGGGTTCAATACGCTCGACACGATCTGGTGGGGTAATAACCTTCTGCTGGCGATCGAAACGTCGATGTTTGTGCTGTTGATAGCTACCTATTTTTATCTGCGCCAAAATTTCGAACTCTGGCCGCCGCCGCTGGCGCAACTAACCGCTCCACTCAATCCACTGCCGGACCTGGGATTTGGGACAGCCAACACAATTCTTTTACTTATCAGTTGCGCGCCAATGATCTGGGCGGATGTCTCGGCGCGGCGCGGTTCACAGTCAGGCACTCAACGCGGCCTGCTTATCTGCTTGCTCATCGGGATTGGGGCAATGGTCTTGCGCGGCTTTGAATTTCGAGCGGTCAAATTTCGCTGGGACAGCAACGCCTACGGCTCGATCGTTTGGTTCATCCTTGGGATGCACATGCTCCACCTGCTGACGGTTACCTGTGAAACTTTGCTGCTCACCGGGTGGAGCTTTATGCGCGAGTTCGACATGAAGCATCGGGTGGATATCACTGCCCTCGCCGTTTATTGGTATTGGGTTGTAGGAATCTGGATGGTCCTTTATGCGGTCGTCTACTTTGCGCCGCGCGTGAGTTGATCGATGGGTGATGAATTAACAGCGGCAGGTCAGGCAAGGCCCAACATGGGCCTGCATCCGGGTCTGTGGATGGGCGCTTTGCTGCCGCCAATAATCTGGGCGGCCCAGATGGAGCTCAACTACTGGGCGGTGCGTGGCGCCTGCGTTCGCGGAAGCAACCTCAGGCTTTTCTTCGTGACGCTGGTTGCGGTGCTGGTGATTGCCTTCAGTGGACTTTGCGCGTGGATTGGCGCGCGACGATCGGGTGCCGGCGAAAGGGTTGCATGGGGCGCGCTTGTTTCCAATTCAAGATTCATGTTGGCGTTGGGACTTATGTCTGGCGTGATTTTCTTTATCGCTGTCCTGGCCCAGGGCATTGCCGCAGTTATCTTGCACCCATGTCAATTATGACACCTCAGAGCAATAGCGATGCGCGAGTTATACGTCCCAGGCACAGACCTTTGCGTTGGGTGCTCGTGATTTTGCTGTTTGGCAACGCCGGGACAAGCTTCGCGCACGGAGGCAAGCCCCATACGTGGCACGATCTCTGGCGCACCTGGAGCTTTGAGCCGCTCGTCGTCGTTTCACTAATCCTGACTGCGTGGTTATTCATTTGGGGACTGCGAAAACTATGGCGACATTCAGGAACGGGAAAAGGAATTCGCCGTTGGGAAGCGCTCGCGTTTGCGGGAGGATGGTTCGCTTTGTTCGTCGCACTCGTCTCGCCCGTGCACGCCTGGGGCCGAGTTTTGTTTGCAGCGCACATGACGCAACACGAAATACTGATGCTGATGGCGGCGCCGTTACTTGTTTTGGGACGACCGCTGATCGCTTTCATGTGGGCGCTGCCGCTCGAGTGGTCCAGGCGAGTCGGCGCGCTCGGTAAGATTGGCTGGCTGCAGAAGACGTGGAGAGTTTTGACTATTCCCATTGTGGCCTGGCTCATTCACGCCGTTGCGCTTTGGAGTTGGCATGTGCCGGTGCTCTTCGAGGCGGTCCTGCACAACGAGTGGGTGCACACCGCACAGCATTTGAGTTTCCTGCTGTCCGCTCTTCTTTTCTGGTGGGCATTGATTCACGGCCGGCAAGGTTGGATGGGCTACGGCGCGGCGGCGCTCTACGTGTTTACCACTTCACTTCACAGCGGGCTGCTCGGCGCGTTGCTCACCTTCTCTCGCTCGGTTTGGTATCCGTCGTACATCGGACTGACTGACTCTTGGGGTGTATCGCCGCTCGAAGATCAACAGCTTGGCGGCTTGATCATGTGGATTCCCGCGGGAGTTCTCTATGCCTTTGCCGGTCTGGCCCTGGTCGCCGGTTGGCTGCGAGAAGCTGAGGCGCGCTCACTTAAGCGACAACAAAACTGGGCCAGGACGTGATGATGCAGTTTGATCTAGGGCGACTGAGTGTCGTGAGGTCAGTACCG
>DNND01000061.1:64556-128712 GCA_003488005.1 Blastocatellia bacterium | reverse complement strand
GCGGTAGCGGGTGGGTTCCGACATCGCCAATTTTCGATTGCCAATCGGAAATCACTGCACCCATCCGCTACCGCAGACGGTACTGACCTCATCGCCACTACGAGGGCCTTTATTCAACCTGCATCAAGACCGGGCCAGGACGTGATGATGCTACTTGGGAACATGGGAAGTCTTGACGAATGAAGAAGCTGCTGGAAATCAGTCTCGGGATCGTGACCAGTGTCGGCGGCTTCCTCGAGATTGGATCGATAGCGACCGCGGCCCAGGCCGGCGCGGATTTTGGTTTTCAGTTGATCTGGGCGGTTTTGCTGGGCGGGCTGTGCGTAATCTTTTTGGTGGAACAGGCAGGACGGTTAGCGGCCGTAAGCGGACACACTTTGACTAGCGCCATCCGTGAACGTTTTGGGTTTAACTATTTCTTTGTGCTCTTCATCGTCCTGAACCTCGTCACGCTGTTGGTGCTGAGCGCCGAACTTGGCGGCGTTTGCGTTGCGCTCGAGTTGTCTACCGGCGTTGGCTTTCAGTGGTGGGCAGTGCCCGTAGCCCTGTTGGTTTGGCTTCTGATTTGGAAAGGGACGTTTGGATTTATTGAGAAAGGCGTTTCTGTTCTCGGGCTGGTAACAATCTCGTTCATCGTCGGCGCATTCATGATGAAACCAAACTGGCACAGCGTGGTAGGCGGCGCCATCCCTACTCTTCCTGCTCACGACAAGAGTCACTACTGGTTCATTGCGGTCTCGATTCTCGGAGCTTCCATTTCGCCCTACCTGTTCTTTTTCTATTCCTCGGGGGCCATCGAGGACCACTGGACCGAAGACTACATTGGAGTAAACCGCGTCATAGCATCAACTGGCATGAGCTTTGGAAGTTTGATCTCGGTTGCCGTGCTGGTGCTGGGGGCGCTGGTGTTTCCACCGAGAGGACTGCACGCCGATCACTATTCACAACTCGCTTTGTTGCTCCAGGATGCGTTGGGCCACTGGGGTTTCATACTCTTCGTCTTATCGCTTGGAATCGCCTGTCTTGGTGCGGCGCTCGAGATCACGCTCCAGGTGGCCTATTTTGCTGCTCAGGGTTTTGGCTGGAACTGGAGTGAAAACCAGCCACCAAAAAAAGAGGCGCGTTTTAGTCTGACCTATACAATCGTAATCCTGCTCGGAGCGCTGATCGTGCTAACCGGAATTGATCCGCTCAAAATAACCATCATGTCGATGGCGCTAACGGCGGCCACGCTGCCGCTATCAATAGTTCCCTTCCTGATTCTGATGAACGATCGCAACTACCTCGAGGAGTACACGAACGGCTGGCTCTCGAACGCAGTTGTCATTGTGATCATTCTGCTTGCATTCGTTTTGGCTGTCTTCAGTATTCCACTGCAAATCGTGGGAGGTGGGTGACGTGGATCTCGTGCGTGATTGCCTCGATAAGCAGCTCGTCGATCGCGATGGCCACAAGATGGGTCGCGTGGACGGCATTGTCATAGAAGTGGGCGACGGCCGGCAGCCCAACGTTTTGGCTATTGAAGTCGGGTCTGCTTGTCAGGCCAGCCGTTTAAATTCGCGCGTCGTCAAGCTCGTCAAATCGATCTCGAAATGGTGCGGCGTGGTTGACCATGATCCGTTTCGGCTTCCCTGGTCCAAAATTGTTTGCGCAGAAATCGAAGTGATTGCCGGCGTCGAGGCCGAGAAAACTCCAGCTCTCGCCTGGGAGTTGTGGCTTCGCAAAAATATCATTGCCCGGTTTCCGCTTACGTAAAATGGCTAGACAGGAAATACATCTCGAGCTGCTGCTCGGAAAGCAGGTTTACGCCCTAAACGGTCGAGCAATCGGTCGTCTGGAAGAGGTCTGCGTTGATCTTAAGGAAGGCATTGCGACGGTGAACGAGTTTGAGGTTGGGACTTATGCGCTGTTCGAGCGGCTCTCAGCCTGGCAAATAGGACGTGCAGTCCTGGGACTATTTGGGTCGCTTAACAAGAGTGGCTACAGCGTCAAGTGGAATCAACTTGATCTTAATGATCCCGAGCGCCCGAAACTCACCTGCCCTGTCAACGAATTGTCACCACTGAAACTGGATTAGTCATGGCGCCAACGAACTACCCATCATTAAATATCTTTTTTCTCGTTGTGGCGCTGTCGTTGACTGCCTGCGCCAGAAAGGCAAACGGTCCGCTGGCTTATGTGACGAATGAACGCGACGGAACAATTTCCGTAATCGATCTGAAAAGCGATCGCGCGATATCTACGATCAAGGTTGGAGCTCGCCCGCGCGGTATTCAACTTGGGCCAGACGGAAAAACAATTTGGGTGGCTCTCAGTTACCCGACCAACCAAACACAAGGCGAAGACAAGATTGCGGTAATTGACTGTGACTCAGAACAGATCATTGCGAAGTACGACGCCGGAACCGACCCTGAGCAGTTCGTTGTCAATCACGAAGGAACCCGACTGTACATCGCCAACGAAGATGCCGGTACTGCGTCTGTTACCGACGTCAAAGCCAACCGCGTCATTGCGTCGATGCCGGTCGGACTCGAGCCGGAAGGTGTTGCACTTAGCCCCGATGGGCGCTGGGTTTATGTCACGTCGGAAAGTAGTAGCACCGTTGCCGTAATCGACACCGCTTCAAACCAGGTGATAACAACTTTTCTCGTCGGCGCTCGTCCTCGCGAAGCTACGTTTTATCAGGACGGGTCGAGAGCTTACGTCACCGCGGAAAATGGGGACACCGTTTCAATCGTGCAGACTTCAGATCACAAGGTAATCGGCACGATTGCTCTGCCGCGGGCCGACGAAGGCTTGTTATTGAAGCCTAAAGGCATAGCGTTGTCCGCTGATGGAAAGCGAATCTATGTAGCCACCGGACGCGGCAACAGTGTTGCAGTCGTGGATGCTGACAACCAAAAACTGTTGCAACTGATCAGGGTGGGTCAGAGACCCTGGGGAATTGCGATCTCGGCGGACGGCAAAAGGCTTTACACGGCCAACGGATTATCAAACGACGTTTCAGTAATCGATCTCGAGACTAATAAAGTTGTTGCCACAATCAAAGCAGGCGATGGACCATGGGGAATTGTGATCAAGCCGTAACCTGTCTTTGCAAGGGGGGTAGCGATAAAGATTGATGATGAATTCAAGCTTAAAGGGTAACGGCCTGAGCGCCAAGGGCGCGGACTGGAATAGCCAGGGGGCAAGTGCTGAGCGCAGCGAAACACGTCGCCCCTGGACCAGCACAACCAAACTTCAGAGAGCGCTGAAAGTGCGCAATCGATTCTAAGGCTGAGACGTTATGCCGCTCCTTCAGAGCTTCGACACGATCCGCCTCATTTTCCAGGGGCGTCGCGCTTCGCTGCGCTCAGCGCTTTGCCCCTGGCTGTTACATTCCCGCGCCTTTGGCACTCAAAAACAAAATATTTCCTTAACTTCAATTCGTTGCACTTCAAAATTGAATTCGCGAATGATGCGGTCAGGCAGGATTAAATGTCATCGCTGGATTTTGGTCTGTATCGCGCTTCTACAAATTACCGCCAGCTCCCAAACCTTAGATACTGGATTCGGAGGCTGGGTGCATGACGAGTCGGGCGCCGCGATCGTCGGGGCGCGAGTTAGACTGCACAGCAAGACATGCATAGTCCAAACCAAAACGTCAGAAGACGGAACTTTTAGTCTTAAAAATTCAATCAGCACCGGAACTTTGACCATCGATGCTCCCGGCTTTGCGCCCTTTTCGCTGGAGCTTTCTCCAACCCGTCAGACAAATTTGGAAGTTGTCCTGTCACCTGCTTCCATTCGCGAGCAGATCACCATCACCGCTACGCGCATTGAGGCGCCGTTAATCTCGACGGCGGCGAGCGTTCGTTTGCTTTCATCAGCAGAGTTGGCGACGACCGCGGCGATTACAATTGACGATGCCCTGCGTCAGGTGCCGGGTTTTCAATTGTTTCGACGCACGGGAAGCCGAGCGGCCAATCCCACTTCACAGGGCGTAAGTCTTCGCGGCGTCGGAGCCACCGGCGCCAGTCGTGCTTTGGTGTTGGCCGATGGCATTCCTTTCGCCGATCCTTTTGGCGGCTGGGTTTATTGGGACCGATTGCCGCGCGCGGCCGTCAGTCAGGTGGAAGTCGTACGAGGCGGTATTTCGGATCTCTACGGAAGCAACGCCCTCGGTGGCGTCATCAACATTCTTACGCACCCGAACAAAGGCCCTGCGGTGTCTTTTGAATCTTCTTATGGAAACCAGAACACGCCGAACGCCTCGCTATATGCCGGCACGAAAATAAAGAAGTTAACAGCAAGCCTTGCCGGTGAAATTTTTCAGAGCGCTGGATACATAAATGTGAGAAGGAGCGATCGCGGCGCCGTCGATACGCCGGTGGCTTCGCGTCACCGATCGCTTTATTTTGAGCTCGGTTACAGCCCGAGCAAAAGCAGTCGCGTGTTTCTACGGCCTTCCTATTTCGCCGAGAGCCGTAACAATGGAACATTACTGCAAACAAACCGCAGTCATATTGCTGAAATCGATGGTGGGTTCGATTGGAGTCCCAATCGGGTGGGCCATTTGTCCGGGCGCGGTTATCTCAGCACTCAAACTTACGATCAAATCTTTTCGGCGATTGCCGCAAACCGAAACACAGAAACATTGACCCGGGTTCAGAGAGTACCGGCGCAAGCCGCGGGTTTCATGTTTCAGTGGTCGCGCTCCCTGGCCGATCGACAAAGTTTGCTGGCAGGATTTGAAGCGCGCGAAGTCCGCGGCGCCAGCGACGAAATTGTTTACGATCGTGGGAACGCCTCATCGCTGGTCGGCGCCGGCGGCCGGCAGCGATCGTATGCGTTATTTTTCAAAGACACGCTGCAGTTAAGTTCGAAAGTCTCGCTCTCCGGCGGGACTCGGATGGATTTCTTCAGCAACTTTAACGGCCTTAGTGTTAGTCGCGGAATATCCCCAGGCTCGGCACAGAACGTCACACGATTTGCCGACGTCGCCGAAGCGACATTCAGCCCACAAGTCTCCATCGTTTACCATGCCAACGAGAAGTTATCGATGTTCGGCTCTTTTAGTCGTGCATTTCGAGAGCCGACGCTCAATGAACTGTACCGCTCCTTCCGGCTCGGTAATGTGTTGACCCTGGCAAACGAAAACCTGAAACGTGAGCGCGCAACCGGCGGCGAGGCTGGAGCCAGATTGAGTTTATGGTCGGACCGTTTTGATCTGCGCGCAAGTTTCTTTTCAACTTCCATCGCTGACCCAATCGCCAATGTCACACTTTCCAGTTCTCCGACTTTGATCACGAGACAACGCCAAAATCTCGGCCACACTCATTCGGTGGGCCTTGAAGTTGATGCCAGCGTTCGCTTGCAGCCGAGCTGGAACATCAACCTTGGGTACCTCTTCTCCGACCCACGCGTGGTCGACTTTCCCGCGAACAGCTCACTTGAAGGCAGGTTGATTCCGCAGACACCGCGCCACAGTCTTACGTTTCAAATAAGTTATGCGAGTTCAAAACGCTACAAGTTTGGCTTACAGGGCCGAGCGTCAGGATCACAGTTTGAAGATGATCAGAATCTGCTTCCCTTGCAACGCTTTTTTACAATCGACGCCTACGCCGCGCGTTCCTTCGGCGCTCATTGGCAAGTCTTTGTGGCCGGTGAGAATCTCTTGAATTCGCATTATGAAGTTGGCCGCACGCCGGTGGTAACCGTGGGCTCTCCGACTTTGTTTCGCGTAGGTTTGAAGTTGAACTACTGAAGAATACGATGGCTGTTTTTCTCCCCACTCGAAATTACTTCAAAAGCAGTTGTCAAATTAACCGTCAATTTACCTCGCCTCGGGTAAGCTAGTAATGTAGGGTCCGGTTGCGAGAAGGGGTATCCGCCGATTACGCAGACAAAGAAAAGCAGGACTGCGGACCGTGTTCACTTCCTGTTCCTGGTCTGCGTAATTTGTGTAATCTATTGGATGCCTCCCTGGCGTCCCGGCATTCAGTTATGCGGATTTTATTGGTCGAGGATGAAGCGCGCATGGCGCAGGCGATCAAGCGCGGTCTGCGCGGGGCGGCCTACGCGGTTGATGTGTCGCGTGACGGCGAAGACGCGCTTTATCAAGCTTCGATCAACGATTACGACGCCATCATTCTTGACGTGATGATCCCCAAGCTCGACGGCTTCCAGGTTTGCCGTGAACTGCGCGCGCAGGGATCGCGCATCCCGGTGCTAATGCTCACCGCGCGAGATGCGGTGGAGGATCGCATCGGTGGTCTGGATACCGGCGCGGATGACTATCTCACCAAGCCTTTCGAGTTTGGTGAACTTCTGGCGCGGTTGCGCGCGCTGCTGCGGCGCGGGCAGGAGTTGCGGCCAAGCGTCATCAAAGTAAGCGACCTTGAGATAGACACGCGCGGACAGCGAGTCAAGCGCAACGAGAAACCCATCGACCTCACCACCAAGGAGTACACACTGCTTGAGTACCTTGCGCGCAACGCGGGCAAGGTCGTCGGGCGCGAAGAAATTTCCGAACACGTCTGGGACGATACGTTCGACCCCTTCTCGAAACTGATAGAAGTCTACATTAATCGTTTGCGCCGAAAGGTTGATGAGCCCTTCGGCGTGCCGCTCATCCACACCAGGCGCGGGGCGGGGTACGAGTTGCGCGCTCCTTCTCAAGATGAGGGCGCGGATGTTTAATTCGGTGCGCGTCCGGCTGACGCTCTGGTACACAGGCGTGCTTGCGCTTGTGCTCATCTCGTTTGCCGTGGCGGGCTACTTTTTCCTCTCATACACACTTAACCGACGCACAGACGATGCACTGGGCGAGATGGCTAACGCCTTCGCCGCGACGCTCGCAAGTGAAGACGCCGACAGTCATCAGGGCGAAGCCAGGGCCGGCAATCTTAATCGCGGCGAAGATGGCCCAGGCACTCCGAACGAGGCGGTCAGAGAAGCGGTCAGTCAAAATCAGTTCAGGGATTACCAATTCATTGTGTACACGGACGCGCGCCGCGAGGTTGCCCGCAGCGCCGTGCCTCAGATTAAGAACGAGCCCGGCAGGTCGGGTCTGCCGCCGGCAGCGAAGTTATCAGCAGTGCTCGACGCAATTGCTCGCACTCCCGATTCCGCTCTCTACTTTGCCACTCTTTCTGACGGCGATAGTCAGTATCGCGTGGTGGGACGCCGGGCACAGGCGCGCAGAGGTGTTTACACACTCATTGTGCTGCGCTCGCTCCACGACCAGGAAGATTTGTTGGAAAAGGCGAGCTATGCGCTCCTCATCGCAGTGCCGCTCGCGCTCTTGTTGGCTTCTGTTGGCGGCTATTTTCTCGCGCGCAAGAGTCTCGCGCCGGTGGTCCGGATGAGCGCGACCGCTGCGCGTATCGGCTCAGCTAATTTGCATGAGCGGTTGCCGGTTGCGAACGAGCATGATGAGTTGGGCGGGCTTGCTCAGGTCATCAATGCGTTGCTGGCGCGGCTCGACGCTTCATTCGAGCAGCAGCGTCGTTTCATGGCTGATGCCTCGCACGAGCTGCGCACACCAATCGCCATCATGCGCAGCGAAGCGGAGGTCGCGCTTTCGGAGCAGGAAATTTCTAACGAGGAACTGCGCGAGTCCATCGCGATTTTTAAAGATGAGACAAAGCGGTTAACAGGAATTGTCGAAGACTTGTTCATGCTCGCGCGCGCCGATGCCGGGCAGTACAAACTAACGCCGCGGGAATTCTATTTAGATGAACTGGCGGGCGAAGTGGCACGCGCCGTCCGCACGCTCGTCGCCGAAAAAGGGTTGACCTTGCAACTCCACGCCGAAGAAGAAATGCCGTTTCGCGGCGATGAGAACCTGCTGCGCCGCTTGCTCTTGAATCTTGTGGACAACGCTATCAAATACACACCCGAGGGCGGCGGAGTAACTGTCTCTTGTAAGCGTGATGGGCAGCGTTACATCGTCACAGTCAGCGACACAGGTCCGGGAATCATCGCGGAGGCGCAGACACACGTCTTCGATCGTTTCTACCGGGCCGATAGTGCGCGCGCGCGTGCCGACGATGACCGTGCCGGTCTGACCAGCGGCGCCGGCCTCGGACTTTCGATCGCGCGCTGGATCGCCGAGGCGCACGACGGCACGCTTGAGCTATCGCAATCATCAGCCGCAGGCAGCGTGTTTCAATTGATCCTGCCGGCCCCTGAAATGACACGTTAGAATTATCCACAGATTACGCGGATTACGCCGATTCAAACCGAACAAATGAATTAAGTTTGGCTTCTCTGTTCTGCGTAATCTGCGTAATCTGTGGATATCAGACCTGGCAGTTACCTCCGCCACTGATTCTGGAACTACTTGGATTTACCATCGGTTAACCTTCGCCCCGATAAGGTACTCCCAACCTGAAGAGTCGTTCAGGGAGGCATAGTCCGAAAAGAAGCTTCGGGCTATTAGCCGGCAACCGTCATAACCCGCGCCAAGCTTTAACCCCAGTTCAGTGCGGCGCGGGCGACGACGAAAGCAGGTTGTGGACTACAGCAAAGCATGGTTCGAGTGCTTGCAGGATTTTTTCAAGGAGTCTGTTGTATGAAGAAGTTAACTGGTAGAGCTAAGTGGATGATGAACGCGCTTTTGGCGGTATCGATTGCGGGAGTTGGTTTTGCGCTGACGGCTGCGATGGATCGGGGTGACCGCGGCAAGCCGGAGAACAAGCAGGAAAAGCCAAAATACCATTCGAGCGTTCAGGTACAGGACGATAAGAACGAACGCGACGAATCGGAAGAAGCTGAAGGATCTGAAGAAAACGAAGCCAACGAAGCAAACGAATCGAAGCAAGGCGAGCAAGGCGAAGAGGCCAAAGACAAGACGGAGGGTGCAGAGAGCGAACGCTTGAAGGGCCTTGCGCGCATAACGCCGGACCAGGCAAGCGCGGCTGCGCTGGCGCAAGTTCCCGGCACGGTCAAGAAGGTCGAACTTGAAAACGAGGACGGCAACGTCGTCTATGGCGTCGAGATAAAGACGGCTAACGGCGACAGCGATGTCAAAGTTGACGCCGGCGATGGTCGCGTACTTCACGTCGAAAAAGACGGCGAAGACGACTAACGCTCAGTGAGCCCGGAACTGAGTGGCCCAGACTTTAGTCTGTGGTTTCATCAGCAGCCACAGACTTTATGAATAACGTCGGTATAAATTTGGCCCGGTCTTTTAGGCCGGGCTGAATTATTTCGCAGCTCTCGCGGTGACGTCCGATATCGCGTTCCCCGCTGGGCCAAGGCTCGCAAGATATCTTTTCATTAAAAGGCTGGAACCCAGTCGCTGAGAGATTTGCCATTGACAGCCTTTGACCCACCAGAGTAGATTCCGCATCACGGCAAACGTCCTCGGTTTGCTTCCTGACAAACAGTCGGACCAGCCCTGGGAGAGACTAATATTCAGTCGCAGTTCTTTCGCCGGTGATGTGAGCATCCGCAGCTTGTCACTGGTTAGAGTCCCCATCGCTACCGGCGGTTCAGTTGTCCGTAAATGTGACGAGATGACACCTCATACGGCTTTACTGGTTGAGAGCGGGGCCAATGGGAACAGCGTAAGAGCTGCCCTTCGGTCCATTCTGGAACCTGATTTCAGCCTCGAAGTCCTGGCTCAAACGGCGACGCGCGAACACCCGCCGCTGGTAGAGTTTGTGGCTGACCTCAAGAAATCGCTTCAGAAAAGCAACGCTGCCCTGGTGTTCCTCACGCTGTTCGCCAAGTCATTAAATCAAACCCGGACGCTGCTCGAGACGATTCGCCAGATGCCTGATCTTCCTATTGTGATGGTGCTTGAATCGGCCCCAGCGAAAGACATTATTGAATTGTTGCGAGCCGGAGCGGACGACTTCATCACGTTGCCGTTGCAAGCCGGTAATGTTCTGCCGCGGGCCTGGAATTTGGTGCGAAACTCCGGCGCGCGGATGCCGGCGCGAATCAGAACCAAGCCTGCAATGAGACGGCTGATAGGAAAAAGTGCCGCCCTCCTGAATCAGATCGAGAAGATTCCACAGATAGCCCGCTGCGACGCAAATGTGCTCATCACCGGCGAGACGGGAACCGGAAAGGAGATCTACGCCCGAGCGATCCATTATTGCAGCGCCCGAGCAGGCCGGCCGTTCATGCCAGTCAACTGTGGGGCCATACCCGGCGAGTTGGTTGAAAATGAGTTATTCGGTCACGAGCGCGGCGCGTTCACAAGCGCCGTAACTCTGCAAACCGGACTGGTAGAAGAGGCCAACGGCGGCACGCTTTTTCTTGATGAGGTTGACTGTTTGCCGACGTTTGCTCAAGTGAAGCTGCTGAGGTTTCTTCAGGAAAAGGAGTATCGGCCTTTGGGTTCAACCCGAATGCGACAGGCGAATGTTCGGGTGATCGCTGCCAGCAATGTGAACCTTGAAGAAGCCGTGGGAAACGGCAAGGTTAGGCAAGATCTATTCTATCGTTTGAACATAATCGCGCTGACGTTGCCTCCGCTGCGAGACCGGCTCGAAGATATCCCGCTGTTGGCCCGTCATTTCCTGGAGAAATATTCAAGAGAAATGAATAAGGAAGTGCCCGATCTGCAATCAGACGCCCTGCAAATTATGATGGCCCATGGCTGGCCCGGAAACGTTCGTGAGTTGGAGCATGCGATCGAACGAGCCACCGTGCTCTGTGATGGACCATTGATTCGTGCGTCAGACTTGATTCTCGTTTTGCCATCGGGTACCGCCAGGCAGTCATTGCAACAGGCGAAGGCGACTCAGATTGCGCGATTTGAAAAGAGTTATATCCAGGGCTTGCTCAGAGCCTGCCGCGGAAACATTTCGAATGCCGCGCGCCTCGCCCAAAAGAACCGGCGCGCCTTTTGGCAGTTAATTCAGAAATATCAGATCGACGTCGAGAGTTTCAGGTCCAGTGTGCCCGACTAGCTCGTTCGCACGCCGCGGCTCGGACAAAACAGTCCTACGTGAACTGGCAACGATCTCACAGCGATCTCGCAGTTTTTTTGTCTTTGGTCCAATCTGCGTGGACAAAAATATCCTACCTGCACCAGCTCACCCTCGAAAAATCGCAGTTAATTGTGTGGTCTCTTGTTTGCTTGATTCGACTGGAGACAGAGTTCGAATCAAATGAATGAAGTGAGCACATCGCGTATTGCCCGCGCGATCCTGCAGTATCTGCACAAGAATCCTGATGCCCAAGACACACTCGCCGGAATCGCAGAATGGTGGTTGCCGCAACAAATCACAAGGCAGGCAACGACAGTAAAGGAAGCGCTGGCGTTGCTGATCGCAGACGAGCTGATTCTGGAGGTCAAGGGCAAGGATGCACAAAGCCACTATCGCATCAACGATAGTAAGTGGGCTCAGATTGAAACGATACTTGAGCAGTAGACGTCGATCATTTTGTGCGGCATGGTAATCCGCTCAATCCGACACTCGAGTTCCTGGCAGAGGAAAGATTTGAAATGGAGGATAGTTAATGCCTATCACACCAACTTATCCCGGCGTCTACGTCGAGGAGATACCGAGCGGGGTTCGCACGATCACCGGAGTGGCGACTTCGATCACCGCGTTTGTCGGATCGGCGGCGAAGGGCCCGACCAACCGAGCCGAACTCGTACTCAGTTGGGCTGAATACGAGCGGAAATTCGGCGGCCTCGATCCGGCCGGTCCCATGAGTTACTCCGTTTATCACTTCTTCATAAACGGCGGCCAGCGCGCGTACATCGTGCGGGTGGTGACGACAGGCTCGCAAACGGCGGCCGAGAATGCCGTCGCGGCTACGATCACGCTCGACGGCAAGTTGAAGATAACAGCCAGCAGCCCGGGCGACTGGGGCAACGATTACGCCGTCGTTACCAGTAACCGCCCCGCGCCGAATGACAAACGCTTTAGACTGGTGGTCATGAACATAAAGCAGGACAAAAAGGGAATCCCGGTTGAGACTTTCGAGAACCTTTCGATGGACAAAAAAGACCCGAGATTCGTCGAGAATGTCTTGAAGACCGAGTCCGCATTTGTTCTTGGCGAGGTTCAGAACAATGCGACCGACCCGCCCAAGCCCACAGTCCGCAAGCCTCAGCCCCCGCCGCCCGCTCCGCCCGATCCGACGGCGGGCGAGATTCCCGTGGAGGGGATACTAAAGGACGGCACACCAGGAAAGCCGCTCGTCGTTAACGAAGGCAACTTTGAAACTGCGATCCTTCCTACTAACGGTACGGGCGGAGTCTTCCTATTGGATCGAATCGATCTGTTCAATTTACTTTGCGTTCCCGGCGAGACGACTCCCGCAACGCTCCAGACTCTCGAACAGTTCTGTCGCGCGCGGCGCGCGTTCCTGATCGCCGACTCCGCGCAGAACGCTTCATTCGGCTCGCTTCAGAACGGACCAGATACGAACCTGACCGGCACGGATTCGATAAACGCGGCCTTTTACTTCCCCTGGTTAATGGCCGCCGATCCATTGCAGGAAAACCGGCCCGGTGAGTTTCCGCCATCCGGTTTTATTGCCGGCCTCTATGCGCGCACCGATGCGAACCGCGGAGTATGGAAAGCGCCCGCAGGCACCGAAGCGAGCCTAACCGGGGCGTTAGGACCGAAGATCGTTTTGACCAACGATGAAAACGGTGTCTTGAATCCAAAGGCGATCAATTGCATTCGCAGCTTTCCGGTTTACGGCACCATCGCCTGGGGAGCTAGAACTCTTCAGGGCAACGATGAAGTCGGCTCCGAATGGAAATACATTCCCGTACGGCGAACCGCGCTGTTCATCGAAGAAAGCTTGTTTAGAGCTTTGAAGTGGGTGGTCTTCGAGCCAAATGACGAGCCGCTTTGGGCCCAGATTCGGCTCAACGTGGGCGCCTTCATGCACGACATGTTCAGGCAGGGCGCGTTTCAGGGCACAACCCCGCGCGACGCTTATTTCGTGAAGTGCGATAAGGAAACCACGACACAGAGCGACATCAATCGCGGCATCGTGAACATTGTGGTTGGGTTCGCGCCGCTTAAGCCCGCCGAGTTTGTGATCGTCAAGATCCAGCAGATGGCCGGTCAAATAGAAGTGTAGCAGCCGGGAGGAAAATGCATGGCTCAGTTTACCGTCAATGCACAACGTTTCGATCCGTACAAAAACTTCAAATTCCGCGTGAAGTGGGACGGCAAGTACGTGGCCGGCATCAGTAAGGTCAGCACGTTGAAGCGCACCACTGAAGTCGTCAAACATCGCGACGGCGGGGATCCCTCAAGCAGCCGCAAATCACCTGGTCGAACTGAGTACGATGCCATCACTCTCGACCGTGGCGTCACCCACGATAAGGAGTTTGAGCAGTGGGCCAATAAGGTGTGGAATTTCGGTTCGGGATTGGGCGCCGAAGTGTCGCTCAAAGACTTCCGCAAAGACATCATCATCGAGGTCTACAACGAAGCCGGCCAACTCGCTCTTGCGTACAAGGTCTTCCGCTGCTGGGTCTCGGAGTTTCAGGCGCAGGCTGACCTCGATTCAAACGCAAACGCGGTGCTTATTCAACATATCAAACTCGAAAACGAAGGCTGGGAGCGCGACGCCGAAGTGCCTGAACCCTCGGAACCGACTTTCACTGAGCCTCAGTGATGCAAGCCCCTTCCGCTGCGGAATTGTTGGTCGTTTGGGAACGCGCTCGAGCCCAACCAATGACGACGCAGGCATTAATGTTGCTCGCAGCCGCTTCGCCCGGCGCGTCCTGGGAAGACCTCGCCAAGCTGAGTGTAGGCCGGCGTGACGAGCGTCTGCTCGTGTTGCGGGAAGCGCTGTTTGGAGCGCGGCTACTCGGCCTGACCTCTTGTCCCCGATGCAGACAGCAACTCGAGATCGGCATTCAGTCGACGGACATTCACATCGATGGTGATCAATCTGATCGCGAGTTGCTAAGCGTGACCAGCGGCGCTTATGTGGCGCGTTTCAGATTGCCTAATAGCGAGGACCTGAGCGCAATCGCCGGACGCGATGATCGTCAACCCGACGAAGCGGCGACGATCCGCAAACTTCTGTCGAGATGCCTGGTCGAGCTCCGGCGAAACGGTCGCAGGCAGCGACTCGACTCATCGCACGGACTGCCGCCGGCATTGATTGAAGCAATAGCAGCAGAGATGGAAAAAGCAGATCCGCAAGCGAATGTACAAATCCCTCTGGACTGTGCGGACTGTGGCAATCGTTGGCTGTCAGCTTTTGACATTGTCTCTTTCCTTTGGAGCGAAATTGACAACTGGGCCAAGCGCTTGTTGCGCGAAGTGTGCGCGCTGGCCTCGGCGTTTGGTTGGAGCGAGTCCGACATTCTGGCGATGAGTGCCCAACGGCGCCAACTTTACCTGCAGATGATCGGCGACGCGGCCTGATGCGGGCGGTGTAAATCGATTGTGAACATGGGTAACTATCTGACAAATATTGCAGTGCGGACTCTCAATCCCGCCGCCTCGGTGCGACCACGCCTGGGCGGCCGATTTGAGCCTGCCTCGTTAGTTGAGGGTTCGATCGATAACGCGAAAGCGTCTCGTCGCAACGCAGCGAAACATCCACAACACGGTTCGAAGAGGGATCAGATAGTAGCCGCTGAAATTGCGGAGCAACAGAACTCAGCGGCTGACCCAGCGAAATCTTTCAATCCTGCACCACAGTTGGACCGTCCTGCGGCGCGTAGCCCAGAGGTGAATGCCGAAGCAACAGCAGCATCACCTGTAATCGCTGCGGTGGACCACCCGTCGCCGTCATTAACGATTCGCGCGCCTAAGCAACAAACAGTTGCGGAATCGCCGCGGCAAAACAAGCCTATTCGAGTACGACCGCTCGACAAGATCATTGACGTTGTGGAGCGCGCTGAAATAGGGAGCAAGACACCGGCCGAATCACGCAAGCAGAATTGGCCTGAGCCGCCTTTTGAAGAGTCTCCTGAGAGATCCGTCCGAGTTCCTCAACGGGCCGGGGAGGAACTAGACGCTACGCCGACGCGAACTCCGTCCCGGTGTATTCAGCCTGCTTTAAGCGCACCCGAGGAGCAAGAACCCGTTGTGCGCCCCCCGATCAGGCGCCGCCAGAAGCCTCTCGTCGAACGCGAAGTTGAAACGATCTTCATTCGTGAAAGGCCGCTACCCGAGGAATCGCTGCTAAACCTGTCGAGCGCGAAATCGCCGGCCACGCTGGTGGCCGAAGCGTTAGACGTGAGTGAAAACGCAGCCTCGAAGACACCGCCAGCCCTGGTTCAGTCCAGTATCGCGCCGCTGATTGAGACTGGACCCGAGCATCTGCAACTCAATCGTTTCGCCAGCCAGCCGCAACCTACCATTCACGTGACCATAGGTCGCATTGAAGTACGCGCCATCCAATCATCGCAGTCTCCAGCCAGGTCGCGCACGGCAACGCCGGTGATGAATCTGGACGACTACCTCCAGCGCCGCAGTCAAGGGGGGCAACGATGAGCAACCAACTGGCCATCGCCGCAGTCACGGCTACGCTGCGGAGCCTTTTGGTGCGTGGCGTCGGCATACCCGATGTGACCGCGCGCCCGCTCGACAACGCACGGCGCAGCGTCACCGGCCATCAGCTAAACTTGTTCCTGTATCAAGTGCTTCCAGATGCTGCTTTTCGCAATCAAGATCTGCCTCGTCAAATCAAACCCGGCGAGACTGGCTTTCCGGCGCTGCCGTTGATGCTGTCGTATTTGCTCACCGCTTACAGCGACGACGAAGACGACACCAGTGCTCACCGCCTGCTGGGCCAAGCGATGAGCGTGCTGCACGATCATCCGCTGCTCGGCGCGGCTGAGATCCACAACGCCACGTTGCCAACTACTGATCTCTCCGACAGCGATCTGCACCAGCAAATCGAGCGGGTCCGAATAAATCTCGACCCGGTAAGCTTCAAGGATATGTCGCAAATGTGGACGACGTTTCAAATTCATTATCGCCTGTCGGCGGCTTATCAGGTTTCCGTGGTGCTGATTGAGAGCACGCGCTCGCCGAAAACACCGCTGCCGGTCTTGAAGCGCGGCGAAGATGATCAAGGCGTAATCTCTCAACCCGATGTTACGCCGCCCTTCCCCGTGCTGAGTTCCATCGCGCTGCCAAAACGCCAGTTGAACGCGCAACCGGGAGACGTCATCTCGTTGTTTGGAAGCAACCTCGCAACCGGCACGGCTCAGTTGCGTTCGTCCGTTCTGGCAAATCCGCCGCAGCCCACAACAGCGCCGGTAAGTGATGCACAATTGGACGTGACGCTTCCGAACGATCTCCCGCCCGGCTATTACACGATCCGTGTCGACGTCGCCTCACTGCCCGATACGATTCCCAGCAAGGAGCTGTCACTGGCGGTGGCGCCGGTGATCACGACCGCTTTGCCAATGATCGTGGCGCGTGTGGTGAGCCCCACTACGATCACCGCTACGATCACTCTTGGCAGCAGCGTAAATGTTTTATTGGAACAGCGAGTGTCTTTGTTACTCGGCGACTTTGAAGTCCGGCGAACTTTCCCGGTTCCACCACCTCCCCTTCCAGCGTCCACGAACACCTTTGATTTCGTGATCGAGACGCCGACCGGAGCGCAGTTTCCAGTCGCAACCGGTGTAGCGCTGCTGGCGCGATTACGAGTGGATGGCGTGGACAGCGAATTCATCGTGCCGCTTGGGCCGGGCGATCCGGAAACGACACCGCTCGAATTCGATGAAAACAAAAAGATCACGATCAACTGAGTGACGAATGAGCAGCGAGATTAACAACTGGCAGCAGAACAACCAGCGCTATCTATCGGCGGCGCTTGCGTGGCTTCGTTTGCGATTGAGGCGGTTGGCCCAGCAGCCGGTCGTTGTAGTCGCGCCGACCAGCGCGGTGCCTGCCGAGCGGCAGCAGGCTCCGGGACGCAAGTGGCATTTCTGGGACAAGCCGGAACCCGGCGCCAACCAGCCGCGCGGTCTGTTGCTGCCAGCGCCCGAAAGTACGATGGTTACCGCCGAACAACTTGAGCAAGCGACGGCCGAATTGGAAGCAGCCGCAGCCGCAACGCCTCCGCCGGCGATGGTCGTGCTCAGTCAAAGCTTCGGCCTGTCCAGGTTTGAAGGAGAGATTCTTCTGCTGTGTGCGGCGATGGAGCTCGACACCGGCGTCGCAGCGCTTTGCGCCGAGGCACAAAGCGATGAACAGCGGGCCTATCCGACTTTTGCGCTGGCGATGAATCTTTTCGACGACCCGGCATGGAGCGCCCTTTCGCCAGAAGGTCCGCTGCGTCACTGGCGGCTGCTGGAGATTAACCAGCCCGGAGCACAACCGCTCACCACCAGCGCCCTGCGCGCCGATGAGCGAATAGTAAATTTTCTGAAAGGCCTGAACTATCTCGACGACCGGCTCTCGACCCTCTTCTGGCCAATGCCGCCGCTGCCAGGCCTTGCGACAACCGAGCTGCCTCCGTCACAACAAGTCGCCGTTCAGACGATCCTTGATTGCGCGCAGCGAAGTAGCATGGGTTGCCTGCCGGTGATTCAACTGGTGGGCTCTGACGCGGCGAGTAAGCAACTCATCGCTCAGCACGCGATTGCTGCTCTAGGTCTTCGTCTGTACAGCGTTCCAATTGAGTTGATGCCGACTCAGTCCGGCGATCTTGAAATGCTCGCGCGCTTGGCGGAACGTGAGACGGCGCTCTGGCCGCTGGCAATTTATCTCGACGCGCGCGACAGCAATCGCGAGAAAGCTCCGGATTCGTATGCGCCTCTCGATCGCTTTCTGGCGCGCAATCACGGAGTAGTTTTTCTGGACGTGCGAGAAGCGCGACGCGACCTGACTCGCGAGACGATCACAATCGATGTAGCCAGGCCTAATCCGTCGGAACAGCGGCTTGCCTGGGCCAACGCACTAGGACCGGAAGCAAATGATTTGGCCGGCACACTCGCGGCGCAATTCGATCTGAATCTCACGACTATCCAACAGGTTGCCGCCGACGCGCTGGAAGATCCAAAAGATTCGCCGGCGCAACGCGATCGCTTGTGGAAGGGGTGTCTGGCGGTGACGCGTCCGGGCCTCGATGGATTGGCTGAGCGAATTGAACCGAAGGCGTCGTGGGATGACATCGTACTGCCTGACCTGGAGATGAAATTACTCGCGCAGGTGGCAGCGCAAGTTCGGAACCGCGGCAAGGTGTATCAAGCGGGAGGTTTTGGGGCCACTCGCTCGCGCGGCCTGAGCATCAACGCGCTGTTTACCGGAGAGAGCGGCACTGGAAAAACGATGGCCGCCGAGGTGCTGGCAAACGAGTTGAAGCTTGGGCTCTACCGCATCGACCTGTCCGCGGTTATCAACAAGTATATCGGCGAAACTGAGAAGAACCTGCGACGCTTGTTCGATGCGGCTGAACTCGGCGGCGCGATTCTTTTCTTCGACGAAGCCGACGCCTTGTTCGGTAAACGCAGCGAAGTCAAGGATAGTCACGACCGCTACGCCAACATCGAGATCAATTACCTGCTGCAACGGCTCGAGTCGTTTAGTGGATTGGCAATCATGGCAACGAATATGAAGGGCGCGCTGGATACGGCGTTTTTGAGGCGCATCCGGTTCATCCTTGAATTCCGCCCTCACAGCCAGCGAGAGCGCGCGCTGATCTGGCGAAAGATTTTTCCACGGCAGACGGAGACGCTGGGCCTGGATTACGAGCGGCTGGCGAAATTTAACCTAAACGGCGGCAGCATCAACAACGTCGCCATCAACGCTGCGTTCCTCGCGGCCCAGGCTGACACGCCGGTGACCATGCCGTTGATCCTTGAGGCCGCGCGCACCGAATTCCTGAAGCTTAAGCGGCCGTTGAGCGAAGCAGATTTTCAATGGCTCGAGGTCGCGAAAGATGCGGAAGCGCGGGCCGGAGCAGCAGCGTGAACATAGAACTGCATATTGAGCGAATGGTTTTGGATGGCTTGCAGGTCGCGCCGCGCGACCGCGCGCACCTGCAAGCCGCCGTGGAAAACGAGCTAGCGCGCTTGTTGGCGGCTGGTGGCTTGAGATCAGAATTGTTGTCGGGGGGCGCGATGCGATCGCTCGGCGCGGGAGAGATTCAGGTGACTAACAACATGAGTCCCCTGCGCCTGGGAAATCGCATCGCGCAAGCGGTGCACGGCGGCGTTGGAGCTGAAACTCCAAACGCACGATCACGATGAGGAGCTGATGGCTGAGAGAGCGCAAACACAAGTAAAGCCCACTGCCTTGCCGGTCCTTCCGGCCGGTGGCAGCTCTCTTCAACGCAAGTGTGCGTGCGGCACTCACACGTTGGGCGATCACTGCGACTCGTGCAAAGGCGGAGCTGGATTGCTCCAACGAAAGGCGGCTGGAGGAGGTGGGTATTCGGACGTTCCGCCAATCGTGCATGACGTTCTGCGCTCACCCGGCCAGCCACTCGACACCGCCACGCGCGCTTTCTTCGAGCCCCGCTTTGGACATGACTTTAGCCGCGTGCGCGTGCATACGGATGCGCGGGCGGCTGAATCGGCGCGAGCAGTGAATGCGGTCGCTTATAACGTGGCCGACCAGATAGTGTTTGCGCCTGGCAAGTTTCAGCCTCATACAACCGCCGGTCGAAAACTGTTGGCTCACGAAATGGCGCACGTAGTCCAACAACACGGTCCAAATCACACTCCTGTAGGTATTTCCCAGCGGGATGACAGCTGGGAACTCGAAGCTGATCGTGCCGTCGACTCTATTATGTCAGGACAGAATAGACCAGTAATACTTGGAAGCAGGCCATCCGCGCCCCAACTACATCGTCAAGTAGAAGCTGATGAAAAGGACCCCTGCGCGAGTGAGGTCCATTCTGAGTTGGATCCGGAGACAGAACCAACTGACGACGAGGATCGACAAAGCAAGACTGATCCAGAAGACGAAGCGGACGACGAAAAGGAAGGCCCAGCCAAGCGAAGGCGTTGGATTCGGAAGGCCGGCAACTTCGTTGGAAAGGCAATCGATCAACTGCTCGGCAGAACAACGCCAAGATATTTTCAACGTCCAAGACGTCGATCGGGAAAAAAGAAGCCGAAATATGGCTACGAGACGACGAAGACGCAGAAGTTTGTCAAGGTCACGAAATCCGATTCAAGCACTGAACGCATTCAATCGGAGAAGTTTTACCACGGCGGCCAACCGCTATCTAAAGGGGACAGCAAGACCCGAATGTTTCCATTTCGCAACACGGGCTACGCCGGATTGTTCACAGATCCCGAACCAGCCACAACGCCGAAAGGTGGGAGGTTCATAGCGAAAACGACAACAACAAAAGTGACCGCCAGTCTCACGTTTTCTCTTGGAGTAGGTGCAGATACGGATGTTTTCGGCGGCAAGGGTCGAATTAAAGTGACGGCCATCGATCTGGCGGGAAAAGTAACGGACGTTTACGACACGATGTGGATAACAACTCAGGGTAAGCCCGTCACCGTAGTGCTTCCAAATCCGCCTTGCAATGTCACCTATGTCGTTGAAGTCGGCGCTGAAGACTGGGGGTCAGGACACACGGAGTATGAATACGACTTGCAGCTTAATCAGCAGATGACGACGGTGACGGAATTTAAGGTCGATATCATCACCAAAAAGAAGGTCAAGAAATGAACCGTCTAGAGAAGAGCGTTTTTTCAATGACGGTGGCCGATCTGTTGGACTACGCATAGACCGAGATTTGTCGGCAGGTCGCGTCGCCCTTCAATTGGAAGACCGCCATTGGATTAGCAAGAGTTGATCAGAACGCTCAACGTAGAACGAAGTGATATGAAGCTTAACGCAGACATCGCAAATCAATCCGACAGCGGGCAATGGTCGCCAGGTCTTCTGCTGCAGCGTAAGTGCGACTGCGGTAATCAAACTATGGGCAGCGCGTGTCATGAGTGTGCAAAGAAGAAGGGCTCGCTGCAACGACAGTTTCGAGGAGGATTTGCATCTCCTGAAGTGCCAGCTAAAGTTTAAGCATCTGCAATGCGAAATTGACGCGGGAGGAAAGTGACCATGCAACGCGCCTCATTAGCTCATCAAGACGGCCCCGGGGAGTCATGGGCAGCGCCTGGTTTCCTTTTGCAACGCAAATGTGCTTGCGGTCAGCACACGATCGCAGGCAGCTCATGCGCAGCCTGCGGCAGCGAGTCCTATCGGCATAGTTCAGGCGCGTCCAACGAACTTCGCAGCCTGCGTGAATCTAAATCGGAACCAAGCCAATCACGCATTCCCGCGCCCGCCGCGGGCGAAAAAGTTTCTGTCAACGGACCCAGCCCTGGTCCTGGATCCGCCAGTCCTCCGGCCACAGCAAACGCGAAATGCCCGTCCGATATCAAGCTGATCGAAGTTGGGCAAGGAAACGACCGCGACTTCGGACTAAAAGGACCGATAACTGGGTGGGGTGGATACGGAGTCATGGAAGTATCGGACCCGAGCGGAAGAAAGTGGGATGGCACGAAGATTCACGAGGTACTCGCCAACGTCAAGAATACTTGCGACGATCCGGGAACCAATGCCTGTTCCAATAAGAACGCGGGAGACGACCGGGCCAAAAGCACTTTCGTCGTTGGCCAACAATATGACTTCCTCGGCCTCGGTCAATTGCCGGCCGGCGCAAACAGGTTTTCCGACGTTCACGCTTTTGTGGACAAGAGATTGAGTGTCTTGCACAAAATCGACAAGCAAAGTTGTGAAGTTCAATGTGAACAAACCTATACCTGCGAAGGCAGACGGTTCGGTCCGGATTTCCTGATCACCTATTTGATGACTGCCGGCTCTGTTCCCAGATCTGGCGGGGGATTCAACGCAGTAACGCGAGTTGCGATCACAAAGACGGCGAAGTCAACACCCGCAGCATCGCCGCCAAAGGGTTCCAGTGAAACGAAGCCGTAGCGATGGCTCTAACAATCGCGGCCAGTATGCAGGCATGACCGCGTTGAAAGCATGAGAGAGAACGCGCAAGTGCAGTCAGCCAAGAATAACGTGCCATCGTCCACTGTGGTTTCAGGTGGCGTGTTGCAACGCAAGCGTGACTGCGGCAACCACACGATGGGCGGTCAGTGGTGGTGGCCCTTCACTGAAAAGGCCGTCATTGGATAGATGTAGTCGATCGGAACGCTCAAGCAAGAACGAAGTGATATGAAGCTTAACGCAGACATCGCAAATCAATCTGACGGCGGTCAATGGTCGCCGGGTTTCCTGTTGCAGCGTAAGTGCGACTGCGGCAATCACGCAATGAGTGGCTCGTGTGACGATTGTGCGAAGAAGAAAGGAACGCTTCAAAGAAAATCAAGTAGCGGGTTTGAATCTTCCGCGGCCCCATCCATCGTGCATGAAGTCCTGCGTTCAAACGGTCAGCCACTCGATACCGCCACGCGCGGCTTTATGGAGCCTCGCTTCGGACACGATTTTAGTCAGGTCCGCGTGCATACCGACGAGAAGGCTGCAGACTCGGCGCGGGCTGTCGATTCGCTGGCTTACACGGTGGGCCGAAACATCGTTTTCGCGGCGGGCCAATACCGGCCGGCTACCGCTGCAGGTCGCCGCTTGGTTGGCCACGAGCTAACCCACGTTGTGCAACAGGGTCGAACCGGCGCGACCAATCTGTCGTCTTCCCGGCTGGAGATTGATAATCCGCGTGACACAGCCGAGCAGGAAGCGGAAAGCGTGGCCAGCCGCCTGACCGATACACAATCGATCCGGCCCGTTATATCCGCCGCCGCAAGCTTGCAGGGGGCGCCGGCTGGTGTCATTCAGCGCACGCCTGCAGCGCCGACTTATGGCGGGGTGACCGGGACTCGTGATCTAAGCAAACTGCGAATTGATCCGGTTCCAGACCTCGATCAGAGCAAGTTCGTCGCCCCTCTGGACGTTCACGCACATGTCGTGGACCCGGCGATTGTTCATTTCACGTGGATGCTTTACGACCCGACGGACAACATGATCGCAGGCTTCTCGACACTGCCGGGAAAACCGACTTCAACGACCATGGTGTTCACCCTAAAGCCATCGCATTTTGCGGGTGCAGGTTTCATCGAGGGAAAATACATCCTGCGATTAAGTGGTCTGAACGCCAAACATCAGCCCATTGTCTATGCTGATCGTGACATCACGGTTGTGAAGGCTGATCTGACGACCGGTACCGCGCTGCCGACGACGTATGGCAAATTGACCTTTACTAAGTATATGAGCACGGACGCCAATCCTCCGGGAACGCCGAATTACGTCGTGGATGTGGAACTAACGTTCTTGCCAGACAATAAAGTCGTGTGTGATGACGTCACCTACATTCAAGCCCTTGAGAGTCTTGATGACACAGGAAAGAGCCAGCACCGTTTTAGCAGCGCCGAAAAGGAAGCGCGACAGACGCCGCTCGCCTGGTCTATTGATCAGTTGGCTGGTGTGCCATCACCGTACTACATCATGAGCCCAGATCCGAAAACCGGAGCAATTGTTGACATTGCCGGTTACGGCAAAGCTGGAAAAGGCGGTGCCGCACCCAAACCGGCAACGTTATCAGATGCGCCGCAGTGGAACAAAGCCACCCACGACAAGTTTGAGACGTGTGCGATGTGCCGAAGTGGGATCAATAAGGGTCAAGTCTACGGCTGCGCTACTTGGGGTTTTACGGTTAATACGAAGGGTAAGGTAACTCTTCAGCCTCGTAGCTTCCACCAAACTCCTTCTAACCAATTCAAAGAGGCGACCGACGCCTGGAACACGTGGCGAACCTCCATGGCCGCCGCAAAGCGTCCTGACGAAGTGCCAGTTCTCAAGAAACCGTAAGAATAGACAGCAAGAACGAATGCAAAAGTTAAGATTACAAGAGCAATTACACGAAGATGTGGCGCAAGCCGTCCCGCCGTTTGCCGCCGATAGCATCACGCTGGCACGCAAGATGGGGTCGGCGGCAGCGCCTGTTCTACTTGAACAAATCAATCCTCAAGGGGAAGCCAGTTTTCTGGCGCTGGAAGCTCTGCGCGAAGCTGCCCCTGAAGTGTTCCACTCCCTGCCGTCGCGCTTGTGTGCGGATATTTACGCCGAGGCCCTACGCACCGGCGATTTCTATAACACCTGGGGCGTGCCAGGCCATCAACTGACGGATACGGCAAACGCCTTTATTGGCTTGGGGGAAACAGCCGTAGCGGTATTAAGACCACTACTGGATGACAAGCGAGACGCCCCACTGTCGGGGAGTCATGAGGCCACAACCAGCAAGATATACGGCAATCGCCTCTGCGATTACGCCTGGGTTTTGATCAGCGAGATCATGGGCCGGCCTTATGTTTACTCCCAGGATCCGGCAGAGCGCGATCAGGCCATCCAGGCGTTGCGCGATGAACTGAACAGAGAGATAGGACACGAATGAGCTGATGACTACCCGATTGCCAAATCAGGCGAAGGCAGCACCCAAGCCAGCGTCAGCGCCCGCGTCGCGTGGAACTCTGCAGCGCAAGTGCGATTGTGGCAATCACACGATAGGCGGCCGGGAGTGCGCGATGTGCCGTGCGACATCCGCGCGAACTTTGCAGCGCGCTGCGAGTGGTTCGTCGTCAATATGTAGAGTCCCGCCGTTGGTCCATGACGTCTTGCGTTCGCCGGGACAGCCGCTTGCTCCCGCCACTCGCCACCTCATGGAATCGAGCTTCAATGATGACCTCAGCCGCGTGCAGACGCGGTTGACCGAAACCCGCGTGGCCGGTAGTGACTTAAGCGTCAATAAACCTGGCGACGTTCATGAACAAGAGGCTGACCGCATCGCCGGCGCCGTCCTGCAGCGGCAGCCTATGGCGATCGCTTCGTCTCGTCTTTATGACTTCGGTCAGGTGCGTGTGCACCACGATGCGAGGGCCGCGGCCTCTGCGCGGGCGGTGAACGCGCGGGCCTTTACCGTAGGGAACGATATCGTTTTCGGAGACGGACAATATGCGCCGCAAACCTCTGGCGGTAAGCGGTTGTTGGCCCACGAACTGACGCACGTCATACAACAGGGCGGCGCCGGACCTCATACCTTGCAGCGCGCCGAGAACGATACTTCGCAAAATTGTCAGCCGCTGACCGATACCAAGCCAGACGTCAACGCCAGGTTTAATAAGTCTCTTGGTGATGCTCGGAAGACGGCCGGGACGCCGCTTAATGCCAACAAGGTGATTGTTGGGGTGTTCCAGGATTTGGCGAAAGATACCTCAATTGGGCGGAGCGCCATCGAGGACTGGGCAGGTTCGCTGGGAGCAAAGAAGGTTGATCTGCCTCAACAATCCGCCACCAAGTACAAAGGCGTCAACTTTGGGATCTGGATGCAGCCCTTTTTTCCGATTCTCAATCCGACGATGAAAGTGAACGGCATCTGCATTGGAAGCGACAAGTTGGGTCACTTTGCTCAGCAGGGCGGGCAATACTTTGTCATGGCCAGACGAACCGCCGGCAAAACGGTCGCGGACGCCGAGGACTTTGGCGAGCGCACGGAAGGAGGCGGTTTCGGGCTGGCGACTACCGGTGTCTTTTCAAACGCGGACCTCGAAGCCAATCGCCAGGGGCTCAAGTTTTATGACGATATAGCCGCGAATCCTACGCTTACCTTTGATATCGCCAGCTACATCAGCAACAAGTGGAACGAGCAAGCCAACCCCAACTTTTACGAGAGTAGTGTCGCCACAAATGTTTGGAGCAATCTCCTGTCCCGCAACTGGATAGGAGCCTTCGATTATGAAGGCAAGAGCAGCAGGGTCGTCACCGTAACGTTGCTGGCGACCACGGCGGGAATCGTTACCGGCACCTACGACTATGTCGGTAATTCCGGGCCGATCAAAGGGAAGATCACCGACGGCACGATCAGCTTTGCAACCCAGACGGTCAAGGCGCCGGGGACTGCCACGGCTACTCCGGTCACGGGCGTGACGGTGGATTTTAAATGGAGTGAAGGTGCCGGCAGCGGGCTGGGGAAATGGAAATCGACCGATGAGTCCCATTTGGTTGGGACTTGGGGCCGAGGCACTTCAGCGACGAACGGCGGCAGTTGGAATATCAACTGACAAGCGCCTGAGATGTCTCATGTCGATGAGCAAAATTCGATGGGAGCTAAGCATGAAGAGGACGCAGTAGATGAGCACGTTTCCGGGTTCACCACGATTACTCAAAGGCGCACTGATCGGAATCGATCCTTTGAATCCGCTCGCCAGGGTCGTGGTGTTCCAATACAACCCGGACACGATGACGCGGAAGCTCGAGCCGCGCGCAGTCTCCGCCGAAGGCGATCGTGGTGAAGCCTTTCGCCTCACCGGCGCGCCGAAGGAAACGATCACGCTCAGCGTCGAGATTGACGCCACCGATCAACTTGAGCAGGCGAATCCAATAGCCGTAACTACAGGTCTCTATCCGACGCTGTCGGCGCTAGAGCTAATGCTCTACCCGAAGAGCGCTACGGTGATCGCCAACCTGGTCGCTGAGCTGATCGGGACCATCGAAATCATCCCCGAGGAAGCGCCGATGACTCTTTTCGTTTGGGGACCACAACGCGTTCTTCCGGTGCGGGTCACCAGCCTTAGCATCACTGAAGAGGCGCACGATCAGCTTTTGAATCCAATTCGGGCCAAGGTCGACTTGTCACTTGCGGTGCTTAGCTATCAGGACCTGTCGCTAACAGGCAGGATCTTCTTCCTGGCCCATCACATCATGAAAGAAGTGATGGCTAACACCAACATCTTCAATAGCGTCCAGAACATCGGCGCCGGATTGAGACTGTAGTGAATTCTGAGAGGTCCGTATGACGTTTCCACCGACCAGCCGCTATTTCGGCATCGAGACTACAACGATTGAGACAGGCGACGGCAAGACCCACGCTTACCTGCGGCGCCGGTTCGTGCCGCAGCCCGAAAACTTTACCACCCTGCTGGAACACGTCGTGGTCCAGGGCGACCGCATCGACAACGTCACCGCGCGTTATCTGGGTGACCCGTTGCAGTTCTGGCGTGTGTGTGACGCCAATCGCGCGATGCAGCCCGAGGAGTTGACAGCGGAAGAGGCAATCGGCCGGCGCATTCGAATAACCCTGCCTGAAGGAATACCGGGGCCGCCAAATGCTTAAGGGAGTTCATCTCACTTTGATGATCGGACCGTCAGTGCCCATCCCGGCGCCGCAGCCTGTGATGGAAGCGCTTAAGAGCGTTCAGGTGAATAGCTCGAAGGACCGCACCGGATTTCAGCTTACCTTCACGCTGGGTAAGACCTCGCTTTTACAACTGGCAATGCTGCCGGCCGGGTATTTTGATCCAATTATTACGCGAGTGATGATCATCGTCACCATGAACGGATTGCCGCGCGTGCTGATGGATGGAATTGTCACTCGGCAGGAGCTGGCCCCGAGTAACGAGCCCGGCCAATCGACGCTTACTGTGACCGGCGAGGATTTAAGCGTGTTGATGGACATAGTGCAGATCAAGATTCCGTACCCCGCCTTGCCGATCGCGGCGAAGGTCGCGCTGATTCTCGCGAAGTACGCGGTATACGGAATCATTCCGGCCATCGTTCCGCCGTTCGTCGATTCACCGCCGCTTCCAACCAAGAAAATACCGTCGCAAACCGGCACCGACCGGGAATACATTAAAGGGCTCGCTTCTCAATGCGGTTACGTTTTCTACGTTCAGCCTGGCCCTGCCCCGCTGACCAGCACCGCTTACTTTGGGCCTGATCTGCCGATTCCGTTGCCGCAACGCGCGCTGAGCGTGAACCTGGATTGGCAGACCAATGTTGAATCGCTGAGCTTCTCTCTGGATGGGCTGGCCAAGAAAGTCGTCATCACTACAATCATGGACCCGATAACGGGAAAAATTCCGATCCCAGTCCCCGTGCCCAATATCAGCATACTGCACCCGCCGCTCGGTGCGCGCCTGACGCCGCCAGCGAAGATTGAGTTTTCAACAGATCTCGCCAGCCTGCCGTTCGACGAAGCAATCAATCGAATCATCGGAATGATGATGAACAACTCCGATGCGATTACTGGAAACGGATCTTTGAACACGACGAAGTACGGCTCTATTTTGCAGACCCGGGCGGTGGTCGGCGTGCGTGGCGCCGGACCTGCTTACGACGGTTTTTATTACATCAACAGCGTCACTCACAACATCAAGTCGGGCGAGTACAAGCAGTCGTTCACACTTTCGCGAGATGGGTTGATTACGCAGACACCGGTGGTTGGACCATGACAGCATCAAGTCCAAACAAAACGTACCTCGGTAAGTTTCGCGGCACGGTTATCCAGAATGTGGATCCCGAGCAGCGCGGGCGATTGCAATTGATCGTGCCGGACGTCCTCGGCGTGATTCCTTCGAGTTGGGCGGAACCGTGCGTGCCGTTGGCGGGGCCGACCGGTCCGCCGATGGGAGTGTACATGGTGCCACCAATTGGCGCGGGGGTATGGGTCGAGTTCGAGCACGGCGATCCCGATCAGCCGATCTGGGTCGGCTGCCGGTGGGGACTGCAGTCCGACATTCCCTTGGCGGCTAAAGTGGGCAATCCGGCCGATCCGAGCATCGTGATTCAGTCGTTACTGCAAAACGCAATCATCATCAGTGACCTTCCGCCATCGGTGCCGCCGCCGGTGATGCCGCCGGCCCCGCCAACCGGAGGAATCATTCTTAAAAGCGCGACCGGCGCTGCCATCGTCGTCAACGATGCGGGAGTGTTCATTTCGAACGGCAAAGGCGCAACCATCCAGATGATCGGCCCAATGATTACGATGAATAACGGTGCTTTCGTTGTGATCTAAAAAGGAGCAGTGATGCCAGGATTTTTGGTCCATGTTGGTGCTCAGGTGCTTTGCTCTCACGGGGGCCAGGCGCAACCCACGGTCCCTAATCCGCGAGTACTTGTGAGCGGGCAGCCAACGGTGCTAATGACCGCGCCGTACGTCGTTGCCGGCTGCGCTCTGCCGCCTCCGCCCGGCGCGAACGGACCATGTGTCACCGCGCAGTGGTTGAGTGGAACTACGCGAGTGCTTTCAAACGGACAACCACTCCTGGTCCAAAGTAGTCAGGCGATCTGTGCGCCGACGGGCACGCCGCTGCTGATTCTCGTCACACAAACAAGAGTGAGCGGGCTGTAAACGAGGATGTGATGAATATCGATTATCCATTTCATTTCGATCAGCGCGGCCGGACGAGTGCTACGACCGACGACGATCACATACGCGACATGATCGAGCAGTTCTTGCTCACCAGCCCCGGCGAACGCGTCAACCGGCCCGACTTCGGCAGCGGCCTGCTGCAAATGGTCTTTGCGCCGAACAGCCCCGAATTGGCAACTGCGCTTCAGTTCGTCATCCAGGCCGGTTTGCAACAGTGGCTGGGCGACCTGATCGAAGTAAAGAATCTGGCAGTGGTCAGCGACGATGCCGAGCTGCGGATCGAAGTTCAATATGTCGTCAGCCGCACCCAACAAACCGTCAGCACGACTTTCACCCGGAGTATTGCCTAATGACGACGAGCCTCGTATGCAATAGCGAACGTCGACGCGAAGCCGTGCGGCAACAGGACGAGCTGTATGGACTCGATTACCTTGAAGTTGAGCCAAACGCCGCTCCCAAGCAGACCCGGCTAACGGTTCATTTTCTGGGCAGGGCCCCTCAGGGAGCGCACGAAATTCGAAAGCAGAACGTCGTGATCGAAGGCGGACGCCGCATAAGAAAAATCAAAGTCCTCAGTGCGGTGACTTACCCTTCGGATGATCCCGAATTCGACGACACGCTCGAGGTGGTGGTCGATCGCCCCGGCGACTTTTCGACTTACACGCTGCGCATCGTCGCGCGCGACTCACAAGGACGTCCGCAACCACATCCATTGTTCGATCCGCGCTACGACTCGCTTGATTTCAATTTCAAGGTTGAGTGTGCGAGCGATCTTGATTGTGCGAACCAGCCGCAGTGTCCACCGGTCGAGCGATCTCAACCGGAGACTAACTATCTGGCGAAGGATTATGAGAGCTTCCGGCAATTAATGTTTGACCGCCTCGCGTTGTTGATGCCCGACTGGCGTGAGCGGCACGTACCCGACCTCGGAATCGCGCTCATCGAATTGCTAGCCTACGTCGGCGATCATCTCAGCTACTACCAGGACGCGGTCGCTACCGAGGCTTATCTGGAAACCGCCAGACTGCGTATTTCGGTGCGGCGCCATGCGCGGTTGGTTGATTACCTGTTGCACGAAGGTGCCAACGCGCGGGCCTGGGTCACTGTGAAAACAAACGGCAGCCCGATGGAATTCGACCCGCGTGAGCTGTTCTTTATTACGCGGCCGCAAGCGGCGCCTTCGTCATTTGACGTCGCGCTGACACCCGTTGATCTTCAGTATCTCGCCACCGGTAGTTATGAAACTTTTGAGCCGATAGGCAATGAAACCATCAGGCTTTTTGCGTCGCACTCCGAAATGCATTTCTACACCTGGGGTGATGACGAGTGTTGCCTCGAGCGCGGCGCAACCTTCGCGACGCTGATCGGCGAGTTGGTAAAAGAAGATGCCGATCCCGGCTGCCCACATCCCACAGATTCGCAATACGGCCCGCAGGATCAAAAACCTAACGATGAATCCGAGCAGGACAAGCAAGCCGGTGCGCCAAAGCTTTGGCTGAAGCCGGGTGATTATCTGATCTTCGAAGAAGTCGTTGGACCAAAAACCGGAAATCATTCCGATGCCGATCCTGCGCATCGTCACGTCGTTCGCTTGACGCGCGTCGAGGCGTCGACGGATGCGCTCACCGGAGATTCGATCGTTGAAATTGAATGGGCTGCGGAAGACGCGCTTCCCTTTCCGCTTTGCCTGTCGGTCCTGGGACCGCCGCCAGCTTGCGAGTTCATTCGGCAGGTGAGCGTCGCGCGCGGCAATGTGCTGCTGGTCGATCACGGAACGACTATTGAAGAAGACCTCGATCCGGTGCCTGTCGACGAAACCATCGAGCGTTGCGAGTGCGAAGGAATGACGTCGGAGACCCAATTAATCGCGGGCAAGTACGGACCTGTTTTGAAGCAGAGTCCGCTGACGTTTGCGCAGCCGCTCGGGCCGAAGACGCCCGCGGCTCGTGCCCTGATTCAGGATGTCAGACAAGTTTTGCCGGAAGTGCGGCTGACAAGCGATCCGGCGCCAAATGATGACCCGCTCTGGCTCCCGCGACCCGACTTGCTGAGCAGCGGCGCCGGCGAACAACATTTCGTAGCCGAGATCGACAACGACGGGCACGCCCATCTGCGATTCGGCGATGGCGAGCTCGGCCGGGGCCCGGCGCCCAACATGAAATTCAAAGCCGTGTATCGCGCTGGGAATGGTTTAGCGGGCAATGTCGGCGCCGAGTCAATCAAGCACGTCGTCTTTCGAAAACAGAAAATCATCGGCGGAGTCATCGACGTTCGCAATCCGCTGCCAGCCTCAGGCGGCACCGATCCCGAGCCGATGGCCGAAGCGAAACTGTTTGCGCCTTACGCATTTCGACAGCAGTTGCAGCGCGCGATTATCGCCGCTGACTATCGCGCGTTGGTCGAGCGCGAGTTCGCCGGCCGCGTGCAGCGAGCGGCGGCCACGCTTCGCTGGAACGGCGGACGTTACGAGGCGCTCGTAGCCGTCGATGAATTCGGCAAAGAGGAAGCGGATCCTTCGCTGCTCGCGGCGATCCAACGCCGGCTGCAACGCTATCGCAGAATCGGTCACGACGTGGTTGTGAAATCGGCTCGTCTCGTGCCGCTCCTCATCGAAATGAAAGTCTGCGTCGCTTCACATTACTTGCGTGGTCACGTCAAGGCAGAGTTACTGGACCTGTTCAGCAATCGAGTGCTGGCTGACGGGCGCAGAGGGTTTTTTCATTCCGACAATTTGAGTTTCGGCGAAGGAATCTTTTTGAGCAGTCTGGTTGCGCGCGCGCAGTCGATAGAAGGGGTCGAGAGCGTCGAAGTCTCACTACTTGAGCGGCTGGGCGAGGGGCCGCAACAAGAGATTGAGAACGGCGTCCTGCCGCTGGGACCGCTGGAGGTGGCGCAACTGGACAATGATCCCAGCCTGCCCGAGAACGGCACCTTCACTTTGCAGATGGGAGGCGGCAGATGATCCGACATACGCAATGCGGCTGTGGTCCAGGCAGGACACCTTGCGGCTGCTGTGCGGGCGTTGAAGCATTGACGCCGCTGCTGGTGACGAATCGACCGGGCCGCAAAACGCTCGCATACCGCGTGGGAACGCAAGCGACGTTTTTGGAAACGATGCTGGCGCGACTTTCGACGTTGTGCCTGGGTAGCAACGAAGAGTGTCGCGCGGGCGCAGGCCTGCGACCTCTGTTGAACCTCTCGACTCGTGACACCGGTGATCCGTCCATAGCGTTGCTCGACGCCTGGGCCACTGTTGCCGACGTGCTGACTTTTTATCAGGAGCGAATCGCGGCCGAAGGCTACCTGCGCACAGCCACCGAGCGCCGCTCAATTATTGAGCTCGCTCGATTGGTCGGCTACCGATTGCGACCCGGTGTGGCAGCGAGCGTTTATCTGGCGTTGACGATTGAGAAGAACGAAAAGGTGGTGGTTAAGCCGTTTGAGGTGCGCGCGCAGAGTGTTCCAGGTCCGGGCGAACTTCCGCAAACTTTCGAGAATGTTGAGGAGTTTGAAGCGCGCGGGAGCTGGAACAAACTGGTTCCGCGCCAGACACGACCGCTGAGCCTTGAAAGACTGCAGCGGGCGGCCGTTGAGAAACGCGCCCCCAAACTCTACTTCAAAGGAACGACGACCGGACTCAATCAAGGCGATCCCCTGCTAATGAGCCTGGGCAATTCAGCAACACTGCTTCGCGTGATCGAAGTCAACGCCGACAGTGCGGCTGACCGAACGCAAGTGGTGGTCTGGCCGTGGCTCGCATCCGGTCGTCCGCACGCTGCAACCAGGAAGTCTTTGAACACGCTCATTGCTGAATTCAAAAACGCCGGGGCCGCCGAAGCACATTTGAAAGCTCTGTCGGAAGAATTGAACGCCGGGCGGACCGACGCCGAGCTGGCCGATTTTGTCGAGCGCGAAACGCTGCCCGGCCTCGCGCGAGTTACGGCCAGGAGAAACATAAGCAGAGCCCTCAGAGATCGAGTGAACGCGCTTTCTGAAGAATTAGAAGAAAAGCTTGCGTCGCTGCAAGAAAGCCCGGCAGAAGAAACCAGCGGTGTAAATATGATCTCAGCTTCAGCGCCGGCGACTTTGGCCCAGGTTCATACCAGAGATCCAGAGGATCAGATGCTGAGGGCGGTAGTGGATGGCCTAACAAAGGCGGCTTCGGTGCCGCCACGCAATCAGTTGCGGCTGGGACGCGATTCAGTGTCCGCCTTCCGCCTGCATTCGGATCTCGGCATCCAGGCACTTGGAGTGTTTCAACCTGCATTACTAAACTCGCTGCCCATCGCACTTGGTTCGACTCCAGCGACCCGCTCGGTTCCGCCTGAGGTCTACGCTTTTCGCGTCAAGTCTGCACCGTTCGGGAACAACGCGCCGCTCCGCAGTACTGTCACTGGTGACGCTAATTCCAAAACCTCCACAGTCGATTTCAATGAGTGGACAGTCAATGACGTCAGAAAGACTGAGGAATTCGAAAGGCCTGGCGGAGCAACCGACCTTCCCCAAATATGCAGCGTGATTTATCTCGACGGCGGCTTTGACAAGATTCAGCACGAGAGCTGGGTCGCGGTGGATACCGACGCGATAATTAAAGATAGCACTCGCGAACTTCAGTTGGTCAGTCACCCGCTGTTGATCGCGCGGGCAGCGAAAGTCAATAACATCTCACGCGGCGCGTACGGCCTCAGTGGAAAAGCAACACGTTTGGAACTCGGTGCCGCAGCCGGCACCGGCGCCGCACCCTGGTTGAAAATAGCTAATGCTGATCCACTACCAAACGAGTTTCAGATTATCCGGCGGACAGTGGTCTATGCCCAGTCTGAATTGCTGCAGCTCGCCGAGGAGCCGATCGAAGAAGATATTTGTACCACCAGGGAGAACGGCGGATGGATCGTGCTCGACGGTCTCTACAGCGAGTTGAAATCGGGTCGCTGGGTAATTGTCGAAGGCGAGCGCGCGGACATGCGCGACGCGTTTGAGAATCCCATCTCCGGCGTTAAGGGGCTCGAGTTGGGGATGCTGGCCGAAGTCGTTCACGACTTCGATCCCGAGATACCCGGGGACACTACACACACGCGAATCAAACTCGCCGCCGATCTCAAATATTGCTACGCACGCAACCAGGTAACCATCTGGGCAAATGTCGTCAGGGCCACTCACGGAGAAAGTCGGCAAGAGACACTCGGCAGCGGCGACGGCAGCAAAACGCTGCAGCAATTCGCACTCAAGCAGTCTCCGTTAACTTACGTCTCCGCGCCCACGCCCTCGGGTGTCGAAAGTACTTTGAAAGTCTTTGTCGACGACGTCGAATGGCACGAGGCGGAAACCATCTTTGGTCTGCAGCCGACTGCGCGGCGATTTGTCACCACGCGAAGCGACTCGGAAGTAACCACGGTCATCTTCGGCAATGGCAAACAAGGCGCCCGGCTGCCGACGGGCCTGGAAAATATTCGAGCGAAATTCCGTCAGGGCCTGGGCAGGGCAGGAAACGTGGCGGAAGGAAAGATCACGCTGCTCGCTGCGCGGCCGCTCAGCGTTAAAGACGTAAACAATCCGCGGAAAGCGAGCGGGGGCGCGGATCCCGAAACGCGCGATCAGGCTCGCCGAAACGCGCCGCTGGCAGTACTGGCGCTGGACCGCCTGGTTTCCACCAGTGACTACGCCGACTTGACGCGTACTTTTGGAGGAGTCGGAAAAGCGTTTTCCGTTCGACTCTCGGACGGCAGCCGCGAGCTGGTGCACGTCACCATCGCCGGGGCAGATGATATTCCGATCGCGCCCGACTCTGACGTGCTGCGCAACCTGCGATTGGCGCTCGTTCAATTTGGCGATCCGGCTCTGCCCGTCAGCGTCGCGGTGCGAGAGCTTCAGCTGTTGGTCATCAGCGCCGGCGTTCGGCTGCTTCCCGATTACGTCTGGGAGAAAGTGGCGCCGCTGATTCGCGCTAGACTGCTCGAAACCTTCAGCTTCGAAGCTCGCGAGTTGGGCCAGGATGTATTTCTGAGCGAAGTCCTGAGCGCAATGCAAGCGGTGCGCGGCGTCGCTTATGTCGACGTTGATGCCTTTGGCGGAGTTGCCGAAAGAAATGCCGACGGCAGTGTGCGCACTCCCAACGAGCTGACTGAGGCGTTGCAGCTGATCGTGAACAAAGGCAAACCTCCCTCGCGCGTTGTGATTAATCTTCCGGAGCTGCCGACGATTGGTACGCACGCAATTCGTCCCGCGCAGTTGACGTATCTGGTACCGGAAGTTCCCGACACATTGATCCTCAACTTGATTGAATAACTATGAATACCGATCACTTATACCAACTGCTGCCGGCGATCTATCGCCAGCGCGATGCCGAGCGAGGTTATCCGTTGCAGGCATTGCTCCGGGTCGTCGAGGAGCAAGTCGACGTAGTTGAAGCAGACATTGCTCAGCTCTATCAGAATTGGTTCATCGAAACCTGTGACGATTGGGTGGTGCCTTACATCGGGGACTTGATCGGATGGCAACAGGTTCATGAGGCGGGCGAGCCTGGTAGCTCGGGCAGCACGCGTGACCGCGAACGTAACAAGATTCTGATTCCGCGGCGCGAGCTTGCGAATACCATTCGCTTCCGGCGTCAAAAAGGCACGCTGGCATTACTCGAGTTGCTGGCAAACGACGTCGCCGGCTGGCCCGCGCGCGCGGTCGAGTTCTTCAGACTGCTCGGCCGATCGGAAAACATAAATCTTCAACACATCCGCCGGGGCGGAACCGTGGATGTGCGACATGAAATGCGATTGGGTTTGCTTGATGGCCCGTTCGATCAGACGGCCCACGTCCCTGACATTCGCCGAATAAGTTCTAATCGGGCAACCGGTCGCTACAACATTCCCAGTGTCGGGCTGTTCGCTTGCCGGCTCAAAGCTTGTCCAGTCACGCTTAGCCGGGCCCACGGCGCCGAAGATATTGGGCCGGAGTGTTACACGTTCAGCGTATTGGGAAACGACTCGCCGCTGTTTGGTAAACCGGTGCGCGAAAACGAAGCAACCGACATCGCGCAAGAAACAAACTTGCCGGTTGCGATCCGGCGGCAGGCGTTTGAGTCACATGAGACTGTGGACCAGGTGCGTCGGAGCTGCGCTTCCCAAGCCTATTACGGCGACGGGAAAAGCGTTTCGATTTGGATTCGCAAACGTAAACGCGGCGGCGATGAAACGTCCGAACGCGAACTAATACCGGCCGGCAGAATTGTCCCCGCCGATCTCAGCGAATGGCGCTATCGCCCCCGTCACGATCGCGTAGCGGTCGATCCGGTACTCGGCCGAATAGTTTTTCCCTCGGCCCACCTTCCCAAGCATGGCGTGTGGGTCTCGTACTATTACGGTTTCAGCGCGAACATCGGCGGTGGTGAATACGAGCGTCCGATCTCACAACCCGAAATCCACAAGCTCTACCGCGTTGGACCAAAGGAGAAATTTCATACCATCAATGCGGCCCTCCGAAAATGGCGGAAGAATGACGCCGACAAGAATCCTCACGCGGTTATTGAGATCATGGACAGTAGTGTTTACGTCGAGCAGATCAACGTCCACTTGCAACCGGAGCAGAGTCTGCAATTGAGAGCGGCCAACGGCAAGCGACCAGTGATTCGCTTGCTCGACTGGCACACCGACCGTCCCGATGCGCTGACGATCGAAGGTGAACGAGGCAGCCGGGTCACGCTTGACGGACTGATGATCAGTGGACGAAGTGTAGCGATCGAAGGCGAGATAGCCGCCGTTAAGATTCGTCACTGCACGTTTGTGCCCGGTTGGATGATTGACAGTTACAGTCAGCCGCACCGTCCGGCCGAGCCTAGCCTGGAATTGTTCTGTCCGTACGCTCGAGTCGAAATCGAGAAGAGCATTCTCGGTTCGATTCAGGTTAATCCGCTGATGAGTAACTTTGCTCCGTATGAGGCGCGCCGGCAGCAGGCGGAAACCACGTCGGCAGTCGCTGAGTCGGGCTGTTATGGAATTGGCTACGGATTCAGGATCGATCCGCTATGTCTGCACCTAAGCGATAGCATCCTTGATGCGACGGATCCGAACAGTGAAGCGATCGGAGCGCCCGGTTGTCTCGTCGCGCATGCCCGATTGCGAATCGAGCGTTCGACAGTTTTCGGTCAGGTCCAGGTGCACGCGATTGACCTCGCTGAGAATTCAATCTTCGAAGGCAAGGTCACCGTGGCGCGGAGTCAACAAGGCTGCATGCGATTTTGCTATGTAATGCCGGGCTCCAGGACGCCGTTGCGCTATCAGTGCCAACCCGATCTGGCTGCAAAAGGAAAAACCGGCGACCAAAAGACAAACGAAGAATCGCGAGTCAAACCGCGCTTCAACAGCACGCGCTATGGCCGTCCCGAGTATTGCCAGCTTGCCGACGATTGCGCCGCAGAAATTTCGCGAGGGGCAGACGATGAGTCGGAAATGGGCGTGTTCCACGATCTATATCAGCCGCAACGACTGGCCAATCTACGCGCGCGACTCGACGAATACTCGCCGGCGGGGATGGATGCCGCCATCATTCTTATGAACTAAGACAGGAGGCAGTGATGAGGGGTGATTTCACACGAATGACTTTTGATCCGGCCAAGCACTACAGCACCGTGTTCCAACAACAGGGCCGTGTGCAGATGGATGCGGACTCAAATGAGGGCCAGGATATTCTCCGATACTTTTCGCGGCGGCTGGCGGCTGACTTGATTGGTCCACACGGCGGCACGCGCGATGGCTTCAGAATCGATCCCGCCGCCAGGGACCAAAATAATAATGAGGTGTTGCGCGACTTCGACATTGCGCCGGGGCATTACTACGTCGACGGCATCCTTTGCGAAAATGACGGCCCCACGCGTTACTCCGCTCAAAGCGGTTCGCCAATCGGCCTGGACAAGTTGGAAGTCGGCAAGCTTTACCTGGCGTACCTTGACGTGTGGGAGCGCCACGTCACGGCCTACGAAGACGAGAACGAAGAACGGATTGGGATTCGCGAGGTTGCTCTGCGCGGCCCAGACACCGGGACGCGCGCGCAGATCATCTGGCAGGTGAAGTGGAAACTGATCGATCAATCATTCATCGACAAGTTGAAGGCTCCCGAACCCGAAGGCTACAAGAATTTTCTCACATTTCTGCAGGAGCAAGCGCCCCCACGCGGGCGGCTGCGCGCCCGTGCCTTGAAGCCGAGAGACGACGACGAGCCGTGCATAATTTCGCCCGAAGCGCATTATCGCGGTGCTGAAAACCAGCTCTATCGCGTCGAAATTCATCGCCCTGGAGTTGGTATGCCGCCCACCGATACGCCGGGTAAGCCGCCTAAAGTCGACATCAACAAGATCGCCAACTTCAAATGGTCGCGCGAGAACGGCTCGGTAATTTTTCCAATTACGGACGTTCAAGGCGAAGTCGTCACGCTCAGAGACTTGGGCCGCGAAAGCCGTTTCGGCCTGCGCGTAGACGATTGGGTAGAGATCACTGACGATGATTATGTTCTTCAGAATCGCGCCGAGCCTCTGCTTCAGGTAAAAACAATTAACCGTGACACTATGGAAGTGACCCTGAAGACGGCGCCGGCGTCCCCGGTTGGAACGGACGCAGCAAAACATCCTCTCATGCGACGCTGGGATCAGAAGTCGGATGCGATTGCGGTAGTTCAAACTACTGGCGACGACGATCCAAATTGGATCTTCAAGCTCGAAGATGGCGTGCAGATTCAGTTCCCAAGGGGTGAAGGTAATGCGATCGCGCCAGCATCATCTTCTTCCTATCGTACGGGCGATTACTGGCTGATTCCGGCGCGGGTTGCGACAGGCGACGTGGAGTGGCCGGGCCCACGCGGAAATCCTCGACCGAGGGCGCCACATGGTGTTGAGCATGCCTTTGCGCCACTGGGAGTAATCGCGATTGCCGCAGGCGGCAAGGTAACCCCCACAGCCGGCGGGGACCTTCGCAAAATAATCAAACCGCTCACCTCGTAGAGAGGGTGCTGTTCATACATGTCTCTCCCACGCTCTGCTGAGGTGACAGCATTATTTGGCCGCGCGATTTGTAGGGAAACATATGCTGGCCATCCAGGGAATAGTAGAGATTCTTTAAGCCGCTCTCGCTGTCCTTTGCCTCGATAGAGATCAGAAGCGCGCCTGCATTGCGTTCAAGAACCTGAAATTTGATTTCCGGGCCTTTGGTATTCCGAGCCGCGAGACAGGAAACTGGTAGCGGGGGGGAGACTTGAACTCCCGACCTTGGGGTTATGAATCCCACGCTCTAACCACCTGAGCTACCCCGCCACGCGCTTCATTATAGAGTCGGAAAAGAAGAGGTCAAGAACGGTAGGCTGTGAGCAGTGGGCAGTGGGCAGTGGGCAGCGGGCAATAAAGGATGAGCGGTAAATTGAAAAGGACGATTTGCCATTTACCATTTGTCATTTCTCGTTTTTCATTTCCGGAGCGTATCTTGCGCCGCTCGGCGCAATCGCTGGCGGCCCAGCAACCAAGTTCTGATTCTTGTCTTCTGAATTCCGCCCTCTGAATTCCGACCTCTGACTTCTGACCCCTGACTTCTGACTTCTGACTTCTGACTTCTGACTTCTGACCCCTGACTTCTGACTTCTGACTTCTGACCTCCGACCTCTGACCTCTGACCTCTGACCTCTGACTTCACGCCCGCGCGAAATCGATGAAGCCGCGTTCGGGATCTGTTGACAACAATTGGACGCGCGTCTTTTCGCCAACGCGCAGACCTTGTTCGCCGCGCACCACTCGGCCATCGACGGGCGGGCTAATGATGCGCGCGTAAGTTCCCTTCTCTGACACGCCCGTAACGATTGCTTCGAACTGGTGCCCGATTTGATTGCGCAACAACAATGCGGCCGCAACCTTGCGCATCTTACGCTGCACCTTTCGCGCAGCGTCCTCGCGCTCGGTGCAGCGTTTGGCAATCTCTTTTAACTCATTCCCTTCGTACGGCGGCGGCTCATTCGCGAGCGCTGCCTTTACCAATCGCTGTGTTACCAGATCCGCGTAACGCCGGTTCGGGGCAGTTGCATGCGTGTAGTCATCAACCGCCAAACCAAAATGGCCCTCGCCCGCCTCGCCCGGCATTTGCACTTCATACTCACCTGGTCCAAGTGACTTAACAACGGCCAGCGACAGGTCCGGAAAGTGAATCGGATCCGCTGTCTTGCGCCGTTGCAGAAACTCCGCCAGCGCGCGCGAATCCGGCGTCGCCGGCAACTGCTCGCTAACCTCAGCCGCAATCTCAACGATGCGCGACCAGTATTTTGGCGTGCGAACCACGCGACGCAGCGATGGCACACCTTTGTCTTCCAAAAACTTGGCCATCGCCACGTTTGCGCCGATCATAAAATTTGCAATCAGATCGCGCGCCGCGTTTTGTTCAGTAACCGCAAGTTCCACCACGCGGCCGCTGTCGTCAACTACGGGCGTGGACTCAATTGTTCCCAACTCAATCGAACCATGTTCCTTACGAAACTCGCCGAGATGTCCTGCAGTTTGGTGCTGTAACTTTAGCTGCTCTTCAAGCCCAGGCACTGACTTCACCACCTCGGGTATCGGAGTCTTACCGTCAAGCCAGTCGCCAATGACTTCATAAGAAAGTTTGGCGTGGCTTCGTATGTTCGCGGGATAGATGGCAGCAGTCTTCACTGTACCATCGGATGCGACAACCATCTCGGTAACGATCGCGCGCCGGTCTTCGTTCGCCACCAGCGACGTCAAGTCCGTTGACAATTCCTCGGGAAGCATGGCGAAGGTCTTCACGCCGGTGTAAACCGAAGTGCAGTTTTGTTCCGCTCGCTGGTCGATGGCCGAACCTTTGGCCACGAAGGCATCAACATCGGCGATTCCGATCAATAAGCGCACCTCGCCGGACGGCAAAGCCTCGGCGTACTCCAGCTGATCCAGGTCGCGCGACGTTGTATTGTCGATTGACGACCAGAGCAGATCGCGCAGGTCCTTGTTGTCGGAATCGCCACCGAGATCCCGCGTTTTCGCGCTCGCGGCTTGAACCTCCTCCAGCACTGCATGGTTGAAGTCAGGTTCAAAGCCCGCATCGATCATCGTTTGCCGAGCGATTGCATATAAATCCGTGTGGTGATTATGCTTTGGTTGTTTGCTCATGGATTGCGGGAGTATAGCCGAAAGGTATTGTGAAGGCGTATTCCAGTCCGCCGGAACGGACGATTGGAAATAGCCGTCGAAATTCGTCGCAGTGGCATGAGGTCAGTACCGCCTGCGGTAGCCGGGTGGGTGTTGTGATTTTTGCAACTGCCAGGCGACTTGATTCACCGCAATCGGCATTCGGCAATTGATAATCGACAAGCAAGAAACCCACCCGCTACCGCAGGCGGTACTGACCTCATGCCACTCAAAACCTCGCGGCCCGGCGATTGTCATTCGTCCGCGCAACGCGGACTGGTCATTAGACAACCTTGACGTAAGGCCTTGGTTATCCCCAACCAATCGACCGTTACTTGTTTGCGATGCTTTTCGACTACGATAGGCGCCCGTGAAAATTGACGTAATCGTAAACGCAAGTTCCGGCTCTGGAGAAAACGCCGCACTTAAAGAGCGTATAGCCGAACTGTTCGCAAGCGACGGTGTGGTTGCTCATGTCGCGCTGGCGAAAAGTGGCCGCGCAATAATCGAACTTGCTAAACGCGCAGCGCTTGGCGACTCGGACATAGTTGTCGCCGCTGGTGGTGACGGCACAATCAACTCGGTCACCTCACAACTTCTCAATACAAAAAAGGCGCTGGGCGTCTTGCCCCTGGGAACGATGAATCACTTTGCCAAGGACCTGCACATTCCGCTAGAGCTCGAGGCAGCGGTCGATACGATCGTCAAAGGCCACGTCGCAAAGGTCGATCTCGGCAAGGTGAATGACCATATCTTTGTCAACAATTCCAGCCTTGGGCTCTATCCAAGCATTATTCGCGAACGCGAGAAGCAGCAGCGTTTGGGCTGGGGCAAGTGGCCTGCTTATGTCTGGGCCGCGATTGCCGTGCTGCGACGCTATCCATTTCTCAATATTCGCCTGGACGTCGATGGGAAGGAATTCGCCAGTCGCACGCCGTTCGTTTTTATCGGCAACAATGAATATGAAATGGAAACGCTGAACATCGGCGGGCGAGCGTGCCTCGACGCCGGCGAGCTTAGTCTTTATGTGACGAATCGAACGGGACGGCTGGGTCTCGTTCGCCTGGCATGGCATGCATTGTTTGGCGGGCTGCGTCAGGAAAAAGATTTCCTGGCGATGTGCACTAAGGAGATTTGGATTGAGAGCAGGCGCAAACGCATACGCGTGGCACTGGATGGCGAAGTGACGGTCATGGAGCCGCCGTTGCACTATCGAGTTCTGCCGGGTCGGCTGCGTGTCGTCATGCCGGAAAACATTCAAACTGCAAACGAAGAGTAATGCGCACCATTGTTCACCTTTCTGATATTCATTTCGGTCGCGTTGACGAGGCGGTCGTTGGTCCATTGATTGAAACCGTTAATCAGATTGCGCCCGACCTGGTGGCGGTTTCCGGGGACCTGACACAACGCGCGCGTTCTCATCAGTTCAAAGCTGCACGCGCTTTTCTGGATGCATTGCCTCAGCCGCAGATTGTTGTCCCGGGCAATCATGACGTCCCGTTGCACAATGTGTTCGTACGATTTGTTCAGCCGCTTAACAAATATCTTCGCTACATCACCAGCGACTTAAGACCTTTATACTATGACGATGAGATCGCGGTGCTCGGCGTCAACACCGCGCGCTCGTTCACGATCAAGGGTGGGCGAATCAACCAGGAACAAGTTGATTGGATGCGTAGCCGGCTTTGTGCTTTGGATCCTAAAGTCGTCAAGATCGTCGTTACTCATCATCCTTTTGATATTCCGGAAGGACATGACGAACGTAACCTCGTCGGCCGCGCGCGCATGGCCATGGAACGGTTAGCCGAGTGCGGCGCCGACGTTTTTCTCGCGGGTCACCTGCACGTCAGCCATACGACGCATAGTGCCAGGCGCTACAAGATTAAGGGGCACTCGGCGCTGGTGGTGCAAGCGGGAACGGCAACATCCGATCGCGGACGCGGTGAGGCAAACTCTTTCAATGTCATTCGCGTTGAGCGCCCAAACATTTCTATCGAGCGATTGGAGTGGCAACCTGATCGGAAATCTTTCGCGTCAGCCGAAACTGAAAACTTTCGCCACACAGCCGAAGGCTGGATTCGAGTTGAGAAAACCTAGGAACCATCTTTCTGCTTTGGCCCAAGATGCTTCCCATCGGAAGTGAATCGTATCTGAGATGAGTTTAGGGAAACCCGAGCAGCTATGCTGCCTCCCGTGCGGAAAGGCTCTGCCTTTCCGGCGAGCTTTACTAAAAGCCTTCGCGAGGCTCAGCCTCGCGAAGGTTCTTTAGGGCAGGTTATCGGTAAGGCAGAGCCTTACCGCACGGAAGGCGGCGGAGCCGCGAAGCACAAGAAGCCCCGAGAACGAAGAAGGGAGCGGTTTTGACTTCCGCAGATTCAACTTCGAAGTGCAACAGAGCATTGTCTGCCTCTTCGCCCCAGCGGGGCGAGATATTTATAGATAAGGCTCTGAACCCGATGATTCGCGCTCCAGCGGAGCGCAATGTTTCGCACGTTGGCCGGGAGACCGACTCATGTTTCGCTCCGCTGGAGCGAGGAGAATCTTCGGCGGTGGCGCGTTCTATAAACATCTCGCTCGCTGGAGCGAAAGCCAACTGACTGTTGCACTTGAAAGTTGACCTTCGGCTATGGTTCATGACTTTCGAGGCTAACCTACCGTGACTAAGGACCATTCATCGAAACAGGTTCGCGCGCTGCATCTGATCGCGGGACTACTCGTCTTCGCAGTAATGACGCTCACCCTCGGTGAGATTGCCGAAGACGTCCGCGACGGCGATCCGCTGACTCTCACTGACGTACGTTTCAGCAATTGGCTACATACAAATAGTTCAGCGCCGTTGACGAAAGTGATGTGGCTAATCACGTCGCTGCACGCATCAGTCATCGTTTGCACTGTCGCAGTGTTGGTCGGGTTGTATCTCTGGCGCCGGCGCCTGCATTTCTGGGTAGTGGCGTTGTGGCTCTCGGTTTTTGGCGGCTTGCTGCTGAACAATATCCTCAAACTGATTTTTCACCGGGCTCGCCCACACTTTCTCGACGCCGTTCAGTCGTTAACCACTTACAGCTTCCCGAGCGGGCACACCATGATCTCGACCGTCTTCTATGGCGCGCTCGCCGCCTTCGTCATCGCGAACAGCAAAAGTTGGCGGCTCAGAATATTATCTGTTGCTCTGGCGCTGACGTTGATCATGTTGGTTGCGTTCAGCCGGATTTATCTCGGCGCCCATTACCTCAGCGACGTGCTGGGCGCGATGGCCGAAGGTTTTGCCTGGATAGCATTGAGCTTGACCGGCCTCTATTACTTCTGGAATCGCAATCAGGCCCGCTGAGTTTTCCTATCCGCGACCTGGCGTGTTCACCTCTCATTTTCCACTGATTTATTTCCGCACAGACCGCCGCGATCGAGGCCTTTGCAGCGATGCATTCTCATGCAGTGCTCGCCTTAGGTGCCCCTCAAAACACTGGAAAGATCGAACAAAAGCGCGTCGAGTCGGCGTGGGGCAAGCGGTACGGCCGTTGCACTGAGGCCGGGCAACGAGGCCATTCTATTTTGCAAGGTTTGAACAACAGGGAGGGCAACTATGAACGTCCGCAAGGCTTATTCACGACAGAACAGCGGCACCTTCAACGCCCGCTCGCGCTCTCGTTCAACTCGCCCTCGATCAACGCGCCGCAACGCCTCTAACGCATCGCCCAGAGAAACCTGGTTAAGAAGTGGAGGAGCGACCCCCGATTACGAACTGCGGGAAGTTGTAGCGCAGCGATTCATGAGCATGAACCAGGCGCACGATCGCATCAGATCCGAGCTACTCGCTTCAAGATCTTTAGAAACCAGCTAACCTCTCAAACAGTGTTTGTGCCCGCGGCTGACTGCAATCGAATGCTGCTTGTTGCCGGGTGATTTTGCGTTGACGAACGCTATACCAATCGAATAGCTTAAGCGCACTATGAAGAGCGCTATCACCCGCATCTTGTTCCTGCTCCTCGCCGTTGCTTTCTTCCTACAAGCAGCGAATGCTCAAACACAACTGACAGCACGTTCCACCTCGCAACTACCGAAAGCGAGCACACCCATCGCTGCAAAGGTCGAACTGCTTGGCTCTTCGCAAGAGCGAGAAATTCTTGCCGAGATCAATCTGGCCAGGACCAATCCGACGCTGTACCTTCGTTACCTCGAAGATTTCAAGGCCTCTTATCGCGGCAAAGAAATAAAGTACTCGGACGGCTCGACGCTGGTCACAAACGAAGGCGTGAGCGCGCTTGAGGAAGCTATTAACTTTGTGCGTTTGTTGAAGCCTTTGCCACCGCTCGAGCTTCGCAAGGGTCTCGTTCTTGGTGCGAAGGACCATGTAAACGATTTGGTAAAGACCGGACAGAGCGGTCACCGCGGTTCAGACGGCAGCATCCTCGAAGATCGTTTGAATCGCTACGGAAGCTGGAGTGTGGCGGTAGGCGAAGACATTGTGTACCGCAGTCGTAAGGCGCGCGAAGATGTGATCGCTTTGATAATCGATGATGGAGTGAAATCGCGCGGCCACCGAAAAAACATTTTCAAGTCAGACTTTCATGTTATCGGCCTGGCCTTGAGCCCGACTTCCAAAACGCCACCGATGTGCGTGATTACTTTCGCCGGCGGCTTTGCGGATAAAGGCAACAGCAACCCGCTCGTACCCACCGCACAAAAATTCTAGTTTGATTTGAGGCGACTGAGTGTCGTGAGGTCAGTACCGTCCGCGGTAGCGGATGGATGCCGACATTGCCAATTTTCAATTGCTCATTGCCAATCGAACCGATCGCCAGACGCCAATCGCAAACGGCAATCATTAATCGGCAATCAATGCACCCATCCGCTACCGCAGACGGTACTGACCTCATTGCCACTGCGCGGCCTTTGATTCAACGGCATCAGATTCAAGCCGCATCACTACTCTAATTGCTCGCGCGCTTCACGGTATTCCCTGTCCCGTTTGACAGTAATAAATGCCTACGGTAAGTTAATTCGCTTACGGCCAACAGCAATTTCTCACCATATGCGTCCCGTTCGTCTAGTGGCCTAGGACACCGCCCTTTCACGGCGGCGACACGGGTTCGACTCCCGTACGGGACGCCAACACTTTCCATCACTCACGAGGTCTTGCCATTTCGCCGCAAGTCCAGAAAAATCCATTAACTAAACTACTGCAAGTGCCAGCGTGCTGCCCCAGGAGCCGCCAAACACTAGCCACTGCTCTATGCCCAGCTGCTCGCGTATCTGCTCGATATCGGCGACGAGATGCCAGGTAGTGTTGTCTTCAAGAGAGGCGTGAGGAGTGCTTTTGCCTGAGCCACGTTGGTCAAAAAGAATTATGCGGTAAGCATTGGGGTCAAAGAAGCGTCGATAGTCCGGGACCAAACCTGCGCCTGGTCCACCGTGGAGAAAGACGACGGGCTTGCCTGCTGCATTGCAGCACTGCTCGTAGTAAAGTTCATGAACAGAAGAAACCTGTAAACGTCCCGTGTCGAAGGGCTCAATCTCAGGGTACAGAGTTCTAAGTTCGCTCATGTTGATCCTCTCCAGTTGGAGCGTTGGCAATCGGCAATGTCAATCCTAGTCGGCGCCGCGCCAAGGGCAAAACGAAAAACCTAAGGTCGAAGGCGCATCTGCAACCTCCCAGCCTGCACTTTGGACATTGGACATTAGGCTTTGGACTCTGAATTCCCCTCCCGCGACAGGGATCGAGAACCCCGCGCGTACACCAAAACTACGTGAAAGACTTGTTGATGCTTCGCTTCGGACGCGTGGACGACGGGCGATGGAATTTAAGGCCGCGCCGGGCGTGAGCAACGACGACTGCGGGTTTGGCCCAGCATCGCTGAGCCCTATTCATGACGAACGTTTCGGCATGCATGCCTGCGCCAGCTTCTTGTGATGTTCCTTGGAGTCTGTGACTCAAGTAGTGTCCATAGTCGGGTTTATGGCAAGTCCAAAGGAGTAACGGGAACCTCCGCAGTCTTCGACTTACGAGTGGCGCCCGCTGCCTTGTCTTTTCGCCAGAAGAGAAGCTTGTCCACAAAGCCTTTCGGCTTAACTGTGGGCGGCCAGCCTATGGCTTCACGATGAGCACCATGGTTTAGGTCAAACAGCATGATCTGCGGCTCGGGAAAACCTTCAAGGTAGTATTTAACTTTGAGATGGGATTCATCTTCACCATAACTCCTGAGAGAGACGACCACTAAGTTTCGATAGCAGAAGTGGTGGCTAACCTGTGATGTGTAGATCCCTTTTGCTCCGAGCGTCACCACCTTGGTCAGGTGTCTGAAGATAGCTTCTCCGAGCCAACTGAAAGGTTCATAGGCGACGGGCGTTGCCACAATGTGGGGAATGATCGCGCGGCCCTCCCGCTCCTTCCCGTTGATTTCCTTTTTCTTACGATCTTTCTCCGCAGCAGAATAAATTGTCGAATAGCCGGGCGTGTGTATGTCGCCGGTAAGGATGACGACGTTCAGGCGCTTCCCATAGTCGGGCGGGTTCTGAAGTTCAAAAAGATAGTCGAGCACGCGATCAGTTTCTTCCTGGTTCGCGTCAGCACCCCAAGAATCGTTGATGTCATCGCGCAAGTCGCCGACCGTGCTATTAAACCACTGGAGCTGCTTCTTCAGCAGGCGCAGCCGCCCTGCCCAATTCACAGCATCAATCACCCGGAACCACACTCTTAGAATGTACTGCTCAATCACCGGGGCTCCATGGGAGAAGACTACCGAGCTTACAAAGAAGAGGGTATCAATCTCGTTCTTGTTCGCGTCGACCCAGTTCCTGATGGCCCGCAATTGTTGGGGGTTCCAGATCCGGCCGATCCAAACCTCCTTGCCGTCACGAATTACGCGGGCGAAACGGATGTTCCGATTACTTCGAAGGTCGCTGACTACAAAGCCCGCCCTTCCAATTCTGAAGCAGGTATCAAAACCGCCGGCGAAGTTTTCCGAAAGTGGATCCGGATTTCGCGAAGCCTGCATTATACGAAACATCTCTTTAGCTGTTCCGAAGAGTTCCAACCAGTTATCCTGAAACACTCCAGAGTCCTTAGCCTTAAACGAGTCCTCGCGTGAGCCCCAGCCGTCCGTAATATCGTGATCGTCCCACATGAGAACGGCAGGCAATTTGCACAACACTTTCCGATACTCGAGGTTGTCCCAAAACGTTTTGTAGATACTCAGGTAGAGTTGTTTTCGTTTTAGCGGATCGCGCTCGGCCAGAGCCTTTGCTTCAACATCGTCAGCGTAAACCTGATCGCCTGCAAGAATTGCAAATCGCACATTTGCGTTTTGTTCGCCGCTTATGATTTCGGGCATCTGGTGCCAAACTGCAAAACCATCGAAGCCGTCATCTTTCTTGGTCGCAGGGTAATGACAACTCATCAACAGGAAATCGAGTTGGCGCCCGTAGCCATCCTCCGGCAGGGTCCAAAAACGCAGATCGGAGTCCTTAAGTCCGCGCAGATCCAGTGGGACTGAGTGGTCTTCATCCTCCCAGAGTTGATACGAGTATTCTGAATTTGCCGCGAGGTTTTCGAAGTTGACGATCCCGGTTCCTAGGTCCGCTTGAAGACATTTGAGCACGCCCGGGGGGATGGGTTCAGGATCCGTTACTGTTCGAATCTCTAGCTGGTCTGGATCCTTTTTGGCAGCCTCCGATTTTGGGCCTCTCTTGAGATGTCTCAAGACAACAAACACATTCTTGTCCGCGTCGCTGGCCGCAACGCTTGCTTCGCCGACCTTCACATTCGCGTTCCTGGTTTGAACGTTCGCGTCCTTGGCCGCAACGTTCAGCCAAATCCTGACACTGGAATGAGTGATGTTGCCGACGAAGGGACCTAAGACGATTGAAAGCTTTTGAGAGGGCAGTGAAGCTTCAGCCATTTTTGCCTCCGGGATGTAACCAAAGATGAGGAACTATCGGAAGGAGAGTATAGGCTTAGTTACTTGAGTTTCAAACATGTTTCCTCGGAGAAGTGTTACGTACAACTGGGTCACCAACTCGTCGCTCGCGATCGGATTGTCATCTCACGTCGAAAACAGACAGGCGCACCGCAAAAACAAATCACTTCTTGATAAGGTCTCCGATCATTGTTGGGCCGGCGGAGCGACGGCATAATGTATAGTCAAGCACCCTAGGTGACTGGAGCTCGTAATGTATTCATATCCCCGACGGTTTTTCCAATGGCTCCTTCGGCGACCATCCGGTGAACCCGAAGGTCAATATCGACTCTTTATGGTTGGCGTTTGCCTTTTCTTGATCGGCGGACTTTCAGCAATGGCCGTCGGAATAAAGGAAGGTCGATGGGATCTCAGCGGTGCCCCTAACAGTTCTTCTTTGGGTCGTCGCTGCCAGGAACAGCTCAACAACCGACAGAATGATGAAGACAAATATCATAAACTTCAGGCAGAGTCCCAGGCCCGCTTGGGCCAACTCAAGACGGCCTTGATTACACCGGGGGATCCGGGTTACGCCGGCGCCCGCACAGCGATCACGCTCGAAGAGAGTGAAACGCAACGTCTTCAAGGTAAGTTGGATGCTTTGAAAGTGGAAACTGTGAAGAGCTCGCTGGGCCACTTCCTCATCGCATTCCCGCTTGTAGTCCTCTTTGCTTTATTGGCAGCCAGGCTTGCAGCCCACCAAGGATTGGCCGCTTTGGGGGGATGGAGCGTGGGCGGAAAATCAACGAGTTGGAGAAAGTCCTATTGGTCTTGGGTATTACTCATCTTCTGCGTTAACACAGCACGCGAAGTATCCACAAGCATCATTCAAACTGAGGGTAAGTCGTGGTTTGCATGGTCTAGCTTCTGTGTTTCCAGTAGCGCCTGGACATTGAATCTGGTGCTGATTTTAGGTGTGGCTATGTTGGTAGCCTATCCGGCGGCGATTCTTTGGCAGTTTGGAAGAAGCAACAATCGACCAATGATTTTGGATTGGCAACATAAGGATGGTCAGTGGGGCATTGGCAGCTATGTTCTTTTTCTCCAGACGTGGGCCAGCCTCTCACTCGTAGCCTTAGTTCTACCCGGCGCGTTGTGGCTCAGGGCATTTAGAGGAGAGGCGCGTTTCACCTTTGTCTATCTCTTGCCGGGGCTCGTACTTCTTGCTTCGGTACTCCTAATCAGCGGTAGGATGATCAGAAATGCAATCTTGATACGAAACGCTTACCGTAAAGCGTTCGAGGCGCTTGGTAACACCTGGCAGGAGATTAAAGCTCGAAATCCGCCTCCCGATCCCACAATCAATTTCCTTGGCGAACACTGGTGGAAACTCCCCACGGTCATCTTCGCGATCTTTGGCCTTCTCTGGCTGATTGTCGAACAAATAGGAATATCAGATCTCTTGGTTAAACTCACCGGTGTGAAATAGCGTCGGAGCTGTTGAAGGCTTTCCGCGGATCAAGGATTGTTCGCGCGGCAACTTAAACAGCGCCAACTCTCACCTTGGTCGTGCGAGCCAGAAACTAACGACCTAGGAGTATTTAAATCGAGGATCGAGGTTGCCAAGGTTGACGATGCCCGTGGTCAAATGAATTACGCGGTAAGCGTTGGGACCAAAGAAGCGTCGATAGTCCGGGACCAAACCCGCGCCTGGTCTACCGTGGAGAAAGACGACGGGCTTGCCTGCTGCATTGCCGCACTGCTCGTAGTAGAGTTCATGAACGGGGTAGAGCTCATGAACAGAAGAAACCTGCAAACGCCCCGTGTCGAAGGGCTCAATCTCAGCGTGCAGAGTTCTAAGTTCGCTCATAGAGGTCCTCTCCAGTTGTGGCGTTGGCGATCGGTAATGTCAATCCTAGTCGGCGCCGCGCCAAGGGCAAAATGTTCTCAGGACCTCGGACTCTTTCGTCTGTAACTAGCAAGGTCTGATGAAGATGTCGGGCGATTGTTGAAGCAATAGCCATCATCCTGACTTGTGACCGCTAAACTCTGAACTTATTTATGGCGAAGGCGTGATTGATAGTAGCCACGAAAAGCGCGTTTCGCCGGCACAAGTTATCGGGTGTGCTGTTAGGATTAGCCACCCACGCATTCGCCGGAGGAACAATGAAGTCACCATACCTTTGCATTAGGGATATCCCGGGTCTGAACGAGCGAGTTTCAATTCTTGACCGATTTGATCTTTCAGATTCAGAGATTGCTTCCGTATGTGCTGTTGCCGAACAGTCCGTACGGAACGCACGTCAAAGAAAGAAATATGACGCAAAGAAGAAGCCTGAAACAACGAGGAGAAATTAAATAAATGAAAAATGATTCGAACGAAAACTTGGACGCACTCGATCGGAAGCTTTCAATCCTTATTCGATTGGCCGCGTATCAGTTAGCGCAGGGCAAGCCGCTAATGGAAGCCGCACCTATTCTCAGACGTCTTGGCCTGCCTGCCTCTGAAATTGCCACAGTCTTTGACAGCACGACGAACACCGTTAACGTCATGGTCTCCAAAGGCAAGAAAAAGAAGTTGAAATGACCAATAGAGAGATTCGCAAGAGACTACTGGAGATACTGGCAATTTCTCCTCAAGCCCTCAGCCGACGGGCGGGGAAGATCAAGGAACGCTACGGGCCCATGACTACTGATGAGGCGACGTATGTCATAGCCCACATGGAAGGCATTGATATTTCACGCTATCTTGACCTCACTACGTTGGATCGAATCCGCGCCCTTGTGCCTCGGGATCTCTCGCAAACGCTTACGGCGAGGACCAAGAAAGCGAGAAAGAAAAACTTTCGAACGAGCTCATATCCGTTAGTCAGCCCTGCGATGGTATCCTCAGCTGTCGCGCTGGGAGCGGAGGTCTTCCCTGAGTTATTTGTTCTAGAGAACTCAATCAGAACGTTGATCCACAAACGCTTATCGACAATCAGTACGGATTGGTGGCAGCACTTAGTTCCCGGCGACGTTATTAGAAATGTGCGCCGGACGATGACAAACGAGAAGCGATTTACGTATCGCGAACCGCGCGGGACTCATGAACTAATGTACTCGAATTTCGCTGACCTCAAGAAGATCATTCTCTCCAATCAGTCCCACTTCGCTGACGTTATCGTTGACTTCGACTGGTTCAAAGTGAAAATGGAAGAAATCTACATGGCGCGTAATAATGTGGCGCACTGTGTTTTGCTTTCAAGAGATGACGCTGCGAGAATCTCTTTATTTAATCGCGATTGGGCACGCATGCTGGACATTGCAGGCGAAAAGTGAAGGCTGTTAGCGAATGAGTGTTTTAAGAAGAAGACTATTTCGTTGAGTTGAGTTGTATCTCCCTCACTTTCTCGAAGAAAACTACGTCCACATCTCCCGGCCGTCCGTCGTATCTCGCTTTGTGCAAGCGCAGAATGTCAGCGTCATCTAGCATGATAATCATCTCCCGCTTTTTCCATTTCGCCTGTTGATGAGCAAGCGCTTTGGTGCGATTCTTAATTTTGCGAAAGACGAGCAATCCCACTCGCCCAACATCATCGTTAAGTCGACCAGAAAGCTGATCATACTCAGGTGATTCCAAGTCAGCTGTGTAATTCTTGCATTCAATCGGTACGTAGTTAGACGAAAGTTGAGGACTGTTGCGCACTTCCGCGAAAAAGCCCTTATCAGCAAAATTGTCGAACATGATGTCAACCCGGTGAATGCCGGTATTGATCTCCTGCTCGATTCGGCCATTGGCAAGGAGTCCGTTAAAAATCCCCTGCAAAGCTGCGAAGATCGTTCGGTGATAGAGTCCGGCCTGTGTCGCACCAGATTTTATTGCGGCAAGCTTCGGAGCGTCCCCGAATTTTTCCCGCCACTTCAATGTAGCCGGAGAGTCTTCGCTAACTGAGGCAAGGAGTGCTTCCGAGAGTAGTCGGGCAGATACATTGCGCGGAAGACGTAGATCTAGAGACCTAAGTTTTTTTTCTAATGCGGCGCGAGAGGGGAATGGCGGTTCGCTCAGCGCGTCGACAATCTCGCCTGGGTCAGTAAGTCCGAACCGTCGCATCGTTTTGGCGACACGATCAATTCTTCTTCGAATTAGCTTTTTTGATGAGTCTTCGGGCAATCGCAGACACCTTTAAAACGTCTTCAAGATCCGTCCAGACAAATAGGCGACTCTTCTTGTTTGAAGGGTCGGGAATTTTGGCAATGAAACCGAAAAGATCGAGGTGACTACAGATTTTTGACACGCGCGGCCTACTCTTTTTTACTACGGCCATGATTCCGTCGAGATTTAACGGTCCGTTTTGAAGCGAAATATACACTTCCGGGGACCCAACCATATCTCCCAGGTGGTCTTCAGCGAACGTGCGATTGGACTCTGTAGCCGCCGTTGTGAAACGTTGCATCGCTCGAATCTGTTCGATGTCAGTTCTAATCGCACCCAAATCTTGTTGAGACTCCTTTGTTTCTGCCATGGTTAACCTCGCTTCTTGCTGTCCTTGAGCTTACGTGCCTTCGAGAGAATTGGGTTAACCGTTGTTGTTGGTATTCCCAAGAGCCCGCCGATCTCCGTCGGCGAACAACCAAGCGCATCTAAGAACAACGTCATCTGCGCGTCGCTACGGCCGGCTCTGAGCTCCTCAAGTTTGAGCTTGAGCAGCAGTTCGGCAATGTGAGTAAGGTTTTCCAACGCCTCTTCAGTGGTTGCTCTAGACTTCATACAGAGTTTGCCTTTCGTTTCTTCTTGAGTGACGACAAACGAACGCTCACATTGTTGCGAGTGGTCCCTAACATCTCTGCTATCTTCTTCGGCTGAAATCCTGCTAGTGAAAGTAAGCGGATTTGTTCTGTCTGATCCTTGCCTTCGGCAATGTCAAACACAAGTAACCTGATGATTGCATCTAGTTTCGCTAGTAACTCCCGCATATTGGCGTCATCCATGACTAAGGTCTCGCTTTTCTTTTCTTCGAGATAGGGGACGTAAAGTCCTTTTTAACTGGCTTTCCCGGAAACTTCGTACAGGCGCGCCCGCAAAGACGAACCGACTACGACTTATTAATTCCTGCAAATCCATATCGCTACCTGCACAAGTACGGAAGTCAGCGATTGCCTTTGAGAAGTCCTCGGTGCTTCGAGAAGAGGATTACATGGACCTCCCGACCTTCTTCATTTTCGTCAGGCTTCTGCATCACCTCGACGAGCTTGAGATGTCTTTTTGACCTTCTGCCGCAATCTCTGAAGGGTGACGGCGACTGTCGGAGCGGTGGTATCCAAAACGTCCGCAATTTCCCTCGCGCTCAATCCCGTCGTCGCCAACAGTTTGACGAGATCCATTTGGCCCATCTGGGACTTGAGTTGAGCGGCCAACAACCGATTAGTTGTTTTCGCCTGCCTCAACAGATCATCCATAGTTGCTGATCCAGGTTTTGTCATAACCTATTGGCCCCCTTTTCCGGCACGCTGGATCGACTTGGCCACTGCGGCCAGATTCTTGCCGAGCAGTTCGGCGATTTCGCGCGCGGTCAATCCCGCGCGGGCTAGGAGGATCTCTGGCTTCGCCGAGTCGTCGCTTTTCGACAGTCGATAGACTTCCAGCAGAAGCAAGGCCCTAGTGTATTTCAACATCTCACTTGAATTGTTATCCATGAATCCCTCCAGTCTCGCATCATACATGGGATGTGTCCTGTTGGCAATAGATTTTTTCGGCACACATTAAACCATTACATGCCTTTCCAAAATCGTAAGTTTACTTTTGACGCTAGTTATGTCTCACGTATTTCATGTCGCTTAGATGTCGATTCCCTCCTAGGGGACATTCAACTCACCCTTAGCTGCGATAGATATTCGGAGACGCCAACCATGGCAGTGGCTTTAGGCATGCATCAGGTAGTTCTGTTAACCACGGTTTCCTGATCTAAACCAAGACTCGCATCTTGAGAAATGACGCATTACCGAGGTTTTCTTAGATTCCTCCGCTGGCAGGGACTAGACCCAGTGGCAATTTCGCTCTCGGTAAACCACAGTGATGCGGTCGGGTGCGGCGAAATGAAATGTCGGCGCGGCCCGGCCAACGTCGCCATTTCCCTGGTTTCTATAAACATGGGTTACAACATTACTGCTATATTCTTCAGTAATGTGTGATGATTTACCAATACTGTTTATAGGATGTTAAGATTGCTTAGACAAATTACGGTTGTGGCTGCAATAGATATTCGGAGACGCCAACAATGGCAGTGTTCTAAGCATGGCATCAGGTAGTTCTGTTGACGACGGTTTCCTGATCTGCACCAAGACTCGCATCTTGAGAAATGACGCATTACCGAGGCTTTCTTGGATTCCTCCGCTGGCAGGGACTAGACCCAGTGGCAATTTCGCTCTCGGTACGCCACAGGGATGCGGTCGCGTACGGCGAAATGAAATGTCGGCGCGGCACATAAGTCCAAGGTCCAAGTCTTCGTTACCGCCATGGACTCTCAGCTCGAGAGGCTCAAGAGGCTCACCCGGGGCTGAAATTAGCCAACGCTGTCAGTGTTTCAAAGGCGGCATGATCGAAGCGTCGGGCGTGTCGACAGGAAAGCGAGTAAAGGCGCCGTAGTCGAAAGTTATTCTTCCTTCCAACAGGAATTCAGGCTTTTTGTCGGCTCGATGCGTCCTCTGCTGTGGTTAGTAATCACAATTCGCTTTGGCGTTAGGAGTCCGAAACGGCTATCGGCATAGTCGAACTCATATCTAATAAAAACCATAGGACGATTTAGTTTTCAACGGCTGGCTGTCGCATTTACTCGACTTCATTTATGATTCGTCGCGGGCCTCAGAATTACATAGTGAATCACGTGGTGCTAATAAGATGAGCAAATACCGTCAGCGCGGATATATGGACAGCGATCGCGAGTCGCAGCGACCAAAATCTCAATCCGAGTCGCGATCAAATCCCCTCGCAAAGAATGAGCATCGTGAGGGACCGCGCTCGCCGAAGATGATGGCATTTGGCGAGGCGTCGAAGTGCACCGCGTGCGGAGCAAAGACTCCGGCGAACATCATCGTCGACAGCTCTTGCCCAAAGTGCAACGCTGACCTCCACAGCTGCCGCCAGTGCACACATTTCGATCCGGGGGCGCGCCTCGAATGTAATAAACCGATCCCCGTTCGGATAGTGAACAAACACGCACGCAACGAGTGCGAACTGTTCGCGACTCGAATTGTAGTCGAGCGCCAAACTTCGTCAGGCCCTCCAACGGGCGCTCGTGACGCTTTCGCAAAACTATTTAAGAAGTGAAATGTCGGATGTTCGCGGACGTCTAGTTTGAGGACGGCGGCGATCTCATCGGGCATATACTTGTCGCGCCTGATCAAGTTGCGACTGGCAGGGTAAAGCGGATTGTTGTTCCCTGCCCCAGTTGGCTTTCTGCCCAGACTCTGCCGCCGTGCAGTTCGACCAGTTGCTTGACGATTGCCAATCCCAGGCCGGACCCGCCGGTCGCGCGGCTTCGTGATTCGTCCGTCCGGAAAAAACGATCGAAGATGCGAGGCAAATGTTCAGGTGCGATACCAGCGCCGCTATCCTCTACTCGCACCTCTATCCACGAACAGCCGGGCGTTGTTTGCTCGCGAACGATCGCGGCACCAATCTCATTCCCGGTATCAAGTTGCGCTGACAGCGTCGCCCTACCGCCGGCGGCAGTGTGCGTGATGGCGTTCTGGAGTAAGTTCGTAAGAATCTGTTTCAGCCGGCCTTGATCAGCCCTCACGAGCGGCAGATCGTCAGGGATACAAACTTCAATCGCGACAGCACGCTCGTTGGCGAGCGAACTGAGGGAACGCGAAACTTGTTCGGCCTGATCCTTTACCGATACCGCCTGAAGATTAAGGCTAAACTGAGCAGCGTCGGCGAGCGCCAACTCCTGCAGATCTTCTACCAGCCTGTTGAGCTGCATAGCTTCATCGTGAATCGCAGTGATGGTTTCATGATTCGGCGCGACTATGCCGTCCTGCATGGCTTCCAGTTGACACCTGATACTTGTCAGCGGAGTGCGCAGTTCATGCGCGACGTCACTAACCAGATTGCGCCGTAACTCCTCAGTGTGCACCATCGCATCTGCCATCGAGTTGAACGAGCGCGCGAGGTCCGCCAGCTCGTCGCCGCCGCGCGCCGGCACTCTTACGGTAAGGTCACCGCTCTTCATACGCTGCGCGGCTGACGTTAACGCGTTGACCGGTCGCAAAATGCGCCGGGCGAGAAAGAAGGCAGCAAGCAACGCGAGTGCAGCGGACGCCGCCGCAGCGATTAAGAGCGACTTGTTAACGCTACCGAGAAACCGTTTTTCGTTCTGGGTCAGCTCGTCATTCATGACTGGCACGAGATACAACCTGCCAATGACGTCGCCCGCCGAATTGTGCAACTCCGAGTGAATGGGATTCGCCAGCACAAATTGCTCGACTCGCAACTTGCCACCTGACTCGCGCCGCCGTTCCAACTCGAGGTTACCGTCGGGCATAAAGCGCATGTTCAAATCTTGCAGGGACGCCGGAGCTACCGCCACGACAGCTTGTCTGGGGCCAGTCAAAACTAATTGCTTGCCTGAGAGTTGGCTGATTCGATCGAGCACCGGAGCAACTCCGTCCCAGCTTCCATGTTGCTCGTAATATGTTTGGAGATCTCCTCGCAAACGCTCGAGATCGGTCCCGTCGTCGCTCTTCACGAAGCGCTGGAATTCGGTGGTAGTCGTGCGACTGGAGATGAGGGCGACCATGATTACCGCCAGCAGCGAGACGCCGACGATCACTACCAGCAAACGAAGGTACAGGCTACTCATTTTTTAGGGGAAATTTGTATCCGACTCCATACACAGTAACGACGTAGGTGGGCTGCAGCCGGTCAGGCTCGATCTTGCGACGGAGATTTTTGATATGCACGTCCACCGTGCGATCAAATCCGTCATAGGAATGATCGAAGACGCGCTCGACCAGTTCCTCACGGGTGAACGTGCGATCAGGAGATTTCATAAACGTCTCAAGCAACCGGAACTCGCGCGGGGTCAGGGCCAGTGGACGACCGCTGACGAAGGCCTGGTGCGCTTTGAGATCGAGCATGAGTTCGCGGGCAGTAAGAATCGGCGGCTCATGCTCTATTCCTCTTTCCTGGCGTCGCATCACAGCCCGCACGCGTGCGGCGAGTTCTCTCGGACTGAAGGGCTTGGTGACGTAATCGTCCGCCCCAAGATCCAACCCTTTGAGTTTGTCCGTTTCGGTCGAGCGGGCGGTCAGCATGATGATGTGGACGTCTGATTCTGCCCGCAGAGTTTGGCAAACTTCCAAGCCGTTCAACTGTGGCAGCATCAGGTCCAGGATTATCAGATAGGGACGATGAGCCCGGGCCAGGCGCAAGCCTTGTGTGCCCGTCTCGGCCAAATAAACTTCATAGCCGTCGCGCTCTAAATACATTTTTGTGATCGAAGCGATTTTTCGGTCGTCTTCAACTACCAGTACTTTCAGGTTCATCCAGCAGTTTGCCCTTCGTGCTTCCGTCACCACCATTTTGGACTGCGGCGGGTTGACCGCTTTTTTCCCCCACCACCAATCTCAAATAATCAAAGTTAATTCGGCTAACGTTGAAAAGCAGTGTCAAGCCACCGCAGTCCAAGCACTCCTGCTTATCGCACAATCGAGTCCCCGTTGCCAGTGTCTTCATCAGATATTCACAGGTCCTTGCTAGTGTCACCGCGTAGCCGCCAGACGTTTCAGTAAACGGGAGATCACTTCATGCGACCAAAAACAATTGTCTTTATCATTCTCTATTTTCTTAGTGCAGCTTTTATCTCAGCTCAGTCCCCGGCTTTGCCGGATACTCCGGCGGGCAAGCTGATTGCTGAATATTTGCAAGCCTTCAACTCCGGCGATGAACGCATCTGGCGCGAGTTCCTCACCACGCACATCGCCAAATCAGCGCTGCAAAATGTCTCGATTGAAGAACGCATGAAGCGATATCGCGAGATCCAAAGCGCCCTGGGCAGTATTGAATTTCGTCGTGTCATTGAAAGCGGCCAAACCAGCGCGCAGATCCTGGCGCTTACTAAGTCCGAGCAAGAGGTCGTCATCTCTTTTGAGTTAGAACCGCAGCCGCCGTACGGCTTGCTCGGTGTGCGAGTTGAACGCAACGAAGGCCCGAGCGAAGCAGCTGGCTCGGGCGGCAATGCGCCGGGGCGCAGCGAAGGCCGGGGCACTTCGGAGAACGCGGTAAAACAATCGACCGCCGTTAATTCTTCCCCGGTCCGAGTCGTCATCAGAGATGATCTTGCGTCAAAGCTCGATGACTACCTGACCCGCATGACGCCATTTGGTTTTTCCGGCTCAGTCCTCGTCGCCAAGGACGATCGAATTGTAAGTTACAAAGCCTATGGCCTGGCCGACCGCGCGAACAAAATCCCGAACACAACGGACACGCTTTTTGATACCGGATCGATTGCGAAACAATTTACCAGCGCGGCTATCTTCAAACTGGAGGCAATGGGCAAACTTAAAACTTCAGACGTAATCGGTAGGTATCTCGAGAACGTGCCTGCGGATAAGCAGGCCATAACGTTGGACCACCTGCTGCGGCACCGATCGGGACTCATACCTTCACAGACCATAAGTCCAGGAGATGATTTTTCAGACCGCGATAAGCGAGTCAGGCAGATCCTCGAGGCGCCGTTGAATTTTCAACCGGGCGAGCGTTACCAGTACAACAACGCGGCCTACAATCTCCTGGCCGCCATCATTGAAAAAGTCTCAGGACAATCCTTCCAACAGTTCCTCTATGAAAACCTTTTCAAGCCTGCCGGGATGACGGCGACTATGTTTCAAAGTGGCGGCTTTGCTGTACCCGGTGCGAAACAGAAGACCGTTGCCAAGCTGTACTCTGGCGAGGAAGACAATGGCTCACCGTTGGGCCGCGATACATTCGCGTGGTTCTGGACTGGCCCGGGCGGCATCCTGACAACGCCGGGTGATTTTTTCAAATGGCACAGAGCGTTGCTTGGCGATCAGGTGCTGCCGGCCGCAGCGAAAAAGAAATATTACGAACTGGCGGAAGTGGAAGGCACAATGAGAAATTCGCCACGCGGCAAAGTGATTTCACACGGCGGCGGCACTTCGATGGGCACCGGCGCCAGTCTGGTACGTTATCTCGACGCAGGCGTCATGATTGGTGTCTGTATAAATAACTCGGGCGAACAATTCAACGGCATCATCACGCGCGCGGTCGCCGGCCTGGTTTTCGATGGCGAGGTGCAGATGCCGCCCGCCGTGATCTCGCTCAACGGGGAGGCGCTCACAAAGTTCGCAGGAACTTATTTATTGCCATCTGGCGGCACGTTGACCGCAACCATCGCGGACGGCCAACTGCGGCTGACGGCCGCCGACGCTAAGGGGCTCGAGGCATTGTTCAATAGTCCGACAACCGAACGTAGCAGGAAACTCGAAGCACGCACGTCGGCTATAGTCGAGGCCTATATCAAAGGAAATTATGAGTCCTTGATTGAGGCGATGATTACGCGCCCGGACCCTCAACGCTTCAGCGCGCGAGAGCAGCAGCAGTGGAAAGACTGGGTTTCAAGATATGGGAGCTTCAAAGGCTTCACCATAATCGGCACCACGCCAGAGCCGATGGATGATTCGGCAGTCAATGTACGATTGGAGTTTGAACGTGGCTCGGTTGTTACTCAGTTTGTTTGGTTCCCGCGCGGCCTCGATGGGTTGCGCGTTTTAGACAGCGCGCCGGGAATATTCTTTAAGCCGTCATCCGGGACCGAGTTTGTTTCTTTTAACCTGGCGACCGGGACGCTGCTCCGAGCCAGCTTCAATACCGGAGATGGAAGAGTCAAGGGATTTACTTTGCAGTCCGGTACCAATGCGGTGAATGCCAGCCGTTCGAATTGATGGGCCAGGCCTCATTGCTGACGCCGAGAAACTTGGCCTACTGCGCCCACGCGTTTTTTTTATAGGCGAGAACTGGAAGCTAATCCGCTGGTAATCGCCAAACTCTGACGGGCCCATCTTCGAGAAGCAGAGAAGGACGCCTTCTGATCAGGGCCCTAGTGATGCGATGCCGCGCTGCGCATCGATAGCGCCCCAACGCAGTTCGATACTTTTTCGGCGTGAGGCGGTGTGCAGCAGCGGGAGTCGCAAATCCGAGGCGATGACTTCGGGCAGAAGCGGCATCAGCATCTCCATGTCGATTGCCGGATGGGCCATGATGGGGTTTCGCAGGATGTCGAGCAGCTCCATGTGCTTCGGATGCAACGGCGACGTGACGTCGGCCCTGGTGAACGCGTCTTCCGCATAAGCGCCATAGTTGGTCAGTCGCTGAAGCCAGATGCTGTCGACCCCTATCCGTATACCGAGTTCAACAAATTCAAGGAGCTCGCGAAAGTTTTCCTCCTGAACGACAAAGTTGATTTGAAAGCGCCGGATCGATCCCGAGCGTCGCATCTCAGCTATCAACTCAAGGTTTTTGATCAGCGTCTGCCACTTTCCCGGATATCGCAGGCGCTCGTACGTTTCAGCGCGCGCCGCGTCTACAGACACCGAGAGGATGTCGATCATCTCCAGCAGGTCTGGGAACTGGCGCCACCGTTCGACGGTCGTTAGTTGGCCGTTCGTGATGAGGTAAAGATACAACTCCGGATAGTCGGCGCGATTCAACGCGGCAAGGATCGAGCGATAGTGCTTGCTCGCGAACGCTTCACCGCCGCCGGAAATGTAAGCCTGCCCATTCACTTTTCGCAGCAACGGCAGGATGACGCGCCGGGCTGATTCAGCATAGGCGTCCTGTTCCTCCGTTTTCGCCGTGATAATTTCCGTCCGGCATGAAGGGCAGGCCAGGTTGCAAGTCGCATCGTGATTTAACTGCACCATCTGTGGAACTTCTTCGAGCACGACTGACCGCTCGTCGATGTAACGGCGCAGCAGCGGATCGGTGATCTCGGCTTTCAACGGAAGTTTTTGCGCGGCAATGTAAGAGCAAAGCGTGCGGCTGCAATAACTGAAGTCTCCGTCGTGCACCGAACGGCGAATCTCCACCGCAACATCCGAGTTCCACACTGCATCGGCTGAAGGCGCATCGAGCACATTTCCCACTGCGAAGGGAACCCACGCAGGACAGCAGCAGGCGAACGCGTCCCCTTTGTAACCGGTGGCGAGGTGGGTAAAGGGCATGGGGCAGAACTTGTCGCTCAAATCATAATTGGTTCCATCCTGCTCGCCAGTACGTTCGCCATTATCACGCTGTGCAGCGTAGGCGCGGCTGAGCAATTGTTGCGCGGAGGGGCAGACGGCCTGAATGCGCAGTGCCCGCTGGATAACAACGATCGCCTCGTCCAGCTGCTGTCGCTCGATCAGCAACTCCGCATGCGCGAGAAGTGACGGACGGGAATCGGGAAGTTCTTCGAGAAGTAGAGCCGTCACCTCGGTCGCTTCGCCGGCGAATGCTTTTCGCGGCGACAAGTAATCCGCGAAGGCGCGGAGTGATTTCGCCTGAACTGAGACGTCGACGTATGAGCGCAGTCTCGCACTCTTGTGCCGAACGTCGCCGGAGTCAACTCGTTGACAGGCAAGTAGCAGAGCATCGGCGAAGCAACGACGGCTACGGTCGTGCCCAACCATGAGCTCATCCGCAAGTCTGCTCAGGTGCAAAGCATCGCTGACGATCGACGAGAGCATTTCTTCACGCCTGCCATTACTTACTTCGAACTCGGCAAAGGCGCGACGAGCCCACCGCTGCGCGAGCCAACCTTTGCGGAACGCCACCCATCGCCTCCTTATGCCGGAGAAAACGTGCTGCTCGATTGTTGCGCGGAGACTGATCATGATGTCGGAGGGTGAGCTAGTTGGCCGATGAATGTTTGGATGACGCGCGGACTTTGCATCAACGGGTCCTGGAGAATGGCCAATAATTGCTCGTGCTCGGGGTGTTCAGCAGCCGCTACGTCCTTAGCCGAGAATACCGCGGCGCCCTCATGACCAAAGCTATAATATTTCTGGAACACGACGACATCCGCGCCAACCTGGTCGGCCAGCTTTACGAACGCCGGCATCTCGCGGAAGTTGGCGCTCTGCACGACGAATGCGAGCACAAAGCTGATGGGATCTTTGGCGTCAAGAAAGAAATCGCTGCTGACCGACTGTATGCCTCCGGCGAATCGGTTGCGCCGAAACGTGCCCGCCTTGCTCATCTCGCCCATCACGGTCAGGTTCTCGCGAATCACTTCCCATCGTCCGGGCCGCCGAACGTTCTCGTATGTTTCCCTGGTCGCGGCGTCGACGGAGACGCGAAGCTCCACAATTTTTTCGGCCAGGTGCGGCATCGCAGTCCAGGTGTTAGGCGTCAGGCCAAGACCATTTGTCAGGAGGTAGAGCTTGACGCCGTCAAACTCCGGATCTCGAAGCGCCTCGAGGATCGAGCGGTAGTGCCGGCTGGCAAATGGATCGCCCCACGCCGTCAAATGCAGACCAACCTGTCGATCGCGAAGCAGCGGCAGGATCACTCGATCGCGCGCGCGATCGAGTTGCTCGTTCTGCGCTTTGTCCGCCATGAGGATGCCGACGCGGCATGATGGACATGCCAGATTACACGAGCTGTCGTGGCCAAGTGCGATGAGACGCGGGCCATCTTCCAAAACTGTTTCATGGCCTTCGATGATCCGGCGCAGACGCGGCGCGGTGACATCTTCGGATCGCGGCAGCACGCCGTTAACGATCGCAGGACACATCGTCCGGCTGCAATACGAATAGTCGCCGTCGAGCACCGAGCGGCGGATTTCCTGCGCCTGGGTTGAGTTCCATACCGCGTCCGGGGAATCAGCTTCCACAACATTGCCGGCAACGAAAGGCAACCAGGCGGCGCAATCGCACAAATAGGTCGAACCCATTACTTGCTCGGTCAGGTTCGTGGTTTCGTTCCAGCGTGTCGACTGCCCGCTCACAAGCACTTCGAACGGCCTGGGGCAAAAACGTCCTT
>DNND01000061.1:48191-64247 GCA_003488005.1 Blastocatellia bacterium | reverse complement strand
GGGCAAAAACGTCCTTTCAAGTCGGCCAGGCCATTCTGCTCAACCTGATCAATCGTACCGCCGGTGCGACTTCGCTCGCGCAACGCATCCATAAACAGGCGTTGCGACACGGGACACGCGGTCACTATGTTTAGCGCGCGTCGTGCGCAATCAGCGGCCTCGTCGTACCGGCCCGCCGACAGCAGGCGTCGTCCAGCGGCGACCAGCGGTTCGCGCCAGTTCCCTGCCGCAGCGGCGAGCCGAAGCGTAACCTCAATTTCGCCCTCCGCGCCGGGAAGTGAAAACTCGCTCGCGATTTCCCGCACCAGCAAATCGAAGACGGCCAGCGACGCCGTGATGTCGCAATAGGCTCGCAGCTTCGATTCGCTGCTGATTATTTCTTCCTGATATGACAGCCAGCTCAGCGTGTTTTGAAGACTGGTCGCGAATGACCGGTCGTCGAGAACGGTGGGACCGCGGTCGAGCGATGGAAGGACGACTGTAAGACGTACCACCAGCCCAGACAGAACTTCGGCGACGTGCTGTTCCCCCTTCGCGCTCTTAAGAACCGTGGCGGCATTCTCTTGAAGCCACTCAGGAAAATGGCGCCGCCAGCGATTTCTTTCGCGCGCGCGAAAAGCTCTTATACGTGACGATAAGTTACTGAGCATAGTGACACTAGCCGACAAAGTAGTTAATAACGAATTCCCAGTCCATTAGAGGCGGCGAAGATAGCCGTTCACATTCCACGTGACGTTTCTTCCGAAGTAGTCGCACAAACTTCGAACAATTTCGTACCGATCGCCCCTCTTCTCCAAAAACTGTTCGATGGCCCGCAGTGGACCTCCGTCGTACAGCTCTTCCACTCGCATGTCCGAGAGGATGCCATCCTCGATAACGATGTACTCGCCCGATCGTAACCACGGATCGAAAAACTCGAGGACCGCTGCTGTCGTTCCGGACATATGGCTGGAATCCTCCACCACCATCAGCGGACGCTTTACAGCATTCATAAAGGAGGATGGTAAGACTGTCCCAAGCTCGCGAGCGTCGCCTTGCAGAAAGTTGACGGATGGCCCAGTCACAGTCGCCGGAACATTAAGATCGATCGAGAAAACCTTCAGGTCGAGTTCGAGGAGACGTGCTTGATCCGAAAACCAAATTGCGCTGCCACCCTGGTAGGCGCCGATCTCGATCAAGGTTTGCGGCCGCGTCTGCTCCAGCAGCCATAAATAGAGTGCCAGGTCGAATGGATTCTTCTGCAAAGGCACACCGCGGTATTGGTACGACATCGCGCCCTGCTGGATCTTCATCAGCAGCTCGTAGTCGATATCGCTGTAAGAGTTTTGAGCAGTCACGACTCCTCCGGCATTTCGAGAAAATGCTGCTTGGCCGACCTGAGCATATCGGCGCGTCCGTCAGTAAAGCGCGCCGCAGCTCGATCCATCAGCTCAATCTTTTCGGCCTTTGACAAGCTCGCAACGGTGTATTCGCGTAAGACGTCCTCGGGAATTCGCTTCGTGTTCCGAAACACCGCGGAATTGACACCGGTATCGCAGACGTATTCAAAGTAATCGGAGTAGAACTCCATCGTGATGTGCAGCCAGGCGGTCCAGTTGTCATAGAGATAGTCCTGCTGGATGATCAGGGACTTGCCGGGGATCAACCAGGGAAAGAACTGCAACGTGACCCAGTCGCACACTGTCCAGTGCTTCGCGATGTCGATGAAGAGAATCTCGATCGGTCCGCCCTGCCAGGGCCACGAGCACACGTCGCCGGCGTGGACTTCAATGAGGGTCGCATATGGAGCAATGTTCCGATCAAAAAGAGGTCTAAACGTTTCACCTGCTTTTTCCGATCGAGAGAAGAACTTGCCAAGGGTATAGTTCTCAACTTCGAAGCGATCGTAACTGTGGATGAGCTTCTGTTCGAGCCGTTCGCGTCGCTGAAGATTTCGGCGCAGGCCGTCGGCGAGTGCCAGCGTGGACCCGCCGAGAAAACATCCGGCGTCAACGATCACCCCTTCGCCCGTATAGCGTTCCTCAGCCAGATAATGCAGCAGCCGCAATTCATCCGGTATCAGCATTGTCGGCAGTTTATCGCAGCACCACGGCACCGCACGCGCCAGCCACACAGTCGGTGAGAGCTCTGGCGGGCGCCGAAATATTGCCTGGAACGTGTTCGCGTTTTTGAGCACTGTTTGATCCGTGCGATTCCACAGGCGGGTCGCGAGGTAGGCAATCAGCCACGCCGCGCTACGCCGCAACCTGCCGCCCTTCTCCTGCGCGTACTCCCACAGGATCCAGCCGAGTGTTTGAGTAATGGAATGAACCGGCAACACGCAGACGACTTCGAGTCCCGCCCGAACACCGAGCGCCGCTAGACCGTCAGCCGTGTAACGCCGGAAATCTGCCGGACAAGCATGGAACGGTTGCAAAAACGGAACGGCAACCACAACGTGTCCACGGGGTTTTACGACTCGGGCCAACTCGCGAATTGATTTCTCGGCATCGGCAACGTGCTCCAGCACGGCGTTGCACAGGACGCTGTCGAACGATCCTTCGGCGAAAGGCATTGATTCCAGTGCGCCGATGACATCACCGGGGCCAGGCGAAGCGAGATCGTAGTTCGTAATCTTCGTGACCGCATTCGCCATCAGGTACGAGCTCACGTCGCGACTGCCGGATCCCGCATTGAGCAGGTGACCCGAGAGGTATTGGGCAACCGGACCAAGTTCCTGTTCCAGAGGTTGGAAGTAAACCGGGCCGACGCGCGTCGCGTTGGATTTCACGCGACACCCCCGTCATATTTCGAAAAGCCATCGAGCTGATTCAAAAGGCCGGCGCCACCATCGGGTCCCGCTAGCACCGGCTCGGCGTTACCCTCGCCAGGTTGCAGGATCGATTCGGCGAACTCCGCGTCAAGATCTACGACGCCGGCGCAGTAACGGAATGAGCTAATGGTGAGATGCAGTACGCCCAGACGCGCGTCGAGAATGTTGTACGATCCCTGGTCAAATTCAAAGACCGACAGATCAATGAAAAGATCACCGACGGCAGCCGTTAACTCAAAGCTGATCTCCACGCGCCGCCGCTCACCGACTCTCGCCGGCGCCGGACTCTCACCCAGCAACGGGGTGGTCGTCGCATAAACGCGTATTCCCTCTTTGGTCGAACAACTGAATCCGAAGTGTGGTACAGAAATCGCGCGGTCGAACTCGACCTCCATGACGATTGTGATCCGCTCGCCTCGTTGGAAATTCACCGCCTCCGTCAGGCCGTCGAGTGACGCGAAACTGCGGCTAATCTTTGCGCCTCCTAATCCGAATCTGAGTTTCTCAGTCGGCGCGTCGAGAGTAGAAGTTGCGGGCGCTTTGAAGAATAGTTGGTAGTAGCGATCCACGCCTGGTCCCGGATCGCCATCGAACACCAACTCGCCACGGTCGAATAGGAGTACTCGATCGCAAATCGCAGTGACCACTTCCACCGCATGAGTGACCAGCACGATCGTAGTTCCCCGCTCGTGTAACTCGCGAATCCTTTTGTAGCACTTCTGTTGGAAGCGGGCGTCGCCGACGGCGATCACCTCGTCGATCAGGAGGATGTCGGGTTCTGTCGCGATGGCCGTGGCAAATGCCAGCCGCAGGAACATCCCGGAAGAATACGTTCGCACGGGCCGATCAAAGTAATCACCGATTTCGGCGAAAGTCTGGACGGCCTGCTCTCTCTCTGTTAAGTCGCCGGCTCCCTTGAGAATTACATCGTGGAAGAAGCGTACGTTCTCTCGTCCGGTAAGATCGGGAACGAAGCTACCGGATAGTTCGAGCAGAGCAAACACGCTGCCATAGACCGTGATTACGCCCGCAGACGGCTGAAGAACTCCCGCCGCCAAGTGAAGAAGTGTCGACTTTCCTACGCCATTCGGCCCCAGGATCGCCACGGTCTGCCCTTGAGGAATACTAAAGCTGACGTCGCGCAGCACCGGCAATGGAGTGTGATAGATCTTTCCGCCTGGATGCAGCGCCTCTTTAATACGATGAAACGGCGAGGCAAAAAAACGAAAGTGCTTCTCGACGTGATTGAAAGCGATTGCCGTATGGGTTGTTGTTATTCGTTCCATCGATAGAACCGTTCGAGACCGCGTTCAATACGCCCGAGTGATAACCGAGATCGAATCCCGCGCACGAGCCTGCGCGTCCAGAAAGCGAAGCGAACCACTTGCGGCAGACCCAGGTCGACCAGCGCCAGCGCCATTCGCTTTTTCTGCCTCACCACGGGTTCGCCTCTGCGGGCGTCATACCTCGCCGCGAGCATGTAGTAACGATCGTTTGCAGAACAATCATCAAACGCCATCACACGCGCCGGTATCGATCTCTCAGCGTTCATGGTCCATTGCTCCGAACGCTCGAAAACGGCTTGAGGGTAAGGCCAGATCTCGATTCCGCGCGTGACACAGAAATCGGCGAGACCCATGAAGGCGCTCTCCGCCGCCAGACAGCGCCCCACTCTGGCCCGTCGAAACGCTTCACCTCGTACCAGCAGTCCGCCGGTAAAGGTTGCTCCCTCGAAGAGAGTGAAGGACGGATCGCCGCCCAGCGGTAGCACAGTTCTACGCATTCCCTCCCCTACAACTTCGGCCGCCGGTTGCAGGCCATCGATGTCGGCGACGTAAAGCGCCATGAGCATGTGAGCAAATGAATCGGTCCGGATACAGATGCCGGCATGGACCAGCAAAATTGCTTCGTCCTTGAACTTTGCAAATTCTTCGTCGAGGGTCTCGGAATCCTCAGTTAAGAGATCAATATTGCGAACTGAGAAGGTTCCCGACGTCGCTGGTATCGTCACGCCGCCACGATTCAAGATAACGACGTGATCAACAGATTCCGTTTCCGCCAGCGACTCCAGCGTTACTTGAAGATCCGGTTGAGATCCGCCGTCAACAATTGCAATGACCCCCTGCGCGCCCTGGTCGGTGCGGCGCTCGGTACAGCGCTCTGTCTGCGGCGACGGCAGGTACCGTTTCGCGTCTTCGTGAAATGACAACCACTCAAGACGCGTCTCGTGCTGTGGTTGGGACGGCGCGGCGATCCGGCCACCGGCGTCGAGCGCTCGCAACAGCGATTCGCAAAGCCCGTCCGTGGTGCAGTCGAACAACACTCGATCATGATCAGCCTCGTCGATCAATTCCGGCACCCCACCGGTGCGTGAGGCCAGAAAGGGGATACCCCAAGCCAGTGCTTCATAAACCGTACAAGGAGAATTGTCGATGGCTGACGCGATGACCGCCAGCTTGTCACCGGAAAGCAGATACAACAGCGCTTCGGGCTGGCCCAGATTCGTCACTGTCTTCACCGGGAAACGCCAATCACTGGAACGATGGGCGATATACGTCAGACTGCTCATACCGCCGCAGGTCTGCGCTTTTCCGAGAAAAGTTATCGAGATGTTTCGATCAGCCAACTCTTCTTTAAGGCGGTGGATAGCGTTGCAGAACAGCCGCAGCCCTTTTCGCTCCTCGAGGCGACCAAAGAACACAATTTCTTTCGGAGGCGCGCTGCGTCCATAGTTAACGGTTGGAAAGTCTGCCGGTCCTTCACCTTCACCTGATTCTCTCAAGCGCAGCGACGGAAGGCAGTATTGCTGCACGAACCTCTGTTGCGGCAATTCAAAACCACGACGCTCAGCCCATTCCATCAGGTAGTTGCTGGGACTCCAGAGGACATCGCCACACTTTATGCTCAAGCGCTCGGAATAATTATAGGCGGCCAACAGAAGAGCGGTCGGCAAGGTCTGGTTAAGCTCGAGCACCCATTGAGACGGACTGTGGAGCGCCACTACCAATAATGTATTTTGAAACTTCAGACCGAGCTTCTTAGCAACGAGGCATAAACTTCCTTCGCCGCCGCAGTCGTTGAAGTGAACGACGTCGAATTGCTTCGCGGCGAGATAGCGATAGACGAGATATGGAATGCCAAAGCCACAGTCCTTGAGTGGGCCTTCAACCGTCTTCATCTCTTCGATCGAGATAGCCGTGAGATCGATTCCGAGGTCTGCATAACGCCGCTTCCACTCGCGGAGTCGTATGTCGGGTGACCAGACGGCTCCAGTGAAGAGAATGGTGACGCGGCAACCCGAACCGGCAAGGTATTCGGCCAGGCCGGTCATCGACGTTCCGATTCCGCCGTTCTTGAATGGGCCGATAATTTCACTCGACACGATGCATACCGAGGGCCGTGAATCCGCTGCTGCGCGGTCTTGCTCATCACTCACCCGCCGCCGTGCCGAGAAGCGTTCGTTGTCTCCGTCAAGACGTTGGCGCGCGACCTCACCAATCGATTGAGCAGGCTGGAACGAATCGTCCAACAGTAGCGCGCGGTCCTCGAAGTTTGCGAATTCAACACCCGACACCGGCAGTCCGACGAGGTGATGCGGCAACTGCCAGGCAACGTCAGGGTCGGGGCGGTGGGCGACGGGTGTGACCTCTCCGCGCCACGCTATCCCCATGATCTGCGCGGTCTGATAAACGAGGACGTTGAATCCTTTGCGTTGCAGAAGGCGAAACCCCGCGGCCACCGCCGGCGAGGCGAGATCATGAAAGACGAACGCGCAGTCCTGGCCGGCGTATGGCAAACAGGCGCGGACGTCGCGCTCCGGCGCCGGTTCCTCGTGATCTCCATCGATGACGAACAGATTCCAGGTGTTCCCGCTCACAGCGGCCAGTTCAGAGATGCCCTCCGGACTCCGGCTGGCTGCGAGACGCACATTTGCCGATACACCGCAGCCTGAGAGCGACTGGTCGACAATCGCACGCAGGTCGGGGTTGGCGTGAGCAGGATCGATGACGTCCAGCCTCACCCCTGCCAACGCGAGGTGACACGTGGACCACCCGAGCCAGCCTCCAATCTCAAGTGCTGGTTTGCCGGCGAATTGCAGCGCGACGTTGTAAAGAATGATCGCCTCGTCGCGATTCATAAAACCCATGAGAGGAAATCTGTCGTCGGCGTACCAGCGGTGCGGCACTTCGCGACGGAGATACTTCCAGGGATGATTCGAGCGATCGCCCACTCGCATGCGCGGAAAATGCTGGTCCGGCACAACCAGGCTCAAGCCGGGCGAAATGTAATCTTTGTCTGATAATGGAAAAGACATTCGATCTTAAAGGCAGTCCCAAAAATGGCCGCGCAGGCGTCTGAAGCACGCCGCTCCAATTATTAGCGTGCCGAGGCATATGATCCAAAAGGCCGCTGACTCGTACGCAGAGGGCGCGGCAAATATTTTCGGCATCAACGCGTGTCGATACCCGGACACGATGTAGCCCGCGGGATTCAAGGCCAGCAGCGTTCGGACTGGGCGGGGTAATTGAGTTCCGATCCAGGCGATGGGTGTCAGCCAGAACCATACCTGAAGAATCGACGGCAGCATCTGCTGAAAATCTCGCGCGACGACGGCGATCGCTGACACCAGGAACCCGACGCCAATCGTCAGCAAGACTGTGCAGCCGTAGAAATATACCAGCAGCAGGAAATCGGGAAAGCGGAGGTAACCGGCGATCAGGCAGGGGGCGGCCGTCACCGACAGAAGTAAGACGTGCGGCAGAGAGTGCACGAACACCGCATCGGCCGGAATGATCTCAACCGGAAAAGGAATTCGCTTGATCAAGTAACGGTGCGCCAGGATCGAGCCCGACGCGCCGCTGATCGATGTTGAAAGAAGCACCCACGGCACGTAGGCTGCGGCGAAACCGAAGATGTACGGAGCACCACCGAGCGGGAGTCTCAGACCAAACGAGAAGACCGCAGAAAAGATGAGAATAGGAATTAGCGGCGTTAGGAACGTCCACAGTACACCCCCGGCGGTGCCAGCGTACGTTCTTCTGAGATCGTGGCGTGCCAGCGATCTGAGTGCGCGGCGATTGGTCCATAACGAAACGATTTCGCCGATCCCAGTGCCGTGCCAACGAAGAGAAGTCTCTTCACCGATCACTAGTCTGGCATTTCTATCTGACATCATCTTCGAACGAATCTCCGAAAACTTTCAATTGGCAATCGCAGAAAATCGACAGCCGGCGAACTCAACTGTCTAATATCAGTTCGTCATCACATTAGCTCTGAACACACACAGAACCACCCGTTTTGCTTTCCCTACCTTTCGCAGGAACGCTATTCGAGGCGATCGAAGAAAGTGTGCCAGAGGTTCGCTTCGGGGCGTGTTTTCATGTTTAGCGTTCCGCCTGGACTGTCGCTGCCATGAAAGAGAAGCGAATTACCGCCATTCAATGAAACTTCGGGGCTTGCACTTTACCTCGTTTAGAAGACTCTTATCAAGAGGGTCAAGGCAAATATTTGTTGGAATCATGACCTCAAGCGCCCTGCTCAAAAAGTTGGGTTCGCAGAATGTCCAAACGAAGGTGTTGCATTCTCAAAAACGAGCAAGCACGCAAGCATCCGGCGCTTTTGATCTCTCGCGAACGTCGCGGACCGGATCAGTGGGCAACAGAAAACAATTCGAGCATAACGAAACTTGCCTTGTAGTTGCGGCATAATGTCCTATAGACCATGCCGGTCAGCGGCTTCGGTGCGTTAACTTCGTGGTATTAGTCTTTTAGGATTCAAGAAATCCCTTAGGAGTGCAAAGTTGGTAGTGAAGCCAAAACCACACGCCTTTTCTGATGACCAACTGGAGATGCTTCAGCGCCTTACCTTTGATTTTTTCCTGAAGGAGACAAATCCGGAGAATGGTCTGGTGCCGGACAGCACTCGTCAGGGATCACCGTGCAGCATCACGGCCACCGGCTTTGCTCTCGTCGCATATTGCGTTGGTGTCGAACGGAAATTCATCACGCGCAACGCCGCCGTTAAGCGAACGCTCACAACGCTGCGCTTTTTTTGGAACAGCCCGCATGGTTCGGAAGCGGACGCCACCGGGTACAAAGGTTTCTATTATCACTTCCTCGACATGAAGACCGGGCGGCGAACGTGGAATTCCGAACTGTCAACTATCGATTCGACTTTCCTGATCGCTGGAGCGCTGACGGCCGCCGAGTATTTTAATCACGACACTAAAGCGGAACGCGAGATTCGCGCACTTGCCAACGCCATCTACGCCCGCGCCGACTGGCAATGGGCGCAGAATGGGAAAGACACGGTAACGCATGGATGGAAACCGGAAAGCGGATTCATCACATATCGTTGGCAGGGCTACAATGAGGCACTCCTTCTTTATGTTCTCGCTCTCGCTTCGCCAACCTACCCATTGCCCAGCAGGAGTTACGCCGCTTGGACCAGGACCTATAAGTGGAAGAAGCTTTATGATCATGAGTTTCTCTACGCCGGTCCGCTCTTCATCCATCAGCTTTCACACATGTGGATCGATTTTCGTGGCATTCAGGACGAGTACATGCGAAGCCGTGGGATTGACTATTTCGAGAACAGCCGTCGCGCCACGTACATTCAGCAGCAGTACGCGATTCGCAACCCGCGAAAGTTTAAAGGCTATGGTGAACACATTTGGGGTCTGACTGCGAGCGATGGACCAGGACCGGCAAGAAAGAGGGTACGAGGCAGTTTGCTGCGGTTTTACGATTACAAAGGGCGCGCTGTTCCCAGCGGACCGGACGACGGCACGTTAGCACCGTGGGCCGTGGTCGCTTCCCTTCCGTTCGCGCCAGAGATTGTCTTACCGTCACTCAAGTATTTCGATGAGATGTTTCCCGAGATGACCAGCAAGTACGGGTTCAAGTGCAGTTTCAATCCAACCTTTCCGGCAGATGAAGGGAAGGACCAGGCTCAACAGCCGGTGGGATGGATCTCCAAAGGATATTACGGTCTCGATCAGGGGCCGATAGTTATGATGATCGAGAATTACCGCTCCGGATTTCTCTGGCAGTTAATGCGGCGCTGTCCCTACATCATCGACGGACTGGGCCGCGCAGGCTTTGCCGGGGGCTGGCTGTAAACAATAAGCGCTGCGGTTCTCCTCTTTACTTACGGCTTCTTTGGCGCCGGCGTAGGTGTTGTCGTTGGCTGCGATTGGATTTCTTCCTGGTTCTCAACATCAGTAATCCGCACCTTACTTCGGAAGCGCTTGTAGTCGGTGTAACGCACCACCATCCGCAGGTGAACCGACGGACCTTTGGGAAAATCCAATTGATCATCGGAGTAGGTATAGACCGGAAACCAATAATGCCCGTCCACCTGTTGCCGGTACGTTTCAAAAATGGGGAAGCGTTGATCGCCCTCAGGCACGCCCTTCCCTTTCACTTTAACGATTTGCACGTCCTGCTGGTCCACCCAGATTCGTCCCTGGAAGAACCGCTCACTGACTTTTTTGGGAATCACTTTTGGCGCCACATCAAAAACATAGGTGTCCAGTTCGTCCACTCGTTCCGTGCCAACGTAGTTGAAATTGTACTGACCAATTTTTGACGCTTCGAGCGCGAACGGTTGAACGCCGCCAAGATCCTCGAGGTCTTCTTGAGTGATTGAAAGTTCGGTAAGTGTAGGTTGTGGAAAATATGTGATCTTCTCGAACCGTTCATTGGTGTCGTTGAAAACAAATTGCGAGGTTCGGTGATACTCCCCAGTGATCTGCCCACCCATTCCGATAGTCTGAACGGTCGCGTCTCGGATGAAAGCATATTCCGCCAGGGCGTGGCGAAATTCTGTTTCTTTGGCTGTAAATGACCTGACAATCTCCTCAACGTTGACAGGCGGGTCAGCAGCCGCAAACGCGGAAATAAGTTGTTCGGTTGGTTTCGAAGCTTGCGCCTGTCGTGTGGCGCCAGGAAAACTTAATAGGGACGTGGCAAGGAAAATCACCACGCTTATCCTGACTATCTGCAATTTCATCTGGAGACTCCGCTTTCCAAGAATTAAATGAATAAAACGCCGGGGACATAGGCTCGTTGGATGTGAAAACCGTCTGCGGAGATGTAAAGATTTCGTTAAGGAATTATCAAGATGAATCGTCAAGCCGGTCAGTCCAAATCCACGAAGCGCCCCCGAAAATCAGCTCGCTAGCGGCGTCTTTGGAATTGGCAACAAGAAAAGAGAGCGAACATTTGTTTGCGCGGGACGCAAATTATTCAGCTCACCGTTCAAACGGACCTCTTCCCGCCATCAAGTTGACGCTTAGTTCGGTCAGGGTGAATTTCATCGAATCCCACCGGACAATAACCGAATTGACAATCTGTGATTTCGTCAAGGCTTTTAGCAGTTTTGGCTATCAATGATGTGGGAAAATTTTGCTGGCACGGTGCTCGCTAAAGGAAGCGCGCTCGAACTGTGAGCGTTGTTCTTTTCATTCACTACCGTCAACGATAAAGGCCTTCTGCCGGCGAAAGCTGCAGCGGGCACACACTTACCAGCCTAAGTCGCCCAGATAAGGCAGTGGGAGTTTCCGAAAGACTCGCGAAAGAATTTTTCGCGCGCCGGCTCTTAAGTGTGTCAAGGGGTTTCAAGCCGGCCCTTCCGTGTTCGTTGACGGTGGTGAATTGTTTTGTGAGTCCGATTGCAATTCTAATTTCAGTTCAAACGGAGAAAACGATGAATCGCCCCCAACTGTACAAACGTCTGATCGCCATTGCCCTGCTCGTTGCGCTCAGCCCCGCATTACTAATCACGCACAACAACAAAGCACAGGCGACCACCGCGACGGTGAACGATAAAGTTTCGCCAGACCTGCGCCAACTAATTCAATCTGGCCAGGGAAGCACTCGCGTCAAAGTGATCGTGCAATCTAACTCGTCATCTACATCCTCGGGTGGAGGCTTGTTAGGCGGCGGCGGTCTATTGGGTGGCCTGGTCGGCGGGCTTGTGCAAACGGTGGGAGGCGTGGTGCAAGGCGTCTTATCGCTTCTCAATATTACCCTGGTCGAAACCCGAGCCGATTCGGTTGACGCAATCGCGGCTGATCCATCGGTGACCTACGTATCACTTGACACGGAAGTACGAAGCCTCGGTCACGTTTCGACCACCACCGGAACTGATCAGAGCCGCGATCAGAAAAACTCAGTTGGGATCAACTACACGCTCGATGGTTCGAATGTAAGAATCGCCATCCTCGACTCCGGCATTGACACCACGCACAAGTCATTCACCGTGCAGTCGGGCAAAGTTGCTTTCAGCAAGGACTTCACCGGCGAAGGTCGCACCGATGATCCTTACGGGCACGGCACTCATGTAGCCGCGATCGCCGCCGGAGTTGGTACCGCAACCAACGGCAAATATGAAGGCATCGCGACAGCGGCAAATTTGGTGAACCTGCGCGTAATCAATTCGCGGGGCGTCGGCACGGTCTCGGGTGTCTTGAAAGCGCTCGATTGGGTAATGTCGAATCGGCAGGCCTACAACATTCGCGTGGTAAACATCAGTCTCGGCACGCCGGCAATCAACTCGTACAAGAATGATCCGATTTGCCAGTCTGTACGCAAGCTGGTGAATGCCGGAGTCGTCGTGGTAGCCGCTGCAGGAAACAACGGCAAAACTTCTACCAGCCAGAAAATCTACGGCGCCATTCACTGCCCGGGTAACGAGCCTTCGGCGATTACGGTTGGCGCGAGCAACACCTATGGCAGCGACGCGCGCGACGACGACACGATTACAACCTACAGCTCGCGTGGCCCCACGCGCAGCTACTCAACCGACACCAGCGGAGTGAAACACTACGACAACCTGGTGAAGCCGGATCTCGTTGCGCCGGGTAACAAGATAATCTCGGCCGAAGCGAGGAGTAACTACCTCGTCAGCACGCACCCGGATTTGGAAACCAATCTCTACTCGCTAAGCAACATGAAGTTGATGTACATGAGCGGCACATCCATGTCGTCGCCAATGGTAGCCGGCGCGGCGGCACTGTTGTTTGAAGCAAATCCAAATCTAACGCCGAACATGGTCAAAATGATTCTGATGTACACGGCCCAACCGCTCTCAGGCTTCAATACTTTTGAGCAAGGATCGGGAGAACTTAACGTGGCTGGCGCAGTCGCGGTGGCCAAACTAGTGCGCAGCGAGTTGCTGAGCCTGTCAGCGCCGCCCGTCGGTTCATCTTTACTTACGCAGACTGCTCCCAGCCCGCAGACAACGATTTCTTCTTATGCATTTCCCTGGTCGCAAGGCATTGTGTTGAACCACGGCACAGTCACTGGCACGAACCTGATTAATAAATATCAGAAGAGTTATGGCAAGGGGTATGTGCTTGGCGACGGCGTCAATGAAGGAGCTTACTCGCAGAGTCTCAGCACCAGCATGTGGACGACTAATCTATCGATGGGTAACTACCTGATGAAAAGCGACGGCACGGCGATGTTTGGCGGCGGCGTTTTCTGTCCCACCGGCATCATGCTGTCGGATGGAATTATGCTTAGCGATGGGATCATGTTGAGCGATGGGATAATGCTCAGCGACGGCATCATGCTGTCAGATGGAATCATGTTGAGCGACGGCATCATGCTTTCCGACGGCATCATGTTGTCCGATTCCACCAGCGGCGACGACACTGCCGGCATGCATTGAGGTTGCGGCCGGTCGCCTCCGATTCGGCAATACCCAAGACCGACGAAAACCAACGGCCAGGAAGTACCTTCGAACGGAGCTTCCTGGCCGTGATGCGTCTTCTGACCAACCGCTGCTATATTGATGGCATCATATTTCGTCTTGTTCGCATTTGTGCCGCTCTTTATTGAGGATTATTGATTGATGCCAAGAATTTCGCTTCCTGACTTTACCGCTCGCCACCTGCTGATTGCGGCGTTTGCGCTGCTGCTTTTCGCGTTTTCGGGACTTACCGCCCGCGCACAGTCGGCCAGTGACGTGGTGATGGTGCTGCCTTTTGAAAATACCTCGAGCCGTCCTGAATATAACTGGGTCGGTGAAAGCTTTGCAGACTCGATCGCAGAATTGCTGAACAAACCGGGGCTGCTGGTTGTTTCCAGCGATGAACGCGAACTCGCCTACCAACGTCTACGACTTCCGGAGACTGTCATTCCGTCGCGCGCAACTGCTATTAAGCTGGCGCGTGAAGCTCGAGCTTCGATGATCGTGATCGGCACGTATTCAGTCACCCCGGTGGACTCAACGGCTCGCGGGGAAACAAAACCCGAAAAAGACAAAGTGCCGACGGAAGCGTACGTGCAATTGACAGCACGCGTGATCAAAGTAAACGAAGGCCGTACGCTCGGCGAGCTGTTTGACGGCAATTGGGCCACACGGCAATTTGATTTCGGTGGTCCATTGACGACGCTGCAGAATATTCAAGGCCGTCTCGCTTACCAGATTCTCTATCAACGCGACAAGGCGCTTCCCTTTTCTCAAAACCAATTGGTGCAAGAGGCTACCAAAGTTCCACAGCGCGCGTTTGAAGCCTATGTTAAGGGCGTGCAACTTGGCGACCGCGACGAGAAGCGTGTTAACTATCTGAAGAACGCGCTGCGGTTCTATGCAGATGCCAACGGCGGCGCGATTTATACGCAAGCGGCGTTCGAGCTGGGCCGTTACTACATGCTCGACGGCAAATGGAAAGACGCGACGGAATATTTTACGAAGTTACAGAAGAAGGACCCGCACTACGCCGAAGCAGCATTTTACGCCGGGCTGGGCTACGCAAAGATGGGAGATTTTGGCAGGGCCTTGGCTGCGCTTGTTCCGTTAGCTTCCGATGTGCCGCTGATTGGTATCTACAACAACGCCGGTGCGGTTGCGGTTCAGGCATCGCGTGACGAAAAGAAAGATGATGAGCGCGCGCGGCTGTTGGCGCAGGGCGCTTCCTTTCTCGCGCGGGCAGCCGAATCGTCGCCTGACGACCCGTTCGTTCACTTTAACTATGCGTTGGCCTTGTTTCTTTCGGGGAAATATGCGGAAGCGTCGGATCAGCTGAAGCCAGTCATCATCGCCGATCCGCAAGATGGGCAGGCTTTCTTTCTCTATGCAAAGTCGCTGGAGAAGATCGGCAAAACGGAAATCGCGACTGCGGCTGACGATCAGGCACGCCGCAACTTGCCGAGTTATGCGAAATGGCAGACGGAGTGGCAAAAGTCACAATCGGTGAATGGCGTTTCGCTGCGAATGCGCCTTGTTCTGAATCGCGATGATATTTCCGATCTCAATCGGAAGATTGAGATGGCCACCAACACCAACCCGAATAGTGGAACCGAAGACTTGCTGGCAAAGGCCCGCGAGCTATATCAGGCCGGACGGGATGATGAAGCACTGCCAGAGTTGCATCGCGTGGTCATGCTCGAGCCAACCAACGCCGAAGCGTATCTGCTCAGTGGCCGCATTAACCAGCGACGGGGCGATCAGGAAGCGGCCATCGCCGCGCTGAAGACTGCGATCTTTTGGGATCCAAAACTCATCGACGCTCACATTTTGCTCGGACGGATTTTCCTCGAGCGTGGAGACAGGGGCGAAGCGACAAAGTATGCAACCAGCGCGATGACCATCGATGGCAATAACCAGGAAGCGATTGCCCTGCAACGTCAAGTGACGATGGGAAAGAACTAGTCTCGAGTCTCGAGTCTCGAGTTTCGAGTTCCGAGTTCCCACGTTTATCTGTTGAGTTTAGTGTTCCCAGTTTTGACTTTCGAGTTTCGAGTTTTGTCTTCTGAGATTTGAAATCTGGGATCTGAAATTTGCTTGAAGGGTTCGATCGCCTCTAGCAATATCCCCAACCAAATGCTCACCATTGCCAGCATCGCCGGCCTGCTGTTCATCGCCTTGGTTGCCGGACTCTGGCTCCTTAAGAACGTGCGGACCCGTGACCTGCAACTGGTTGGCGCAGCGGCGCGCGTTGAGACAACGCTCACTCCAGAAGGCACCGTGATCGTAAACGGCGAACTGTGGCTGGCACAGTCGACGAATGGCGAGACCATTCCCGCACAATCCTTCGTGAGGATTGTAGGCATCCAGGATCTATCTCTGCTGGTCGAAGCTTGCCATTGATAGTCATCGCAGCGCCTCTCGCCTGCGGTCGCTCGCAACTCATTCCTTAGACTCAATCGCTCTCGCTTTCCAGAAAAATCTTTTGCGTGGCACGCAAGCTGCTCTAGAGATTATCGGCAAGCACGGAAGACCCAATGTAAAGG
>DNND01000061.1:47557-47895 GCA_003488005.1 Blastocatellia bacterium | reverse complement strand
ACCCAATGTAAAGGTTGAAAGTGACCCCGCCGCCATCACATCTCTGAGCGCCGCCTGCCGCTGCGCCAGCCACCCGCCGAGCAACCCTATAGTAACTCCCTCCGAAATTGAACCCAGTCAGCAATGACTGGGTTCTTCCTCTTTTGGTCTGAGGTATTTATCAGTTCTGTCTTTGCGATCAAAACTGTTCCCGGCACCTTCCGCAGCGGAATGCCCCGTCGTTGGGATATAAACTCGCGCTGTAGAGTTAATCACGCGCAGTTTCCAAAAAAACTTTTTCCGTGGCACGGGACATGCTCTAGAGATCATCGGCACGCACGGAAGACCCAATGTAAAGG
>DNND01000061.1:33839-47254 GCA_003488005.1 Blastocatellia bacterium | reverse complement strand
ACCCAATGTAAAGGTTGAAAGTGCCCCCGCCGCCATCACTTCTCTGAGCGCCGCCTGCCGCTGCGCCAGCCACCCGCCGAGCAACCCTTCAGTGCTTCCCCCCGAAATTAGAACCCAGCCAGCAATGGCTGGGTTCTCCCGCATTTAGGGCGCAGTTCTTTTTCTCCCATCAGCATTTCACGCCTTCTCCCCGCTGCACTGCCTCCGGCCGTTAACAAAACGCCTTCTAAAGTCACTAGTGAGCCATCTCAGCCTGCGCCGAAATTTGTCACTTTGACGGTGACGTTTTCTGTCGATTTGACTGCCTTTGCGCCTCTTTTGCGTCCCGAGCACTACGAATTTTACCGCCGCAGAAAATAATTTTTCATGACCAAGCGATGAGTCAAACTAATTTCAGAAGTAACATCGCGCGGTAAAACTTAGCTCTCAATTTCTGCCTTTGCTAAACTCACGGCCATGCAGGATGTCGTCTCTGGTCGCCCTCTCTCCAACGCGCAACGTCTTGCCGACACGCTTGCGCGACTTCATGAAAAGGCGCCCGCCCTCGTTGATTTTGGCGCCGCCACTGTTTCGGCTGTTCTGCTGATTCTTTCTTTTCCGGATTTCAATCTCTGGCCGCTTGCGTGGTGCGCGCTTGTGCCGTTGCTTTTGGTCGTTGCGATGAATCGAGGTCGCTCGCGGCCTTTCTTTTTGGGTTGGGTTTTTGGAACGGTCTTCTTTTACGGCTCGTGTTACTGGCTTACCTATTCAATGATTCATACGGGCGGAATCTCACCCTTGATTGCGTATCCATTGTTACTTCCCGGAGCCGTATTGCTTGGCATCTTCCCTGGACTGTTCGGGCTGTTCATGGCGCGCGCGATTCGTAAATGGGGAACGACGGCGGTATTCCTTGCTCCGGTGGTTTGGAGCGGGCTGGAATGGTCGCGGCTTGAAGTAACCGGCCAACTCTGGAATGCGATTGGATATTCCCAGGCGTTTCATCACTCCTTAATTGGTCCAGCGCGCTGGGGCGGCGTTTATGCAGTTGGGGCTGTCATTATCTTCGTGAATAGCGCGATCGCCTTCACGCTTTTGAGACGAACTAAACGTGCCCTATGGAGATCCGCAGTTGCCGTCCTGTTGATGGCGGTAGCGACGTTAGTGGTCAACATCTCGATGTCACTCTCAGCCGGAGAATTCATCACAGAAAAGAAAACAGAAGCAGTTGTCATCGCCATTCAGCCAAACGTTCCGATGGATTTGGTGAAGTCGAACGACGACATGGAACTCTTAACCACTCGTCACTTCGAGATGAGCGAAGCCGCGCTGAAGCAAGTCCAGAACAGCACCGAACCGCGGCTTTTGATCTGGCCTGAGTCACCGATGAACTTCGCCTACGGCGGTGATGAACGACTGCGTGCCGCGCTCGCAAGTTTTGCACAGCGACATCATGTTTCGATCCTGCTTAACTCGCAGGAAATAGCGCCCAATGACGGCATTTATAATTCCGCCGTGCTCATAAATGAACAGGGTAAGCTGGTTGCTCAATATGATAAGATTCGCCTGCTGCCTTTTGGCGAGTATGTTCCGTTGCCCGACTGGGTTCCGGGTTCGGGTTTGATAAGAGCAATCGTCGGTGATTTCACCGCTGGCACGAACTATCGTTTGATGCCGGTGGGAAATTTGCGCGCGGGTGTTTTCATCTGCATCGAGTCGGCCTATCCAGCGATCGCGCGGCGCTTCACGAACGAAGGTGCGGACGTGCTAATCAATATTTCGAACGATGGCTATCTGGGCCCAACTGCGGTGATGCGACAACACCTCGCGAACGCGGTCTTTCGCGCGGTTGAAAATGGACGCCCGTTGCTGAGCGTAACCAACACCGGAATTACGGCCTTCGTCGGGCCGAATGGTGAAACAAAGGATGCGACCTCAGGCTTTAAACCCGAAGTCCGAATTTGGAGTGTGTCACCACCGCCAGGCGAGAGGACGTTCTATACAAAGTACGGCGACGTTTTTGTTATCAGTTGCGCCATTTTTAGTTTACTGATTCTTGTTTTCACATTCGTTGGCAGCGCCCGAAAGGCGGGGCACGATTAAGCGAGTTTGCCCGGAGGATTAATGATCGAAACGTTATCAATTCAGGAATTACGAACATCATTTGAAGAGTTGCGCGGGCGAGTTGAGCAACTCGGGAGGTTTCTTTGATGTTGCGGCGCGGAAAAAGGAATTAACGGCCATCGAAGGCCAAGCTTCAGCGCCCGATTTTTGGAACGATCAGGACGCTGCACAAAAGCTGTTGCAACGACGCAGCGTCCTTGAAAAAAAGATTGACCGCCAGGAACATTTTGAGCTGCAGCTAAGCGACGCAGGCGTACTTTTTGAGTTTGCCGAATCAGATGACGAATCTTTGAAAGAACTACGTTCACTGGTCGAACGGCTCGAGCATGAGATCAGCGTCGCTGAAACTGAAATGCTGCTGAGCGGCGCCAACGATCAACTGAATGCGATCTGCACCATTCACCCCGGAGCCGGAGGCACTGAATCCCAGGATTGGGCAGAAATGCTGTTGCGCATGTACCTGAAGTGGGCCGAGCAACGCGAATTCAAAACAGAGATCATTGACTATCAACCTGGAGAAGAGGCGGGCTTGAAAGGCGTCACGTTTAGAGTGGAAGGCGAATACGCTTACGGCCTTTTGTCGGCAGAGGCCGGTGTGCACCGGCTGGTGCGCATCTCTCCTTTTGATCAAGCCGCGCGGCGACACACTTCTTTTGCTTCCCTGTTTGTTTATCCTGAGATCGACGAAAACATCGAAGTGGAAATCAACGAAAAAGATCTACGTGTTGACACCTATCGCGCCACGGGCGCCGGCGGCCAGCACATCAACACCACTGACTCAGCCGTGCGCATCACGCATCTTCCAACCAACATTGTCGTGCAGTGTCAGAATCAGCGTTCACAACATCAGAATCGGGCCGTCGCCATGCAGGTTCTTCGGTCTCGTCTTTATGAACTGGAACTGGAAAAGCGGAAAGCAGAGACGGCCGAGTTGGAAGCAAACAGAGCTGACATCTCTTTTGGATCGCAGATTAGAAGTTACGTGCTTGCTCCTTATCAACTCGTCAAAGACACCCGCACGAAATTGGAGCGCGGAAATGTGGATGCGGTGCTTGGCGGCGATCTCGATGATTTCATCAAGGCGTATTTGCTGTCGAAGAAGGCAGCTTAGTAGAGCTTATGGCCCGTAGTTCAGAGTACAAACTTTAGTTTGATTCTTTCGCTGGATGGCAACCTGAAGGTTGTACTCTAAACTGTTTTGAACTTCATGAGACTCAATGGCAACTACCGAATTTGAAGAAAAGCCGCGGGTAATTACGCCGCGAAACAGCCGCCGCAACGAGATTGTGGCGATTCTGCTTTTCGCGGTGGGTCTGCTGTTGACGCTTTGTTTAGTTTCGGCGGCGTTCTATCCCAGCGACCCTTCCTGGAACTCCGCGAGCCAGGGTGTCACACGCAATTGGGCCGGCTCTATCGGCGCGAATGTTGCCGCGCTTCTCTTTCAAGCGATTGGTATCGCAGCTTATTTGCTGCCCGTGCTGTTGTTGGGTGCTGCCTGGCGCCGCTTTCGCACTCGCAGTATTCGCGCGCCGTTCTTTCGATTACTCGGCCTGCTAATCCTTACTCTTTCGGCTGCCGCATTACTTTCAATTTCCGGCCTTCAGCCGCTCTTTGATTCGAGCGTGCAACCAGGTGGTTTGGTAGGAACATTGATTTCGCGCGGACTCGCGAGCGGTCTAAACACCGTCGGCGCGACGATTCTTCTGATTGCGATTGCTGCCACCGGCCTATTGTTGGCCACCAACTTTTCATTCGTCGACCTCTATCAAAAACTCGCAACTCTGTTTGCCGAGCGCTTCGCCTTTGTAGGTAAACTTCCCGAAAGATACCGAGCCTGGCGCGAAGTTCGTCGCGAAGAGGCGCGACTGCGTAAAGAAAAACGCGCCGCTTTGAAAGCGGAACACCTGGCAGCCCGCGCGGCAATGAAGAGTTCGCCCGAGCTGAGTCCGGAACAGCGCATCGCGCAGTTTATGGAGCCGCCGGCCGCCGGAACCCTGGGGGCCGAAACGATTAATCGCGGCGAAGCGCGCCTGGTCCAACAAGCGCAACCGGCAGAAGCAAGTGCAGAACCGGCACGTGCAGCCGCTGCCGGCGCAGGAGCCCAAACGGCGACTGTCGTCGAAGGTCGTTCTGGCCGACGCTCAATTTTTCCGCGCGGCAATGGAAACTCGGCCGTTGAGGAAGAAGAAAATGTTGAGGAGATGGTCAAGGGCGCGTCGGTCCTGCGTCCTAAAGGCGAGGCGCCGGCAACTGGGAAACTTCCTTTCGATGCCGATCGCTCAAAACGCGTCTCCTATACCGATTACTCAATGCCGCCGCTGGAATTTCTAAACGAGGCGCCGCCACACAGTGAACAGGCAGACACGGAACTGTTAAGTCTCGCCACGCGGCTTGCTGAGAAGTGCAAAGAGTTCAACGTCACCGGCCAAATCAAACATATTTGCCCCGGGCCGGTGGTAACGACTTATGAGTTCAAACCCGATCCGGGTGTTAAGTACTCGCGCGTTGTTTCGCTGGTCGACGATCTGTGTTTGGCGTTGAAAGCGGAATCCATTCGCATCGACCGCATGCCGGGCAAGCCTCATGTTGGCATCGAGGTTCCCAATCCGCGTCGGGAAACAATTTTTCTGCGCGAGGTGATCGAGTCGCGCGCGTTTCGTGAATCGTCTTCCAAACTTACGATTGCGCTGGGCAAGACGATTGACGGCCTGAACTACGTCGCGGATTTGGCGAAGATGCCTCATCTGCTGATCGCCGGCACAACCGGCGCGGGCAAATCTGTCGGCGTGAACGCGCTGATTGTTTCCATTCTTTACCGCGCGCGGCCCGACGAAGTTAAGTTCATCTTAATCGATCCGAAGCGGCTGGAGTTGGGACTCTACGCTGATATTCCACACCTGGCGACGCCTATTATTACCGATCCGAAAGTGGCCTCGCGTTCGCTGAAATGGGCAGTCAAGGAGATGGAACAGCGCTATAAGGATCTCGCCGGCTGGGGCGTGCGCAACATCGACGGCTACAACACTGAAATCATGCGGCGGAATCTCGTCAAGGAATACGACGACAAAGGCGAGCCGCACAAACCGCTTCCCTACATAGTTATTATCATCGACGAACTCGCCGATTTGATGATGACCTCGGGCCGCGAAGTTGAAGAATCCATCACGCGTCTGGCGCAAATGGCGCGCGCGGTCGGCATTCACCTGGTGCTGGCGACCCAGCGGCCGTCAGTTGACGTGATTACCGGCTTAATCAAAGCAAACTTTCCGTCGCGCATTTCGTTCCGAGTCTCTTCCAAAGTCGACTCGCGCACAATCATCGATACCAACGGCGCCGAGCATCTGCTGGGTCGCGGCGACATGTTGTTTCTGCCGCCCGGAACTTCGCGACTGATCCGCGTGCACGGCGCTTACATTGACGAGACGGAAATCGGCCGCATCGTGGCGCACGCGAAGGCACAGGGCAACCCCGAATACAACGAATCAATCACGCAGTCGGAAGAAGAAGCGCTGGGGCTGGAAGATAGCGGCGGCGAGCACGACGAGCTATTCGAAGAGGCACTGCGCATTTGCGTTGAGATGAAGCGCGCCTCGACCTCAGTGCTGCAGCGACGGCTGCGCATCGGCTATGGCCGCGCGGCGGCGATCCTCGATATCATGGAACGCGAAGGCTTGATTGGACAGGCTGATGGTTCAAGGCCGCGCCCGGTGCTTGGCCGCGCCTATGAAATGGTGGCGCAGTGGGATGAAGGCGGCGGCGAAGAAGAGTAACCGCTGTTTAATTAGCCGCGGATTAACGCGAATGCGCGCGGATCAGAATTTGACACAGCCAACGCTTAGTTCTTTTTGAAAAGAGAAGTAAAGATTTTTTCTGATCAGCGCTTATCCGCGTTCATCCGCGGCAAATTCAGATTCCTCGCAACTCGTTTGAACATTTTTCCACGGCTCCTGTGGAAAACTCTGTGGACATCGCCGCATAAAACAGACGAAGTTTTGAAATGATTAGACTTCCAGCAAACTGCACACCTGAGCGGCAGCGTCACAAGTTCTTTACGACCACGAACTTGCATACATGAAACAGTTTCGCTTCACAGCAAAGCCCATCACTTCGTTTGCTCTGCTGTTAATGATCATGATGGTCGGTGGTTCTTGCGGTCGACTATCCCGCAGTAACATGGCCCCACCAGCGGTTCACACAACAACGGCGGCTTCCCAGATAAACATAAACACAGCATCAGCCCGGGAACTTGAACAGCTTCCCGGTGTGGGCAAAGTCATCGCCGAGCGCATCGTTGCGTACCGCGAACAATACGGGCGCTTTCGCCGTCCGGAAGAGTTGCTTATGGTCAATGGCGTTAGCGACAAAAAGTTTCGCGCGATTCAAACGATGATTGTCGTGGAGTGACGAATTCGCTTGTTTTAGTTGGCGAATACCCAAAAGCGTTGGGCGGCCCGGCCGTGAATCAGCTTCCCCATGCCGCCGTGTTACAATCGATTCCTAAATTAGAACTCAGGAGATTTTTTGCTATGGCTTATTCCGAACTGATGATCCGCCCCATGCGCGAGGAATTAACGCGTATCGGTGTTGAAGAACTGCGCACGCCCGAGCAGGTGGACGAAACGCTGACTAAAACCGACGGCACCGTCATGGTCGTTGTAAATTCAATCTGCGGTTGCGCCGCCGGTAAGGCCCGGCCCGGAATCGCGCGTGCTCTCCAGCACACCGTTACGCCTGACAAAGTGGCCACCGTTTTCGCCGGCGCCGATATCGAGGCGACTGATAAAGCACGAAGCTACTTCACCGGCTACGCGCCGTCGTCACCTTCGATTGCACTCTTGAAGGATGGCAAACTGGTTTACATGATGGAGCGTCGCCAGATTGAGGGTAAGGATGCGGCCCAAGTCGCCAACGAGCTTATCCAGGCGTTTGATCAGCACTGTGTGAAATCAGAAGCGACTGCCAGCTAAGAAATCAGCCGCGGATTAACGCAGATAAAAACGGATCTGAAAAAGACTAAACGTCAAAGTCCCTTCTCTCTTATCCGCGCAGATCTGCGTTAATCCGCGGCCAAATTCTCTTCAGTGGATCTCTTTTGAAAGTCTTGCCGGACCGAGCAGCTTCGCAAACTCCGCATGGGCCAGCACCACCTCCGGCGACTGCTGCACCGAAACAAAATACTTCTGTTGAAATTCACCGCCTGCCTCAGTCGGAACCAGCAACAACCTCGCCTCTTCGATTAATGCCGCAGCCGTGCTTTCGCTGGTTGGTTCCCGCGCATCGAGTGCTTCATCGATCTGCACGATCAATTCCGAAAGGTGTCGCAGCCAGGCAAACCAGGGGTTATGCATGACGAGGCTCAAGAATTCGTAACTATTCTCGATCTTGCCGTGCACCCGCTCATAGCCAACCCGTTCAAAATCAAGCAAGGATTTATGCAAGCGCAATAATATGTGCCGGATGTCAGTCAGTTTTTGTTTGGTGCCTGCGGAAATCGGCTCGTCAGAAGTCACTTGCCTCACCACCCTTTTCAGAGATTTCAGCGTGCGGATAGATTAACTACTGCTCAGCGCTTAGGCAAAAGCTCGCTCAAACTTAATATCGGCGCCATCTAATTCCTGGCGCTCTTGCGTGTTATGATCGCAGGCAATGCCGGCCCCCTTCAGCCTCAACACTCCCGTTGAAGATCTCTACAAGTATCGGCTTGCGCGTTTCGGACAAACGTCATCGCAAAGACTCGCCTCGGCACTAAAAGCGCAGTTTGGAAAAAAGAGTTCCGCCGAAGTGACGGTTGAGGACTTGCTCGGCTACCTGCCGATGCGCTACGAAGATCGTTCGCACCCGGCGCGCATACGCGACCTGACCGAAGGCATGGAAGCTTCGCTGGAATTGGAAGTGAAAGTTGCCGGCGGTTATCAAGTAAGAACTCGCCGCTCGTTTAGCAGGTCGAGCCTTTTTATTTTCGAAGTCACGGCAACTGATCCTGAGAGAACTGGACGGCCCGTTGTTGTCTGGTGGTTCGTTTCCGGATCGCACGCACATGACATCGTCGCTTACTACACAAAACGCTTTCAGCAAGGCGCGCGGTTCATGACTTTCGGCGCCTGGGCGTGGGACAAGCGTCGCGCCACTTATTCCCTGCACCTTAACAAACCTGCCGACGAGCTCGAGATGTTGTCGCCGGTTGAGAACGACGCGAACAAAGAAGATGCATACGATCCCAAGCTGGCAGCGATTCATGTCGGACGCAACGTTCCCATCTATCGTAAGCTGGGTGATTTTAGTTCCAAACGCTTGCGCGAGATTGTCCACGCAACGCTAGCGTTGTTGCCCGACGCGGCCATCCCGGAAACTCTGCCCGCGGAATTGCGGCGTCGCCACAAACTTATCAACCGCAGCCTGGCGCTGCGAGCCATTCATTTCCCGCCTGACGACTCGCCGCTGAAGTTGTACGAACAGTCGCGCAGTCCCGCTCATCTTCGTCTCATCTTTGAAGACTTCTTTTGGGTTGTGCTGGCAATCGCTTTGAAGCGCGGCAAGCGCACGAAAGAAACCAAATCCGCGGTAATCAAACTCGATCGCGCCACCAAGCTGCGCATTGGTTCAGTTCTGCCGTTTAAATTGACTGAGGCGCAGCGTCGCGTCGTCAAAGAAATTTTCAAGGATTTGCAGTCGACAGCGCCGATGAACCGGTTGCTGCAGGGCGATGTCGGCAGCGGCAAAACAATCGTTGCGTTGATCGCGATGCTGGCGGCGATGGAGAGTGGTTATCAAACCGCGCTGATGGCGCCGACGGAAATTCTTGCCGAGCAACATGCGCGCAATATCAAACGGCTGCTGGCGAAAGCGCCCTATCGAGTTGAACTGTTAACGGGCTCGTTGCGCGCCGCGGAAAAGAGAAAGTTACAGCTTGAACTTGCGGCGGGCGAGATTCATGCTTGCATTGGCACGCACGCGTTGATTCAGGAGTCGGTATCTTTCGACAAACTCGGCCTCGCGGTTATCGACGAGCAACATCGCTTTGGAGTGATGCAACGCGCCGAGTTGCGCGCGCGCGGGCTCAATCCCGACGTGCTGGTCATGACTGCGACGCCGATTCCCCGGTCGTTGACAATGACAATCTACGGCGACCTTGATGTTTCGGTTATTGACGAGATGCCACCAGGCAGAACGCCAATTGAAACGCTGGTCCTGGGAGAGGAGCAACGTCTCGAGGTAAAGCAAATAATTGCGCGCGAAGTGCGCGCCGGGCGGCAGGTTTACGTGGTCTACCCGCTCGTCGAAGAGTCAGAGAAGATGGACTTGAAAGACGCTACCCGCAGATATGAATACCTGCGTGACAAAGTCTTTCCCAAGTTCTCGGTCGGTTTGGTCCATGGCAAAATGAAGTCCGCCGATAAAGAAGAAATCATGCGCCGCTTTGTTTCCGGAGAAATTCAGATACTCGTTTCAACTACGGTGATCGAAGTTGGCGTCGACGTGCCTAACGCCTCGGTAATGGTGGTTGAGCATGCGGAGCGGTTTGGTTTGTCGCAACTACATCAACTGCGCGGGCGCGTTGGGCGCGGTGCCGAGAAAAGCTACTGCCTGCTGTTGGCTTCGGAAACTAAAACGAATGTCGCCACCGAACGCCTCGGAATCATGGCCGAGACGAATGATGGCTTTAAGATCGCTGAGAAAGATCTCGAACTGCGCGGGCCGGGCGAGCTGTTGGGCACCAGGCAGTCGGGCTTGCCGGAATTTCGCATCGCCAATCTGGTGCGCGACCAGAAAATTCTTGAGGCCGCAAAGAAAGAAGCTGACTTTTATCTTGGTAAAGGCGAGCGCTCACCTGAGACGGCAAAAATGATTCAACGCGCGCGTTCAAACGCGCGCTTCGGCCTGGCCGCAGTCGGATAAAACCAGATTCACAGCATACTATCCGCAGATTACGCCGATTACACAGATTCAAAAGACCTAAAAGAAATCGAACTGGTAAGCGGCCCCGTGCTACTAAAATGAGTTTAGGTCCCTTAATCTGTGTAATCGGCGTAATCTGCGGATAAGTTTTCTGAATCAACATTGCGAATCATTGCTGGAAAATATCGCGGGCGAAACTTGAAGAGTCCACCGTCTCTCGAAGTGCGACCGACTTCGGAACGGTTGCGCGAGACACTCTTCAACGTCATTGCGCCAAGAATTGAAGGCGCGCGCTTTCTCGATCTCTGTGCCGGCTCTGGCGCGGTTGGCATTGAGGCACTATCGCGCGGCGCGAGCGATGTCACTTTTATTGATAAGTCGCGAAAGATGTGCGCGTTGGTCGAAGCTAATCTCGACCTCTGTCGCGTCCTAGAAGAACAAACGAAAGTGGTCCAGGCCGATGCTGCTGATTACCTCTCGCGCAGCCGCAAACAAAAAGCCGCGCTCTGGGATATTGTTTTTTTTGATCCACCTTACGCGACGGATTATCTCTCGGTTCTGAAACTAATCGGCTCAACCACAGGACAATTGATTGCCGAAGAGGGCCTGCTGATTGTCGAGCATCATCATAAAAATGGTTTACCTGATGAGCTTGGGAGTATAATCCGCAGCCGAACACTCAAGCAGGGCGATTCCGCACTAAGTTTCTTTTCCATGAAGCGCTGACTCCTTCAGCCGCCTCTCAAATTTTGAGGAGGGACCATGAAATCATCTCTTTCGCGCCGCGGCTTTGCCAAAGTTCTGAGCGCCGGCGCGGCCTATGCTGCACTTAATCCATCGTTTGCCATGGCAACGCCGGCGTTGCGGCTGGTCAGTAGCCCGACGCTGGTCCGACTTAACTCAAACGAAAATCCTTATGGACCATCGCCGCTGGCGGTCAAAGCAATGACCGACGCCTTTAGTTTGGCGTGGCGGTATCCAGACGAACATGAAGGGATGCTCGTTGCTGCTTTAGCGAAACTGAATGGCGTTTCCACCGATCAGATTCTTTTGGGAAGCGGTTCCAGCGAAGTCTTGAAAGTCGCCGCCGCAGCTTTTACCGGTCCAGGTAAGAAGTTGCTGGTCGGGCACCCGACCTTTGAAGCCATTCTCGCGTACGCGGCCGTGGCCGGAGCGGAAGTAGTAAAAACTAATCTAACTTCTGACTACGCCCACGATTTGCCGAAGATGCTGGCTGAGAAAAGTGTTGGCTTGGTTTATATCTGCAACCCAAACAATCCGACCGCCAGTATTACTCCGAAAGATCAGTTGCGCGCATTCCTATCGAAGGCCCCGGCGCAAACTATCGTATTGGTTGACGAGGCCTATCATCACTACGTCGAGTCGAACGACTACGAGAGCGTTATTCCGCTGATTGCGCAGTATCCAAACCTGATGGTGGCGCGCACTTTTTCAAAAATCTACAGCATGGCCGGGCTGCGTTGCGGCTACTGCGTGGCGCGGCCGGAATTAATCCAGCGGATGCGCGCGCAACAAGCCTGGGACAGCGTGAACATCATGGCGATGGTCGCGGCAAGCGCCAGCTTGCAGGATGGCGCACAAGTTGAGCAGGGTCGCCGGCACAACACCGAAGTCAAGAACTATGTCTATTCCGCGCTCGATAAATCAGGTTACAAATACATTCCTTCGCACGCTAACTTCATGATGATTGACCTGCGCCGGGAAGTTAGACCTGTCATAGGGGCCATGAGTGATCGCAATGTACAGGTGGGCCGTGTGTTCCCCGCGATGCCAAACTTCATGCGCGTTACTGTCGGCACCAGGCCACAAATGGAAGCGTTCGTATCTGCCTTCCGCGCCGTGATGAGCTGATCTTTTCTTATTCTTAAAGCGCTGAAGGCGCGACATGTAATAGCCAGGGGCAAGCGCCCGGCGCGCCGCCCCTGGAAGAAGCGTTAATTAGAAGGTGAGCCCTGAAAGGGGCGGAATAGATTAATCAGCAGCGCCAGATGTTAGGAGTCTATCCCGCGCCTTCAGCGCTCGAATGTTTTGGCTCTACAATCCAGGGGCGACGCGCTGCGCGCTTGCCCCTGGCTATTTCATTGCGCACCTTTGGTGCTGGTTCTTTCGCCACCTCATCGAATCATTGCTAGAATCCAATCATGCTTGTTCTCGGAATTGAAACGTCATGTGACGAAACGGCCGCTGCACTGGTGCGCGACGGTCGCGAAATCGTTTCGTCCGTTATCGCCTCACAAATTGAGACTCACAAACGTTTTGGCGGCGTCGTACCGGAACTCGCTTCGCGCGAACATCTCGACAAGATCGTACCGATCGTTGAGGAAGCGTTCACCCGCGCCCACATTCAAAAGCAAGAGATCGACGGCATCGCGGTTACGATTGGGCCAGGCTTAGTCGGCTCGTTATTGGTTGGTGTGTCTTATGCGAAGGCTATGGCTTTTGCGCTGGAGAAACCACTGGTCGGAGTAAACCACATCGAGGGTCACATCTATTCCGTCGCTTTCGAAAATCCGCCCGTTGAATATCCCGCGCTGGCTTTGGTCGTTTCCGGCGGCCATACGAATTTGTTTTTCGTGCCTGAACCGGGCAAGTACAAAGTCATAGCGCGCACGCGCGACGATGCGGCCGGCGAAGCTTTCGACAAAGTAGCAAAGATGATGGGTCTCGGTTATCCCGGTGGTCCAATCATCGAACGTCTGGCGCGCGAAGGTAATCCGAAAGCGGTGAAGTTTTCGGTGCCGCGCATGGGCGATGGCTCGCCCGATTTTAGTTTCAGCGGCTTGAAAACTGCCGTCACTAAATACGTCCGCGAGAGCGGAGTGCGACCGGTTGAGAACGGCGATGCACCGTCGCAGGCGATAAAGGATCTGGCAGCAAGTTTCCAGAGTATTGTCATTCGGTCTTTGGTGGGAACGACCGAGCGCGTCGCGGCTGAGTATGGACCACGAACAATAATTGTCGCCGGCGGGGTCGCCTGCAACGGCGCGCTGCGCGAAGCGGCGGGGAAAGCTGCGGCGCAACTTGGTATTCCTGCATACTTCCCTTCACTGCATCTATCGACGGACAACGCCGCAATGATTGCGGCTGCCGGCACGGTGAAACTTCAGGCTGGCGAGCGCGCCGGTTTCGATCTTAATGCCGATGTGACATTGCGTTTGCAAAATCTCGATAATCCGGATGAAGCGTTGCGCAAAGCGAAGGTTCGTTACCGGTTGTGATGTCCGACAAACCTCAGGAAGCTCTGATTAAGTCTCTTCGACGCGTAGCGTCGGTGTGAATTTAGCCCGGCGTTTAAACGCCGGGGATTAGAGTGTTGCTTGCTCTCGTCGCGTAGCGACGATTGAGTTCGACGTTGATCTCAAGCGTCCCTACGCGACGCGAACACTTTCTTGACC
>DNND01000061.1:0-33521 GCA_003488005.1 Blastocatellia bacterium | reverse complement strand
TTCACGCCGACGCTACGCGTCGAGAGACAGAATCCGACCTATGCGTTTTACTTGATCAAACCTTGCTTTGGGTTGTTGCTTGTAGAGTTCAACAAACTAAGGTTTATCGGACATCAAAGAGGCGGGCACTGTTGCCCGCCTTCTTTCTTGTTGTCTGCTTACTGCTCCTGCCTACTGCCTACTTTTTGTTTGTTTTGGCCTCGTCACGCGAGGCCGGGAGTTGGCTTTATCAACCTTCAATGACGCTCGCAGCGCTCACCGCCTTTTTCTCGTAAGCGGTAATGGTCGCAATGTTGCGTTTCTCCAGTTCGGTTAACTGCGCATCGGTGAAATTCGGATCGGCCTTGTACCAGGCAAAGGTGGAAAAATACTTTTGCAGCCACGGTTCCTTAAAGACTTTGCCGCGGCGCGCATAAATCTCCTGCCGCATTTGACTGGCATCTTCAACGAACAATCCATCGAGCAAGCTGCGCGTTACTGGCTTGCGACTAAGGTCGTCGTGGATCTTGGTTTCATATGCGACGATCGTCTCGACGTTGGTCTTGTCCGACCCGGAGAGTTGTTCATCCTTAAAGTTGTCGTCAGGCTGGTACCAGGGCTGGCTGAAGAAGTACTGCGCCAGCCAGGGCGCCTGAAACGAACGGCCGTGCCGCGCATAGATCTCATTTCGCAGCAGGCGCAATTCGTAAAGGCTCAAGCCATGCAGCATCGGCGCGGAGATCAAGCGATTTTCAAACAACTCCATGTCGCCTGGAGCGAGCGCTACTTTGCGTGAACGTTTTTGCGCCAGCGCGATGGCGGCCAGGTTCTTCACTTCAATCGCGGACAGCGACTTGGGGTCATACTTACCGGCTTTATACCAGTAACGCTCATCAAAGTAATGCTGAAGCCACGCGTCGCTTTCAAAACGCTTGCCGTGGATCGCTTCGATTTCCGAGCTCAGCACCAGCCATTCCGCGCCGCTATGTTTGCCCAACTTGCGCGGCGTTAATGCGCGCGTGCGCCAGTAACGCATATCGCCCGGCTGAACAGTTTCGTGTTTGCTTGCTTCGGCGACGCGAATCAAATCGAGATTGTTGCGCTCGGTCGCATTCAGCAGCGAGTTTTGAAAGTCGGGATTGGGTTTGTACCAATCCTGCGCTTCCAGATAGGTTTTGATGGTCGCGTCCTTGAAGACTCGGCCATGCCGGCCGAAAACAATGCCACGCATCAGCGTCAGATCTTCGAGCGGCATGCCGGTGACGTCCGCGGACTTGAGTGTAGACTTTGAGAAATCAAAGTTCCGCCAACGCTCCATGCTGTCCTGCGCGTTAGCGGTAAACGAAACCAACGCGAGCAGGATTGCAAAACAGAAAAGTTGCAGTTTGGGATGGGGGAAGTGGCTCATGACTAAACTCCGCCGTGCCGTAGGCACGGAATGTTTATAGTAACTAGTTAATCATTCAATTTTCGAACTAAGCGAATCCCGCATTCGCTTAGTTCGAAAAACTGTTGTTGGGAGCGTTAGAACTATAAACATTAGGCCGCTACGCGGCTCGCTCCGCGCAACGCGAGAAAAGTTATCAACCAAAAATATCGCGGACCTTATCGACCAAGCCCTTGTCTTCCAGGTCTTTGTTCTCAACTACCGCAAGCTGTTCAAGAAGTTTTCGCTGTTCGCGCGTCAACGACGTCGGCGTAACAACGCTTACGGAAACAAACAAGTCGCCGTGGCCCCGGCCGCCCAGCACCGGCATGCCTTTGTTTTTCAAGCGAAAGACTGTCCCGGTTTGCGTGCCGGTGGGAATCTTGATCTTCTCTTCACTTTCGATAGTCGGCACAAAAACGTCGGACCCCAAGGCAGCCTGCGCGAATGTAATCGGCAGCGAGACGTAAAGGTTACTTCCCTGCCGTTCGAAGCGTTCGTGTTCGGCGAGATGAATCACGACATACAGATCGCCGGCTGGTCCACCCTGCGTGCCCGACTCGCCTTCGCCCTGCACTCGCAGACGCGAGCCGGTTTCGACACCGGCAGGAATCTTGACCTCCATTTGCTTCTCGCGCTCAACGCGGCCGGCGCCATGACAACCCGCGCAGGGATTCTTAACGACGCGTCCAGCGCCGCGGCAGACCGAACAGGTGCGGGCCACTGAAAAGAAGCCTTGCTGATAGCGCACCTGGCCAGAGCCCTGGCAGTTACTGCAGGTTTCGGGTTGCGAGCCCGCAGCCGCGCCGTTTCCTTTGCACGTTTCGCAAGTTTCCAAGCGAGGAATACGCAGTTGCGCGGTCATCCCGGCGTAAGCTTCTTCTAAAGTTATTTCAAGATCGTAACGCAGATCAGCTCCGCGCTGTGCAGTCGAACGGCGCGCGCCGCCACGGCCAGTTCCGAACACGTCGCCAAACCCGAAAAGATCGCCGAGGATATCTTCGATGCCGCCGAACCCGGGCGCACCCCACGTCTGTCCAGCCCCGCTCGAAACGCCTGCATGGCCAAAATGATCGTAACGCTGGCGCTGGGTAGCATCAGCCAGCACGCTGTACGCCTCAGCCGCTTCTTTGAATTTTTCCTCGGCGCTCGCGTCGCCCGGATTTTTGTCCGGATGGTACTTAACCGCCAGCCGCCGATAGGCGCTTTTCATTTCCTGGTCAGTGGCAGTGCGACTGACCCCTAAAATTTCGTAATAATCTCGCTTACTCATTCAGTATTTCTTAAAACCTTTCCTGGTCAATTGGGTTATCAAAATCACTATTGCTTAAAGCTAATTCGAATCCTCTGCACCTTTCGGCGCCGAATCGTCTGTAGGCTTCATCATCGCGCTGGTGAGTTGTCCAGCGACTCGCTCGAGCGCCGTGAGTGCCTTATTAATTGTCTCGCGTCCTTCTGCGTTTGCCGCTGCTTCAGCCTCGCTGAAAACGCGGTCTGCAATCTCCTGATCGTTAGCCGAGAGCATGCCGCCAAACTTCGTAAACGACTTCTGCGTATTGCGCAGCAACGATTCAAGCTTGTTGCGCAGGACAACAACCTCTTTCGCGTCGCGATCGGTATCGGCAAACGTTTCCGCCTCTTTGATCAGATGCTGAATCTCGTCAGGCGCGAGGCCCGAGGTGGGCGTGATGCGCATCTGCTGTTCGCGCCCGGTGGCTTTGTCCTGGGCCGAGACAGAAACGATTCCGTTGGCGTCGACCTCAAAAGTTACATCGACTTGCGGCACGCCGCGCGGACTCGGCGGTATGCCAACCAGCTCAAATTTCCCCAGCGAACGGTTGCCTTCCGCAACTTCGCGCTCGCCCTGGAGAATATGAATCTCGACGGATGTTTGGTTATCGACCACGGTTGTAAACGTCAGGCTATTGCGCAGCGGAATGGTTGAATTTCGATCGATGATTTTGGTGAACAAGCCGCCGCGCGTTTCCAGTCCCAGGCTTAACGGCAGAACGTCGAGCAGCACGATGTCTTTCACTTCGCCCGTTAATACGCCGCCCTGGATCGCGGCGCCCATGGCCACCACTTCGTCGGGGTTGATTTCGGCCGAGGGCTTCTTACCAAAAATTTTCTCGACCGTGCGCTCAACGATCGGCGAGCGCGTCTGGCCCCCAACCAGAATAACCTTGTCGATATCGGCCGGCTGGAGTTTTGCGTCCTGCAGCGCGCGCCGACACGGTTCTATTGTCTGTTCGATCAGATCGCCAATCAGCTTTTCGAACTCATCGCGGGTCAGCGGTTTATTGAAGTGTTTTGGACCAGTCGAGTCGGCGGCGATAAATGGCAGATTGATATTCGTTTCAGTCGCCGACGAGAGCTCGCATTTGGCTCGCTCGGCTACTTCTTTCAAACGCTGTAACGCCAGCCGATCCTTGCGCAGGTCGATTCCGGTGTCGCTCAAAAACTGATCTGCCATCCAGTTCATGATGCGCTCGTCCAAATCCTCGCCACCAAGAAAAGTATTCCCAGACGTGGACAACACTTCAAACACACCATCACTCATTTCAAGGATCGAAATATCAAACGTGCCGCCGCCCAGGTCATAGACGGCGATTCGCTCGATTTCGGATTTGCCGAGCCCGTAGGCAAGCGCCGCGGCAGTCGGTTCATTGATGATTCGCTCGACTGTTAATCCGGCGATTTTGCCGGCGTCTTTAGTCGCCTGGCGCTGGGTGTCATCGAAGTAGGCGGGCACGGTGATGATCGCGTCCGTTACGGTCTCGCCTAAAAAGTCTTCCGCCGCGGCCTTCAAACGTTGCAGCACGATTCCGGACAGCTCGGGTGGACTATAGCTACGTCCCTGAACGCGCACGCGTGCGTCGCCGTTTGGCGAATCGACGATTTCAAAAGCGGAAGTCTCGCGCATCCGCTGCACTTCGCGTGAGTTGTACTTGCGGCCAATCAATCGTTTGACGGCGTAGACAGTGTTCGCGGCGTTGGTCACTGCCTGGCGCTTTGCAATCTGTCCGACTAAACGTTCGCCCTTGTCGGTGAAGCCCACCACGCTGGGCGTAGTTCTGCCTCCTTCTTTATTGGGCACGATTTGAACCGCGCCGCCTTCGAGAACGGAAACGCAGCAATTGGTCGTACCCAAATCAATGCCTATGGCTTTTCCCATTTTTGGTGAATCCTATTGGAGCAGCATGCTAATCATTTTTTGACAGCGACTTTTACCAGCGACGGCCTTATCAATTTGTCCCCGAGTTTAAACCCGCGAACGATTTCCTGTATTACCGTGTCCGGCTCGTATTCGTCCGTTTCCTCAGTCACGACAGCTTCGTGAACGTGGGGATTGAACATCTCGCCCTCGGCGGCGACTGGCTTTACTCCAAACGCATCCAAAACTCCATTCAATTGTTTGTAGATCAAATCCACGCCGCTGAGAAAGTGACGAAACTCGTCGGACTCACTCGCCTCGACTGAAGCCTCAGTTTCCAGCGCACGCTTTAAGTTATCCAAAACCGGCAACAGCTTGGCGGCGATGTCGGCGACTACGCGGTTGTAAGTCTCGGTTCTTTCTCGCTCCATTCGCTTGCGGTAATTCTCAAAATCCGCCTGGCGCCGGGCCAAACTATCCCGCAAATCTTTGGCTTCCGCTTCCAGCCGCTTTAGTTCCGCACGCGTCGCCACCAATTCGGCCAGTTCGGGGCCACCCGCATTAGGCGCAACATCCGCGGGCGAGCCGTCCGCCTGCGGCGACGGGCGCACCGGCGGATCTGTTTCAGCAAAAGTTTCGTGGTCGGGGTCCGGTTGACCGGATTCAGGTGTGGTGGATGTCACTTCTGGAGACGTCTCCAATTCATTCGACACGGCTTCGGAATCGTCTTCACCGTTGCCATCGTCAAAATTAACAGGAATGTGTTTCGCCCTGTTTCCCTTATCGTCAGGAGCCATATCGCCACTTGAATTCTGCAACGGTTAAGTTAGGAATCACGCTCGAGCATCGTCATTGAGCCGGCGCTCAATCAAGCGCGCCATGTAGTTTACCATAGCCATGATCCGGGAATACTCAATCCTCATCGGACCCACAACACCCAAAGTGCCGAGATGTTCGCTGGAGCTGAGTTGGTACGGAGCGGTTATCAAAGCGCAATTTCGCAGGGATGGGTTAGGGTGTTCGCGTCCGATCACAACGTGCACGTCGCCGGCCAGGGAAATCTGATCGCGCGCGACGCACTCATTCAGTATCTTGATGAGGCGCGATTTCTCTTCAAAAGTTCGAAACAGTTCCCGCATGCGGTCGATATCAACAAAATCAGGCTTCGCGAGCATGTTTGAAGCGCCGTCAACATAGACGTCGCCACCGCCGGCGTCCTCGCCTTCGAGACTCATGTCACAAAGCAGAATCGCGTTTCGCAGTAGTCGATCGTAAAGGGCTTTTTCCTGTCTCATTAATTCGAGAATCTCGGTGCGAATTGTCAAAAGGCTTTTGCCGCTGAATTCGACGTTGAGATAACGCGCCGTGCTTTCAAGATCATCCTGCGAAATTTGATCTTGCAGCCTGATAATCTTGTTATGCACCGTGTTTGCAGTGGTAACGAGGACTACCAGGATGCGTTTGTCGGAAAGCTGCACAAACTCGATGTGGTTCAGGCGGTTGTCGGCCAGCGATGGCGAGAAAACGATACCGACATTCTCCGATAGTTCGGAAAGCGCGTGCGACATCTTTTCCATAACGCGATCCGACGATGTCGCCGAATCAAGACCCGTCGAGGCAAAAACTTTGTCGATTGCGCGTATGTCAGCCCGGGACAGGCGTGCTTCCTCAAGCGTGTTGTCGACATAATAACGGTAACCCTTATCGGTGGGCGTGCGCCCTGCGGAAGTATGAGGCTGCTCGACCAGACCGGCTTCTTCCAACTCCGCCAATACATTTCTGATAGTCGCCGAACTCCAACCGGAGCTCCGGCCAAAGCGATCGGCGAGCGCGCGTGAACTTACGGCCTCGCCCGTTCCCAGATGCTCCTTGATCAGGGCCGCGAGCACGGCTTGGGCACGAGGATCGACGGCCTCTGCGTCAGTGGTATGGATGCTTGAGTGGCGACTGGGCATGAATTACTAAAAGCCAGGACGTTTCAAAAGAATTCCGAAAAGCGGTTTCCCAAAGGCGATCATTAGGCGAAGCGCAAAAACCCAAAAATAAAATTCCTCATCGCAGTATAAAGAATCGTGTACGACGCTGCAAACGGTTTAGCCGAGTTTACGGACGGTTTCTAAGTCACACTGCTTCAACGCCTTAATGTCATTTAACGGTCCCATTTTTCACCTATCCTGGCAGCATAACAGCCACCGTCGGCCCTCACCGCGATTTTAGCTTCGCAGGCCAGACGCCGCTGGCTGGCATGGCCTAAATCCGCGTTTTTGCTGGCTTTTTTCGCCTGTCACCGGGTCCAATTGACGCTCGCCAGCGCTCTCCGTAAGATTAACGGCAGCCCACGCCGTTCAGTACCCACTCCCTCGGGTCCGACAGTGAGCTGAAACCAGAATTTCTCCGCCGGCCTACTGGATGAAACAGTTGAATAGCTATAACGCCCGTAAGTTTAAAAGGAGCGACAGGCAATGGATGAGGTGAAAAAGTTTTTCGTCGATGCTTTCCACCACCTCGGCGGCAACCGTCAGTTGCCGGCCATCGACGTGCGCTTCTATCCCTACGCCGGGCTTCACCACACGATTCGACTACGTTCGGGCAGTGTTCACGTCCGCCTGTCAGATATTTGCAAAGCATGCCCTCCGGAAGTCACGCGCGCCCTCGCTTTTGTGCTGGTAGCCAAACTTCTTGGTAAACGCGTGCCGGCAGCTTACGAACGGACTTATCGCGAATACTCAATGGCGCCCGACGTTGTGCGTTCGTCCGATATTGCCCGGAAACGTCGAGGCCGGAAAATGATTTCCAGCGCTCAGGGCAACACCTACGATCTTGACCGGATGTTCTTGAAAATAAACCGTCGCTATTTTGATTCGGCTTTGCCTAAGCCGACGATCACCTGGTCGCAGCGCCGTACGCGCAGCATTCTTGGTCACCACGATCGCGTCCATGAAACAATTACGATTAGCAAGTCGCTCGATTCGCCGCAGGTCCCTGAATGGTTCGTCGAATACATCCTTTATCACGAGATGTTGCACATCAAGCACGCCGCGCAGGTTATCAACGGACGCCGTTACTACCACACGGCCGCGTTTCGCCTCGATGAAAAACGATTTTCCAAATATGATGCGGCGCAGACCTGGCTCGAGCAGGCTGCCCGCCAGCGGCGCGTTCCCCGTGCCCGGGCCGCATAATTCATATTGGAACCTTTCGACTGATGAGACGTTAATGAAAACGAGGTAGGTGGGCTCCTCAAAAAGGCGGTCAGGCCGGGGTCGATTATGATTCTGGTTAGGCCGCCTTTTTATGCGCTTGTTTACGTGTCTGGCCAAGTGGCTGCGTCTCGTCGCCCGCCCGGCATCCGCTTCCATTCGGCACTTGCTGATTCCGGTGTGTCCTAATCTCAACGTGGAATTGTAATCGAGTGGTACGTCACTTTTCCCGCTTGCTTCGGCGGTGAACGGGTGAGCGTTCTTTGAGTAGTTCCGAGTGTCTTGTCTTAATAATATAAGCCAATCCTTGATAGCTCATGCCAAGTCGGGACGCTGCATGAGTAACACTGCCATTTACTTCGGCAAGCGCCTTGCTAATCATTTCTCGCTCAATGTCCAATAAGTCCTGTTTCACATTGCGCGGTGGGTTGAAGAGGACTTCTGGTTCACCTTCGCTTTTACCTTCCTGCAACCTCAAAGCGAGTTTTGTTCCTGCCGCTTTGAATCTCAGTAATAACTCTGGACTTTGGCATTCTGCCAGCCACTCACCCGCTTGCTGGTAGGCACTGGAAAGAATTTCCGGCGGTAGATCGGCTATTTCTTCGATCAGGGTGAGGGCCGCAATTCCCGCTCGATTAAGTGCGCCCGCTTGATGCGCAACTTCGATAGCTCTCTGAAACGAGAATTGTGCGCGAATGGGTTGGCCTAGCCGCGCTAAGGCGATACCGTGAGTGGTCAAGGCTTCAGCCAAGAAAAAGCAATGGCCGCTTTTCTCAAAGCTTCTGACTGCGTGACGGGCCGCTGCTTCTGCTTCACCAAACCTTCGCTGTGAAATGAATAACTGTGCGCGGCTTTCGTCAACTTGTGCGGTCTTTACCTTGTCTCTAATGCTGACTGTCAGGCGGCGGGCATGATCAAGATATTCCTGGGCTTCGCTGAAGCGCGATAAGTCACGCAGAGCGTTCCCGATATTATTCTTGGCGTGAGCGCGAAAAGCCGTATTGCGAGCTATCTTGAATTGACGATCCGCTTCTATGTATTCACCCAATACGCGTTGAAGTTCGACCACCTTATTCTCAGGTGTTGTTAACTTCCGTAGCACCATCGCTAGTTGCATGTGATAAACGCCTTTGATGGTGTGATTGCTAATCTTGTCAAAAAGCGAAGCGTTATCAGTAAGAAGTTTTAGGGCATCTTTGTACCGCGCGGCTGACCATTCGACAACTGACAATCCAAACAACGCATTCGCTCGCGTGTTGCCTTCGGTGGTTAGCCTTTGCAGCGCTCCGGTAAACATGATTCGCGCTTCGTCTAACGCGCCCGCTCGCCAGTAGCAGTAAGCAAGCTCCGCTCGCGCGGCGGCAACCTTCTTTTGGTCTAATACGGATTCAAAATAGGTAATGCTCTCAGTGATCAAATCCCTGGCTATGTCGTTTGCTTCCTTAAACTCATTCTTGCTTCCGATCCAGTCCGTCAAGATGCCAACGCAAAGCAAAACCTCAGCAGCGACCGAAGGATACAGCCCAGTCGTATCCGGTCGTTCTCCGACTCGCCGCCACAGTGGGCGCATGATCTCTTGAACGCCCTCATAGTCGCCTTTGTCTTTTAGTTCTAAAGCTGCTTCACACCGAAATCGTGCCTGCTCGTTTACGGGTAGGTGGGATAAGTCCTGCTTTAGAGAGGTTGTTCGCATGAATGCCTGAGCGTGAGTAAGTCTGAGACGGCAACGGGATATTAGTTACCAGCCAGCTTCCTTGCAAGAAATCTTTTGTTCTTGGTTTACTCTTTTTGATGTAAAGGTTTTTGCATCGCCTCAATCTCCAAGGAGAAAATCCATGAAACGATTATTGATGGCAGTCACGCTCGGGTGTGTTCTTTCGGTCTCAGCTTTGGCGGGAGACATGCCAGGGGTTAGCCCGGCACCAACCAACACAACGCAATCGAGCATTGTTGCCGTATTACTTACGCTTCTCGGCGTCGCAGTTAAGTAGGTCTTGAATTACTTCAAATGTTGGGAAAACTGCCCAAGGGCGGTACGGTGGTAGTGTGCCTTCAATCATAATCCGCATATCAATTGGGCGGTCCAGCGTGCACGACGCGAAGAACTATCCGGGAAGATGTAAGAACCGGACGCATTTCAGATTAGGACACTACCTACCGGTACTAATGCCTCGCTGGACAAAGCTGCACGCGCCTCGCTAGACTACGCCTTCAAATCAGCCCCGATTGCCCGCCAAGCTCGCGGTTAACTAGACAACGCTTAGACGGAGAACTTAACAAAAGTTATGGCTATTTCTGCAACTCAAATTCGCCGGGGAATGGTACTTCTATTTGAAGGCGAGCCGTGCAAGGTGATGGAATTTCGTCATCACACGCCCGGGAATCTGCGCGCGATGATTCAGACGAAGCTGAGAAACATCAAGACTGGCTCCTCATTCGAGCACCGCTTTCGTTCGGTAGATTCGGTTGAACGCGCCGCGCTCGAGCAGCATGAAATGGAGTACATGTATTCCGACGGTTCTCATCATCACTTCATGAACACAGAGAATTACGAGCAGGTTGCCCTGAGCGGGGACGATCTTGGTGATGCGGCCCAGTGGCTAACGCCGGGCCTGAAAATCCAGGCAGAGTTTTTTGAAGGCGCGCCTATCGGAATTGATTTGCCGCCTTCGATGGAACTAACGGTCACCCGAACCGAACCGACAATGAAAAGCGCGACGGTATCCAACGTGAACAAGCCAGCGTTACTGGAAAATGGCGTGACCGTAACCGTGCCGCCTTTCGTGAACGAAGGCGACCGCATTCGCGTCGATCCCACCGAAGGCCGCTATATTGAGCGGGCCAAGTAGTAGGATAGACTTCTTGTCTGTCTTTTGTTGATCGATAATTAAGACAAGCTGGATTGGAAGAGAACAGAATATTTGTCATTCATCATTTGAGATTTACCATTTGTCATTGCCATTTCCCGATTAATTTGGGTTGCGGTGGTTCTAATGAAAAATGATCGATGTCAAATCATAAATGGAAAATCTTCTTTTCTCTTTCAACTAACTTGACCTGCCTTCTAAAGTGAACGGACAGGCAAGGATGCCTGTCCTACTTATGTACTTCATCTATAGCCTACTGCTCGCTGTCGGCTTTCTCGTCCTGCTGCCTCGCTTTCTCTACGATGCCTTTCGCCACGGTAAATACGTCGCCGGATTTCGCGAACGGCTCGGCACGCTGTCTCCGGCAAACGGTCAACCGCTGATCTGGATCCACTGTGTTTCCGTCGGCGAGACTCAGGCAGCGCGTCCGCTCGTTCTGGAACTGAAAAAACAACTCCCCAATCACTGCATCGCAATTTCCACCACGACGTTGACCGGGCAGAACCTCGCTCGAGAAATTTTCAAGCACGACGCTGAAAAGATTTTTTATTTTCCTTTCGACTGGCGCTGGTCGGTGCGGCGGACCCTTAAGGCGTTACGGCCGGAGGCGGTCTTGATTATGGAAACGGAACTGTGGCCAGGCTTCTTGCGCGAGTGCGAGCGCCAGCAGATTCCGGTGGCCGTCTTGAACGGCCGGCTGTCGGAACGATCGTTCCGGCGCTATCGTCTGTTTCGAGGTTTCATGTCGCAAGTTTTGCGCGGTGTTAGTTTGGCCCTCATGCAGACAGAAGCTGATGCAGTTCGCTTGCGTTCACTGGGAATTGCAGCCGAAAAGGTTCACGTTTCCGGAAGTTTGAAATTCGATGCGGGGACGTTGCCGCTGAATGACGCCTTGACCGCGGAGTTGCGCCAGCGATTCAACTTCACCGAAGGAGCGCCGTTAATTCTTGCCGCCAGCACTCACGCGCCGGAAGAGCGAATTATTGTCGAAGCTTTTAGGCAGTTGATAGCGAAAGCGGCGCCGGCGGCGAGGTTGTTGATTGCACCGCGCCATCCCGAACGGTTTGCCGAAGTAGCGGCGCTAATGGAAGCATCAGGTCTTTCATCGGCTCGTCGAAGTTCACCGCAAAAAGAAACAGACAAAGCCGCCAAAGTAATTCTGCTCGACACGATCGGCGAACTGCAATCAGTTTACTCGCTGGCAACTCTTGTCTTTGTCGGCGGCAGCATCGCCAGGACTGGCGGACACAACATCCTCGAGCCGGCCGCGGTAGGCGCCTGCATTCTGACCGGCGCGCACACTTACAATTTCCGAGAAATCGTTGAAGAATTCGTACGCGCCGAAGCGATCATTCAGTTGCCCGCGATGCCCGAATCGGACACGACTGTGGAGCTGGAGAAATTGTTTACCCTGTTGCTGGCGGACCGCGATAAGAGAAGGGCGCTTGGTGAACGAGCAAGACAACTCGTCAATCAGAACCGCGGCGCCACCGAACGAACAATGGAATCGCTGAAGACTCTATTGGCAAATCCGATTGCGGCGACGGGCGCCATTCACCGCAACCCTGCGAGTACCAGATGAAGACTGCAAACTCTCTCATACTCCCGCCGTTCAGCGCGCTTTACAGTTTGGCGACGCGGCTGCGCCTCGCGGCTTATAGCCGGCATCTGCTTTCCGTTACCAAACTTGACGCAGTAGTAGTAAGCGTTGGCAACATCACAACAGGCGGAACTGGAAAGACGCCGCTGGTGGAATGGCTCTGTCGCGTGCTGGCGGCTGAAGGCAAGCGAGTTTGCGTGCTGACGCGCGGTTATCGACGACAAAATCCAAATGAACAGGTGATGGTCAGCGACGGTCACAAGGTCCTCGCCGATGTCGCAGCCGCGGGAGATGAACCGTTGCTGCTGGCGAGAAACTTGTTGGGAGTCGCAGCCGTTGTTTGTAATTCAAATCGAAGCGAGGCGGGCCGCTGGGCCATCAACAACCTGCAATCCGAAGTTTTTGTTTTGGATGATGGCTTTCAGCATTTGCAACTTGCTCGCGATCTAAACATCGTTACCATCGATGCCACGAATCCCTGGGGCGGCGGGATGCTTCCCGTTGGTCATCTGCGTGAACCGCTCAGTGGTTTGACGCGCGGTGATTGCTTCGTGCTGACCAGGACAGAAGAAAAGCCGGACCTGTCATCAATCAGTGCGGAATTACAGCAGACAGTTGGACGAAGGCCCGTCTTTCGTTCCCGCATGGTGACGACAGGGTTGCGCCGGCTGGGCGGCGAGACGCTCGATCCAGTCTCCTCAATTCAGAAGCCGGTCGCAGCCTTTTGCGGCGTTGGCAATCCGGAGTCTTACTTCAATCACTTGCGACGTGAAGGATTTGAGTTGGCAATCGCGCGGGCCTTTCCGGATCACTACAACTATCGTCAGCTTGATTTGGATCAGATTGTGGCTGAGGCTAAAGCAAAAGGCGCTGCCGGCATTCTGACCACTGCAAAGGACGCAGTAAAACTCTCGGCACTTCACTTTGAAGTTCCCTGCTACGTGCTGGAAATCAAAATCTCAATAGAAGACGAAGCTCAACTGGTTCAGATCATTCGAAAGCAACTGAACGAGCGCGGCACAAACCAATCTAGTTAGGCGGATTTATTTCTGGCGTTGCCAGCGGCGAACCGCTCGGCGGCGGCAGCGTTGGTTTTGGCGTTGGAAGTCTGGGCGTGGGCGGAGGCGGCGCACTTTCATCTAGCGATTGCGCCGGCGAGGGTAGGGCAGGGTTCTTGCGACTGTTGGTGTTGTCGTTAGCATTGTCGTTGATGTTTGGTTCAACTCCGGTTGCATCACCTGGACTCGCAACAGGTGATGGAGACGCAGCCTTGTTAGCGTTCACATTCGTCGTGCCACCCGCGGGTATTCCCGATTCTGCTTGACCACTCGGGGCTTGCGCCGGTTCAACCGGCTGGCCATTTGGATCCGCAGTTAACGTCGAATTCGGCTGCGCTTCGGTTGTCGGCGTCGGCGAGCGGCGCGTGAATGCATAGATGGCCGCAAAGATCACCAGCAACCCAATCATCGACGGGATCAAAATCTTCCAGGGATTGAAACTTGATACTGGCGACGGCTCGTACGGCAACGATGGCTTAGGCATCGGGGTTGTAATCCGCTTGCGCACCACAGTTTCTTCGTCTTTGTCGTCCTCTACGAGCCCACCTGAACCCGTGGGAATTACCAAGGGCTTGCTGTTTGGTCGTACCGCAACCAGCTCCATGCCGGCGGCAACCATCAGGTCATCAATCAATTTAGCGGCTGAGTCGTAGCGGTCCTGCGGCAACTTTTCCAATGCGCGTGCGACGACCTGCGCGACTGCCGGCGGAACGTCGTTTCGTTCATCGAGAACTGACGGCGCCTTCTGTTGCATTTGTTTAAGCATGATCTCGGTCGGCGACCCGCCGGTGAACGGCACGTGGCCCACCAGCATTTCGTAGATGATCACGCCAAGCGAATAAATGTCTGAACGGGCATCGATGTCCGGCGCTTGCGAGCATTGCTCGGGAGACATGTACTGCGGGGTCCCGATAACCAGATCCGGCGCAGTCAGACCAGGATCGTATTCGCCCTCTCGTTCCTTAATCTTCGCAATTCCGAAATCCAGCACTTGCGCGTAGTCGGCGTTCATCGTGTTCAGCAACATGATGTTGTCACTCTTGAGATCGCGATGCACTACGCCCTGCGCATGGGCCGCATCCAGCGCGCCCCCCACCTGCTTAATGATCTCGACAACGCGCGCCAGCGGCATTGGTCCTTCCTGGCGAATGAGGTCCTTGAGGGTTTGCCCATCAATGTATTCCATCACCAGAAAGACAATGCCGTTTTCGTCTTCGCCGAAATCCGTGACGCTTAATGCATGCGGGTGAGAAATTTTTGAAGCGGCGCGTGCTTCGCGGGAAAAGCGCGCTACAATTTTTTCGTCGGCAGCAAGCGAAGGACGCAGCACCTTAATGGCCACCGTCTTGTCCATCAGCACATGGGTTCCTTTGTAAACGGTTCCCATGCCGCCTTCGCTCAGTCGTTCGTCAATACGGTATTTTCCGGCGAGTGTTTGCCCGAGTAACGAATCATCTGTTTTCTCGAGCGCAACTCCATCCGACGGACACAACGTGGTTGTATCAGGATATTCTGCGCCACACTTCGGACATGCTTTCATCGAACGCTTGTATCCTCGCTAACCTAAAGTTGGGCAGGCATTCATGCCTTTCCTTAATTCCCCTGACGGGGGAGTCAGGAATATCTTTTCTACTCTACTTGGGGATTACTTTCCTGGGAGAATGTGAAGAGCCTAACACAGAGGTTTGAATGGCAGCAAAGATGCGAAAAGAAAATGCGGGGCGTAGCCGTGAGCTACACCCCGCATAAACTACATGAGTAAGCGCGCCGCTTGTGACGGCAAGCGTTTGCCCGTTTTAGTTAATCTTCGCAAAGACTACCAGCAAGGCAAACAGAACCAGCGACTCGATCAAAGCCAGTCCCAAAATCATCATCACCTGGATTTTTGGCGCCGCCCCCGGATTACGCGCCGCGCCTTCGCATGCCGCCGCACCAATCCGTGATTGCCCAAGCGCTCCGCCAACCACGGCGATCGCAAAGCCAACGCCCGCCGCAATCGCCTTCAACCCGGCGTTGTTATCAACCGCGTGATCTGCCGCCGCCGTTTGTGCGAAGGCTGTCATTGCAGTCATTAGCACCGTGACTACCGCAAACAGAACCAAGTTAAGTCTTCTCATTTTCCGTTTCTCCTGAAGAGGCCGTGGCCTCAGAAATAGACGCTAAGCTAACGAGATAAATAAGCAGCCACCGGTGTTATGATTTCGCCTGCATCCGGTTTCCACCGCCCCTCTTACAACGGCGCTCCTGCGAGACAGACACTATTACTTCGCACCAGATTAAATTATTTGACGGCGATTGCTTTTGATTTTCTGTAAGCCGCATCCAACTCAATCCAGCGTGCCAACGTGTAAAGACGCGTTGTCCCCACCGCTCGACGCGCGACTCTCCGTATTACTTAAGAAACTGCGAGTGCAGCCTGTTCGGGCTGCACCTGGCCGTGATCGGATCCCGCAACGGCCGCGTGATGCTCCTCATGTTCCTCGTGGGGCGCATGCGAAACTTCACTCAGATACAATTGCGAAAGAAGAATAAAAACGAACGTCTGAATAAATGAAACAAAGATACTCAAGGGCATCAAGAGTAACGGCGCAATCCAGGTGTATGGAGGCGCGAGCTGGGACACCGTATTTACTACCTTTTCATCTGCAAAGAGATTGCCGAAAAGACGAATGCCGAGCGAGAACGGACGAATGAAGTTACTGATCAATTCGATGGGAAAGATCAGCCATGAAATCCACCAAACAGGTCCCGCCAAATGTTTGAGATGACCCAGTATTCCGTTTTCTTTGATGCCAATCCAGTTGTAATAGAGAAACGAAGCGAGACCGAGCGCAAATGTCACACTAACTGCGGCGGTAGGTGACATGAAAAGCGGAAACAGTCCCATCAGGTTCGAGAAAAGGATGAGCACCGCAAAAGTCATGACGACCGGAAAATATTTCAAACCGTGGGGGCCAATGATGTCTTCGATCATGCCGCGTACTGCCAGCACCCCCAGCTCAAGCGTTTGTTGACCATGCCCAGGTTCTTCTTCTGAAAGTTGACCTCTCAAAATCCAGATTGTCACCACGCTTAAGATACAAGCGATGACAAACATCACCGTGTACCAGGGTATCGCAGTTTCCGGCGTGTATGGACCAAACACCGCTTCCGGCGTGGTGCCAAATTTGGCGAAGAACTTTGTCCAGAACGGATAGGTGTAGTTCATTTCAAAGCGGTAGGCCCACTCGCCGAAGTAGTGATTAACGAACTGCACGATGATCGGAGTGTGCTCCGCTGATTCCTCAGCATGTTCCGCGCCCGCGGCTGCCGCTTGCAACAACATCAAATGATTTCCTCTCGATGAATAATTGCGAAGTAGAATTCTCTAAATGCCTCGACGAAAAGAGCGACGACGAAACTGCAAAGTCCGACAATAAGCGCCGCGATAGAAGCAATCCCTAACTTGTACGACAGCAGGATTGCAGAACCGATAACCGCATACCTCAGGACGTATTGAATAAGACTCAAGCGTGGCTTCTCTCCGTTCACCAGGACACTGAACGCCGCGGTGGTCGAGGTTATGAGCCAATAGTGGTTGAGCAAAGAAAGCAGGCCGCCCACTAACAGTCCCATGCTTACTCGCCATGGCGCGAAAACCAGACTGGCGCCAACGGCCAGGATGATTGCCACGATCATGCTGCGAAAAATGCGCCGGTTGGTAGCATCGCCACGCGCGGAAAACAGCACCGGACCTTCATTGTTGTCGATTTCATTGATTAGCAAAGCTGGGGATTTTACACAGGAAAACGTCCGGTTGTCGAGGTAGCGGAATGGAGGAACCAAGTCGAGTTTGAGCAGCCACCGTTATCTGACGCTTTTCAATCACTCGTCGCAGTGGCATGAGGTCAATACCGCCTGCGGTAGCGGGTGAGTTCTTGGTCGTCAGATCGGCAATCGGCGACCTTGAGATCCACCCGCTACCGCAGGCGGTACTGACCTCATGCCACAAAACGGCGCCGGATTACAGCCAGTTACAGTTGTGAAGTCAGCCTCACGAACTGATAAAAACCAACTATCGCGCCAAGCGCCAAGCCGGCCACCAACAACCACGGCCGCGTGCCGAACCAGCGATCCGCCAGCCACCCGATTACGGTCAGCGAAGCTACGCAGGCGAATAAGGTGAAGGCTGCAGCATACGCGAGACCGCTTTTGCGATTAGTTTCTCCGTTGTCAGAATTCGCCATTACTGCCAGTTCTCGCGCGTTAGAAAATTCTTGGGCAGCTCGTAAAGCATGGCGCGCGTCGAGTGACGCATCGAATCGTGGATGAAGCACACGTGCGTGCACCAGCAAGCGTTGCCACCGTCAATAGCCTCAAGCTCTACACCGCGCTCGTGCGCAGCCCAAAGCGCGCCAAAGTCAAAATCATAATCGGAGAGTGTCGCAAACTTTTCGCGCAGCTCACAGGCGCGCACGTCGCCGTTGTAGTCGATCACTGCTGTCGTCTCGCCGGCGGTACAGGGAAAAGGCCAGGCGGTCGACGCTTGAAAATTTGCGTGTTGGTTACGGTAATGCGTTGTGATGGCGCCCACGTAGGCAACATTCTTTACAAAGCGCTTGCTAGCATCATCGGCAGCAAACATGCGATCGCCGTAGCGTTTCGTTAGTTTCGAAACGTAAGCGTACATCTCGGGTAAGACTTCGGCAGGCACTTGCTTTATCTCGTCGCCCACCAGCGTCTCGCCGCGAATGATGTTGAAATACTGGCCGTCGAGTTCATAGTTCTGCCACATAAATTCGCCGAGCTTTTCGATTTCAGTGTAGTTGTCGGCGCAAACCACAGTATTAACATTCAACCGGAAACGTTCGCCAAACTTCGCCTTGAGCGGGTAAAGCGATTCGATACAGTCCAGCGCCTTTTCCCAGTTGCCGGGAACGCCGCGAATGCGATCGTGAGTTTTTCCATAACCATCGAGCGCAATGTTCAGATAGAGATCGAGCTTGGGATGCGAGCCTAGTGCGTTCTCGACAATCTCGTAGACGCGCGATTTGATCAACCCATTGGTCGGGATGATCAGTCGATTGATCTCGTTGTTTTTCACGAATGTTTCGATGACTTGCGAAACATCGCGGCGCAAGGTCGGCTCGCCGCCTGACAACCAAAGATCTGTAATCGGCGGCATCGTGCGCGAAATCTTTTCAATCTGCTCGAAGGTGAGGTCGCCCGGTCGATTCAACTCCTCGTGATAAAAACAAGTCTTGCAGAACGCGTTGCAGCGCGAGGTCACAAACAGGATGACCGTGCCCAGACGCTTTGCGCGTCTAGTCGAACGGAGCAGTTGAACCAGTTGCAAGATTTTATTTGGCATAAGTAATCAGCTCTTCGACGCGAGCGTCGGTTGAGTTTAGCCCGGCGTTTCAACGCCGGGTTCAATTCAAAGTTTGTTCACGTCGCGTAGCGACGGTCGAGAATAATTCAAGTTTAAGCGTCGCTACGCGACGCGAATCATTCGTTGACTGTTCCCGGCCTTGAAAGGCCGGGCTAAACTCCACTGACGCTACGCGTCAAAGAACCAATCAGATCTTCTTAAAGTGCCTTCTACCATTCGCGCGAGATAATGACAGCTTCAGTACCTGATTTCAATTCGTAGGTAATCCCGCGCCACTTGATGCGGCGCGAAGCCCCAGCAACCAGCGCGTTCCAAAGATAGAGCGCCGATGTGAATGGCCACAGCACAAGATGAAATATCCATCCACGACGCAATTCCCTGTCATATGCCGGCATGATGGAGACAATCGCTTGCAAACGAATGTGGGCCTTGAGCGTCCCGAGCAAAAAAATAATCGCCAGCAGCAACGACGGCACGGCAATCGAATCGTGGTTCATAGCGCGCACTAGGACCAATGCGGTCCCACCAAAAAAGACGAGGCAAAACAGCAGACTGCCTATCAGCACCGGCTGCCACAAATGCGGTGCGTAAACGCGTGTGATCTTCAATTGCCGGTTGGTAAACTCAAACAGCTCGCGCATCGTGGATGAATCCAGCGCCGGTACCAGACAAGCCGGCACAAAATGAATTGGCAACTTAGCTTCTTGCAACGCGCGCGTCAGAGTGAAGTCATCTGACACGGTACCGCGCCAGCGTTCAGCGATACGCAGGTCTTCGAAAGTTGATCTACGAATCGCAGTTGAGCCGCCCCAACAAAAATTCTTATCAAGGCCCGCGCCCAGCGCTGAGGCGATCGACGCATTCCAGACCGCGCGCAGGTGCGACGCAAGACCGCCATTCACAGGAATAAACCAGCGATAGCCGCTCGCGGCGCCAATCTTTTCATCTGCTAGCGGCGCAACCAGCGATCGCAGCCAATGAGCTTGTGGCCTCGCGTCAGTGTCGACAAACACGAAGACTTCGCTGCGACCGTCGCATTCAGAAACAGCCACGCGCAGGTTGTGCACCTTTTGCCCAGAATCAGTCGCCGGGCCGGCAATGATGATTCTGGTAGAAATGCGACTCGTCCGATCCTGCTCCTCGATTAGTGCTCGAATCAACCCAAGCGAAGGATCGTCGGCGCGATCGCTGACGAACACGATTTCATACTTTGGATAGTCTTGCTGAAAAAGCGCGGCGAGATTTTGCTTCAGGCCGCTCTCTAAACCGCGGCAGGGAGCAAACACCGAGACATGAGGAGTAAAATCCGCTAACGGTTTCGCAACTTCACTGCGAACATAGGCGGCGAAGCGAATGCCACCGCGCAGCGAAAGAATTCCCAGCCAGATGACGATTGCCGCAAAGAAGTAAAAAATTAGCATTCATCTCGGAAGCCATGCCCTTGAGGCAGTGGCAAGCGCTTTCAGGGTTTGCCGTCCTTTTTTTATCGCGGTTTTAGCGCGATTTCGACTGCGCGGCGAAATGATGCCTCATTGATGGCCGGATACTTGTAAAACTGATCTTTTATCCGTTCAAAAAAATCACGAACCGCCTCCGGTTTTATTAATTTCCGATCCAACAGCTCTTCTACATCGCGCACATCAGTATCGTGTCCCCGCTCAATCTTTGCCAATGCCTGCGCGTAAAAGTCGTAATGCAGGAATGTAAGCTTTCCTTCTTGTCGTATGAAGCGGCTGCGTTCCTGCCAGGCCGGCAACTCAGGTATGAAATCGTCCGGCGCGGCAAGTTCTATATTGATCTGAAGATCCTCTTTAAGCGTTGGAAGCTTTCGAAGAATTTCGTCGCTTTCAGGCAGTATTTTCAGATCGACGTCAACCGTGGAATCGCGCCAGCCGAGTAAGACGGCAGTTGCGCCGCCAACCAGGAATACGCGCGAAGCTGTCGTAATTCCGGTTGCCAATGCAAGCATGAATTCATCCATCCGCTTGGCGGTTACTCTTTGACGCATTCCGCTGCTCGCTCGAAACTGACTAATTTTCTAATGAGAGCATTGTAGCGCGAGTGGGCAGAGTCTTGATCGCTTTGGGCAAGCAAGTCATAAAGTCGATGCTCAGGATTCGGCGGTAAGTTGTCGGGAAGTTCGAGGCCTATCCTTCTTAACCGCGGCGCGCCGATGCAAACGAGTAAGGCGGCGGTCGATTCTTTGCCCGCACGCAGGTCCGCGATTCCCTGTTCAATCAGATCGTCGCCTGGTAAAACGGCATCCATTTTTATTTCAGAGTCACGGACCCAATTGCCGCCAGCGGTGCGATCAATTTCTGCGTCAGGTTAATCAATGGCTGCGGATAAACTCCGATGAAGATGATGCCGGCTACTGAAACTGCGAGTGCGGTTTTCAGAGCGGGAGAGAGTGACAAAGGCTTGTCGTCAGCGATGCGATCGCCGAGGTACATTACCTTGATGAAGCGGATGTAGTAGTAAAACGACACGACCGTGTTGATGATGGCCCAGCCGGCCAACCAGTAATACCACGTCTTCCCTTCTGCGGCGCCGCGCTGCAATAGCCCGCCAAACAGAAAATATTTGCCAATGAAGCCGCCCGTAATCGGCAGTCCACCGAGCGACAGCATAAAGATAGTCATCATCGCGGCCATGCCCGGCGCCTTCTGCGCCAAGCCGGCCATGTCGTCAACGTTGTCGCCAATAATTCCGCGCCGTCGCAAACTGATCACAATGCCGAACGCTCCCATGTTCATCAGCGTGTAGACCAGCAGGTAAATTATCAAGCCGGTGTAGCCGTAACTGTTTCCCGCAACCAGCCCGAGCAGCAAATAACCGGCGTTGGAAATCGACGAGTAGGCCAACAAACGTTTTGAGTTTTCCTGCGTGACGGCGGCCCAGTTGCCGACCATGATCGTTATGGCCGCCACCAAACCGAGCAGCGGCGCCCAGTCAGCGCGCATGCTGTTCAAGGCTTCGATGAAGATGCGCGCGTACAGCGCAAAGCTCGCGGCTTTTGAGCCGGTGGAAAGAAACGCTGTGACCGAAGTAGGCGCGCCTTCGTAAGCGTCCGGCGCCCACATGTGAAACGGCACGGCTGCAATCTTGAAAAACAAACCCGCCGCCAGAGCAATCATGCCCAGCAACAACATCGGTCTCAAACTCGGGCCAGCAGCTTCACCAAGCGGCGTGGCACTTGCGATTGCGGCGATGCTATGCCCAATCTCACCAAGATTCGTTGAGCCGGCGATGCCATAAACCAATGACATGCCGTAGAGCAGGATTCCGGACGAGAATGCGCCCAACAGAAAATACTTCATTGCCGCTTCATTCGAACGCTTCTCGCGTTTTGTAAAAGCGACCAGGACGTAAAACGTCAGCGCCATCAACTCCAAACTGATGTAAAGGACAATCAAATCATAGCCGCAGGCGAGAAACATCATGCCGACGGTAGCGAACAAAACCAGCGCGTAGTATTCGCCGTGCTGCTCGCCTTCGATATCCAGATAGCGAGTTGAGATTGCGATCGCGAGCGCGGCTCCCACCAGAAAGATAGCTTTGAACAACAAAGCAAACCCGTCGATGCGGACCATGCCGTAAAAGCCATCGAGCGGCAGTGAGTCCCTGACCGACCACCATTGCAAGCCGAGCGAGACAAAGGCGAGACCAACGCCGAGCAAGGAAAAATAGGCGACGAGCTTGCTCTTGCGGTAGGGCAGGATGACTTCCATTACCAACGCCAGGCAGGCACAGACGGTTAGAATCAGCTCGGGCGAAATGAGCAGCAGGTCCGCTACATTAAAGAGCGCTGTGGTGTTTGCTTGTAAGAGAAGTATTTGAATCATTATCTAGAACAAACTTCCTAACACTTCTTTCGCTTCAGGAAAATTTGCCGCCCATCACTGCGAAGCCTCAAACCGGAGGCCGACACTTTCCCTGAAAAGTTCTGTGACTCATCATGCCCGGGAAACTTGACCGAGAAGCTGATGTCAGTTCCCTTTACGGTTACCAGTGTCGTTGCGGGTGCCGGCAATTCCACTCCTCCTTCGGCCTGTTGGACAATCGCATAAATTCCACCACCGCCGTCGATAAGAATTACGCGGATGCCCTCAAGGTCGCCCGACTCCCTGCCGACCGTGAGATTGTCATAAGTGCCTTCAATACTAACTGGAGGGATCGCGCGCCTCTGCGCGAACGCCGTCAGCGAAAGAACCAGCAAGACAGTGCAGAGTAAAGCTGTGCGACCTAAAAAACTCATTATGATTTCCCTTGTACCGAGGTTATTTCACCGCTGCGCGCTGCGCTTCAACGCCGGGCGGCATCCCTGGAATCGGATAGGTTGGCCGCACCTGGCGCACCACCGCGTTAACCGGGCGTTCGATGTAACTAAGGAAAGGTTTTGGATAGACACCGATCCACAGCGACAGGATTACCAGCGGTGTCATGTAGATCCATTCGCGCGTGCTCAGGTCGATCAGCTTTTCATTCTTAGGATTATCGATGGTGCCAAAAAACATTCGCTGGTAGAGCCAAAGCATGTAGCCGGCATTGAGGATGATTCCCAGCGCGCCCCACGCCGCCCACATCGGATTCGCTTCGAACGCGCCGCGCAGCGATAAAAACTCAGAAATGAAAACGCAGAGCAGAGGCAATCCAATAGCAGTCATCACCATCGACAGGAAAATCGCGGCGTAACCCGGCATGACGTGGGACAGGCCGCCGAATTCGGCGACATTGCGCGTGTGCCGTCGTTCATAAATGATTCCGACCAGCAGGAACAGCGCCGCCGAATAGATGCCGTGGTTGATCATGTGCAACACCGCGCCGTTCACACCATTCGGATTCAATGCGAACAGTCCCAGCATCACGATGCCCATCGAGGAAACCGACGAATACGCCACCAGTTTCTTAACGTCGCCGTTTTTCTTCACCACGAAATACATCGCGGCCAGGGCGCCGTAAATTATTCCCACGATCGCCAGGAAAATCATGACGCTGCGTACGCCAAACTGATGATTCGTGCCGCTAAAGAAGTAGCTTTCGTCTGCAGAAGCGGCGGGAAACATTGGAATATTGAAACGATAAAAGCCGTAGGTCCCAAGTTTCAGCAAAATTCCGGCGAGTATTACTGAACCGGCAGTTGGCGCTTCAACGTGCGCGTCGGGGAGCCAGGTGTGAAACGGAAACATTGGCACCTTGATGGCAAAACCCAGCGCGAACGCAAAAAACAAGAGCACCTGCATGACTCCCATCGGCATTACGGAGCCCAGCGACTGCAAGTAGAGAATATTGAAAGTGCCGGTGCCGTTTTGAGCGGCTGCCTGCAACGTGCTTGAAACCAGTGCTGATGCTTGTTGATTCCCCGCCAACAAGTCGATTGTGCCTTGTGTGATCCTCCCGGTTAACGTGGTGTCCTGAGTCAGAAAATAAATCTTCAAAACACCAAGCAACATGATCACGGAGCCAACCAACGTGTAGAGGAAGAATTTTATTGCCGCATACAGACGATTCTCGCCGCCCCAGATTCCGATCAGGAAGTACATCGGCACCAGCGACACTTCGAAGAACAGATAAAACAGAAACAAATCCATCGAGGTGAAGACACCAACCACCGCTGTCTGTAACAGCAATAGTAAGACGTAATATTCTTTCTCACGTTTTTCGATGTACTTCCATGACGACAACGCGGCGATGACGCCTAACAAGGTTGTCAAAACAATCAACAGCACGGCCACGCCATCCGCGCCCATTTGATAGCGCGCCCCGATTACCGGGATCCATTGATGGTCCTCGAGAAATTGCATGCCACCCAACGCCCGATCATATTTAAGAAGAGCCAGCGAGGCGACGAAGGCTACGCCAAACCAGGCGGTGGCAAACTTCTTGATTTGATCCGACTGGCCCTTCTTAAAAAGAACCAGAATGATGAGCGCGCCCAACGTGGGCAGCCAGGTCACGATTGAAAGTATTGGCAGACTGTTCATAATTTATGGTTCGTAGTCAGTTGTCCGTAGTCAGTTGTTCGTGTTGATCTGGCATTAACGCGAACGAAGTCGGCCTTTTTGTAACCAATCAGCTGCAACAGACTACTGACAACGGACCGCACTTCAAAGTACCAAAGCAAAAACACCCTTAACGGCACGAGCGATGTCGGCGCCAAAGAATAACGCGACCGCGACAACCAGCCCGAGTACCATCACCAGCGCATAGTTCTGCGCAAAGCCGGTTTGTGCCGCGCGAAACAACGGCGACATCAAGCGTGCAACAAATGCGGCAATCGCATTCACCACGCCATCTACAAAATACTGATCGGTACCGCCCGTGATGCGGCTGGAAAGCCGCGTTAACCAGGCCGAACCGTTAACAGCGCCATCGACAACTTTCGAGTCAAACGCGAACACGCCGCGCGCTGCATCCATCACGCGTCGCGTGACTGCCCAACCGAAAAATTCATCCACCCAATATTTGTTGTAACTCGCCTGGTAAAGTGGCTTCAGTCGCGCCGCCCAAATGTCCGGCAGGCGCGTGTCCTTTACATAGAAAAGATAGCCAAGGCCGATGCCGATGCCGGCGACCAGCAAAGAGATGACGATGAACAACCATTCAGTCAGCGTCTCGCTGTGTAGTTTCGATTCTGCCGCATGCGCCAGGTTGAAACCTTCGTTGCCGCCATAGATTGCTGGCAACTCAATCGGCAACACTTCTGTAGTCAGCACCGCTCGTTTCTCAACGACTTCCAGCGGTTTGCCGTAGCTGTCGACTGCTTCTTCCTTGCCAAAATAATGCGTCGACGGATTCCAAATAATCGGGTCGAGGAAGTTAACGATATTCATGCGCCCGCCGATGTGCTTGCCGCCGGTGAACGCCGTGCTGATTCCCACGAAGCCGCCAACTGTTGCGAGCACAGCGAGCACTGCTAACGGCACCCACATCGAAGCGGGCGATTCGTGCGGGATATGCGTGTGATGCTCGGGAGTTTCATGATCGTAATTGTGCACTTCGTGCTCAGGCGTATGGTCGTGGCCGATGTGAAGAAATTTTTCCTTGCCCCAAAACGTCATCGCCACCAAGCGCGTCATATAGAAAGCCGTACAGGTCGCGGCGATTGTGCCGACAATCCAAACAATCCAACCCACCGGTATGTAACGCGTGGATGCAGCGTTCCAGAGAATTTCATCTTTGGACCAGAAGCCGCTGAACGGAATGATGCCGCAGATTGCCAACCAGCCGGCAAGAAAAGTCAGATACGTGTAGGGCATGTACTTTCGCAGGTTGCCCATGCGACGCATGTCCTGCTCGTGATGCATGCCGTGAATGACGCTGCCGGCACCGAGAAACATCAGCGCTTTGAAGAACGCGTGCGTCATTACGTGAAAGATGCCAATCGCAAACGCACCCACGCCGCAGGCCATGAACATGAAACCCAGCTGCGACACGGTTGAGTAAGCGAGGACTTTCTTGATGTCGTTTTGCGTGATGCCAATCGTCGCCGCAAACAACGCCGTAGCCGCGCCAACTAAAGCCACGACCATCATCATCGTTTGCGAATGCTGAAAGATGACGTTGGTGCGCGTGACCATGTAAAGTCCGGCCGTGACCATCGTGGCCGCGTGGATCAACGCAGAAACAGGAGTTGGACCAGCCATCGCATCCGGCAACCAAACGTGCAGCGGCAACTGCGCGGATTTACCGCAGGCGCCGATAAAGAGTCCCAACGCGATCCATGACAGGAGTCCCCAATGACCCAGCCGTTCAAGCGGGTAACTCGCTGCCTGCCCGAACACGTTAGTGTATTGAGTGGTTCCGAACGTAGCGATCACGCCAAAAATCGCTAGCGCAAAACCAAAGTCGCCGACGCGATTGGTAATAAATGCTTTGCGTGAAGCGTTCGCTGCTTCCTGCCGGTCAAAGTAGTAGCCAATCAGAAGGTACGAACAGAGTCCCACGCCTTCCCAACCGACAAACATCATCAGGAAGTTTGAGCCCATCACCAGCACGAGCATCGAGAACATGAACAGGCCCATGTAAGCGAAGAAGCGATAAAAGCCGGTGTCGCCATGCATGTAACCGGTGGCAAAAACGAAGATACACAAACCCACGCCGGTTACGATCAGCATGAAGATCGATGAGAGTGCATCAAGCTGGTAGCTCCACTCGACATTCAGGACTGAACCTCCTCCAACAGGTATGCCGGCAGCATTAATCGGTTGACCATCTTCTCCATTCAGCCGCTGGGCCTGCTGAGCCTGCCGTTCTCCGTGGGGTTCGATGAAGGCCCTGCCCGTTACGCCCTGCGTCATACGGACCGCACCACCCGGGATCCAGGTGAAGCTGAAAGCGCCGTCCTGACTAGTCACGTAGGTTTGCGGCCAGATGGCATTGCCGCCGAATGCGTACGAGTAAACCGCCGCAACTGTAATGAGGAACGCGAGCGCGATAGAGCCGACTGCAATGCCGCCGATAAGTTTTTCAGAAAAACGAAGCTTCCGGCCGAGCAGCCCATTGATGGCCGCGCCGGCAAGAGGAAGAAGTGGAACTAGCCAGATGTAACGATACATTCAGTTTCGAGTTTCGAGTTTCGAGTTCCGAGTTTGGTTGAAGCTTCGGTTTCGATTAACTAGAAACTCGAAACTCGGAACTCGAAACTACGGTCACCACTTTAGGATATCAATCTCATCAACCCAGATCGTTTCCTTGTTGCGATAGAGCGCGATCACAATTCCCAGTCCAATCGCCGCTTCGGCAGCCGCCACCACGATCACGAACACCGCAAAAATCTGTCCGGCAACCGCGTTAACGTTGCCCGTGTCCTGAAGGTAACGGGACATGGCAATGAAGTTGAGATTCGCCGCATTAAGAATCAACTCAATCGACATGAAGATGACGATGATGTTGCGCCGCGTCAGCACGCCCGCGACTCCAATAATGAAAAGCAACGCACCGATGATCAGAAATTTCGACAGGTCGGGATGCTGCGCCTTTTCCCAGGCAACAGCAAAGCGGCCATTGCTCGCTGCCTGAAGCAAGATGCCGAACACCGGACTTAGAAAATTAAAGAGTGCCAATTGCATTTTCGTCTTGTGCCATCGAAACCGCTTGAAGCTTTGCAATCTCGGGATCGTGTTTCGCTTCGGCTTGCAGGACTTCCGGAGCGGTATCGTCAACCGCCGCCTCCTGTTTCAACGTTCGGGCTAACATCACCGAGCCGATGATGGCCACCAGCAACAGGACGCTGGCTATTTCAAAAGGCAACGAGCCATAGCGATAAAGCCCGTTGCCTACGCGTTCGGTTTCTTTGGTAATCCGCGAAGAGCCGGTCGCTGCTGCGGGCAGGTTTTGTTCGTCCGCGGTACGTTGGCTCGTCGCCATGGTTACTGCTGTTTCATCTCGTTTCTGCAAACCTTCGTAGCCGACGTTGATGGCGTAAAGCAGTCCGCCAACAAGCAAGGCGCAGAAGATGACGCTGGTAGTTACTTGTCTGGGATGGTTGAAAATCTCTTCGCTGCCCCGTTCTTCCGAGCCAACGTTGACCAGCATGATGACGAAGAGAAACAACACCATCACGCCGCCGACGTAGACCAGGATTTGTACGCCGGCGATGAACTCCGCGCGCAACAAAATAAAGAGTGCAGCCACAGAAACGAGCGAAGAAATCAGAAAGAGCGCGCTGTGAATGGTGTTGCGGGCCATCACGGTTAAGAGCGCCGCGAAGATGGCCGCGATAGAGAAGATCCAGAAGAAAACCGCTTCCCAACCTGTGAGTACCATAACGATGAATAATGAATGCTGAACGATGAATTCAGCGTCGTCCCTTAACCGTCTTAACCGAAGCTACGAAAATTGCGGCCAACTCATCGGCTTCCTGGCACAATCCCGACAGCTTCTCCCTTTTCGCAATGCCCGAGTCGATTAGAAGATTAAGCCAATAGATAGACTCTTCGAGTTCCTGCAATCCCGCTTCAAGCTTGCTAATGAACTCAGCATTCGACCTTGATCTCGTCGCTTCGTGATAATGAGCACCGACAGATGTTCCGCTTCGTAGGAGTTGCTTTCCTAAGACTTGAGCTTCGGCCGTCTTGGGCAACGACGTATAAAGCTTTACAATTCGTAGAGCAAAAGCTCGCGTTCGCAGCCGCAAGTCGTGTTTTACGTCTGCCGTTCCGCGTTCATCATTCATAACTCATCGTTCATCTGGTGTACTTGACCGTTTCGCGTCCCTGCTCAAGCATCTCGCGGTTCCAAACGAAGCCGGCGCGCGAGTAGGTGGCCAACTCGAAATCCTGCGTCAGTTCCAGGCATGATGTCGGGCACGCTTCCTGGCACAGCGCGCAAAACATGCAGCGCGAAGTATCGAAAATGAATTCGTCGAGTACTTTCTTCCTGCGCGGCTTACCAGCGACGGTGATCTCGACATCCATAGCCAACACGTCGATGCAGTCTTCAGGACAAGCAATCGCGCAAAGGTTGCAGGCGATGCAGAGCGTGTCGTGCGTGTCCGGGTCCATGTTGAGCCGCGGCGCGCCGTGGAAACGCGGCGCCACGTCCGGACGAACTTTGGGATACTGTTCGGTGTATATGCCTTTGCCGGCAACTGCGTCCTTATCAATAATGGCACCGATGTTGTATTTCAAGGTCAGGCGCAGACCTTGTAATAGATCGGCCATGAAAAAGCGGCGCAGCTTAGTCATGAATTTAGGCTTGGGAACTTTTACTAAAGGCATTGTGTTATTTCCGATTGCCGCTTTCCGATTGCCGAATTAAACACAAATTGCGTAGCGGTTCTGGTTCAAACTTCGCTCATCTTCCCAATCGGCAATTGCGAATCGGAAATGATCTAGCTTTCGCTTGCCGCTGGCGCAATCGGTGCGACCGCTGGTTTCCCGCTCGGCACGTTCACCAGACGAATGTTGCGGCGTTGATTCTTCAAATTGAAATCGCGCGAACGCCAATTGATCCTTGCCAGCGACAGCCCGGTTAGACCAAGCCCGGCAAGACCCATCACAATCATCAGTGCTTTTCCAGTCGGCGTCAGATTCAGCCCCGACGACAGCGACTCGATCGTCTTGATTCCACGCCAGCCGTCAAGTGCCTGCACTACAAAGATCGCAAGTGCCGAGATCACGATGTTGATAAGCGCGGACGGAATTAGCCACTTCCAACCAATGTCCATCAATTGATCGTAGCGAAAACGCGGCAGCGTCCAGCGCAACCAGAAGTACAAATACAAAATAGCCAACAACTTAAAAATGAAGACTAAGAGACTGACTATAACATAGAGATTGTGGTAGCCATTCGCCTCGGTATACCGGTAAACAAACGGAAAATACCAGCCACCGAGATAAACCGTCACCGCGACCGCCGAGACGATTACCATCGCTGCGTACTCAGCCATGAAAAAGAGCGACCAGCGAAAGCCGGAATATTCAGTGTGGAAACCGGCGACCAATTCCGACTCCGCTTCCGGCAGGTCAAAAGGCGCGCGATTATTTTCCGCAATGCCGCTCACCAGAAAGATCAAAAAACCGAGTGGCTGATAAACGAAGAACCAAACTGAATCCATCTGCTGCGCGTGTACGACTCCCGAAAGCGAAAGGGTGCGGGCAAACATCAAGGCGCCGACCAGCGACAAACCCATCGCCACTTCATAAGAGATCATCTGCGCGCTCGATCGCAACGCGCCCAGCAGCGAATATTTCGAATTCGACGACCAACCCGCCAGAATCAAGGCCAGCACGCCCACACTCGAAACGGCCAGGACGAAGAGTAAGCCAATGTTGACGTCGGTAATCACAGCCCAGTCCGGGCCAAACGGAATTACTGCAAAGGTGATGAAGGCGGCGGCAACCGCGATGTAAGGAGCGAAGAAGAATATCCAGCGGTCGGCTTTCTCGGGAACGAAGTCTTCTTTGGTTAACAGTTTGATGCCGTCAGCGATGGGCTGCAATAATCCCCAGGGGCCCACGCGCATTGGCCCAAGTCGCGCCTGCATGAAGGCGGAAATTTTTCGCTCGAGATATGTCGCATATGCGACCCAGCCGGCCACCAGTGTGACGACCAGTCCAATCTGAATGAATGGCCAGACGACATGGTTAATAGTGTCGACGCTGAAAAACTTCAGCAGCAGTTGGTTAATGAAATCGATTGGAGCGAAGAAAAGCATAACTATCTATCAATCTCACCGAGCACAATATCCAAGGTTCCAATTATCGCAACCACGTCCGCCACCAAATGGCCCAGGCAAAGTTGCTTCAGCGCTTGCAGATTGATCAGCGACGGCGGTCGCACGCGCACGCGCCAGGGTTGCGCAGTTCCATCTGAAACCAGGTAACAACCTATCTCGCCTTTTGGACCTTCGATCGAATGATAATAATCGCCGACCGGCGGCTTAACGATCTTCGGCAGCTTTGCGTTGACTGGTCCATCAGGCAAATTGTCCAGCGCTTGATTGACAATCCGTCGCGACTGCCGCATTTCTTCCAGGCGAACCAGGTAACGATCATAAGTGTCGCCATTTTCGCCAAGCGGAATATCAAAATCCATTTCGGCGTAGGCAGCGTACGGTCTCGATTTGCGAATGTCCCAGGCGACGCCCGAGCCGCGCAAAGCCGGGCCAGACAAACCAATCGCTACGGCCTCTTCGGCTGAGATTACGCCGATGCCGACCGTGCGGCTAAGCCAGATGCGATTTTCCGAGAGCACGGTCTCATATTCATCAAGTCGCGTAGGAAAGTTATTCACGAAGCGCTGCACGTCTTCCGTGAAGCCATCGTAGGCATCGTTTGGCATACCGCCGACGCGCCATGCATGACAGGTTAAGCGCGCGCCAAACTGTCGCTCGAAGATTTTTAGTATTTCTTCGCGTTCGCGTAATGCCCAAAGCAGAACCGTAACCGCGCCAATATCGAGCGCATGAGTCGCCAGCCACAGTAAGTGCGACGCGATGCGATTCAGCTCCGTGAGAATTGTTCTGAGGTAATGAGCGCGCCGCGGCACGGGCAGATTCATCATCTGCTCGACCGTTTCCACCCAAACCAGACCGTTGGAAACGGCGGCAATGTAGTCGAGTCGATCCCAGTAGGGTGCGATCATCGTGTACATGCGATTCTCGGCGATCTTCTCCATGCCGCGATGGAGATAGCCGATGTCGCAATCAAGATCAATGACCGTTTCGCCGTCAAGTTTCAGGATAACGCGCAGCACGCCGTGGGTTGATGGATGCTGTGGCCCCATGTTCAGCACCATCTCTGGGCTGTCGAGGAGCGTTTCCTGGGTTGTTGCGATTTCTACCTGATGCATAACAATCAGAAGTCAGAATTCAGAATACAGAATCTATGCCGCAGCCGGCGCCGGTTCGGAAGGAACGTAGCAACCAGTCACCTTCCACGGCTCAATGATTAAACCGATCTCTTGCGCTTCGCCGGCGGAACGCTTTTTTGCAAGCTTGCTTACGATCGCCGTCGCTGCACTTGCTTTGTTCCAGACGTTGCGCGGTTCCATTGTTTCGGTCAAGACAAAGCCTGCCACCTTCGCCGCTTCCGGCGTGTCGAAGACTTTAGCTTCATATTGGGCAGCGATCTCTTTTGGGGTCATCTCGTCTCGTAAATCGTGAATCGTGAATCGTGAATCGTTAAAAGCTCTTCGTACACGCGGGCTAAGTCGGAACACATAAGCACATTCAGTCTGACCATTTACGATTTACGATTCACGATTCACTTATCTTTCGGCATGACTTCTTTCCCGGCCTGAAAAATCTCGCGCATCATGCGCTCCTGCGGCACAGAAAGTATTTCCAAACCATAACCGCGCCGTTGCTCGAGTTGTTCGCGTTGCACCTCGGTCATTACCGGCAGATGTCTTTGCGTCCAGGCATTCTCAATAAACTCGAGCGGGTAATCCTTCCTGAGCGGGTGCCCTTCCCAGTCCGGCGGCAACAGAATCCGGCGCAGGTCCGGATGATTGTTAAAGGGCACGCCAAAAAGATCGTACACCTCGCGCTCCATCCAATTCGCTGAAGGCCACACGCCGGTCACACTATCAATGCTTGCGCCTTCCGCCATTGCTACCTTCAAACGCACGCGTTCATTTCGCGGAATCGAAAAAAGGTTGTAGACAACTTCGAGTGGCGCTTCGGCTCGCAGCGGATAATGCACACAAGTGAGATCGGACAAGTAGTTAAAACGCGCGTCCTGATCGTCACGAAGAAACATGCACACTTCAACAATGCTTTCAGGTGCAATGCGCACCGCAACCTGGCCCAGGAACTCGAACGGCTCGCTGATTGCGCCGGCAAACCTGACCTTCAATTTCTTTACTAATTTATTTTCGGAAGCATCGACGGGCTTGGGCCCCTCTTCCTTCTTCTTAACGGGGATCTTAGGTGCGCCGGCAGCAGGAGCCGCGGCTTTTTCGGCGAGTGATTCTTTTACTGCAGCGACGCGCGACTTTGCCTGCTCAACCATCGCCGCTTTTTCCGCGTCGGCGCCGGCCAGTTCGCCCCCGGCGGGAATGGCAGAAGGCGGCGGCGTGCCGGTGGAATCCGCAGGCACCACCACGCCCGCAGGTTCCTGCGCAGTCTCGTCAGCCCGTTTGCCCGGATCGGGCTTGTCGCTGTCTTCGGCCATTAGCTTTTGAGTCTCGCGCTCACACTGTCACTGGAAGTGCGATCCGTTCGATATTGATCGCGCCCACGACTTAGGCGAAGTGTTAAATGCTATTGCAAAAGGTCGGCAGAGATGGATTTAAGCATGGCGCTAATTCGCTGTCAACCAACTTGTTATCGCGCATTCTGTGTAAAGCAAACTGTTAGTTTGCGGCCGACCATTGGCTTATAGTTGAGAGCTAACCAACCAACGCAAACTAACAGTTT
>DNND01000106.1:69438-75932 GCA_003488005.1 Blastocatellia bacterium | reverse complement strand
TCGCCGCAGATGTAGGCGCCCGCGCCGGTGTGCGTGTAGATCTCGCAGCCGAAGTCAGTACCGAGGATCTTGTTTCCAAGTAGTCCGGCGGCGCGCGCTTCAGCAAGCGCCACGTCCATGATGTCGATCAAGTACTTGTACTCGCCGCGCGTGTAGATGTAGTTTGTCTTCGCGCCGAGCGCATAGGCGGCAATCAGCATCCCCTCGATCAGCATGTGCGGATCGCGCTCCATCAGGTAGCGATCCTTGAACGTGCCGGGCTCGGATTCGTCGGCGTTGCAAACGACGTATTTGGGTTTTGGCGAATCCTTGGGAACGAAACTCCACTTCATTCCGGTGGGGAATCCCGCGCCACCGCGTCCACGCAACGCAGATTTCTTGAGCTCGCTGATGACGTCGTCGGGCGACATCGAATCCAGCACTTTCTTTATCGCTTGATAGCCGCCGTTTTTGCGGTACACATCGAGCGAGCGCGAGTTTTCCAGATGAACTCTCGCGAGCTGAAGCGGTTCACATCCTATGGCGCCAATGAACATGATCGTTTGTCAGTAGTTAGTTGTCCGTTGTCAGTTGTCTTTCATCGTTGCACAAGTTTTTTTTGCAACTGACTACGGACAACTGACTACTAACCTTCTTCAAGTTAATGAATCAAGAATCTGATCAACTTTCGCCGTCGTCAGATTCTCGTGGTAATCAAAACCGATCTGAAACATTGGCGCAGTGCCGCAGGAGCCGAGACACTCAACCAATGAAACAGTAAACTTGCCGTCCGCGGTTGTTTCGCCCGGCTTGATGCCGAGCTTCTTACAAACGTGATCGGTGATGCCGGGCTCGCCCATAATCTTGCACGACAGCGTCTTGCAAATCTGGATGTGATACTGACCCACCGGTTCCGTATAGATCATCGAATAAAACGTCGCCACTTCCCAGATATCGGTGATACGCAAACGCAAACGCCTGGCAAGATAAGCAACGCCGGGAGCGTCCAGGTAGCCACGCTCGCGCTGCACGATGAACATCAACGGCAAAATCGCTGAGCGCATCACCGGATACTTGGCCAGATGCGCGTCAATCTCCCGCTCAACATCGGCAGAAAACGATGCTATCTCGTCGCCGATATCAACCGGCTGCGAAAGTGGTTGGATTTGAATTGGTTGGGTGCTCATTTCAACTCTCGTCAGTGGTTAGTTGTCCGTAGTCAGTTGCACGCTACCCAAGCGAGCTACTGACAACTGACCACTGACAACTAGCAACGACGAACCAATCAGCGATCGATTTCTCCTAGAACAATATCCAGCGATCCAATAATCGCCACAATATCCGCGACCATGCAGCCTTCCGACATGTGCGGCAGCGCGGATAGATTCACAAAACTTGGTCCACGGAAATGCACGCGCGACGGCTTTGGACCACCGTCCGATTTGACGTAAACGCCGAGCTCACCTTTCGAAGCTTCAATTGGGTGATAGACTTCGCCGGCCGGGACGTCAAAACCTTCGGCCACGATCAGGAAGTGATGAATCAACGCATCCATGTGCGTCTTCATCGCTTCGCGATCGGGCAACACAACTTTCGGCGCATCCGCTTTCACTGGTCCCGGCCGCAAACGTGACAAAGCCTGCGCCACAATCTTGTGCGACTCTTTCATTTCACGCATGCGCACCATGTAGCGGGCCCAAACGTCGCAATCGCTTTCGATCGGAACTTCAAAATCATACTTCTCATAACCGGTGTAGGGATTTGCGCGGCGAATATCCAAATTCACACCGCTGCCCCGCAAACACGGACCAGACAAACCCCAATCGATCGCGTCTTCGGCGGAAATGTAACCGACACCCTGCGTGCGCTTCTGAAAAATCCTGTTTCCGGTCAGCAGCGTGTGAAACTCATCTACCGCTTTCAGAAAACCATCCTGGAACTGTTGCACCCGTCGCTCAAAACCTGCCGGCAAGTCCATCATCAAACCGCCAATGCGAAAATACGATGGGGTCAATCTGCCGCCGGAAGCTGCTTCGATAAGATTCAAGATCTTTTCGCGCTCGCGGAAGCAGTAGAAGAAAACGGTCATGGCGCCGATGTCGAGCGCGTGCGTGCCCAGCCAAACCAAGTGCGATGCGATGCGTTGCAACTCGCAAGTCAGCACGCGAATGGTTTGCGCGCGTTCCGGTATCTCCAGGTCCAGCAATTTCTCAACCGCCATCACGTACGCCAGGTTGTTGCCCAGTGGATTCAAATAATCCATGCGGTCAGTGATGACTATGCCCTGCTGATACTTCTTGTATTCAAATAGCTTTTCCATCCCCGTGTGGAGATAGCCAATGTCGGGCGTCGCCTTGACGACCATCTCGCCGTCAAGCACCAGCTCAAGCCGCAACACGCCGTGCGTCGACGGGTGCTGCGGCCCCATCGAGATCGTCATCTGCGTGTCGAGCGGACGATCGACGACTTCAAACTGCGGCGGTATGTTTACGGTGGAACTCATAGAGTTTCGAGTTTCGAGTTACGAGTTTCGGGTTCGTCATTAACTCGGAACCCAGAACTCGAAACTCGAAACTACTTCAAGCTGTACGGTTCATACCCACGCAACGGAAAATCCTTGCGCAGTGCGTGACCCTGCCAGTCATCCGGCAAAAGAATCCGGCGCAAGTCCGGATGTCCATCAAAAATTATTCCAAAGAGATCAAAAGTTTCGCGCTCATGCCAGTTGGCCGTGCGCCACACGCCGGTAACTGTCGGCACGTGCGCATCGTCTTCGGTAAGCACAACCTTCAGACGCAGGCGATGATGTTTGGTTGTTGAGAAGAGGTGGTAGTTGACTTCAAAGCGCGGCTCTTCTTCAACCCCGCGGTCCGCGCCGCAAATGTCAGCAAGAAAATCAAATTGCGCTTCCGGCGCTGTTTTCAAGTGCGAGCAAACAGAAGCTATGTGTTCGCGCGGGACAATCACTGTTGTTTCGCCAAACGCGTCGTTGGTTGAACTCATCCATTCCGCATTCAAGTGCCGCAAGACGGCTGCTAAAGAGGACGCCGTTGAGTTTTGTGTTGGATCGGTAGCCGCGTTTTCCGGCGGATTGTTTTCGCTGTTTGCCCCAGTCGTCATGAACTGTGTGCCGAACGTTCGGTCTCCGGAAACAGCTTAGGAGGAACGTCGCCTTTCGTGCCGGGAAGCTACGGAGTAGGGCCGCGATTCGGGGGGTAAAGTGCTTGCTGTTGTCGAGCCATCGGTGATTGGCAAGGTGCCGGGTACGAAGGCTTCGCGCGCCTCCTGTTCAGGGACGTCGCGGCGATCGCGCGATGACTCTTTCATGACCTTGTCCTGCAACATCATCACCGCGTGAATCAACATCTCGGGACGCGGCGGACAGCCGGGAATGTAAACGTCTACCGGCACGATTTTGTCGACGCCTTGAACGATAGCGTAGTTGTCGAAAACACCGCCCGAGGTGGCGCAGGCGCCCATCGAGATCACCCATTTTGGTTCAGGCATCTGGTCGTAAATGCGTCGCAGCACCGGGGCCATCTTTCGGGAAACGCGCCCCGAAACGATCATCACATCCGCCTGCCGCGGGCTGGCGCGAAAAACTTCAGATCCGAAACGGGCCAAGTCATTGCGCGACGAAGTGGCATTCATCATTTCGATCGCACAACAGGCCAGACCAAAGGTTGCCGGCCAAAGCGAGGACTTGCGCGCCCAGTTGATCAAGGAGTCGAGCCGCGTAGTCAACACTTCCGGCAGGGCTTCGGCGATAATGTTTTCCAGTCCCATATCAAATCGTAAATCGTAAATCGTAAATCGTTAATAAGAGCATTTCGCTTTGCATCAACTGATCAGGCCGCGTTCCGGGTTTGTTGCCGTTTGCGCTGGTCCATATCGTGGAGCAGCCGCGCTTCGCCTTCCGCTTCGCGCCGCGCGCTCTCGTTCCAGTCAAACGCGCCTTTCTTGATTACGTAAATGTAGCCGGCCAAAAGGAGCGCGACAAAGACCATCATCTCGACATAGATTAGAGTTCTTAAGCCGAAAGCGGGGCCGGCAAGCGTCTTAAAGACCACTGCCCAGGGCACCAAAAAAATGACTTCAATGTCGAACAAGATGAAGATCATTGCGATCAAATAAAACTTGACCGAGAAGCGCTCGCGCGCACTGCCGACGGGATCTTTGCCGCACTCGTACGGCATCATTTTCGTTCGCGTTCGCTTTCGCTGACCGATAAATTGCGAAATAAAAATATTGCCGCCGGCAAAGCCCGCCGCCACGATAAATATCAGGAGTATCGGTAAATAGTCTGAAAGTCGAAAAGCCATTGTCAGAATTTTCCGCTCAAATCAGATCGATGCGCAGACGCTTCCCACTTCAGCGACTGCAAACTGCCTGACCAGATTGAGAATCATTGTACAAGCCGAATCGTAGACGAAGTGATCTGGGGTGTCAAGCAACCTTATCATCAAGGAAGCACGCGAAAAATTTGCCAATTGACCCTGAAAAAACCGCTATGTTAACTTCGATCCGCGGCCCGGACTTAACCGTTTCCAAACCCAGGTAGTGTTTGATGTCCGATAAGCTTTGGCTTGTCGTGAGGCCGCGATCAAACTAAAAAGTTTATCGGGCAAATATGCAACGAAACCGGCACGCTAACCAAACCCAGTAGTCTTTTGCTTACCAACGATTGTGATAACTGGCTTCAACACTGACGTGGAACACGATGGCGTGGTGTATCACGTGCAAACTGAGGACAAAGGGCTCGACTCTCCTTTGATCCTTTCGCTTGTGTATTCGGGCGGCGCTATCCTGGCGAGCAAGCGGTCGCGTTATGAAGATCTGATCGAAGCCGGGTTTGACGAAGCCACGCTGGCCCAGCGTTTGAAACGTCAGCATCGCCTGATTTGCGCGGCGATAAATGCCGGACGCCTCGAAGACCTGAAGCGCATGGGCGAACGCACAGAGACCGCTGAACCCGAAGTTTCGCTGCCCACGCCGCCTGAGCCGGCGCCGGATGATGCGCGGTCCGTTGCATCTGCACCCGCGGAAGAAGAAACCGTCAGCACAGTTTCGCCAGTCGACGTAGATTTGCCAAAGGTCGCGCGGCGAGAGTCTGCCTACACAGTTCACGATTCGCGTCGGACCTCCCCGCTGGGGGAGAAGGCAGAGCCAGACTCGGCTCTGCTCGTAACACTAACCGATGACCAACCGTTTCGCGCGGGCCAGTCCGTTACCATCAAGATACTGGTGCAAAAGCGAATGGGCGGCGTGGCCGAACCCGTTGATCATGCCGCGGTTGCGGTTAAAATATTAGGGACCGCCTTTAGACCGCAGTTGTATTCGGTTACGACAAACCGGCACGGAGTGGCAAGTGTGGGCGCCGAGATTCCCCAGTTCAATTCCGGCCGGGCCGCCGTAATTATTCGAGTTGATGCGGCGGGTGCTTCTTGCGAGACGCGGCGCGTGATTCATCCTGCAAGCTAGAGGTTTGAAGACCATTGCTAATTCAAGTCAACGGCGAGCGACAGGAAGTCAGCGATGGTTTGCCGCTGTCGGAACTGGTCATTCATCTGAAGCTGCGCGCCGAGCAGATCGCAATCGAGCTGAACCATGAAGTGCTGCGACGCGCTGCCTGGGCAGCGACGACTCTCAAGCCAGGCGACCGCATTGAGATTGTTCATTTTGTCGGCGGTGGCGTTACGTCGTAGTTTTTCTCTGACGCACAGAGACATCCGAACCAAACTATACGGCGGCGGTATCGAATAGGCGCTGAGTGAAGGGAAGAATATAATCCAGTCATGTCAACTGCTGCACCGGCTCAAACTGAAACCTTCAAAATCGGCGACCGCACCTTTACTTCCCGACTGATCATCGGAACTGGGAAGTACCGCACCTTTGCAGAAATGAAAGCAGCCCATGAGGCTTCCGGTGCTGAGATGGTGACCGTGGCCGTCCGGCGCGTGCCGCTCGATCACAGCAGCGAGTCGTTTCTCGATCATCTCAATCCCTCATTGCAGATACTGCCAAACACTGCCGGCTGTTACACCGCTGATGAGGCAATACGTACTGCACGACTCGCGCGCGAAGCACTGCAAACCGATCTGATCAAGCTGGAAGTTATCGGCGATCAGACAACACTCTTTCCCGACAACGAGCAAACGCTTGAAGCGGCCCGCATCCTCGTGAAGGAAGGTTTTGTCGTCTTGCCTTACTTCACCGACGATTTAATCATGGCGAAGAAGTTACTGGACGCCGGCTGTCCGGCGGTGATGCCGCTGGCGGCTCCAATCGGATCGGGACTGGGAATTCAGAATCCGGCGAACCTGCGCATAATGCGCGAGCAATTGCCGGATGCGACGATCATTGTCGACGCTGGGGTGGGCACGGCTAGCGATGCGGCAATCGCAATGGAGTTAGGCGCCGACGCGGTGTTGATGAACACGGCGATTGCGGAAGCCGAAGACTCGGCACTGATGGCGAGGGCAATGAAACTTGCGATACAGGCGGGACGTCTGGCT
>DNND01000106.1:68972-69145 GCA_003488005.1 Blastocatellia bacterium | reverse complement strand
GATACAGGCGGGACGTCTGGCGTATCAAGCCGGCCGCATGTCAAAACGATTGTATGCCAGCGCCTCGAGTCCGATCACCGGCGTGGTGCGTTAGCTGCTCAAGAATTACGCTTCCAGACTCTATTTCCAAGAGAATCAAGCTTGTTCGACGCGGCTCCGCCGTCTGATGTGCG
>DNND01000106.1:42699-68655 GCA_003488005.1 Blastocatellia bacterium | reverse complement strand
CCGTCTGATGTGCGGAAGGTCTATGACCTTCCGGTACAGCTTCGACGTTCTTGGGGCTAAGCCCCAGTGATGGGCGCAGCCCCGAACAGTTAAGAAAGCTGTCCGGTCGGGCATAGCCACGACCGCACATCAGGCGGCAGAGCCGTTCCGCTAATTGATTTCCACAATTGAGCAGTGAAGCCGCGCGGCAACCTGAATTGATCCTCACGCATAAAGCGAGATCTATTGGTCACATTAGTTCGCAGACTTTGTCAGCCGCTGGCGCGCAACCACGAAACGAATCATGTTGTAGGTAATGCTCTCCGGAAGAGATTCACGAATTGGTTTGAGTTTCTCAGTACCGTGTTCGGCGATGGCCTTCTCAATCTGAATCCGATCGGAATCTGAAACCAGCTTAGTCAGATCAACCGGAAGACCTGCGGCAATACATTCCACCAGGTGACCCTCGATGGTGTTGACGACCAGTTCACGCTGCTCGGCAATGTCTGCAACCGAGTGGCCGTTGCGAAAAAGAGTAAAGGTTTGTAAGGCAGTCGCGGGCAGTAATCCATCGTCTTCATCTTTCGCTCGCGCATCGCCAGTTAATGAGAGTTGAATTCGCTCCTGCTCGCGCATTACGCGTTCGCCCAGCTCAGTGATCGAGACGGTGGGATACTCGCCGGGGCTAACGCGCAGACAACCAGCCGCGCACAACACGTCTATGTAAAGCAAGATGTCGTCCTGCCGCATGTCATTCAATAGACCGTAGGTGGACAGCTCATTTAAATGCGCCTGCATTACATTTTTGGCCGCTGAGCCGCGCAACGTGCCGGCGAGAACGCTCTTTCCAAAACGTCCCTTCATGCGGGAAGCGCAGGCCAAAATCTTTCGCACGCGCAGATTCTCGTCGTCGTTCAAAGCACGGGGTGCGGCGACAGGGGAAAGAGGTGCGGAGCCTTTCCGATTTCGTCCGCTGGGCCGCGTTTCATCCAATACTTCATCACTGGCAAGCGGTGTTTTCGCCACACTATGTGGGTTGCAGTTTCCGCAACTGCCGCAGTTGCGCGCATGATGTCGATCACCGAAATAATCAAGTATTGCGGCACGATAACAATATTCGGTGTAACAGAATTCGATCATCTCGCGCAGCTTGCGCCGTTCCAGACCGGCGCGGCGTTCGACATCGCCGGGTGTTACGCGCAGCTTGTCTGGGCGAACGCTGTCGAGCATTAGAATTGCGCGCGGGGCGCGCGAGGGTTTCTGTGTGGCTGAGGGCGGAGTAGCCGCTGCCGGCGAGACGCCCGCGGTCCCAGTAAGGGCGGTCCCAGCGTTCGTGGCCCATGGTGGACTCGCAACGGTATCTCTGGCATCGAAGTTTTTGGAGTTAGCCAGGCGATGGATGTGTCCGGCACGTTCGAGCAGATACAGAGTTGACTGGACCGCCATCTCGTTACGAATGCCGGCGCGTTTCGCGATCTCCCCTGCGGAAAGTTCTATTCGCTTAAGACGAGTTGCCAGTAGCACGCTGTAAACGTCGCGTACCACTTCAGCGCTGGGATATGAGCCTTCGATGAAAAAATCGTGCGTGTTCTTATCAGCGTAGTTAAAAAGCAAGACGCAGGACGAAGGCAAGCCATCGCGACCCGCGCGCCCAATCTCCTGGTAGTAAGCTTCAATCGATCCGGGCATTTGATAGTGGGCGACAAAACGTATGTCGGCTTTATCGATGCCCATGCCGAACGCATTGGTGGCGACGATCATCTGCGTGCGGCCGTTCATGAAATTATCCTGCGCTTTCACGCGTGCCGCATCGCCCATGCCGGCGTGATAGGCCGAGACACTTAAGCCTTGCGCCTGTAATTGCAGCGCCACCTGTTCCACCGCCTTGCGAGTGGCAGCGTAGATAATTCCTGAACCATCGTTTGTTTTCGCCAGCCGCTTAATGCGCCCAATCTTCTCGCGCTCCTTTTCCGTATGCACAACATCGATGGTCAGGTTAGGCCGGTCAAAGCCGCTGACGAAGGTTTCGGGTTTAGTTAAGCCGAGTTGTTGAATGATGTCGGAACGAACATAAGGTGTAGCGGTGGCGGTGAGCGCAACGGTTTGAGCGCCGGCACCATTGGCATTGAGCGCGTGGACCACATTCTTCAGGCGCAAGTAATCGGGACGAAAGTCATGCCCCCAGGTTGAAATGCAATGAGCTTCGTCAACCGCGAAGAGTGAAACGCGAATTGACTTCAGCGCTTCCAGAAAACGGTTGCTGCGGAAGCGCTCCGGTGCCACGTAAACGAGCTTGAACTCGCCCCGACGCAAGGCATCGATACGCGACCACTGTTCCCGTTCGTCCACTGAACTGTTGATAAAGGTCGCGGGCAGGTTGCGCGCACGCAGCGCGTCAACCTGGTCCTTCATCAATGCAATCAGCGGTGATACGACCACAGTCGCGCCGTCAAACATCAGCGCCGGCAGTTGGTAGCAGAGAGATTTCCCGCTGCCGGTAGGCATAACGACAATTGCGTTTTTGCCGTCGAGGATCGCTGTGATGACTTCGCGCTGGCCTTCCCGGAACTCGGAAAATCCGAAATGCTGGTGCAGGGATGTGAGGGCGTCAGCGATTGAAAGCATGCGCCGAAGTCTAAGCGGTTCGAATGTTGCCTAGCAAGTCGCTTCAATATCGTAGGAGATAGGAATACATGCAAGAATCTCAGTATCGGGGGAAAAAAAGAGCGGGGGCATGCCCGCCTTCCCAACCCCGAGCTGACCAAAGTTGAAGTTTTGATTTTTCCCGGAAAGGCTTTCAACTTGAAAATGATCGCGCAAGTCAAAGAATCTCAAGGTCGGGAAGGTCTATACACCTTCCCAACCCCGAGCTGATCAAAGTTGAAGTTTTGATTTTCCCGGAAAGGCTTTTAACTTGAAAATGAACCCGCAAGTTTAAAAGTCTCGAGGTCGGGAAGGCGGGCATGCCCCCGCTCTTCGGTGGACTAACACATTTTTGCAAAGCAGTTCTAACTAATTAGTAACGCGTTTGGTCAAGGTGGGCATCGCGCTGAAACAGCAAAACGGCTAACTCGACTCTCCACGAATCCCGATTCAATTTTAGCATTGAAGAGTAGCTGGTGCTGCAACTGCATTGGCTGGCAGCGGTGGCAGTGTTGCGCGGATTAACGGCAGCGGTAGCAAAGTCCGTCTGGTTATTGTTCACGTCCTGACAACCGGCCTGTTTGCGTTGCGTAGACGTTGTGTTATTGGCTGGGCCGGGGGCGTTATCGGCGGTGCTCGCGCCTTCGCGGCAGTTTGCAGTTGTGCCATAGCCCACGAAGTCAATGATAGTTGGTCCCGAGGGACACCCGGCAGCAGGCAGCGCTGTAATGCTGTTAACCAAAGCAACCTTGCCGGCTCCCGCTGCCATGACAATGGTTCCCGTAGCGTCTGGCGTCGGCAGTGGAATTCCGGTAGCACCGCCGCTTGATTCCTGAATCAGGAAATACTGTCCCGGTTGTAGCAGCAAGTTGGGAAGGGCAGTAACCGAATAATTTCCGGTGGTTGAAGTCGCGGCCGCATACTGCACCGACATCCCGTTCAAACTGACAGCGGTATTGCCGCGATTGAAGATTTCAATGAAGTCGTTTGTGTAGGTTGCGCTTGCATTTCCGCCGCCACCGTAAATCTGGCTGATGACGAGTTTCGTTCCATCGTTATCGGTGATGCTGCCGATGCCTTGAGGATCGCTAATGGCGGCGTTGACCGGGGTATTCAAATTTACAAAGAACGTTTCGCAGATCGCTTCGTTGGTTGTGTCGCCATTGACGAGCACGTCGATGGTCTGCGTTGACTGTCCGGGAGTAAACGTCAAGGTGCCGCTCGTTGTCTGATAATCGGTCGGGGCTATCGCCGTGTTATTTGCGGTGATGTAGTTGACCATCACGGTTTGCGTGCTGGTCGGTGACAGCGTGACAGTAAACTGCGCAGTCGTAGTGCCGCTGTCCGGCTCGGGCACGGTTACGTCATTGATCGTCAACTGCGGACTGTCGTCGTTGAGGATCGTACCGAGACCCTGCCCATCGCTGACCGTTGCGCCGGAAACATTAGTAACGTTCACGAAAAACGTTTCGTCGAGTTCGATGTTGGAATCTCCGTTGACCGTAACGTCAAATGTAACTGACGAGTTTCCTGTCGATATTGTCTGCGCAGTCACACTGTGAGCGACGTAGTCGGTGTCAGCCACCGTGGCAGTGTTGTCTTGCGTTGCAATATCAAACGTTATCGTCGACGGCGCCGGCGCCGATAGGCTAACGGTAAAGGTAAACGTCTTCGTTCCCGTGTTGCCTTCAGTGAAGCTCACGTCGTTGATGGAAAGCGCTGGCACATCGTCGTTGTGAATGGTGCCTGCACCCTGGCCGTCAGTAACCGTCGCGCCTACGACATTAGTCACGTTAACGAGGAACGTTTCATTAGGCTCGATGTTGGCATCACCGTTAACCGTCACACTGAATGAATAAGTTGTTTGACCTGCCGGAATCACCTGGCCGGTCAGACTCTTTGCAACGTAGTCGCTGTTTGCCACAGTCGCGGTGTTGTCCTGCGTGCCGATATCGAAAGTGATATCGGTTGAGGGCGCAGGCACCGACAAGCTGACCGTAAAAGTTGCAGTTGTCGTTCCACTGTTTCCCTCGGCGACGCTGACATCGTCAATAGTGAGATTGGGCGGCGTTCCGGCTGTGCAGTTGTTTGTTGGCGAACTGCTGTTGCGCGGGAAGGGGCCGGCCACAAAAAAGTCGGCAGCATTGTTGTTAGTGTCCGTGCAGCCACCGGCTTTGCGAAGATCAGCAGTTGTGTTGCTCGGCGCAGGGGCTGGTCCAGTCCCTTCAAAACAGAAGTTTGCAGTTGCGGAAGTGCTGCCGTAACCGACGAGGTCAAGAATGCCGATCCCGGCCGGACAAGCACCGGCGAGTGGCGTAGTTGACGAAACAACTGCGACCTTTGCCGTAGTGGCGCTCAAGTTGATCGTTCCGGTGGCGTCAGGAGTGGGCAGGCTTTGAGTGCCGCTGGCGCCTGCGCCTTCCTGCACGAGGAAGTATTTGCCAGGCGCAAGCAGGCATGGACCAGTCGCGCAAATCGGTGTCACCGTCCAGGCGTCTGTATCGCTGACGGCATTCTCTTGCACCGACCACCCGGCCAGATCAACCGTGGTATTGCCGCGATTGAAGAGTTCAATAAAGTCGTTGGTATAAAGCGCGCCGGAATTGCCGCCGCCGCCATAAACCTGGCTAATCACGACTACTGCCGCGTCGTCGTTTTGGATCGTGCCCTGGCCCTGGCCGTCTGCGATGGTGGCGTTCGAAACGTTCGAGAGGTTGACGAAGAAGGTTTCGTTTGGCTCAACGACAGTGTCGCCGTTAACTGTGACGTCGAAAGTGTAAGTGGTATTGCCGGCAGTAATAGTTTGCGACGTGAGCGCGCGCGTCACGTAATCACCGCTGGTTGCCGTTGCCGTGCCGTCCTGTGTGGCAATGTCAAAAGTAATTCCGCCGGTGGGCGCCGGTAAGGAAGAGGTGACCGTAAACGTGAACGTAGTTGCGCCGCTGTTGCCTTCGTTCAGTGCTACGTCATTGATTGTCAGCGAGGGACTATCATCGTTTTGAATCGTGCCCAGACCCTGGCCGTCAGTAAGGGTGGCGCCGGAAACATTGGTGACGTTGACGAAGAAGGTTTCATTCGCCTCAATGTTGACGTCGCCATTGATGGTGACGTCAAAGCTATAAGTTGAGCTGCCGGCGGCGATTGTTTGTCCCGTCAAACTGCGCGCAACATAATCGCTATTTGCGACGGTGGCAGTGTTGTCCTGAGTTGCGATATCAAAGGTGACACCGCCCGTCGGTGCGGGCGCCGACAGACTGACCGTGAAAGTGAATGTAGTCGTCCCGCTGTTGCCCTCGTTCAATGATACGTCGTTGATGGACAGCGCAGGCAGATCATCATTCTGAATCGTGCCCAGGCCCTGTCCGTCAGCTACCGTCGCTCCAGAAACATTGGTCACGTTCACAAAGAAAGTTTCATTAGGTTCGATCGCCACATCGCCGTTGACGTTGACGGTGAAAGTGTAGATTTGCTGCCCGGCAGGAATTATTTGATTCGTCAGGGCCTTCGCCACGTAGTCGCTGTTGGCCGTGGTTGCAGTGTTGTCCTGCGTCGCGATGTCGAAAGTTACATCAGTTGAAGGTGCGGGTGCCGACAGACTGACAGTGAATGTCGCGGTCGTTGTGCCGCTGTTGCCCTCGACGACGCTGACATCATTAATCGTCAAATTAGGCGGCGTGCCGGGCGTACAGTTGTTTACCGGTGTACCGGTATTGCGCGGGAAGGGAGCTGTTAACAGAAAGTCGGCAGCGTTGTCGTTGGTGTCGGTGCAGCCGCCGTTTTTTCTAGGGTCAGCGGTCGTGTTGCTTGGCGCCGGCGCGCGGCCAGAGCCTTCAAAGCAATCGGCAGTCGTTCCATAACCAACAAAATCAGCTACTGTTCCGGGCAAAGGACAGCCGCTGCCTGTTAACGATGTCGTGCCCGCAACGAGGGCGACTTTGCCGGCGGCAGCAGCCATGTTGATGCTGCCGGTGGCGTCCGGTGTGGGCAGTGCAACTCCATTTGCTCCGCCGCTCGATAGCTGCACCAGGAAATACTGGCCGGGGAGAATTGTTCCCGAAGTTAGATCAACTTTGTTCGAGCCGAAGGTAGCAGTCGCGCCGGCGTACTGAACCGAATACGGCGTGACTGCAAAGTTGATCGTCGTCGTACCGCGATTGAAGATCTCGACAAAGTCGTTGCTGTATTGTGCGCCGGCGTTACCACCGCCCGCGTAAAGTTGGCTGATAACTAAAGTTGCCGTGTCGTCATTCTGAATAGTGCCCTGGCCCTGGCCGTCGGTGACCGTCGCGCCGACAACATTCGTCACGTTGACGAAGAAGGTTTCGTTCGGCTCAACGATCGTGTCGCCATTAACCGTGACATCAAACGTGTAAGCTGTTTGGCCAGCGGAAATAGTTTGCGACGTCAGGCTCCTCGCGATGTAATCATTGTTTGCTGCGAGCGCAGTGTTGTCTTGCGTAGCGATGTCAAAGGTTACGCCGCCACCCGGCGCCGGGGCCGACAAGCTGACGGTGAAGGTGAATGTGGTGGGGCCGGCATTACCTTCGTTCAGCGCTACGTCATTAATGCCGAGTCCGGGCTGTGGCGCCTGCACCGCAGTCGTCGCGGTTGCCGAATTGTTGCCGCTGTTTGCGTCCGGAGTGGATGAAGAAACTGTCGCTGTGTTGCTGATTGTCGAACCCGCGGCAGCGTTAGCGGTAACGACAAGCGTGATAGTTGCGGAAGATCCGCTCGGAAGCGACGAAAATGTGATCGTCCGATTGTTCCCAGAGCCACCGCACACGCCGCCGTTGTCCGCTGCACAAGAGACAAAGCTGACTGAGCCCGGCAGATTATCCGTGACTACGACGGATTGCGCATTGGCTGCGCCGTTGTTCATAACAGTGATTGTGTAAGTAACGTTTGCACCGGTAATCACGGGATCCGGAGAATCCGATTTAGTAATTGAAAGATCGGCAGACGTCAGGTCGAGACACCCGGAAGAAGCATTTTGCGGGTTACTACTTGCTGCATTCAAAATAAAGTCAGCGGCGTTGTTGTTCGTGTCCGTGCCGTTGCCGAATGAGCCACCCGGCTTTCGTTCGTAACTCTGCTCGACGTTGGCCGAAAGCGGCGCCAGGGGCGTGCCTTCTTTAAACGCAGAGCCGTTGCTCATGCCCACCGCGTCAATGATTGTGGTGCCATTAGATCGGATGATCGCTATGCCACCATCGTCGGTGATGCCGGTTCCGTAAGTTTGATTGGCAGGCACTGAACCGCTGTAGCCGCCGGAAGAACTATTTGCCACCAGATAATGGCAACCCGATCCGAGCGTTGTGCCGGGAGGAATTGTGACACGGTCGCTTACCGTTCCCGCGTTATTTGAGGCGCGAATCTCTAGGTTGGCGATAACAACAGTTGAGGCCGTCGGATTGTAAATCTCAACAAACTCATCCGCGGCGCCACTTGGACCACGCGTCCGGAATTCACTTATAAGCACTTGCCCGGCCCCGGGTTCGACAAGAACCGTTGCCGGACTGCTTGAAACAGTCGTGCCTCCATTGGTGGCCGTCGCCGTTATTTGTGCAGAGCCACTGGCGCGACCGGTGATTGTTGCTGTTGCTGAGCCGGTGCTCGAAGTTGCGCTAACCGAATCAACGGTTATGACCGGAGTGTTATTTGACGCGAACGAAATGGTCACGCCGCCAATATCATTTCCAAATTGATCTTTCGCTTGCGCTGTGAAGACTTGAGTTTCGCCGACTCCAATGATCGCGTTAGCCGGCGAGATGGTGACGCTGGTCAAAACTGGCGGGGACTGAGCTACTGTCAATATTGCCGGCGCAGAAGTTACTCCCCGTCCGGTGGCGCGGATTTCGGTGGCACCCGGACTGACCGCAGTGGCCAGACCATTCTGATTGACTGTCGCTACAGCGGTGTTGCTCGAGTTCCACGAGAAAATTACGCCGGTAATTTCATTGTTCGCCGAATCATAAGCCTTGGCGGTGAACTGTTGCTGCTGACCGACATTGATCGTTGCTGAGGCCGGCGAAACTTCTACGCGCGCAACCGCCGCGGTACAAGAACTAAATGCCGCGCCATTAACCTGGGTTCCGGGGCTGAAGGCCCGGGCGCCGCCGCTGGCCGTCAAGTGCTGAGCAAAGTTACCGCTGATGTCCGGGAAGCGGGTCAGCGATTGATTGTTGTCTGCGTTCAGTCCACTCGAGCCGCCATATGTAACCAGACTAACAATCGCGGCAGCCGAGTCCTCGAGTGTGATGACGCCGCCGGAGTTCAGCAGAGACAGACTATGCGTTGAGGATTTCACAACCAGTGCGCCGCCGAACGCAGGGTTGTTCGGATCAAAGTTGCTGTTGGCGTCGCCAAATACCACGATCGCGTTGCACGAGCGAAGAATGGTGCCGGCGGCAAAAACGTGCCGAAGCACGTCCGCACCGGTGCCCCTCGTAAGAATGCGATAACCGCTGACGTCGATGTCGCGTGTTGTGGTGTTAACAAACTCTATGAACTCATCATCCGACGAGTCGCGCACGCCGTCGTGATTGGCGTCGCCGCTGGTGTCTGTTGCGACTGCGCCGGGCGGGTCGGCTAGAAATTCATTTATCAGCACGTCGCGATTGGCAGTGCCCGCGAATTCGACGATTACGGGGTTGCTATCGCGGCCATCAGCTCGAATTACCAGTTCAACTTTACCGGCGCCGCGCAAATCGGCCGGCACCAGAACATGAACCTCGTCCATGCCAGGCATATTCGGAGTTCTTGCTAGCGACTCAACTGTCAGCGCCCGGCCACCGGCTGTGACCGAGACAGTTGTGGCATTGCGAACGCCAGTCGAAAAAATAATCAACCGCAGGTTGCCGCCGCTGGGATCGAATGGACCACGCTCGAGCGTGTCTGCGTTCAGAACGACTCCCTCGCCGAGCCCGTCGCCGCTGAAAGTGAAAATACCCGGCGCCGCCCGCAATGTTGTGACCGTCGCTTTGCTCGGAAAGCTGTCAGGATTCGTGACAATGACTTCAGCAGTTCCTATCTCTGTCGCCGCCGGCACGTGAAAGTTAACCTGCGTGGGCGAAACAAAAAAGATTTGAGCGGCCCGGCCATTAACAGTGACGGTCGTACCGCTCACGTTTGTGGGAAAGCTGCCGTCAGCCTGCCGCTGAGTTTGCTGAGTTGTGTTTGCAAGGTTGTTGCCCAGTGCAACTGCGATGCTGTCAGGGGCAACGGCTTTGGTTGACGAAGGTTCGTGGCCGAACGACGCGCCGTTCAAAACGGTCAGGGTTCCGAAGGGCGGCCGCGCCGGAGTGCCAGTGATGTAAATTTCGGAATTATTTGCGAAGTCGTTATTGGTCAGCGCTCCTGAAAGTACGCGCGGAAAATTGAAAGCGATTACAGAACCATCGTCACTCAGCGACGATACGACGTCAGCGGTTGCGCTTGATGAAGTCGCATTCGTAACTCGGCCAAACGTCGACGAAGGGATGTCATAGGTGTAAAGCTCAACGCTGCCGTCGGAATTAGTGCCGGCGCCGGAGACTGTGCGCCGCGCTGCAAACGCGATGCGCTGGCCGTCGCCGCTGATGGTGGGGTGGAGCGGGACTTCGGTGACACGCGACGAGAGCGTTGTAATCTGGCGGGTCGTGTTGCCGCCGCGTCCATCAAACAAAAAAACCTGGGTTGTATTAGCCGCCGTCTGTGCCGACCACACAACGCGCAAACCATCATCGCTTATGGCGCGGACGTAGGTCAGCGCCAGCGCCGGCACGTTTGCTGCGACAACGCGAGCGGCGGTGAGCGGCGCTCTAATCTGCAACAACAAGTCCCGGCTGCCGTTGCTGGTGACATTCGGATCGCGAATGTAAGCCACCGCGCTGCCGTTGCCACTGATTTTGGCGTCGCTGAATCCGACAATGCCGGAAGAGTTGGTTAGTTGTGCAAAGCTGAGCGCGAGGCTGTCAAAGATAAAAATCTCCAGATTCCCATCGGCGTTCTGACTTGTCAGATCACGATTTGAAGAGAAGGCAATGAAGCGGCCGTCGTCAGAGATCGAAGGTTGGAAATTTCCGTTGACTATCCGATGCGCAATATCGCCGGGCGAAGTATTCGTTACCTGAATTAATTTTGCGCCGTCGTAGAGAAATATTTCCGAGTTTCCATCACCGTTGGTTCCAAGCGGATCGTCTTTTGATGCGAACGCGATCCGCGAACCGTCCTGAGAAACAGCGGGCGCGGGCGCGCGGGTAGCGCCCATTTGCAGGAAGGTAGCGGGGTCGATTCCAACATTGGCGCGAATTGCGCGAAAGCTTTCCGCGCCGCCGGCGTGGGCAACGTCTTCAGTCGATTCGAAGGCAACGAATCTTCCATCCCCACTAATCGCTGGATTCAGGCTGATGCCTTCTTCAGTTGTATTTGTGATCCGGCGCAGAGGCGACTGCATACGCGCGCTCTGCAACGCAAGCAGCGCGAGCGAAGCTGCGATTAGAAAGACGAACAGCGAGCGTTTGGGGCGAAACACGAGCGTCGGAGTTTCCTCTATACGAACCTCAACCAATGAAGCTCGTCAGTTCTGTTAATATAAATATTGAGGCAAGTAACCTGAGCGACCGGGAAACGGACGGATTCTACTGGTTTATCCGGGAAAGACAAAGCATAAACCCAGCCGCATGAGGTCAGTACCGCCTGCGGTAGCAGGTGGATGCTTCGTTCTTTGTGGGTATGAAGTCACTACCGTCTGCGAAGCGGGCGGGTTCTCGGTTAGACGAAGCCAATCGCAAAGTGTGACTTCGAGGAAACATCACAAATGAAGATATTAATAAGTGGCTCGCATGGACTAGTTGGGACGGCGTTGATTCCAATGCTGGAGTTGGAAGGGCACGACATCTTTCGTCTGGTGCGGCATGCGCCGAACGCCGAAACGGAAATCGAATGGAGTCCCGATCGTTACAGCATTGCGCTGGCGCGGCTTGAAGGCTTTGACGCAGTGGTTCACCTTGCTGGAGAAAGCATCGCGGAGGGCCGCTGGACCGATGAAAAGAAAAAACGGATTCGCGAAAGCCGGGTGAAGGGAACACGGTTGCTTGGCGATGCGTTGGCGAACCTGACCCAACCGCCGCACACTTTTATCTGCGCCTCGGCGATTGGTTATTACGGCGATCGCGGCGATGAAGTGCTCACCGAGAGGAGTGAGCCGGGTAAAGATTTTCTTGCCGATGTTTGCGTCGAATGGGAGCAGGCAACGGCGCTGGCGAGCGAGAAGGGAATTCGCGTTGTTAACTGCCGGTTCGGAATTATCCTCGACGCGAAAGGCGGCGCGCTCGCGAAAATGTTGCCGCCCTTTCGCATGGGCGTAGGCGGAAAGATTGGCAGCGGCCGACAGTGGATGAGTTGGATTGCACTCGATGACGTCATTGGTGGCATCAAGTTCGCCTTAGCGAACGGTTCGATTAGGGGCCCGGTGAATTTCGTCGCGCCAGCGCCAGTGACGAACGCCGTCTTCACAAAAACATTGGGCAAGGTCCTGTCCCGACCGACAATATTTCCCATTCCCGCTTTCGGAGTGCGCTTGCTGTTTGGAGAAATGGCCGACGCACTGTTGCTGTCGAGCCAACGGGTCGAGTCTGCTGTTTTGCAGACTGCCGGTTACTTGTTTAGATATGCAACTCTTGAAGGTGCGTTGCGCCACGTGCTGAAAGATTAAAAGCCTTAGCAAGCATGGGCCGCGGATGAACGCGGATGAACGCGGATGAACGCCGATCTGAAAGAACAGCCTTTGCAGAACTGTTTTCAGATTCGCGTTTATCCGCGTGGATCTGCGGCAAAAAGAAAAGACCCGAGCATTTCGCCCGGGCCTTTCTGTTGTGACAGCCATTCAGCGTTGGCTTGTCAAAACATCCACGGAGTAGTCACGTCAGTTAGTTTCCGACGACGTACAAGTGTCCGTCGTTTTGTGAATAGAGCTTTCCATCGCCGCCAATCGAAGCCGGGGTATACGCAGCGCCCAGCGCCAACTGCTGGAAGATCTTTTGTTTCAAAGTTCCTCCCTGATTGATTGCAAACAAGTTGCCATCTTCGCTGTTCGCGTAAACAACTCCGTTCGAATCAATGGCCGGAGCATTGACGCACCACTCAAAACTGAATGGGTGATCGTCAACACAGGTCACCGAGCCATTTGGCTGGCGGGGGCAACTCAACGTGTTCGTATTTTTGTATCTCCATTCCACGGTCAAGGCCGGGCTGAGTTGGGTGATGAAGTATTCCTCGGGATAGCCCGGGTTGGACGCGTTGCGATCAGGTGGACACACAGCGTCGTCGTTGCAGTAAGAACCGACTCCGCCATAGTGGTTGTCCTTGGTCACAAGCGAATAGGTTATGCCATGACTATAGATTGCGGGGGTGACATCCCAGCCAAAAATGAACGAGCCGAGAAAGGCTCCGGTCGAGCCATAGTGCAGCATGTGACCCTGCGCATAGTTGTAACGAGTGTAAGAGCCGTAGAAGACGCTGCCATCCGGAGCGACGACTGGAGAAGAGCTGGAATCGTCGAGTATGCGACCAGAAGGCAGGCTGTTCGTGTCCGGAGCGACACCGGTAGTCGCGCCAACACTGCAACCACCGGGCGTTCCGTTGGGCGGTATCTGCACATTGCAGCCGTCGTTTAAAACGCCGTGCATTGTGGCGGTCCACTTTGGAGTTAGGTTGGAATTAACCGCTACCAGATAACCGTAACGCGTAACCGCATGGTTGCGAGCGATCGTGTAGATGGTTCCGTCCGCGCCAACCGCGGGCGCCACGTTAATGCCGGGCCGCACCGTATTGCATTTTATGGTCGGTGCAACGGATGTTGGCGTTGGCGGCCACGGTGGTGGTTCGCTGAAACCGACTTCGCAATTATCGTTTGGTCCCATCTCACCGGTCATGATGTCTTTAAACTGAGCAGAGCTCATCGTGCCACCGGAAGTAATCTTGACGAGCCAGGAACCAATTACATCTTTGCCCCAGGGATTGCTCATGTTGAGCTTGAGCGCGTTGTAATAGATGTTGCCGGCGCTATCCGCTGTGATCGGTCCAGTAAGAAATATATTGTTGTCGTCGCCGAGCGGACTGTATTGCGCGACGACCGCGCCGTTGGATTTGTTTAGCTTGTAAACCGATCCATTGCCACCGGGAACATAGACAAACGTGCCGGAGAGCGTGGCATGGAACACAGGCTCCCAGCTTGGGCCGGCGGGGTTAAATGGAACTGGTTTCCAGTCACTCTCGAAATTCCATTGGGTGACTAAGTTATTCCCGCTCCAGCTCAGCTTCTTTTCGTTCCATGTTTGAGATTCCCAGGTGGTCATGGAAGTGTAGGTTCCCGACTTGAACTCCATGAAGACATCGTTACCGTCCACCAATGGAGTCTGGTAGTGGACCAACAGATCGCCATCGCCATTCTCGGGAGCTTTCTCCTGTTCGACGAACGGATCGTAGATGACGTCGGCAAGAATTCTGTTCAGGTTTTGGCCGGTCGCGGTGGACGTGCCGGTGTGTTTTTGATCGTGGCCCCACTGGGGCCAGTTGTCGGCGAAGGCCTGGGTCAAGCCAAAAGTGATGGCGACCAGGCTGATGAGAATGAGTAAATGGAGCTTGGTAGCTCTCCGAATCGGATTCATCGAAGTCTCCTTTCAAGAGGGAAAGAAGCAGAAAGACAGATCTCCCTGCTTTTGACTCAATGCCAATCTGGACGTTTTAGGCAGTGAAGTTAAGTTAGAGTACGGATGCCGCGCTGGAATCAGCTTGAAGACGAATAGGAGGATTCGTCCCGAGTGCAGCTTTTACCCCGTGGATGCTCGCAGGTTATTCCTGCGGCGAGAGGCTGTCAAGGTTTTCGAAGTAGGGACAAAGGTAGATGTGGCAGAACCTGCGTGCGGCTCGCCGCCGCGGCAAGTCGCAACCTTATCGCTCTGCCCCGCAGTGATCGTTACGCATTAGGTGCTTTTTGTGCGAAGCCAGCTTCGTCTTTTTTAGCTGGAGCAAACTCTTCCAGGGCGCCAAAAACTTCCAGCGCATACTTAACATTTCCGAACGGCGCTGAGACCTGCACGCCCTGAATCAAATCACGCACTTCCGATAAAGACTCGCGGGCGATCTTCAAACCTTCGTCGCGACCGGCTTCTTTGCTTATGGTCGAAGCCGCGCGCATGCGTTCCATGATTGAAGGCGTGACGCGAACACCCGGCACTTCGTTATGCAGAAACTCGGCATTGCGATAGGAAACAAGCGGCCAGATGCCGGCGACGATCGGAATCCTCACGTGCTCGATCGCTTTTATGAAGTCACGCAATTGATCAGTGTCGAACACCGGTTGCGTGATCGCATACTGCGCGCCGGCTTCAACCTTGTATTCAAAGCGGCGAATCTCTTCGTCGAGATTGATGGCCCCCGGATTCACGCCGACGCCGATGCAAAACGCCGTCGGCTGTCCAATCGGGTTGTTGCCGATGTCCAGACCGTGATTCAGTTTGTTGACCATGTTGGTCAAACCAATCGCGTCGATGTCGAACACTGCGGTCGCGTCCGGATAGGGGCCCATCTTCGGCGGGTCGCCGGTAATCAAAAGCAGATTGCGAATGCCGAGCGCGGCAGCGCCCAACAAATCAGACATCATGCCGAGCAGATTTCGATCGCGACAGCAGTAATGCAGTACCGACTCGATCCCAATTTGTTGTTCGACCAGCACGGCCGTGGCCAGCGCACTCATGCGCGATTGCGCGCGCGCGCCGTCCGGAATGTTTACGCCGTCAACGCCGGCATCTTTCAAAAGCCGGATTGAATCGAGAGTTTTTACGGCATCGACGCCCTTAGGTGGCAGAACTTCAACTGAAGTAACGAATTCGCCGTTTACGATTTTCCGCGACCAGTGCGAACGTTCCGCAGCCGGAACAATCTTGAGATCTGCAGGCGCCCCTTCGCTGATATGGGCCAACGCTCCCGACGTCATCACAACCTTCTGCGCGCGCGGCGATGCTGCCCGGACTGCGTCCGAAATCAACTTGATGTGCGCCGGCGTGGTACCGCAACAGCCGCCGATAAACTTCGCGCCCGCCTGGATGAACCGCTTGGCAAACTTGGACATGTACTCTGGCGAGCACATGTAAAACTGCCGGCCCTGTACGTCGCGCGGCAAGCCTGCGTTTGGTTGCGCGGCGAGTTTCTTTTTAGTGACGGCGCGCATCTTTTCCAGCGCACTTAAAATTATCGCCGGGCCAACGCCGCAGTTTAGTCCGATAACATCCGCGCCCCATTCATCGAGTCGCGCAGTAAAGAGTTCCGGCGTTGTTCCGTAGGAAGTGTTGCCGTCGGTGAGAATGGTCATCTGCGCGATGATTGGCAGATCGGAAAGCTCGCGAACGGCGCGGATGGCCTGGCGCATGGCGGAGACATCAGAAAAAGTTTCGAGCACAAACAAGTCAACGCCGCCTTCGAGCAGGGCCTCGACCTGCACCTTAAACATGTCCTTGGCTTCGTCGAATGAGGTTGGACCATACGGCTCGATGCGCAAACCCAACGGGCCAATCGCGCCGGCGACATATGCGCGCTCGTCTGCGGCCGCGCGGGCAATGCGAGCGGCGTTAATATTTATTTCACGCAGGTTATCTGCAAGACCGTACTGATTGAGATTGTGCGCAGTCGCGCCGAACGTGTTGGTTTCGATAATGTCGGCGCCGGCTTGGACATACTCCGAATGGACTTCCTGGACCAGGTCCGGATTTGTCAGATTCAGTTCGTCATAGCAGCGATTGATGTAGACGCCCTTGGCGTAGAGTTGTGTCCCCATCGCGCCGTCGAAGACGTGAATGCGATCGGTTTCGAGTATGTCTCTGAATGGTTCCATCTGCGAATTTCGGATTTGGGATTTCGGATTGCGGATTTGAAGCAGTTGAACAATCCGCAATCAGCAATCCGCAGGCAAAATGAAGTCCCGCGCCAAATAGCGCGGGACTTCATGAATTCCAGAAGTTTATGGTTCGCCTTCGAACCTAGCCGAGCTGTTTAGCGGTTGTTTTGCGTGGCCGCAAGTCGCCTTAACTCACCACGTTTTCCATTCGTGCTTATACGCCCGCGGCTGCGCGAGTGTCAAGCAGGCTGAATTAGAGTGGCAGGGACTTTAGTCTGTGGTTCTCGCGCCGGCACAGACTGAAGTCCAGGCCACTAATAATGCCTGCTGCTCACTCGAATCTTGACAGGCACGGGCTTTTTTGGCTGAATACTCGCGTTCTCCTGATCTATCAAGTCATTCTGAACTCTCCCTCGACGGCATAGCATCTCTACCCGATAGTTGCTTTCAACAATCTAGCGGTCCCAGTTTCGCAAACTTTGAATAAGGAAACATTTAATGAGCACAGCGATTGACGGCACCGGATCGAGTCCCGTTTCTCCAGGCGATGATCGCGGGTTCTTTGGCCACCCGCGCGGACTCTCCACTTTGTTCTTTACAGAAATGTGGGAGCGCTTTTCATATTATGGATTGCGCCCGCTGCTTGTGCTGTTTATGTCGGCTGCGTTGGTCAATGGCGGCTTCGGTATGGACCGGAGCCAGGCGTCGGCGATCGTGGGAATTTATGCTGCCAGTGTTTACCTGGCGTCTCTGCCCGGCGGTTGGATTGCTGATAGGCTCCTCGGCCTGCGTCGCGCGATCATGCTGGGGGCGGTGCTCATTTCCTGCGGACATATTTCGATTGGCCTGTCGTCCTTTGCGCACACGAAAGTTCCTTTCTTCCTCGGCCTGATCCTGATTGTCATGGGAACAGGCCTGCTCAAGCCAAACATTTCCGCAATCGTTGGTGACTTGTATCCCGAGGGCGGCGCTCGTCGCGATGCGGGCTTCTCGATCTTCTATATGGGTATAAATGTCGGCGCCTTCTTCGGACAGATAGTGACCGGATTTCTCGGCGAGAAGTATGGTTGGCACTTTGGCTTTGGCGCCGCCGGCGTGGGCATGTTGATAGGTTTGGCGACGTTCTCGCTGATGGCAAAAAAGACGCTTGGTAGTCTCGGCCTGGAGCCAACGCGCCATTCCGACCCGGTAGTGCAGGCTAAGCAGGTGCGAACTATCAAACTGATCCTGGGAGTAGGACTCACAATCCTTGCGATCGTCATCGTGCTCGCTGTGATGGGCGTTCTGCCGCTTAACGCTCAGGTGATTGGGAAGAACATGACCTACGTTCTGGTCGGGGTAGCCGTAGTTTATTTTGGTTACATGTTCATTGGCGGCGGGCTAGCCACTGAAGAGAAGAAGCGGGTGGGTGTCATCTTCATCCTCTTCATATTCGCCGCCATCTTCTGGTCGGCATTCGAGCAAGCGCCGACGTCGCTCAATCTATTTGCGCGCGATTTTACGAACAGAAGCATGGGCGGGTTTGAAATTCCGGCAACCTGGTTCCAATCCGTAAACTCCTTTTTCATATTTTTGATGGCGCCCTTTTTCGCGTGGCTGTGGGTACGAATGGCTCGGCAGGGGAGAGAATTGTCGAGCCCGGCCAAGTTTGCGTTGGGCCTGTTCTTCGCGGGCCTCGGATTTGTCATTATGATCTTCGCTGCCAACTCCGTCGTGTCGAGCGGCGGAGCAATTAAAGTTTCGCCGTGGTGGCTGGTAGCCAGCTATTTTTTCCAGACCATAGGCGAGCTGTGCCTGAGCCCGGTTGGCTTGTCGTCGATGACCAAGCTTTCGCCGCGCCGCTTCGTCGGCCAGATGATGGGCATCTGGTTTCTGGCGTCGGCGGTCGGCAATCTCATCGGCGGCCTGGTCGGCGGCCAGGTCGATCCGGAAAAGCTCGAACAAATGCCAATGCTGTTCATTATTACTGCTGCTTCGTTGATGTTGGCGGCCCTGGTTCTTTTTGCGGCAACGCCGATCATCAGAAAGCTGATGCCGAAAGACCAACTGAAACAAACATAATCAGAGGAGACTGTTCTTGCGCAATCGTTTACTCGCTTACTTATTTTTCGCCGTAGTTCTTTCTCCAACTTCTCTCGCGTTAGGTCAACAAAAGCTTCTAACCATCGATGACATTTTCGATCCGACGAAGCGCGTCAACTTCAGCGGCACGGTCCCCAACATTCGCTGGCTTAAGGACGGCACGCATTACTTGTTGAGCAATGATGCGTCCAAAAAAGACCTTCCGCGCCTGCAAAGAGTCGATGCGGTGACTGGCGAGGCAGTGCCGTTCCTGGACGCCGCAAAAATGGAAGCAGCGTTCGCCGCGATTCCGGGCATTAGCGCGAAGGATGCGAAACAGATCGCTAACCGCGGTTCGTATCAAATGAACAACGCGGAAACCGCGGCGCTGATAAATTTCGCAAACGATCTTTATTACTATAAATTCGGCAGCGACAAGGCCTTAAGAGTCACAAACAATCCTAACGACGAAGAGGTCGGCGAGACGTTTAGTCCCGACGATCGCATGATCGGGTTCGTACGCTTGAACGACATGTTCGTTTTCGATCTCGGCCGCGGAACTGAGCGGCGCTTGACTACCGGCGGTGGTCCAAAGATTTTGAATGGGCGATTGGACTGGGTACATCAGGAAGAGCTTTACGGGCGCGGCAATTTCGAAGCGTACTGGTGGAGTCCTGATTCAAAGATGCTCGCCTACCTCAGGCTCGATGAAAATCCCGTTCATGAGTTTGCTGTTGTAGACCACATTCCTTACCACCAGACTATCGAGGAAACTCCGTACCCGCAGGCCGGCGATCCGAATCCGCTGGTCCAACTTGGCGTGGTCAATGCGGATGGCGGCGCCACGCGCTGGGTCGATAACTCGAAATATACGCCGGCGGATTTGCTGATTGTGCGGGTGAGCTGGAGTCCGGACAGCAGCCGCGTCGTCTATCAGGCACAGAATCGCGAGCAGACGTTTTTGGATTTGAACTTTGCTGACCCGGGAACCGGAAAAGTGAACACCGGATTTCGCGAGACGTCCAAAACCTGGGTGGAGGCAATTGACAATCCGAGCTGGCTGAAAGATGGCTCCTTTTTGTGGCAAAGCACGCGCAACGGTTGGCGTCATCTTTATCATTATGATCGCGACGGCAAGTTGCTCCGGCAAGTCACCGACGGCAAGTGGGAGGTCCGCTCAATCGACAGCGTCGATGAAGCGAAGGGCGTCATTTATTTTAGTGGCACCGAACACAGTCACGTCGCGCCGCAAACTTATCGAATCAAATTAGATGGGACGGGCTTGCAGCGACTAACGACGACTGAAGGTTCGCACAAGGCAACGTTCGGCGCGGGTTCGAGGCTTTTCATCGACAACTGGAGCGACGTCAACTCGCCGACGCAGACGCGACTTTACGATGCGGACGGAAAGTTAGTTCGCGTCATTGAAGAAAACAAAGTCGAAGCGTTGAAGCAATACAAGCTAGGCACCGCGGAACTGTTACAAGTGAAAACGCGTGACGGCTTTCCAATGGAAGCGATGATGATCAAGCCACCGGATTTCGATCCAACCAAAAAATATCCGGTGCTCGAGTTTACTTACAGCGGACCGCACGCGCCGCAGGTGCGCAACGGCTGGGGCAGCACAACCTACATGTGGCACCAACTGATGGCGCAACATGGCTACATCATTTGGATTTGTGATAATCGGACCGGCAGCGGCAAAGGTGCGGAATCGGAATGGCCTGTCTACCAGAATTTTGGCGAACTGGAATTGCGCGATCTCGAAGATGGACTGGCTTGGTTGAAGAGCGAGCCGTATGTCGATGGTGAACGCATCGGCATGTGGGGTTGGAGCTATGGTGGTTACATGACGAGCTATGCGTTGACACACAGCCAAAGCTTCAAGATGGGAATTGCCGGCGGCACGGTGGCCGACTGGCGCGACTACGATTCGATTTACACCGAGCGCTACATGCGCACGCCGCAAAATAATCCCGAAGGTTACAAGAAGAGTTCGCCGGTTACTGCGGCCAAGGACCTGCACGGCAAGTTGCTCTTGATTCATGGCGCGATCGACGACAACGTGCATCTTCAAAACACGGTGCAGTTTGTCTATGAGCTACAAAAGGCGGGCAAGCAGTTTCAGTTGATGGTTTATCCAAAGTCGCGGCATGGAGTAACCGATCCGCTGCTGGTGAAGCACATGCGGCAAATGATGACGGATTTTATTAAGGAGAATCTGTAAAAAGTCTCGGATACTTTTGAGGGGGAATCGCGTGGTAGAACAGGATAAACCTGATTTGAACTTCGTGGTGGATTTCCGTTTTGTCGGAATAGAGGCCGAGCTTTCAGTAATCCTGGAACACAGACAATCGATCGAAAGGCGGTTACCCGGCATTATCGAAAGTGAACGGAAGAGATTAGAAGAGGATCTAAAAGGTGCGGAGCCTGACGAGTGGTACGGTTCCATGCAATGGATCGACGAATTTGCGGATGAGGTACTGCCTCGTCTTTATCGTTCACCAATTCTGATTCAACTATGGGCGAGTTTTGAATCCGGCTTCATTGAGGTAGCCAAGTACATAAGAGATCAAGAAAAACCAGTACTAACCCTAGGTGATCTCCGAGCCAGCAATGATTTCGAGCGCGCCATAAAATACTATGACCACGTGCTCCATTTTTCGCTGATCGAAATTGCGGGAGTAAATGAAACTCTGGAAATGTTGTTGCTTGTGCGGAACGCGATAGCCCACTGTAATGGTCGTATCGAGATGATCAAGCCAACTATCCTTCAGAAGATTCGTCGCTGGGAAGATAGGGGAATTTCTGTCGGTGTTGACTACATAGGCTTCACCGCTGATTTCGTCGAAGCGATGGCGGAAACCGTTCAGAAGGCTCTAAACGATCTCATAGCAAGAGTTAGAGATAAGTACTAAAGGAACTCTCAAAGTTTTTCATCGGAAACATTCACTGACAAACAACCCTCCACGGCTTCACAGAGATTGTGAAGCAGTTCTTCAAATGTCTCGCCTTGGGTAGCGCAACCAGGAATAGCCGGAACTTCAGCCCAGTAACCACCTTCTTCCGCTTCGTGCACTACGACTTTGATTTTCATGACTCCGATTATACAAGTGCGAACGCGTAGGACGCGAGTAACAAATGCGTGATATAGCGCCACACTTAAGCGCGGTCGGTAGCGACCAGATACTCAGCTAAACTTAATTGATTGGTTTCGTGGCGGCTAATCTCTAGCGCGAGTTAGGCGGGGGCAAGCCACCCTTCCCGACCTGAGAGGTTGTTTAGGTTGGAGAATCAGGCCAGTTGAGTAAATTTTCAGGTTAGGAAGGGTGGCTTGCCCCCGCTCTTTTGGTGACGGTGGCTTTCACCTGCGCTGGCACTTCGGACAGAAGTAAGTTGATCGCCCACCTTGCACCGCGCGCCGAATTTTCGTTCCGCAGTTGACGCACGGTTCACCTGCGCGCTCATACACTCGCCAAAAGCGCTCGTCACTTCCAAAGTAACTGCCATTTTGATCATCCAGGTCGATCTTCAGAGTTGAACCCGCGTCAATCGCTACGTGCAACACCTCACGAATCGCCTCGAAAAGTACCAAGGCGCGTTTGCGAGACAAGGTGTCCGCGCTTTTGAACGGACTGATGCGCGCGAGGAACAGCGCTTCGCTCGCATAGATGTTCCCCAAACCTAAAATCTTCGTTTGGTCCAACAGCAACTGCTTCAGGCTGCGGCGCGACTTCTTTAAGGTTGTAAATAAATACTCAGGCGTGAACTCATCCAGCAGAGGCTCAGGCGCCAGTGCCCTGATTTGGGCCAACTCCTGCAGTGCTTTCGACGACAACAAACGCATTCGACCAAACTGCCGCATGTCAGAGAACACCAGGCGGCGATCGTTGTCGAGATGAAAGATTACGTGCGGATAGGGAGGCAGTGAACTGTCAAGTCCAACTGAAATAAATTTGCCGGTCATGCGCAAATGGACCACCAGCACCTGGTCATTGTCGAGCGCGACAAGAATGTATTTGCCACGCCGGCTGACCCCGCTGATCAATGCGCCGCGAAGTTTTCGTTTGAATACGGCGGGTGAGGGCGCGGCCAGCAGCCGCGGCAAGTTTAGTTCTACGGCTAAAATGCGCCGACCAGAAACAGCATGGCGCAATGCGCGCACGACATGTTCAACCTCGGGTAATTCAGGCATTCGTGCGCGACTGTAGCACAGACTTAAGTCTGTGATTCTTGTTCCAGAACCGACCTCAGACTAAAGTCTAAGCTTGCAAATGTCCGATAAACTTGTCGCGGCGTTACGACAAGCTAAAGCTTATCGGACAGCAAGCGCTCTGCTAGATGACCCGCAACAGCAAAAGGATCAGAACGATCACCAGGATCAAGCCGATGCCGCCGCTTGGTCCATAGCCCCAGCTTCTGCTGTGCGGCCAGGCCGGCACCGCGCCGAGCAGTAAAAGAATCAAAATGATTAAGATGATTAAACCCATTGCAGCTACCTCCGTTTGACGAAGCGTTCCGGAATGGGGGCGTGATTACTGGTTGCGGGGAATTCGGGGTGGCTAAAAATAATCAGTTTCGGACCAACAGTCAATAGATTCGTGGTTCGGCGGTGCTCCGTTAGTGTGTTGTCAAAAAAAGCGACGGTTCGCAGGCAATGAGGTCAGTACCACCACGCGGTAGCGGGTGGGTCCGCTCCCGAACAAGATCCCCGGGCAAAAGCCAGGTCCTCGAGCCCTTGTCGCTGCTACATCGTTCACCCACCCGCTACCGCGTGGTGGTACTGACCTCACTGCCTCGCAGAATTAACAGTTAACCATTTACAGCCAGTTGCTCACCGGCTTCCAGCAGCGCCCGCATCTTCGGAACGTCAGCCGCTTCTGCATAGATTCGGAGCATAGGCTCGGTGCCTGACTGGCGAAACAAAATCCACGAGTCATCAGCGAACAGCAGTTTTGTGCCGTCGGTTGCTTCGACGCTCGCAACTTTCAGATCGGCGAAGGTAGCAGGCGGCGACTGCTTAAGCGTTTCGAGCAACCGCTGGCCCACGTCCATATCGAGGTGCAAGTCGGTCCGTCCAAAATGAAATTCGCCAAACTCGCGGTGAAGCTCACGCAGCATTTCGGTTGGCTTTTTGCCGGCGGTGATTATTGCTTCCAGGAAGAGCAGAGAATTCAGAATGCCGTCGCGTTCGGGAATGTGACCCTTGACACCGATGCCGCCGGATTCTTCCGCGCCAATCAGAATGTCGTCGTTCAGCATTAGGTCGGCGACATACTTGAACCCGATGGGTGTTTCAAAGAGTTTCAGACCAAGCGCCGCGGCCATTCGTTTGAGCAAGACTGATTGCGAAAAGGTGCGTACGACGCCGCCAGTCATCTTTCGTTCGCGAACCAGATGCAAGAGAATCAGCGGCACGACGTCATGCATCGTCATCGTTTCGCCGAGCTCGTTCACTGCGCCAACCCGATCAGCATCGCCGTCGGTCGCCAGTCCAACCAGCGCCTGGCTCGCAATTACTCGTTGCTTTAGCGCCGCCAGGTTCTTATCGATTGGTTCAGGGTTTACGCCGCCAAAGAGCGGATCGCGATAGCCGCGAATAGTTTCAACTTTCAGTTCGCCGCCTTGCAGAAAACTTTCCACCCAAGTGCCGCCCGAGCCGTGCATTGGATCGACCACGACCGTCGCGTTGGTTTTTCGCAACCGATCGAGATCGATGTACGAGGCAATCTGCGCGCGGTAACTTTCGACCGCCGGCGTCAACAGGTCGCTTTGCTTGTTCGTAATCTCTTTGAGTTTTGGTGGCTGCGCATCAACCAGTTTCTCAACCGCAGTGGTTGTGGCCGGTGATGCACTGCCGCCCCACGGCGCTTTGATTTTGAAACCGTTAAAGTCCGGGGGATTGTGGGAAGCGGTGATAACGACGCCGCCCTGCGCGTTGAGTTCCTTTACGGCCCACGAAATTAACGGCGTGGGGGCGGCTTCATTGAAAAGCGAAACGCGCAATCCGTTTCCGGCGAACACCTCAGCCGCGCGCTGCGCAAATTGTTCAGAAAGGAAGCGACGATCGTAACCGACAACAACGAATGGTTCGGTGCCGTTTTCTTTCAGAAGGTAATCAGCGTACGCCTGCGCGACGCGTTCGACATTTTCGAACGTGTAGTCGCGGGCGATGACCGCCCGCCAACCGTCAGTGCCAAATTTGATTGCAGTGAGTGGCGCGGTCACCCGTGAATGTCTCCGGTGATCGTGTAATCAGTGACTGAAGTCTTATCGCCAAGCACTGAGCCTGGTCCAACCACGGCCGAGCGTCCAATGTGACAGCCGCGCCCGACAATTGCACCGGTTACTTCGGCAGCCGTGCCTATGCGTGTGTGCGGCCAGATGACGGAATTCTCAACGCGCGCGCGTTCCTCGACGAAACAGCCCTGGCCAAGAACGGAATTAATGATTTGCGCACCCGGCTTGATCTGGCATTCGTTGCCAATCATCGAAAGGGCATCGATTTCCGCCGCGGTGGCCGAGTCAAAATCTCCGCGGCGTTCCTTGATGTGAATACGCGCGACGCGGTTACCGAGCAGGTCGTGATGTGCTTGCAAGTATCTTTCCGGAGTGCCGATATCAATCCAGTAGGTGCGCTGAGGGACATGCGCGAAGAAAGTCTGTTTGCGTTTGAGCAGCTCGGGAAACAGGCCATACTCGAACGAATGATTTTCGCCGGCCGGAATGAGATCCAGAACTCCAGGTTCAAGGATATAGGTCCCGGCGTTTATCGTATTGCAGGTGATCTCTTCCGCCTTTGGCTTTTCGAGAAAGCGCCGGATGCGGCCGTCGCTTTCCGTTTCCACCAGACCATAAGATGAAGGGTTTTCCACTGGCGTTAAGACGATTGTTGCGGTGGCAGCGTGTTCAGTATGTTCGCGAATGACGGTTTTCAGATCGAGGTCCGTCAGGATATCGCCATTGAATACGACCGTCGGTTCGCGAATCAAATCCTCCGCAAACTTGTAAGCCCCCGCCGTACCCATCGGTTGCGGCTCAACGGTGTATCTAAGGTTCACCCCGTGATCAGAGCCGTCGCCAAGCAACTGTTCGATCTTGTTTGGTTGATAGGAAAGCGAGAGCGTGATGTCGGTAATGCCCGCGCGTCGCAGCGTATCGATCTGATAAAGCAGAAACGGTCGATTGCAGATTGGCACAATCGGTTTCGGTGTGTAGACGGTCAGGGGCCGCAGCCGCGTGCCTTTACCGCCGGCAAGTATTAAGGCCTGCATGTTTGATTATTGAATTGATGTTGAAACGTTTGAATAGCAAGGCGAGCATAACATTCGCGCGCGCTGTTGTTCAATTCCGGTAACTTTCATTATAGGCCGGCGGTTCAGAGTACAAGCTTTAGCTTG
>DNND01000106.1:42181-42390 GCA_003488005.1 Blastocatellia bacterium | reverse complement strand
TACAAGCTTTAGCTTGCGTGTTTCCCAACGAAGCAACCTGAAGGTTCGACTCTGAACTTCTAGCGCGCTGCAACGACATACGCTTGCTTGACACTCTTGGTCTAAATAGTAATCCTACAAGCAATCAATCTTTCAGGAGTGTTAATGAGCGAAACCAGACAAGCAGTGATAATTAGCGCTGCGCGAACGCCGGTGGGAAAGTTTCTCGG
>DNND01000106.1:41564-41878 GCA_003488005.1 Blastocatellia bacterium | reverse complement strand
ACGCCGGTGGGAAAGTTTCTCGGTTCTCTAAAAGGATTTTCCGCAACCGAACTCGGCGCGATTGTGGTCCGTGAAAGCGTCAAGCGTGCCGGCGTACCGGCCGAGGATGTCGACGAAGTGATCATGGGTTGCGTCATACAGGCCGGCCTGGGCCAAAATCCCGCGCGCCAAGCTGCGTTGCGTGGCGGCTTGTTGCCGGCTGTTTCAGCAGTGACCGTAAACAAAGTCTGCGGCTCTGGTCTAAAAGCAGTGATGATGGCGGCGCAGGGTATCCAATTGGGCGACACCGATATCGTGGTGGCCGGCGGCATGGA
>DNND01000106.1:41024-41198 GCA_003488005.1 Blastocatellia bacterium | reverse complement strand
TGGGAAACGGCGTGCTGGTTGACGCGATGATTCATGACGGGCTGTGGGACGCTTACAACGACTACCACATGGGCTGTACCGGCGAAGTCGTCTCAGAAAAATTCGCCGTCAGCCGCGAACAACAGGACGAGTACGCGCTCAACTCACATCGCAAAGCGGCCGCCGCAATCAAGG
>DNND01000106.1:40059-40695 GCA_003488005.1 Blastocatellia bacterium | reverse complement strand
AGATTCCGCAGAAGAAAGGCGCGGCCGTGATCTTTGATACCGACGAGACAGTTCGCGAGGACACCTCGATCGAGGCTCTGGGAAAGTTAAAGCCGGCCTTTAAGAAAGAAGGTGGAACTGTGACGGCCGGAAACGCACCCGGAGTGAATGACGGCGCGTCGGCGGTAGTAGTTACTTCGCTCGAGAAAGCAAAGTCGCTTGGTGCGGAACCAATGGCGCGAATAGTTGCGCAGGCGACGTCGGGTATTGAGCCTGCATTAGTGATGATGGCCCCGGTCGAAGCGATTAAGAAAGTTTTGCAAAAGGCCGGTTGGTCGCTCGGCGACGTTGACCTGATTGAATTAAACGAAGCGTTCTCGGTACAAGCCGTGGCGATTACTAAAGAGTTGGGGCTCGATCCCGCACGCCTGAATGTCAACGGCGGCGCAGTTGCACTGGGCCATGCGATTGGGCAATCAGGTTCGCGGTTGTTGACGACGATGCTTTATGAATTGAAACGTCGGGATGCGCATCGTGGTGTCATCTCGCTTTGCCTCGGCGGCGGCAATGCGGTCGCGATGGCGGTGGAACGATAGGGAGTTGTCTATTAGAACGTTCTGACAAACCAGATTTTCCATTTGCCATTTATCATTTTTC
>DNND01000106.1:35950-39746 GCA_003488005.1 Blastocatellia bacterium | reverse complement strand
TTTGCCATTTATCATTTTTCATTTGGGCTTTCGCCAACGGCAAATTGGAGGTCAAAGTAGACATTGAGCACGGTAGACTCAAAAAGAATACGAACGCGAATAGAATGAAATGGAAAATAATAACTGGTAAATGGCAAATGGAAAATCGGCTTATCACACTCAATAACCCGAACCTCGGATCGTAATGATGCCTGAGATAATAGGCGTCGTGGGATCAGGAACAATGGGCAATGGCATCGCCCAGGTAGCAGCGCGCGCCGGCTATGACGTCGTGATGCGCGATATCAGTACCGAGTTTCTTGAGCGAGGCATGAGGGCCATCGATCGCAACTTGCAACGCGACGTTGATAAGGAGCGGCTGACCAGTGAAGAAAAACAATCAGTCCTGGGTCGCATTAAGATTACGACGGAACTCGAAGCATTGAGTGAAGCGGCGTTTGTCATCGAGGCAGTAACGGAAAATCTCGAAGTGAAAACTGAAGTCTTCAAGACCCTCGACCGCGTTACTCCGGCGCACGCGATTCTGGCTTCGAACACCTCTTCGATTTCAATTACAAAACTGGGTGCAGTAACAAACCGGCCGGACAAAGTTATCGGCATGCACTTCATGAATCCGGTTCCGGTCATGAAGCTGGTCGAAGTGATTCGCGGCCTGGCCACTTCCGATGAAACGTACGAGCGCGTTCGAGAACTGTCAGAAAAACTTGGCAAGACCGCGCTTGACTGCCGCGATTCGCCGGGCTTCGTTTCAAATCGTGTCTTGATGCCAATGATCAACGAAGCGGTTTTCGCACTTCATGAAGGCGTCGCCACTCGCGAAAGCATCGACGGCATAATGAAGCTGGGGATGAATCACCCGATGGGACCGCTGACCTTGGCCGACTTTATCGGACTCGATGTCTGTCTTGCCATTTTGAATGTTTTGTACGAAGGTTTTGGTGATCCAAAGTATCGCGCCTGCCCGTTGCTCAGGCAGTATGTTGATGCCGGTTGGTTGGGTAAGAAGACGGGCCGCGGCTTTTATGAATATTCTTGATCAGGGTCTTTGGTCTTGGGCCTTTGGTCTTTGATTTATGTTGGCCCAGTTAGGGATTGTGGATAGTTGAAAGGGAAGTCATCGAAACGCCAAAGACCAAAGACCAAAGGCGTAAGACCAAGCCTTAAGAAAATGTCTTCCGTAGCTCATTACTGTCAAAAATGCCTGGCGGCGAATCCCCTGGGGCAGGAGTTCTGCGCGCGCTGCGGCACGCGGCTAATGATTATCGTCGAAACGCTGGGCGCGCGTTACGATGCCGCGGACGTGGCCGTCTCGAGCGAAGAGCACTTGCTGGAAAGAATTTCGGCGCTGGAAAACAGGCTTGAGCGGCTGACTGAGAAAGTTGAGCGAGCGCTTGATGTTCCGGATTCGCCTGCGAAGGCTGATTAGGCGGAGCGAATGTGCCGTTAGACGCCAGAAGTTCAGAGTCCAGCCTTTAGGCTGCTCGCGGCACGCAAGCTAAAGCTTGTACTCTGAACTATATCTGTTATGGCAGCGCGGTACTGATGCACTTTTTGATTTGAGGTAGCTGAGTGTCGTGAGGTCAGTACCGTCTGCGGTAGCGGATGGGTTCCGACATTGCTAATGAGCAATAACTGCATCCATCCGCTACCGCAGACGGTACTGCCATCATTGGCATTGCGCGGCTTTAATTCAACCTGCATCAGTACTCGCAAGTGGGCCGCTCGTTGACACCCGAGCCGCCGCAGTTATAATGGCCTTTTGCTCGCGACGCCCCAAATTGCGATGTTCGCGACAGTGTGGTGGTCATGCAAATAGAAGTTGCCAGTCTGGCCGAATCCGGGAAAGATTTCGATCATCAGTATCAGCCCGGGGAATTGAGTCTCGAGGACGAACGCGTCCATTTGCTCGATCCCCAACCTTATGTTCGGGGCCGAATTAGATCTGATCGAGGCCGCGTGAAAGTCAGCGGCAGGATTACCGGTACTTTGGAGCTAGAGTGTGACCGCTGTTTGAAATCGGTAAGGTCGGCGGTAGTTGCGAAATTCGGCCGGGAGTATGCGACCGTAGCGGAATATGCAGCGCAGCATGCCGTCGAGCTCTCTGAAGATGATTTGAATCTTGCGGTGTTCGATGGGGCAGTTATCGACATCGATTCACTGGTAAGAGAAGAGCTGCTCCTGACGGCGCCCGATCACGTGCTTTGTCAGGAAGGCTGTCAGGGGATTTGCCCAACCTGCGGTACGGATCGCAACGCGGCTGCTTGTGATTGTGAAACCGCGGAAACCGATCCGCGCTGGGCGGGATTGAAAGAACTGGTAAATCGTAAATAGTAAATCGTAAATAGAACTCAGTTGGTTCTTACGATTTACTATTCACGATTTACGATTTACGACTGGAGAATTATGCCAAATCCAAAACGAAGACATTCAAAGGCGCGACGCGGTAAGCGACGGGCGCATGACGCGCTGACACCGCCGCAAACGACCCTCTGTCCAAACTGCCAGGAACCCCGGCTGCAACACCGCGTCTGCCCAAAGTGTGGACACTATAAGGGCCGGCAAGTTGTGCAGGTACAAGAATCCTAACTCGATAAAAATCGTCTGTGCGAACTCAGTCGAAGGATGAATCTCGCTTAACGGGAAAAGTCGTTCTCGACGCGATGGGCAGCGACCACGCGCCGCATGCCGAGATCGATGGTGCGCTCGCGGCGGCGCGCGACCTGGGCCTGACTGTCATCCTGGTCGGTCAGCCTGAGAAGCTCGTGCCGGAGTTGCGGCGCTGCGGTTGGCGCGGCGACGGCGACCGTGGAATTGAGCTAGTCGAGGCCGCGGAAGTGATCGGCATGGGCGAGCCGGTTGCGACTTCCGTCCGGCGAAAAAAGAAAAGCTCTTTGCGTGTAGGAGCGAGATTGGTTACCGACGGCTATGCCGACGGTTTTGTTTCGGCGGGAAACACGGGCGCGGCAATGGCCACGGCGAAAATGGTGATTGGCATGCTGCCCGGAGTTGATCGTCCGGCCCTGGCCGCACTGATTCCCACCCGGTCACCGAAACCCACTTTGTTACTCGACGTTGGTGCGAATGCTGAATGCAAAGCAGAGCACCTGGTCCAGTTTGCAATAATGGGCGATGCTTATTCTCGCGCAGTGCTGGGAACCAAAAGTCCGGTGGTCGGCCTGATGAGCATTGGCGAAGAGGAAGCGAAGGGCAACGACCTCACCAAGGAAGCGTTTCCCCTGCTGCGCAAAATGAGTAGTTTGAATTTCATGGGCAACGTTGAAGGTCGCGATGTGTTTTCCGGAGCCGTCGATGTGATCGTTACCGACGGCTTTACCGGAAACGTCATGCTGAAACTTTCCGAAGGGCTCACGGATGCGATGCTCTGGATGATCAAACGCGAGCTGACTGCATCCGCGGTCACCAAAGCGGGAGCGATGCTTGCCAAGCCCGCCTTTCGCAACATCAAGAAACAACTCGACTACTCGGAACACGGCGGCGCGCCTCTTTTGGGCGTTCGCAAAATAGTCGTGATCGGACACGGCAGTTCTAACGCGCGCGCGATTAGAAATGCAATTAGGGCGGTGAAGGAATTTTCGGAAAATCGAGCCAGCGAACGCATTGAAAAGGGAATTGCGGAAACAAACGCGCTGCAAGCATCAGCTTGAAGTGGCCAACTCTAGTAATGATGCAGTTTGATTTGCGGCAACCGAGTGTGATGAGGTCAGTACCGTCCGCGGTAGCGGATGGATGCATTGACTCCTGATTGGCAGTGTCTGAATCCATCCGCTACCGCGGA
>DNND01000106.1:0-35640 GCA_003488005.1 Blastocatellia bacterium | reverse complement strand
GCGGACGGTACTGACCTCATTGCCACGGCGAGGCCTTTAATTCAAACTGCATCAGTACCCGAACTCTTAACAGCTTGGCTTTTTTATCAGCTAGTGGATAGTATTACGCACCAATCACAACGACAGAGGAATTAATGGCAGATATTCGCGCCGGCATACTTGGAACCGGCCATTCATATCCGGAAGGAATCCTGACGAACGCCGATCTGGAAAAGATGGTCGAGACGTCGGACGACTGGATTACGTCACGAACCGGAATCAAGCAACGACGGAAAGCGGCGCCAGGTGAGTACACATCTCTGTTTGCGGTCAAGGCTGCGCGCCAGGCAATTGAGCGCGCTGGTCTGGAACCAGCCGACATCGATCTGATCCTGTGCGCCACCGTTACGCCGGATCAGATTCTTCCTTCAACCGGATGCATCATTCAGGCCGAGCTTGGCGCCAACAAAGCCGCGGCAATGGATTTGGTGGCCGCTTGCTCCGGGTTTTTGTATGGCTTGACCGTGGCGGACACGATGATTCGCACGGGGAAATCAAAGCATGCGCTGGTCATTGGGGCTGAGATTCTGACTCAGTACGTCGACTACACCGACCGGGCAACGTGTGTTTTGTTTGGTGACGGCGCTGGCGCGGCGGTGTTAGGAGCGGTTGAAAATAATCACGGAATTTTGGGCGCGCGCATTCGGTCCGATGGCAGATACGAAGAACAGCTTTTTTCCCCGGGTGGTGGCACGCGCAGGCCGGCGAGCGCTGAAACGCTGGCTGCCGGCGATCACTTTTTTAAGATGAAGGGCAACGAACTATTCAAAGTTGCCGTACGGTCCATGGCCGAAATCTCTCGCGAGGTTTTGGAAGAAGCTGGCCTGACTGCGGATGACGTCAAGCTCTTCATTCCGCATCAGGCAAACCAGAGAATCACCGATGCAGTGGCCAGCAAGCTGAACGTTGACATGGATCGCGTCTATTCCAACATCGCCATGCATGGGAACACGTCGTCGGCATCCATTCCGATCGGCCTGGATGAATGCGTTGAAGCGGGCAAGATTCAAAAGGACGACATTGTGCTGCTTGCTTCGTTTGGCGGGGGCGTGACCTGGGGCGCGGTATTGATTCGCTGGTGAGCGGTTCGTAAATCGTGAATCGTAAATCGTAAATAGAAAGAGCCTTTAACCTGAAACATTTCTTGGTTTGAGAGTCGCCATCGTTCGACTATTTACGATTTACTTCTTATGACCACCGCTTACATTTTTCCGGGACAAGGTTCGCAATCTCCCGGAATGGGCAAGAACCTGGTAGAAAACTTTGCGGTCGCCAGGCGGATCTTTGAAGAGGCGGACGATGCGCTTCATTTTTCGATTTCGCGGTTGTGCTTCGAAGGCTCAGTCGAGGAGTTGCAGCTAACTGAGAATACGCAGCCCGCAATTCTAGCAGTCTCAGTTGCAGTTCTTCGCGTAATCGAATCGGAAGGCTTTCCGAAACCGGAATTTGTTGCCGGACACAGCCTCGGCGAATATTCGGCTTTGGTCGCAGCAAAGTCGCTGTCACTCAACGAGGCGATTCAGACCGTGCGCAAACGCGGCCGTTACATGCAGGAAGCCGTGCCGCCGGGCGTGGGCGCGATGGCGGCGGTTATGGGCCTGGAACTTGAAGCCATCGAGGCTGCCTGTGCAGCAGCTCAACAAGGCCAGGTTTGCGCGCCGGCGAACATCAACTCGCCGAATCAAGTCGTCATCGCCGGCCACGCTGAAGCGGTTGAAAGAGCAAGCGAATTGCTGAAAGATGCTGGCGCGAAACGAGTTGTAAAGTTGAATGTAAGCGCGCCTTTTCATAGCGCCTTAATGTTGCCGGCCCAGGACCGTTTGGCTTTTGACCTGGAAAGCGTTAGTTTTCAGGACCTGTCGATACCGTTGGTAACGAATGTTGATGCCGCAGCCAACAAGGCAGCCGATGCGGCTCGCGACGCGGTGATTCGTCAGGTGTCGGCGCCGGTGCGCTGGCTCGAGTCGATGCAATTGTTGATTCAACAAGGCGTCGAAAACTTCATTGAAGTCGGCCCGGGAAAAGTATTGTCAGGCTTGATGCGGCAGACAAGCCGCGAAGTGAAGTGTTTCAATGTCGAGGACGCGGCGAGTCTAAAAGCAGCGAGCGCCGGCCTCGGCGTTTCTTAAGGACTAAGACGTAAAGCAAACTGTTAGTTTGCGGTGGTTCAAGGCCACAAACTTGAAGGCTGCAGCGCCACTGCAAACTAACAGTTTGCTTAACTAATCGAAATAGATATTTCATCACAAGAGGAGCAAAACGATGCCCGATCAAGAGATCGAGAATAAGGTCAAACAAATTATCGTCGACGAACTAGGTGTTGATGAGAACGAAGTAACGCCGAATGCCCGCTTTATCGATGACCTGGGGGCGGACTCGTTGGATACAGTGGAGCTGGTGATGCGCTTTGAAGAAGAGTTCGGCATCGAAATCCCTGATGAAGACGCGGAGAAGATTCAAAGTGTGCGCGACGCGTATAACTACATCGACCAGCACAAGAAATAGTCGAACAGTCATTGGTGGCGAGCGCTGAGGACAGACGAGCCCGTCTAACCTCAGTACTCATCACTCATTACTCAGTACTATTTTTTTCAAGGAGTCTTGATTTGGCACGTCGTGTTGTTGTTACCGGACTGGGTCTGATAACGCCGGTTGGCAATTCAGTTGAATCAACGTGGTCCGCGCTGATGAACGGTCAGAGCGGCGTGGGCTACATTAAGAAATTCGACACCGAAAAGTTTTCGGTTAAGATTGCCGCGGAAGTTAAAGATTTTGATCCGCTCAAATTCATAGCAAAGAAAGAGGCGCGCAAGATGGGCGCCTTTATTCATTACGCCATTGCCGCGGCGGTGGAGGCTATGGCCGACAGCGGTCTGGCCCTGAACGAAGCGGGCAGGTTTCCCGACGATGTTGCGGAACAGGCGGGCACTTACATCAGCAGCGGCATAGGTGATTTCTGGGCTATCGAGCGTGAACATTCAAAGCTGCTCAACGAAGGCCCCGATCGCGTTTCACCTTTCTTTATCGTTTCCGCGATCGTTAATCTGGCGGCCGGGCAGGTTTCCATTCGCTACGGAGCAAAGGGACCAAACTCCGCCACCGCCACCGCCTGTGCCGCCGGGGCCCATGCGATTGGCGACAGCTTCAAAATCATTCAACGCGGCGACGCGGACGTAATGATCTGCGGCGGCGCGGAGTCGGCCATCACGCCGATGAGTGTTGCTGGTTTTGCGTCAATGCGCGCGCTATCAACTCGGAATGACGATCCGCTGCACGCGTCGCGGCCGTTCGAACGCGACCGCGACGGTTTTGTTGTTGGCGAAGGCGCCGGACTCATGATTTTGGAAGAATTGGAATTCGCGAAACGACGCGGCGCGCGCATCTATGCCGAGTTGGTTGGCTACGGCATGACGGCGGATGCGTTTCACTTGACGATGCCTGACGAAACCGGGTCGGGCGCGATCCGCGCGATGACGAAAACGATCAAGGATGCCGGCATCGCACCGGAGCAAGTGGGGTACATCAATGCCCACGGCACTTCGACGCCTTACAACGACAAGTTTGAGACGTTGGCGATCAGGAAAACCTTTGGCGACCATGCGTACAAGCTTGCCGTGAGTTCGACAAAGTCTATGACGGGCCATTTGCTGGGCGCGGCCGGCGGGATTGAAGGCGTGTTTTCAGTGTTGGCTCTGCATCGTAAGGTGTTGCCGCCGACGATAAATTACGTCAATCCCGATCCCGATTGCGATCTCGACTATGTGCCTAATGTTCCGCGCCAAGCAGAAGTTGAATATGCGCTGTCGAATAGTTTTGGGTTTGGCGGAACGAATGCCGCACTTTTGTTTAAGCGCTACGATGAATAGTTAGTCGTCAGTTGTCCGTGAGCAGTTGCACGCTGCCTCAACAGCTACTGACAACGGACCACTGACTACTAACAACGGACCAACGATGAAAATCCTAGTGATGATGAAACAGGTCGCGAATAAAGATGCGATCCTGAGAATCAACAAAGAAGCTACCTGGATTGAAGAGGGCGATCTGTCTTTCGAGGTGAGTGAATCCGACGGCTACGCTTTGGAAGAAGCCCTGCGCGTCAAGGAAAAGCTCGGCGGCGAAGTAGTTGTTTGTTCCATGGGGCCGCAGCGCGTGAAGAGTGTGATCAAGGACGCGCTGGCACGCGGCGCCGACCGGGCGATTCATGTGGTTGGTGACAACCTGGGCCAGCTTTCGCCTTATGCCGCGGCGAGTGCACTGGTCGCCGCGATTCGCGATGAAAACCCGGACTTGGTTCTTACCGGCTTGCAATCGGACGATTATGGTTACGGACAAACCGGCGTGATTATGGCCGAACTGCTGGGCGTACCGCACGCGACTATCGCGATCGAGGTTGACGCTTCCGGAGACAGCCTTCGCGTCAAGCGTGAACTGGAAAGCGGTTGGTACCAATGGTACTCGATGCCGCTGCCGGCGCTGTTAACGATTCAATCAGGCATCAGCCAGATTCGCTATGCAACGCTCAAGGGCATCATGGCTGCCAAGAAGAAAGAGATTAAGGAAGTGACGCCAGCCGCCGAGATCGTAAATCGTCCAACGCATCAGCGCATCGAGAAGATTTATCTGCCCCAAAAAACCAAGCAGACGCAATTGCTGGGGAACGGCGATGCGAAAGCCGGCGCCGCGGAATTAGCGCAAAAACTACATTCGGAAGCACGGGTGTTTTAGGTGGCATAGGCTTTAGCCTGTGTCTTGCTGGAAAAGCACAGACTAAAGGAAAGTTTGAAGTCTTCGACGCGTAGCGTCCGTACGAATTTAGCCCGGCCTTTCAAGGCCGGGAACGATCAAGCAGAGCATTCGCGTCGCGTAGCGACGCTTGAAACCAGGGCGTACTCAATCGTCGCTACGCGACGAAAACAAAAGAAGGATCTGATCCCGGCGTTGAAACGCCGGGCTAAACTCGTACAGACGCTACGCGTCAAAGGCACTTGAGCAGAGGTTTCTAAAGTCTATGCCACAAATTTATGAGTAACGGAATCTTAGTTTTCATCGAACACCGCGACGGCGCGCTGAACAAGACTTCGCTTGAGGCCATTGCGGCGGCGCAGGGTCTTGCAGAGCAATTGCAACAGCCGTTGACGGCCGTAATTCTCGGCGCTGACGTGGCGGCGTTGGCCCGGGACATCGCAGCTTACGACCTGGCCAAGGTCATTCAGGGAAAGAACGAAAAGTTGGCACAGTACACGCCCGACGGTTACACGGACGCGATGGAAAGTGTCGTGCGGCAACTCGATCCGCAGCTCGTCGTTTTTCCCCATACATATTTGGTGCGCGACTTCGCGCCTAAACTAGCGGCGCGTTTCGAAAAGGCTTTGATCAGCGACTGCATTCGCGCGCAGGCGGCGGGCACGACGCTGACGTTCACGCGCCGCATCTTCCTCGGCAAGCTCGACGCCGATGTTGTTTCCGATGGCGCGGCGCCAGTTTTTGCGACCTTTCAATCGGGAGCTTATCGACCAGATCAGGCGCGCAAGGGAACTGGCGCGGAGTTAGAAGAAAAACCCGTCGACGTTGGCGAAATTCGCATGACGCCGGAAGCGCCATTTCAGGAAGTCAAACAAGCAGTCGATTTGAGCAAGGCCGACATCATCGTTGCCGTTGGCCGTGGTATCAAAAGCAAAGACAATCTGGCGCTGGCAGAGAAACTTGCGGAAGCGCTCGGCGGAGACCTGGCGGCGTCGCGGCCTATTTGCGATGCCGAGTGGCTGCCGATCGATCGTCAAATCGGTTCATCGGGACAGACCGTCGCGCCTAAGCTTTACATCGCGTTGGGAATCTCGGGCGCGATTCAACATCTCGTGGGTATGAAGAACTCCGGGACCATCGTGGCCATTAACAAAGATCCCGAAGCGCCGATTTTCGACATCGCTGATTACGGCATCGTCGGAGATCTGTTCGAAGCGGTGCCGGTGTTAACCGAAGAAATCAAGAAGATCAAAGGCGCTGCCTAAGCAGTCCTGGCCGAACGCTGCCGGCATGCAGGAATCTGTCTAACCCCCATTTTATAACCCCAACTTTTCAGGCAAATCGATCTGGAGGATTCTAATTATGCGTAGGCTCTTTACGATAGCTGCTGTCGCGACGGCGTTGATCTGCTCGCTCGCTGTCGCTAACCGATCAAGCGAAGCAGCTCACACTAAGGCAATGTTCCGGTCGGTGCCGACAATTGAAGCTGGCAACCTGCCTGGATTCGACATTGGAAATATGGACACAAGCGTTTCCGCCTGCGCAAACTTTTTCCAATACGCGAATGGTGGTTGGACCGCGAAGAATCAAATTCCTGCGGCGTTTTCGCGTTGGGGCCGATTCGAAGTTCTGGACGAACAGAACATCGGCGTGCTTCATGGAATTCTGGACGGACTGCTGGCGAAAAAATCTCTGAAAACCGGAACCAACGAACAAAAGATCGCTGACTATTATCGCAGTTGCATGGACGAGCCGGGTATCGAAGGACAAGGCGTGCAGCCCATTCAGCCTGAGCTGGATCGCATTGCCGCAATCAACGACGTCGCCGGCCTCCAGGCGCAGATCGCTCGCTTTCACGCCTATCGCATCCCCGCAGTCTTTGGCTTCGGCGGGGCGCAGGATTTCAAGAATTCGACGGCCGTGATCGCGCAGGCGGTGCAGGGGGGCCTCGGCTTGCCGGATCGCGATTACTATACGAAGGATGACCAGAAGTCGCGCCAGACGCGCGAGGAATACGCAAAGCATGTAGCAACGATGTTCGAGCTGCTCGGCGATAGTCCTGATCGGGCGGCGGCTGAAGCGAAAACCGTCCTAAGTATCGAAACCAAACTCGCGGAGAACTCGACTACGCGCGTGCAGCGTCGCGACCCGGAAGCGAATTACCACCCGATGAATCGCACGGAGTTGAGCGCCTTGACGCCGCACTTCGATTGGCGCAACTATTTTGACGGCGTAGGCCTGCCGACGATCGACAAGATAAATGTGGGCCAGCCTGATTTCTTCAAGGCCGCCGACAAACTCCTGACCGCCATCTCACTGGATGATTGGAAGTCGTATCTTCGCTGGCACCTGCTCAATTCCACGGCCGGCACCCTTTCAGCAAAGTTCGTTCAGGAAGATTTTAATTTCTCAGGCAAGTATTTACAGGGCACCAAGGAGATGCAGCCACGCTGGCGCCGTTGCATTGTTAGTACCGATCGCGCGCTTGGCGAGGCGCTGGGCCAGCTCTACATTCAAAAAACGTTTACACCGGCCGCTCGGGCGCGCGCTCAGGACATGGTGAAGAATTTAGTCGAGGCGCTGCGTTCCGACTTAACGACTTTGAGTTGGATGAGCGACGACACGCGCAAGAAAGCAATTTCAAAACTCGACGCCTTCATACGCAAGATTGGCTATCCTGATAAATGGCGTAGCTATGAAGCGCTGCAAGTCAGTAAGGGGCCTTTCTACAACAACACCATCTCGGCGCGACAGTTTGAAGTCAAACGAAACCTTGGCAAAATCGGCAAGCCGGTTGATAAGACCGAGTGGGGCATGTCGCCGCCAACCGTGAACGCTTACTACAATCCGTCGATCAACGAGATCGTTTTTCCGGCGGGCATTCTGCAACCGCCGTTCTACGATCCGAAAGCGGACGACGCGTTCAACTACGGCGGCATCGGTGTTGTTATCGGCCACGAGATGACGCACGGCTTCGACGATACGGGCGCGCGCTTTGACGCTGACGGCAATCTCGCCATGTGGTGGACACCCGACGACTTTAAGAAATTCAAGGACCGGACTGACTGCGTGGTCAAACAGTTTGATGGCTACGAAGTGGAGCCAGGTTTGAATCAAAACGGAAAGCTGGTTGTCGGTGAGTCTGTTGCTGATCTTGGAGGATTGGCAGTTGCCTATGCTGCTTATCAGAAATCACTTAACGGAAAACCGGGGAAAGTGATCGCCGGCTTCACACCCGAGCAGCGCTTCTTTTTGGGCTATGCGCAGATTTGGGCGCAGAACATTCGTCCCGAAGCGGCGCGGCTGCGAGTGGCGACAGACCCACATCCGCTCGGACGCTTTCGCGTTAACGGCCCGCTGTCGAACATGGAGCTGTTTGCGACGGCTTTTCAATGCAAAGCGAGCGATCCAATGGTGCGACCGGCGGATAAGCGTTGCCAGATTTGGTAAAGAGTTTTTTGCCGCGGATTTTCGCGGGTGAGCGCGGATCAGAAGGAACTAAAAGGGTAAGACCACTTAGCTCTAGAATTAGCTCATTGGCGCGGCTACGGCTATGCCGCCTGATGTGCGGCGGCGGCTTTGCCCCGCCGAAAAGCTGGCTTCTTAATTCCGGGCTATGCCCTGGGTTGGCCCAACAAATCCTAGGTCTAAGCCCGAACAAGGGCGTAGCCCGCGAATAACTTGGCTGCTCTCGGCGGGGCAAAGCCGCCGCCGCACATCAGACGGCACAGCCGAACCTGAAGCGGCCCATGACATTTAACGCAAAGCTGTCTTACCGCTTGGTTTCTTTCTGACCCGCGTTAATCCGCGTTCGTCCGCGGCTAATTTTTCGTTAGGGCGGCAGCACGCAGGTCATTCACAATTTCATCCGGTTTCCAATCGTTACCACGATAAACCTTGATCACTTTGCTGTCGGGACCGATGACCGCGGTCCTGAGCGAATGAATAACCTGCTGATTTCCCGTTTCTGAATCCAGGTAATAGCGCATCCCGAAATACTGCGCTATGCCTTTCACCTCGTCGGCGCTGCCGGAGGCGAATTCCCAATGTGCGAACGTCTCGTCGGAATATCTGCCGGTAAAAGCGGCTCCGTAACTGCGCAGCACTTTCGGCGTGTCGTATTCGGGATCAAAACTGATACTCAGCAGATGCGTCTTCGCATAAAGGTCCGGCTGCTTTTGCAGCTGCTGATCGATGGCCGCGAAATTGGTGCTCATTAAAGTGCACTGGTCCGGGTCGGGGCAACGGGTGTAGATGAACGTCAGAACCAGCGCCTTGCCGAGATAGTCGTGCAGGCGAATCACTTTTCCATCCTGGTTGACAAGACGGTAATCCGGAATTTCGTCGCCCACCTTTGGGCCCAGACCTTCGCCGCTCACCGGCGCTGCGCTATCGGAAGCCTCTTTGGCGATCACTACGTCCTCGAGCCATGACTTGGCGCCGTCCACAACCAGAGTGGCGTTGACATGATCGCCCGCGACGAGCGGTACTTCGAAAACCCACCACCAGTCTTCGCCAACCGTAAACGGCATCGTCATCGCCGGCATGTAGTCCTTTATGTCTTCATGCGCAATCGTCACCAGATGCTGGTCCTTCTCGACGAGCACTACCTTACCTTTCAGCTCGTAATGCTTTTCTGTCGCCGAAGGTGTGCGCTGATGACGACAACCGGGAACCACGACCAGCGCAATGAAGCAAAGCGAAAGGATGACCGTTCGAAACGTTTTCATAAACATTTGTTAATTCACGCTAACTAATAAAAGCAATCTCGGTGTAACCTAGCACGAAAGCTCAACGCTTGTTAAAAGGACCACTCTCCGAACATGGCTGCGCAGACATTCACAAACCCTAATCCGGCTCGACATGCCGAATTGCTCGACGGCGCTGCTGTCGCTGCTCAGATCAAACTGGAAGCTGCCGGCGATGTCGAGCGGTTATGGAACGACCATCAGGTCAAGGTTTGTCTGGCGGCAGTACTCGTCGGCGACGATCCGGCCTCAGCGGTCTACGTCAGAAACAAAATAAAGGCCTGCGAAGAGGTCGGCATTAAGTCGGAACATCACGCGTTGCCCGCCAGCACAAACTCTGTTGAGCTTTTGCAATTGATTGCATCGCTCAACGAACGTGATGACGTCGACGGTATCCTGGTTCAACTTCCGCTGCCCGCGGAAGTCGACGCAGACAAAATCATCGAAGCAGTTGATCCGCAGAAGGATGTCGATGGGTTCCATCCTTTAAACGTTGGACGATTGGCGCTTGGTAAGATTGCTTTCGCGCCGTGCACGCCCGCGGGCGTGATTGAATTGCTGGATCGATTGGGAATACCAATCGCCGGCGCCAGCGCCTGCGTGGTTGGCCGCAGTCAAATTGTGGGCCGACCTATGGCGCAACTGCTGCTGCAAAGGGACGCCACGGTAACCGTATGTCATTCGCGCACGCGCGATTTGGCGGCGGTAACGCGCGAAGCCGATCTGCTCATCGTCGCCATCGGCCGCCCCGGTTTTATTGGCCGCGAGCACATCAAGCCGGGTGCGACCGTTATCGATGTCGGCATGAACAATGTGACTGATCAAGCTACGGCAAGACAATTATTCGGGGCTGATGCAGAAAAGCGAATCGCAACAATTTCGAAGCGCGGCTACACGCTGGTTGGCGACGTAAATCCGGCCGAGGCGGACGCAGTCGCCGGCCGGCGCACACCGGTGCCGGGCGGCGTTGGCCTGCTGACTGTAGCGATGTTGATGCGAAATACGGTGAAGGCGGCGAAGCTGCGGAGGGGAATAATTAAGTAAACAGCAAACGGGGGAGTAAACAGCAAACAGCAAACAGTCAACAGCCAGAAATTGGCTTGACCTGATTCCTGCGGATTTACAAAGCGCTCGAAATTAATGTTGATGCCGGCTGTTTGCTGTTTACTGTTTACTGTCTACTGTTCGCTACAAGATGTTACGCGTCGGACTAACAGGATCGATTGGCGTCGGCAAATCATTTGTGGCCGGCGTGCTCGCTGAGCTTGGTTGCCACGTGCTCGACGCCGATCTTACGGCGCGTGAAGTAGTTGAACCCAATTCTGTCGCGCTTGGAAAAGTAGTAGCTGAGTTTGGGACGGAAGTTCTGCAGTCCGACGGCGCGCTTGACAGAACAAAGCTCGGCGCGTTGGTGTTCGGTGACGCGCAAAGACGCAGCACGCTGAATTCAATCCTGCATCCATACATTATTGCGCGTCAGGATGAGTTGTTGCGCGAATCGGAAGCTGTCGACCCGGATGGTATCGCAGTCGTGGACGCCGCTTTGATGATCGAGTCGGGCGGTTACAAACGTTTCGATAAGCTGATCGTTGTCCACTGCCGCCCCGAAGTTCAGCTCCAACGCTTGATGTTGCGCAACAGTTTGAGTCGCGAAGAAGCGGAGAAGAGAATTAACGCGCAGATGGGCCAGGAAGAAAAGAAGAAGTTTGCCGACTACCTGATTGACACTTCCGAAGGTTTTGACGACACGCGCCGGCAAACGGAAAAAGTCTACGCCGCGCTACGGCAAGAATTGAAGTTGAATCAAGAAGAGCGCTAGAGGTTCAGAGTCCAGCCTTTAGGCTGATGATTTCCGACCGCAAGCTAAAGCTTGTACTCTAAACTCCATCTGCAACCGCAACGCATTAAACACGCGGCTACAAGTCACATTTGATGCCTTTAATCAGAAACATTCTCCCCAGAAAACCGGGCAGGCGCGCGGGTTTGGCAACCATGTTGCTTTTCGCTTTAGCGCTTAGCCATGCCGGTTGTTTCCTGAACGAAACTGTCGAGCCTTATTACGGGCGCGTGGTGGTGCCGAGCGGGCAGCAGTTTAGGTGGAGCGATGGCGGCCTGCCGCAGACTTTCGATCCAGCCTTCGCCGCCGCGCCTCCGGATACTGATTTGGTGCGCGCAATTTTTGAAGGGCTGACAGATTACGACCCGCAGACATTAATGCCGGTGCCGGCGGTTGCCACCAAATGGGAAGTGTCGAACGGCGGCCGCACCTGGACATTCTATTTGCGTGACGATGCGCGCTGGTCCAACGGCGCGGTGGTGACGGCGGAAGATTTTGTTCGTTCATGGCAACGGACTGTGAAATTGGGAGAGCTGGCTCCGCACACGGATTTACTTGCTAACATTGAAGGCGCGGAAAAGGAACCGGCCGTGTCGCCGGCTCAAGCACCCGCACAACCGGCCCAGCGCGCGCGTTCAAACAACGGTTCCGTCCAGGCAACTGCTCGAACTTCGGAGCGCGCATTTGGCGCCGAAGCACTGTCAGACCGCGTATTGCGTGTCCGCTTGCGGCAACCGGACATGAACTTTCCCGCGCTGGTGGCCCATCCGGTTTTTCGTCCGGTGAAACTCGGAATCGATGCGCCGGCTGGTAAGTTGTCCGCGAGCGGATTGCTTTCCAACGGCGCTTTCTCAGTCGCAAAAACCGACAACGATCGCGTGTTGCTCGCGCGCGCGGAAAATTATTGGGACAGGCAACAGGTCACATTGCAAAGCGTTGAATTTGTCGGCGCTCGCGACACCGAATCGGCATTAGCCGCCTATCGCTCTGGGAACGTCGACGCGGTGACGAATACCGCGCTTGAGCCATTGGCGATAAAGCTGCTTGCGCCGTACGCAGATTTTCGTCGAGCCACTTTTGGCGCGTTGACCTATTACACTTTCAACACGGCGCGTGCGCCCTTTGACGATGTTCGCGTGCGTGAAGCCTTAGCGATTGCCATCGATCGCGATCGCGTCAGCGCCGATGAAACTGGCGGCGCGACCGAGCCGGCGAAACGTTTCCTGCCTCAGACTCCAACTGAAGCACCCAAAACTGTCGTGGGTAAATCCGATATGTTGGAGAAGGACGACGAGCGAGCCCGGCAGTTGCTGGCTGAAGCCGGCTTTCCTGACGGTAAAGACTTTCCAGTCGTTCGCTTGCTGGTCAATCGCAACGAACAGCAGCGAATTGTGGCCCAGGCAATTGCGGCGATGTGGCTCAACATATTGAATATCCGGACGGAGCTGGTAATTAAGAATTGGGACGACTATGAGGCGGCGATTCGGAGTGGCGATTTCGATGTTGTGCGTCGCGGGATTGTGATGCAGACGACTGATGAACTTACGAATATTCGTACGCTGTTCGGCGAAAATTATCCGGGAACGGCCGCCGCGAATGAGACGGAACGCTTGAACAAACCGGGCGCTGAGCTTTCCGAAAGGAACAAGTCACTCGGCATCGCCGGCAGGTCTCCGACCACGCTTCCTGCGATTGATACTGAAGCGCAAGCATTAAATGACCTGAGCGCGATGCCGATTTATTTCGCCTCCTCGTACGCACTGGTGAAACCGTACGTCAGCGGATTCGATGCCAACATCCTCGACGCACCGTCCTTAAAAAAAGTCCGAATAGATGGAAACTGGAAGCCGCCGGCGTCTCCCGCAGGCAGCAACGCTCGTTAATCCAAGCGAGAGCTGGCACAAGATTCTTGATAATGCTTTTTCTGCGTGTTAACTTCCGTCTGACATTCTCCCTTTAAAATCTGTTGCCGTGGAAAACGATGGCTAGTCTCTACTACCGACAAATTCTCGCGACTGTGCTGCTTGTTTCGCTTGCAGTTGGTTCGATCTCCTGCCGCGCGCTGGCCAGCAACGAAGAATTCTTCGGCAAGATAGCTCCGTATCCGGGAAACGTCTTGCGCTACATAACCGGCGACGAGCCTGAGAGTCTCGATCCGCAAAAAACCACCGGCTTGCCCGAGGCGCGAATCCTGATGGCGCTTTACGACGGTCTGGTGGAATACGATCCGAAGACAATGGATCCCATTCCGGCGCTGGCGGAACGCTGGGACGAAAACAGCGACTCTTCTGAGTTTACTTTCCATATAAGGAAGAACGCGCGGTGGTCTAATGGCGATCCTATTAATGCGAATGACATTGTCTGGAGCTTCCGAAGAGGTTTGGCGCCGGAAACGCTTGCCCGTGGCGCAAGTCTCGGCTTCTACATAAAGTATGCCCAGGCTTACAACTCCGGCGCGTTATTCATTCGCGACCCCCAGACAAATAAGTTTCTGCTTGAAAGCGATTTTGCGCGGGCTTCGGAAGCGGCCCTGCCACTCAGCGAACAGCCGGTTACGACGGTAAAGGAATACAAACCGACCGAGCAGGAGCCAACGCCGGACGCGGATACGCCTTTTCACCAGTTTATGCATTCGCCTGCCAGGTTAACCCTTCCTGGTGATGAAAAGTCGCGAAATAAATTGCTTGCGACGGATGCGAAACTGCAGGCGGCTGTAACGGGTAAGGAGTTTGTGAAGGTCGAAGGCAAAGACATTGGCATCGAAGCCGTCGACGATTACATCGTGCGCATTTCCTTGAGCCAGTCGGCGCCCTTCTTCAAGGGCTTGTTGGCGAATCAATTTTTCCGCCTCGTTCCAAAGAAAGCTGTTGAGCAATACCACGAACTATGGGCGCAACCGGGACACATCGTTTCCTGTGGTCCATTCAAACTAAAAGAATGGAAGCCGTATAACATTCTCACGGTCGAACGAGACCCGATGTATTGGGATGCCGCGAACGTTCACCTCGACGAGATACAGTTCTTCCCCACTTCCGATTTGCCGACGGCGCTGAATCTCTACAAGGTCGGCGAGGTGGATGCGCTTTATAACCACACCGTGCTAAATGCCTGGGTCGAATTTGTCCGCAACAAAAAGGATTGGATGGACGCGCCAGAGGCGGTAACTATCTACATCAACATCAACACAACGAAACCGCCGCTGGACGACGTGCGTGTCCGTAAGGCTTTTGATCTGGCGATTGACAAGGAAACCTGGATTAAATGGCGAAGGATTACCAAGCCCCTGCCCGGAATCACGCCGTATGGAATTTTCCACGACTATCCATTGCCTCAGGGTTCGAAGTTTGATGCCGAGAAGGCGAGGCAGTTGCTTACGGAAGCTGGATACGCGGTGACGAAAAAGGGCGACGGAACTTACCAGTGTCCGAAGTTTCCAGTAAATCAAGTTGAGTATCTGTTCCCGACTGCCACCTCAAACAAGATCATGGCTGAGTACATGCAGGCCCAGTGGAAACAGAACCTTGGCATCACCGTCCCCGTGCGCGCAATGGAATTTAAGACGTTCGTCGACGCCAGATCGAAACTGGATTACAAGGGATTTTCCTTCGGCGCGTGGTCGGCCGATTACCTGGACCCATTTACGTTCCTGAGTCTCTACTACACAAATGAAAACGACAACTCCACCGGTTGGTGGGACAAAAAATACGTCGACATGTTGAACGAAGCTAATCGAACACCCGATCCATCGAAACGTTATCAATTGCTGTCAAAGGCCGAGAGCTACATGCTCGAGTCGCAGCCAATCATTCCGGTGGAGACTGGTGCGGTGAATTGGCTAAAGAAACCGTACGTGAAGGGAATGTATCCCAATGCGGGATCGCTCTTCGCGTGGAAGTTTGTTTACATTGAGCGCGATCAGGCGAAGTGGGATTATTCGACGCCCTCGACTGCTAATTAGCTGATGATTAGCTCGCCAGGCATTCCTGCCTGTCTCTAGTGCAGAAGATAGACAAGAAAGTCTGTCCTACAACCAACCGATGCTACGTTTCATCATCCGCCGGCTGCTGATCACAATTCCTACCATTTTTGTAGTGATCACTGTTACCTGGGGATTGATCCGCCTGGCGCCGGGGAATTTTTATTCAGGCGAAAAGAAAATCTCCAAGTCCATCGAAAGCAATATCCGTGAGAAATACGGTCTGAATAAACCCTGGTACGTTCAGTACGGCCGCACAATGAGTCACATCGTGCGCCTGGACTTTGGTACTTCGCTGAAATACGAGGGGCAATCGGTAAACGCAATTATTGCTCGGTCGGTGCCGGTGTCGGCGGGAATAGGATTTCTCGCGTACCTGTTGGCGTTGGCGGTAGGTGTTTTTATCGGGTCGGTTGCGGCGTTGAAACAGAATTCTGTCTGGGACTATCTCTCCATGGCTTTGGCGATGGTAGGGATTTCAGTTCCAAATTTTGTGCTCGGTCCCATTTTGGTTTTAGGACTTTCGCTAAATCTGTATTGGTTTCCGCCGGCGCGATGGTCAGGCGTGTTGAGTCGTGGCGTGGTATTGCCGGTGCTAACCCTGTCCGCGATCTACATGGCTTATATCGCCCGTCTGACGCGCGCCGGGATGTTGGAAGTCTTGCGCTCGGACTACATTCGTACTGCGCGGGCGAAAGGGCTATCGGAGACAGCCGTCGTGATTCGCCATGCATTGCGCGGCGGGATAATGCCGGTGGTGTCGTTCACCGGGCCTGCGCTGGCACTGCTGCTTACCGGCACCGTTGTGGTTGAAAGAATCTTTGCCCTGCCCGGCTTGGGTAACTATTTCATTCAAGCTTCATTGAATCGCGACGAACCGCTGATTCTCGGTATCGTCGCTTTCATTTCCATTACATTGCTTTTGATGAATCTGCTGGTCGACATTGCCTATGCGTATCTCGATCCGCGCATTCGCTATTGATTGATGAAAGAAGACCCGCCCAAAACAGAAGAGCGAGTTCGCGGACACGAGGATCCAATCCACGTCTCGCCTGAGATGGCCGTGGCCGAAGCGGAAGTAATCTCCGCGGAAGAGGGCGAGCTTGTCGCCGGTACCTCTTTGTGGAGGGATGCCTGGCGACGATTACTGAAAAACAAACTCGCCGTGTTTGGACTTATAGTTGTAATTCTAATAACGATTGGCGCGATTATCGGCCCGTGGGTGATTAAAACTACGACCGGCTATACATACGATTATATTCCCAGCGACGCCAACCTTATCAGGTCGTTGCCACCGTTCACCGGTTTCGACGGATCGTTTTCATGGGCGCATCCAATGGGTACCGACAACTCTGGCCGAGATATGCTCGCCAGAGTTCTCCTGGGCGGGCGAATCTCGTTGATGGTGGGAATTATTTCCACGATCGTGTCGCTTTTGATCGGAGTGGCTTACGGCGCTGTTGCCGGTTATTTCGGCGGGCGCGTTGACACCGTAATGATGCGTCTGGTGGACGTTCTCTATTCGCTACCATATATCATCCTGGTGATCGTGCTGCTGGCGATGTTTCGCAGCAGCACACCAACCGGCCAATTGTTTTTATTGTTTTTCGCGCTCGGTGCGGTTTCATGGCTCACGATGGCGCGTATTGTGCGCGGCCAGATTCTTTCTTTGAAGAATCAGGAGTTTGTTCTGGCAGCGCGCGCCACCGGAGTTTCGACAATGCGAATAATTTTTCGTCATCTGGTGCCTAACGCGCTGGGCCCGGTAATTGTCTATACGACACTGACTATTCCATCGGTGATGCTTAGCGAGGCATTTCTTTCTTTCCTGGGACTGGGTGTGCAACCACCGCTTGCTTCGTGGGGGAGTCTGGCTGCGGATGGCATTCAGAATTTAGCGATCTTCCCCTGGCAACTGTTATTCCCGGGAGCCACGATGGCGGTTACGCTTTTCTCGCTAAACTTTTTGGGCGACGGATTACGCGACGCGCTCGATCCGCAGATGCGTAAGGTATAACTTTGAGATTTGAGATTTCAAATTTGAGATCGGAACAAACAACAACCAAATGGAATACCGCTTAAGACTCGAATTCGGACTGAACGACTGTCAATGACGAATAACGGAAATCTGCTGGAGGTCACTGACCTGCGCACCTACTTCGACACCGAAGACGGGATCGTTAAGGCTGTCGACGGCATCTCGTTTCAACTGAAGCGCGGCGAGACATTGGGCATCGTCGGCGAATCAGGTTCGGGCAAGTCAGTCACAAATCTCTCCATTATTCGCCTGGTGCCCACACCACCTGGCAAGATTGTTTCCGGCGAAGTCATTTTCGATGGACAGAATCTTCTGACGCTGAGCAATGAAGCGGTGCGCCATATTCGCGGCCGTCGCATTGCCATGATCTTTCAGGATCCAATGACCTCGTTGAATCCTTTCATGAAGGTGTCGCGGCAATTAATGGAGATGACGCGGCTGCACCTGGGCCATACGAAAAAACAGGCCTACGAGCATGCAGTCAAAATGTTGGAGACGGTCGGTATCCCGGATGCGCGCGCCCGCGCGAATAATTATCCGCATGAGTTTTCGGGCGGCATGCGACAGCGCGTGATGATTGCGATGGCCCTTTCCTGCGAACCCGAGTTGCTGATTGCCGACGAACCCACGACCGCGCTTGACGTTACCATTCAGGCGCAAATTCTGGAGTTGATAAAGCGACTCAAACAGGCCACCGGCACCAGCGTGATTTTGATTACGCACGACCTGGGCATCGTTGCGGGCATGACAGACCATTTGCTCGTCATGTATGCGGGAAAGATTTTTGAGCAAGCGCCGACAAAAGAGTTGTTTGCCACGCCCGGAAATCCTTATACGAAAGGTTTGCTGCGCTCAGTTCCGGATCCGACCGCGGAACAGGGCGAGCTATATCAAATTCCGGGATTGCCTCCGGACGTCGCACACTTGCCGCCGGGATGTCCCTTTGCGGCGCGTTGCGATCGCGTCCAGGAGATTTGTCATCGCGAATTTCCGCCGTTTGTGCAGTTGACCGCTGATCATTCCTCGTTGTGCCATTTCGCGCATGAGGTTTACGAAGAATCACGAGCCGAGGTAAAGGCAAGCAGTTCAGAGTACAAGCTTTAGCTTGCGTTTTCGTTTGCTGCCACTAAAGAGCAATCTAAAGATTGGACTCTGAACTGCACTGTGGCAGCGACGAACCAAAATATGAGTACCCAGGAAACAAATCTCGAAACAAGGCAAGACGGCGTTGCGAAAATGCCCCAGCCAATAGAAAGCGGTCATGGCGTTCCGCTGATCGCTATCCGGGATTTGAAAGTTTATTTTCCGCTAGCGGGAGGCCGCAGCGTCAGGGCAGTGGACGGCGTCACAATCGACATTTATACGGGTGAGACGCTGGGCCTGGTTGGTGAATCGGGTTGTGGCAAATCGACGCTCGGCCGTGCGATTTTGCGCCTCGTCGAACCGACCTCCGGGCAGGTTCTTTTTCGCAACAACGACTTGGCCCATTTGTCGACACGCGAGCTGCGCAAGCACCGCCGCCATCTCCAGATAATTTTTCAGGATCCTTACGCTTCCCTTAATCCGCGCATGACGGTCGGCCAAATCGTAGGCGAACCGTTGGATACATTTCGCATCGCGCGAGGCAGGGAAGCGGAACAGCGAGTACAAGAGCTGTTGGAAACCGTCGGCTTGAGTAAACGTTTTATCAAACGGTACCCGCATGAATTTTCAGGCGGTCAGCGTCAGCGCATCGGCATCGCGCGCGCGTTGGCGGTCGATCCCGATTTCATAGTCGCAGATGAACCGATATCGGCCCTCGACGTGTCCATCCAGGCGCAGATCATGAATCTGCTGGAAAAGCTACAGCGCCAAAAGAACCTCACGTACCTTTTCATTTCACATGACCTGCGTGCGATTCGCCATGTGTCGGACCGCGTGGCGGTTATGTATCTCGGCAAACTCGTCGAGGTAGCCGACGCCAAAGCCATCTATGCTGATCCTCTAATGCCCTACACGAAGGCGCTCATTTCCGCCGTGCCGGTTCCAGACCCGGTCGTGGAAGCTACGCGCCAACGGATCGTGCTCGAGGGCGATGTGCCGTCTCCAATCAATCCGCCGACGGGATGCCGCTTTCACACACGCTGCCCTTACATGATTGAAGCGTGTAAACAAGTGGTGCCGCCGCTGGTCGAGATCAAGCCAAACCACTTTGCTGCCTGCATTCGCATTAGTCCTGACGAGCCTGACATTGAAAAGGTCGCCCCGGGCGCCGCTCCAGGCCTTGAGGCCGCGAAAGCAATTCAATATTCCGCAACACCATAAATCCTCTCAAATCTTCGGTATACACGCCCTCAAACGCATGAAAAGCGTTTGCTATTAGTCGTTTATCAATAGGGCAAGTTGTTCCATTGAGCGGGTGTTCCGCGCTTGCCTGCTGCGCGCGTCTCAATTGAAACGTCATTTTGTACAGGCAAATGACGAACTTATACTGAAACAATAGTGCCCAATCGTTCCTACGCAGAGACTTGTTAACCAACCGAATGCCACGTCGCAAACCAGAGACTCATGCAAAACGAGCGGTTGCCAAAGCGCCGGGCTCAGCGCCCGTGCAATCGACCGAGATTGTTCAGGAACATCCCGAGGATGCGCCGGCCGGATGGCTTGAGGTGCAGGACAAACTGGCAAGTTCTTACGGGCTGGCGCTGTTGCTTGTCGATGGGCGACAACCTCCGGCAATCGCGATCTCAAACAACAACTCTATTTGCCGCGCGTTTCAAACATCGCCCGAGCATGTTCGGCTCTGCGATCCATACTGCGGCGATGCACACCGCCGCGCGCTGAGCGCCGGCTGGGTGGTCCATTACAAATGCCATGCCGGACTCGAGTGCTTCACGATGCCGGTTGAGATTGCCGGCGAACCGAACCTCGCCGTTATTGGGGGGCGCGCCTTCGTAAGCGGCGCTGATTATCGTTCGCTTGCAGATCGTTTTCGCGAAGGCGAATTAAATGAATTGCTTGATAGCGCGCCGTTTGAAAACGTTATCTTCTCTGAACCACAGCGTCTGGCTCAACTGTCTGAACGTGTACAGAAAGCTGCGCAAGGCCTTTCAGCCTCGCACGCGTTGGAAACAATTGAACCAGTCAGAGAGCCAAAGAGGGAACCGTCCGTCCAACCGGAACCCAAGGTGGTGGCTCCGGTAACTCAAACCGATGTTTCGTTCGTGGGCGAAACGCAACCCGACCTGCAAGGTGAAGTAGAACGCCTGCGAAGGGAGTTGCAACATCGAACTGATCTTGCGGAATCGTTGAAGCACTTCCTCGAGCGCATTAGTTCGAACGAACCGGAACAGACTTACGTCGCCATATTGATGCACGCGAAAAGCCTGCTCGGCACCGAACGCGCTTCGTTAATGGTGCTTGACGAAGATGCAAATGAACTTGTCTTGAAAGCGGCGATTGGATTGCGGGTGCCGAGAGAGCAGGTAGGTCGCGCCCGCCTGGGCGAGGGAATCGCCGGCCAGGTAATTGAATCAGGGCAACCGATGGTTGTCGCAAATGCTGCGAGCATCGGGGTCTTCGCGGCGGATGAGAAACGTGATTACAAAACGGGCTCGTTCATCAGTTATCCCATCAGCATGCGCGGCCGCAAGATTGGCGTGCTGAATCTGACCGATAAGACGACCGGCAAAGCTTTTGATGACGTCGATTTGAGTCTGCTCGATCTGGTTGGCCCGCAGATCGCGATTGCGCTCGAACGCGCGGAATGGCAGAACCGCGCAACCCAGTTCCAGTTGATGTCGATTACTGATCCCCTTACCGGACTACTCAATCGCCGTTACCTTGAAGAGCGTTTGACCGAAGAACTAAATCGTTCGCTGCGCTACAACTATTCGATGAGCTGTTTGATGATCGATATCGACGACTTCAAGAAATACAACGATCTAAACGGCCATCAAGCGGGTGACGCGGCGTTGAAGATCGCGGCCCACTGCCTGAAGGCTGCGCTCCGGTCCGCTGACGTCGCCTGCCGTTATGGCGGTGAAGAGTTTTGTATTCTGCTGCCGCAAACGTCGCTTACCGAAGCCGGCGTAATCGCCGAGCGCATGCGCCAACGCGTCGCCGAAACAGTCTTCCCCTACGGCAAATCGCAGCCGTTGGGCGTGGTCAGTATCAGCGTCGGCATCTCGACGTTTGCGCGTGACGTCGATACGGCGGAGAAAGTGATCGCGACCGCGGACCGCGCTCTCTACCGCGCCAAGCATGGGGGCAAGAACCGAGTCGAGTATTACGTCGAAAACTCAAGCAGCGCACCGGCTAACAAATGAGTCCGAGATCGCAGCCATCCAGATCACAGCTCGAGCGGCGCATTCTTGGCCGCGTTAAGCGCGCGGAGTTTGTTGGCCGGAGTGCCGAACTCGAGCGTGTTGTTTCACACGCCGCGCCGGCAAGTTCGGCGCGTGGCGCGGGTGGACTGCTTATTCTGCTGGCGCCGCTCGCAGGCGTCTCCGAGTTGTTGCGCCAGGCTCACGATCAATTATTCAACGCTCAGGGCGACGCAGTTCCCGTTTACTTTTCCCTGCCGGCAAGCGACACCACTGCCGTCAGTGCCGCCATTGAATTTCTCAACGCGTTTCTGGCGCAGTACATTGCCTTTCGCCGCAACGAACCTTCGCTCGCGCAAGCATCGTTGACCATGAATGACTTGGGCCAACTGGCGCCGGCTGCCGACCTCGACTGGATCGAGGAACTGGTTAGCGCATACAACAAACAACGGTTCAGCAGTGACGAACGCGAGTTGGTGCGTTTCTGTTTTAACGCGCCGCGGCGAGTGCCGCCAGGGAATCCTAAACCTTACATACTGTTCGACGCTGTCAAACTTGCAAACTATGACAACGAACAAATCCCGTTTGCCGCCGAGATTATCAGGGCACTCGCGGGCTCGCCGCCTTTTGTACTGGCTGGTTTGCGTCGGGAGATTATTCGTGAAGTCGAACAAGCCGGCGTTGATTACGGCACGCTCGAGAAGGTTCGCCTGGAACCGCTCGCTGAAGCTGACGCACGCAAACTGGTTGCGTCGATCGCTCGCCGCGAAGGCGTATCGCTAAGCGATGAATGCCGCGATCTACTCGCGCAGCAGTTCGAAGGCAGCCCGTTCATGATTAGCGCAATGCTGCTGGCAGCTCGTGAAAAGCATTTGGCGCTCAATTCCTATTTCGATAGCGAGCGCTTGTATGTTGATGAACTGCTGGGTGGGCGGCTGAATCACTACTTCACCTCGCTGCTTGAAAATGTCGCTCCTGACCCAATTGGTAGGAGCGCATTGATTCGCTTGCTGTCCGAAAGCCTGAAAGCAGAACAGCGCACCGCGTCGTATTCAGCCTGGACCACCCGACTCAACCTGGAGGCCGCGGACGTCGAAAGTATCCTGCGAAGTTTGCACGTCCAGGAAATTATTAACTGGGACGGTGAGACTGTGGACACGCGACGCGGTTCGCGCGCCTGGCGAGACTTCGTTCGCAGCCGCTTTCGTCTCGACGCGCTGCGTGAACCAAGAGCCTTGGTCGTAGCGGACCTTATGTCGGCCGCTTTGCGGCGCGCCCCACAGACCGTAGCCCGCCATTATCGGCGCATCGCAAGTCTGCCCTTGCGAGACGTGCTGCAGGCATTCAACTATCAACGCGTGCCTAAGGTTCTGTTCGACTACGCCGCCTTTGCCGCCGACTACAAAGGCGCGCCCGCCGAAGAGATTACGGCGCGGCTTGAAATTGATCCGCAGGTCATGAAGCTGCCGCAGGTGTTTCATACGGCGCACGGTGTTGCCTTTAGCGCCGAACTCAAAGAATTTGACGAGGAAAGCTGCGTTGTCGCGCATGCGTTTACCGGCCCGACTTACACAAATGAAAATGAGATTGTCTGGCTGGCGGTAAGAATTGATAGCAAACTCGAAGCCGACGCGGATACCGTTGAGGAATGGTGCAATCGTCTGGAGAGCCTGGCCCAGCGATCCGGTTTTGCGCGCATTCAATTGTGGCTGATAGCCAATGAAGGCTTCTCGGTTGAAGCGAGCGAAAAGTTGCGGCAGCGCGGCGCGTACGGCTCGAGCCGCACGCAATTTGAGTTGCTCTCGGCACAACTTTCCGAAGGCCTTAACAAATCGCCGGCGGCTGCAAGCAACGAATATATTTTCATCCTGCCAATGGGCGCCGATAACGAGCTACTCGCAGCCGCCACCGCCGAGCAGATAGCACGGCGTCTCAACTTCCGGCCCGAGGCTATCAATCAGATAAAGACGGCCGTAGTCGAAGCGTGCATCAATGCCTCCGAACACAGCCTGAGTCCCGACCAAAAAATTTATCAACGTTTTCAAGTCGAAGATGATAAATTGGTGATTATCATTTCGAGTCGCGGCGTCTTGCCGGCTAAAGTTGAAGCGAAAAAGAGCACAGGGAAAGATGCGGCCGGCGTTTTGGAGCAGCGGCGGGGTTGGGGACTTAAATTGATTGAGACACTGATGGACGAAGTTGAGTTCGAACGCGTCGATGAGGGCACCAGCTTGCGCATGACGAAGTATTTGAGGTCGTAGCGGCAGAGACGTCTTTGCTGAACGGAAAGGCGCCGCATAAGGTTTGTGACCGTGGAGTCACCTTCGAGGTGTGGTGGAATTGGGCTTTCGCTCCAGCGGAGCGAGATGTTTATAGGCTACAAACAAACCTAAAAGGGTTTCGCTCCGGTAGGAGCGAAACCGGCAGCAGAGCAATAGCGGTTGGGCAAAAGCAGTTACGCTCCTCTGGAGCTAAAGGAGCAAAAAAGAATAGTCACGCGGCTACAGACATCTCGCCCTGCTGGGGCGAAACCACGAAGACGTTGTGTTGCACTTCCAAGTTGACCACCGTTACATACGGCGGCACAGACTAAAGTCTGGGCCACCAATAGGAATAATTCATTTTGGCAGATTTCAAATCAAACGTGCGCTCGCACACCGTCGGCACCACAGCCGTCGTCTACGCCAGCGACTACCTGAACAAACTGACCGGCGAACGCATCGAGCGTGAATGCAAGAAGCAACTTGATTCTGGCGCGCGCGCGCTAGTGATCGATTTCAGCGACACGGAACTCGTCAACAGCATCGGTATTTCCATTCTGCTCGGCATAATCGACATCGCGGAAAAGAACGGCGCGTTGGTTGTTTTCTCGGACGTGAACAACGAGACGGTGCAGTTATTCGAAATGCTTGGACTAACGCGGCACGTTGTGCTCGCCAAAGACGAAGAGGAGGCACTCACCACCCTCTCTTCAAGCAGCAAAGCAATGGGACATTAGTCAGAGGTCAGAAGTCAGAGGTCAGAGGTCAGAGGTCAGAATCAGCATCGTTAGATTCTTAAGTTGTTTCAAGCTATATTTGATCTGCTGTCGTATCACGATTTCTGACTTCTGACTTCTGACCTCTGATTTCTGACCTCTGTACTTATGGAACCAAACACTCAAAAACTGATTCACTCATTTGGCGCGCTTGCCGACCTGGGCCAGGAGGTTGCCGACACCGGCGACTTCATGGAGATGGTGCGCACCTCGCTGCACCTGCTGCTCGGTACGCTCGCGATCCGCCGCGGCGCCATCATTGAGTGTCCAACACACCACTTGCCGGAGGACATGAGCACGAACCTGCTGGCGGTCTGGGGCGTCGGTGACGAGTATCAGCCAAAGTTTGAGGTTGAAGATGCGGACCGCGAAATGTTTCTCAACGCACCCGATGGCGCCATCGTTTTAGTCCAAAGTCCAAAGTCCAAGGTCCAAAGTCCCAGTAGCGACCTTCGCAGTGAGGTCAGTACCGTCCGCGGACCGAGGTTCCCAGGCGGGGAGCCCGACTGGGGTGGTGGTAGCGGATGGGTCGAAGAGACACCTGGGGTTACAGCGGAATCCTCGCCGGTCTTTTTTGATCGCTACACGACTGAGCTGCAGCAGCAGGGTTTCGACTTGATCATCCCGATGGTCGTGCGCGGCGAGCTAACCGGTTTAGTCTTACTCGGCGGCAAAGCCAGCGGCGATCCGTTCAGCGCCGACGATCTCGAAGTCATCAAATCAATGGTCCGGCACATAGGCGTCGGCATTCACACGCACCGCCTGCTCGGTGAAGTGAAGCAGCAGGTGATTGAGAACCGGCGCCTTTATGAAGACCTGCGCGCCATCTATCGCGACACAGTGCGCGCGTTTGCCGCAGCCATCGACATCAAGGACAAATACACCAAGGGTCATTCCGACCGCGTCGGCAAGTACAGCGAGATCATCGCGCGCGAGCTGGGTTTTGGTGAAGAAGAAATCGAAGGCATGGCCATCGCGGGTTACCTGCACGACGTCGGCAAGCTGGTGGTCGAACGCGACATCATCAACGCGCCTTATCGGATCGATGCGAAGCAATCAAGCGAACTCAATCGGCACCCGGCCGCCGGCTATGAAATTCTTTCGCCGATTCATCATCCGTACGCTGACATTCCGCTGATGGCCAAGTATCACCATGAACGCATGGACGGACGCGGCTATCCGGATGGTTTGACGGACGAACAAATTCCGCTCGGCGCGAAGATTGTGACCCTTGCGGATTCGTTTGACGCGATGACTACCGATCGTCCTTACAAAACGCGCCGGACTTTTGACGAAGTGATTCTCGATTTGCGGCATAACACCGGTTCGCAATTCGACCCAATCGTTGTCGTCGCATTTTGCCGGGCGCTAATGAAGGAACTAAATGGTGAGACTAAGAAACGCCGCTTCGCGAAGATGCTCGGTAAGAATTACCTCGACGCCTCCAAAGATATTCCGCTTCTGACAGAACTCCTCGCCGAACTCGACCCAAACACCAAAACCGCCGCCGCCGGCGGTTAGTGTCATACCAAATTACGTTTTAGTCATCTCCTGTTGGCTGCGTCCGTAAGTAATCGGTTAGGCTTTGAACAGCCCCCGCGCTCGTATAAGGTGCATGACTAGCCATACTTACTAACTGTCTTGCATAAGCCATATGACTCACATCTTCCATCATCAGATCCAAGAGTTCGGTAATATCGCCTTTAATCGAAGCATAGAAGTTGAGAGGCTCGCGCCACCAGTCATCATCCATCAACAACGCAATTTGTGCTATTGAATAGTTTTGAGCGATGTACTCACCGGCCAGATGCTCTTGGAACGTTAGATGTCCGAATGAATAGATTCCGCGCCGCTCCTCAATAAGAACTCCGCTGCCCACGACTAAGTCCTGCAAAAGTTGTTCAAAACTCGTGCGGTAACCCCACTGCCCCAACGACTCTTCATACACGTCATGAAGCTCGGGCAAGGCGATGTTACGTCTTCTATCGTCTGAGGCATGAAGATAATAAGCCAACGAGCGGATGAATCTGCGCTTAGCCTCAGGATTGTCAACGTATAAGCGCTTAACGCCACGCATCCGGTCCCATCGCGAAAGCAAGAGATCAAGCCGCATCCCATAAATCTCAGCCCGCTTCGTCGGAACCACGCCGTTCTGAAGCAGCCCAACCATGAGTGTTGCGATTAACGGGATCCGAGTGTGATTGTCAATGTCGGGATATTTGGACGTGAGCTCCTTGGCTTGATTCATTAAATCGATATCGCCGTCAAACCATCTTTCGAAAAACAGATCCCGTTCGTCGTTAGTGAATGGTGCGAGCTCAATTCGAAAGAATTCTGAACGAAGACCGGTATCGAAGGCTTTTCTTGTAGATACAAGAAGGTGCGAAAACTTCTTAAAGCCGGAAAGAATAGTTCGGCTTAGGTCGTAAGGCGCCTCGTCCAAGCCATCTATAATTAGAATAGCCTCGGAATAGTCACCAGCTTTTGGAGAAGAGCCTTGAGCAAAAGCTTCCACAATTCGCTCAAGCGGCTTTCCATTAAATTCAGCAGAGATATTGAAACATGGTAGATAGAGAACCTTCTTATTCCGACTTAACATATCGATTGCGAGTACCTTCGAAAGGGTTGTCTTACCACATCCTGGCGGGCCTTCAATTAGCAACACTTTATCTAATTGCAACAGATGCTCGGGTTGGGGCACTCGGATGCGGACTGGCCGCTTTCCGTTTTCCTCGCTAAAGGGCTTCTCGAAAAGCATCAACTTGAAGTGCTCTGCGAGAAGGTTCAGGAAATTCTCGGTCTTTTGAAGCTGCTTCCATGCGCTTCTCACCGGCATCGTGTCGTCCGTTAAGGTCTTCGGGCAGTTTCGAATTGCTTCCTTTGTGACTTGTATCAATTTCGAAAACCACACTTTGAAATGAAACAAGAAATCGACAGTAACTTCGTCGTGTCCAGCTGATGCAGCCTTTACAAGTTCTTTAGGGTATGCAGATTCTAGTAAGGCCCGGTTAACAACAACGAGCTGCTCCACGGTCGTAACTTTCATCGCCAGCGACCGTAGTGTCTTTGGAATGCGCACGCTGGAAACGTTGGCATTTTCAAAAATCGCGGTGGTTTTTAAGATCCTATTAAGTTCGCTAATCGAGTTCCTCGGAAGGGCTCCTTCTAAGGCACTTGTACCGTCGAATTCATCGATGAGTTTCAGCAAGCTTGGTGAAAGTTGCGTTCGCAAGTATGCAGATATTGGATCAGATGCTTGCCGCAGTTTCAAGATAAAACGCGCGTGATCAAGGAAGTCGTGCGATTGAAGGAATGAGTATTCGACAAATCGTGCAATGACGTCGCTAAAAGTTTCCGCGAGCTTGACATCTACCGGAACATCGAAACCGTCCAGCACGCCCCGAGTGAGCCACTGAACTGCTCGCTTTTTCATTGCACTCTCAATTTCCTGTCTCTCGTTAAAGAGGTCCGTTACCTTTAATAGTTGTCGAAGTGGTATCTCATCGTCGACTTTATAGTCCTGCACGCGTATTTCGTCGCGAATAGCCGAGTAGGCGCGAGTTGCATGAGGTGAAAGTGCGGCCGTCACATAAAATGAGTTAATGTTTCTGTCTGTCGAAAATCCAAAAGCACGTCCTTCCGTATGTCGAGCCAAGGCTGAAACTAAGCCAATTATTTCAGGGGACGAATACTTGGAGAGCCTAGATGCAACATCCGGAAGGTTTTCACGTAGCAGGTCGATTAACTCATCGCCCGAAACGAGGCGTACATTTTCTCGATCCAGATCGCGTAAGTTATTTGCAAGCCGCTTTTTATCGGTATCTTCAAACTGATAAGGTGTTACTAGCCAAGCCTCATTGACAAATGTCCGACCACTACGGAGAGCTAAACCTGACGTTCGAATGCTTCGGATCGAAGACGCAGCTTCTGACAATTCCGTGCCGTTCACTGAGGTGCTAAGTGGTTTCACTTGGACACCCAGTATGTGGGATTTCTTAATTCGATCAATCCCGTAAGAGATCAGAATTGCATTCGCATCGTTGCTTGAGCTTACATAATCAATTTTCCCGGGATGTAAGACCGCGACTAACGGGACGATTACTTCCGACATTAGTTCGTCTTCATTAAGCCGGCTAATGGAATCAAGAAGTAACTGATCAAAAGCGAGCGTCCGTTCTTCCGACGATTCCATTTGATCACTCGCTAAGACTACCTTCGTTCTGAGCTTGTCAATGAGTTCTTTGAGCCTGGAAGCTACACCGTCAAGCCCGCTCTCTTTCGCCACGTACAGACTGTGCTTTCGAAGCAAGCCGTATGGAACCTTTGTTTCATCAGGTTTCTCATCCAGGAAGACAGGAACTACTCGATGCTTTGTATTATCCCTTCGCGCCATCTGAATGGCCGAAGCAATCTCTTCTCTTTCATAATACGCTTGGTCGGTTTTCGTTGAGACAAGTACTACAGTAATCTTTGATAGCGCTTGCGCTTTTGGTAATTCCCGATCCCAGTCATCCCCTAGTAGCAGATTTCGGCTATCTAAGAATACCTTGTTCGGAAGAAGCAATTCATACAGAGTTTCTGCTGAAGCGAAGTCATCCCCAGCATGAGCAAGAAAAAAATCCCACCCTTCTTCTTGTTTGTTCGTCTTGTTCTTCACAGGTTTGAGCTATAACTTAATTGAAGTAAGGGCTCTCAAGAGACAAGGATCGGCTCTGAGGATAAACCTGAGGACAGCGCACGATATTACAGATAGCAGAAGCCGTCAACCAATGGTTTGCTTGGGGCGGCGCATCGAAATAACTAAATGATGGTAATCACCATCGCTACTTCGGTTGGATGCGGATGATGAAGTTGCAGATGGCGATCTTTTGATCGGGCATTACTTCGGTGCGCTCTTCGCGGGGGAGATCTTTCCCGGCTACGGTCGTCGGGTTGCGGCCCTTTGAAACGAGCCAGTAGCGGCCATCGTTTTCGCGCGTGAGAATTGCATGTACGCGACTTACTTCCGGGTCGCCTTTCAAAGGCAGGTCAACAGTGATCGTTCGCGAGCCGCGGCCGATGGTGACTTCAGGTTTTGTGACCGGCACCACTGCGTCGCGCACACCGTCTTTCCAAATCTCAACCGTGTAGAGTTCCTTGATGCGCGGCCGCACGACGGTTTGCTCGCTTTGTTCGCCCGCTTCGGTTTCGGTTGAGCTGCCGTCAGCCCGTTCACGCACTGTGTCGCCCAGGTTCACATTGGCGGAGGCGGCGGGTTGTGCAGCAGAGACTCGAGGCGTTACCTGCGTGTGACCACTCTCGGTTTCATCCCAAACTCCCTGCACGCGGAATTGACCTTTTTCCAACGTGCCGTCAACGCGTAACTCCACCGCAAATGATTTCGCGGCCAGAGCGGTGTGACCGCTCAACTCTCGAGCGCGTTCGGACAGCACATGAAACAAACCCTGTTCGAGGCCGCGCCGCTTGTCGCCCTGCCAGTCTTTGTCGTCGTCGTTGCTGAGATAGACGATGTACTCGCGCGGAATGTAGGTTGGACCACCAGGCGGCGTAAACATCTCGCGCTGCATGACTGCTTCAACTTCGCGCGCGATCTTTACCAGGAATTCTTCCCAGATGCGGCGCGGTTTGGCGTGTTCATCGGCCGACTCGACAAGGTCTTCGCCAGTCTCGCCGTCGATCCATTTTCTGATTGATTCTATTAAACCCATGGTTGGTGAATGGTAATAGCGATTCGGTCTTTGGACTTTGGTCTTGGGTCTTTGTAAGAGCTTTAAATTTCCGTAGGTCTTATCAAAGACCAAAGTCCTAAGACCAAAGACCTAAAGCGAAAATCCAAAGACCAAAAAAGATTAATCAAACTTAACAAACTTCTTATTTATCCAGCCGCGGTCGGAGGTGAATGGACTCGCCTTTGGCCTACCATGTTGCAGCACCTGCACCTCGTACCAATTGTCCGTCGTGGCCAGAATTTTAACGCGTGAACCGTTTTCTGCAACTCCCACCGGCGGATTTGCCATACTCGCATCTGACCGCAAATTTACATCCGTTGTTGTAACACCTTCGCGGCCAATAACAAAAAGCTCGCCCATCGCCGGCAAATTAACGAATGGATTCCAATGCGACGTAACGTATTTGTGCGTTGCCAAAAGCATGATCGTAAAAGCTGCAATCAAGACTGCGGCAACGATGTACGCGCGCTTGCGTTGGGTCGCGACCGGCCGGCGCGCTGACGCTGCCTTCCTCATTTTTGAAGGCTGCGCTCCAGCGTCTAATGCAACCTCGTCGCGACCGCCGAGCTTCTTCTTCGCCAGGGCTTCGGCGACGGGCACCACAATCTTTGGACGCCGCTGGGCTTCCGCAAAAGCCAACGCTGCGGGCGAAGTCACCGGCACAAAATGAGCTTGCGGCGCGGCCTTGGGAAATTCGTCGGGCTCAACCGCAAGATCCGCGCTCGGCTTGCGTCGCGCCTCAGCGTTAACCTCGCCCAATACTTTAGTCGGCGGCAGGGCCGCCTCGGCAAACTCATCCCAAAATTCCTGCACCGTCTGATAGCGCTCGCGAGGTCGCGTCTGCGTTGCTTTCTCAAGCACGCGAAGCACCGACTGGGACCAGAAGTGATTACTAATCGACGGCGGCAGCTCGCGAATGGAGTGTTGCGCAAACCGGCGCGGCGATTCACCAGCCAACAGCGTGTAGGTGGTCTTTGCCAGCGAATAAATATCGGCGGCGGGCGTCAAATGTTCTTTGTTGATGAGCAGGGCGCCGGTATCCAGTTGGCCCGTCTGGACCAGCGGATTGTGTTCCGGCGCTGAGTAAATGTTTGTGCCCACGCGCGTGATGGCGCCTTCGTTGGCCTCAAGACGCGCCACGCCAAAGTCTGCAATTTTCACAACCTGACGGTCGCCAGTTAATAACAAATTCTGCGGTTTGATATCGCGATGGATGACGCCGCACTTGTGCGCGTGCGACAGACCGGAACAAACCTGTTCGAGATAGAACAACGCCCTTTCGATCGTCAACGCCTGCTGACGAGCGAGCGCCGACATGTCACCACCCGACAGATACTCGAGCACGATGTAATGGAAAGTGGTGCCGGTAAGATCGATGGCCGTGCCATGGCCCAGGCGGCTAATAATGTTTGGATGGCGCACGCGATCGAGCGCCACCGCTTCGTTCTGAAAATTGGAAATTAGCGTATGTTCGAGGTCGGCCTCGGGCGTGTCCTGCAGAAACATGTTCAACGCCTTGATGACGACGGTGGTCGGCGCACCCTCAGGCGCGGCGTTGTCATGCGCGACATAGATCTCGGCATAGCTGCCGCGGCCAAGGCATTCGACGATGTCGTAACGACCATCGAGTCTGCTTTGTTGTAGCTTCAGTTCTGCCATCTTGCGCGCTTATGTTTCGCCTTGCTTTGATGCTGCGAGGGGAAATGAGGGCTAAGGGGTAGGCTGTGAAACTGCCGGAGAAACGGTTGCCGCGGGCTTCTGAATGATCTCGTCCAAATGTGTTTGCGCGGTGGGCTTGTCCTTGTCTGACTTTAACGCTGCTGCCGCAAGCCCGAGAGTCGCCTCTTTACGCAACGTTGCATTCGCGGGCGACAAGTCTGTCTTTGCAATCACTGCTTCGAACGCTCTCACTGCTTCATCGATATCTCCAGTCAAGAGGGAAGCGCGCCCGTAGAGATAAAGAAATTCAGGCTCAGTAGAATCGAGTGCATTGTGAAAGCCTTGGCGCGCCACCTCAACCGGCGCAACCATGGTCAGCCACGCGGCAGGATCCTGATCAACTGCGCGCCGTTTAGTTTCGAAACTGGTAAACGCATCCGTCGAGCTCGTGGGTTCCGGCGAAGCCTGCGCCGCGATTTGATTGTCCCGATCGATATAGGGAATAGGGCCCTTGTATCTCCGGCCGCCATAAAAAGCCGCAGCCACTGCGCCCACCACGAGTAGAAACAGAATAAAGCGGCCGAAAAAACCGCCGCCCCGACTTTGACGAACGGCGTCGACAGGTACGCCTTCCATTGTTCGTTCGAGATTGACGGTTTCTGAGCCTTGAGCTGCATCGGCAGGAAACGCTTTGCGCGAAGCTGGCACGAATTCTGCCGGGGGCGCCGTTTCGAGCGTATCCATACTGCGCGCTGCCTGCGAAGCTGAAAGGGTAGGTACCACGTTTGCTTCCGGCGTCAGCGTCTCGTCCATCTCAGCGCTTCGCGTTGCCGCTGAGATTGAAGTGCCGACCCGCACAGCCACAGCCGTCAGGTTATCTTCAGCGCCGCGTTCGTAGCAACGCTCTTTAAGCGTGGCGCAGAGCGTGGGCAGATCGTCGTTCAGAATCATCAACTGGCGCAGCTCGTAATCCGGAATGTGTCGCGTGATGCCGTCGGTGCAGAGCAGAAACTGAGTACCGTCTTCTACTTCCATAACTTTCATGTCGACTTCAACACCGTCCTCGGCGCCGAGCGCGCGGCTAATGATGTTCTTGCTGGGATGGTTGGCGGCCTGTTCCGCGGTCATACGTCCAGCGCGGACCTCTTCTTCAACGACCGAATGGTCTTCAGTCTCACGCAACAGATGGCCGTCGGGAGTAAGACGATAGAGACGCGAATCGCCGACGTGTCCGATCGTGGCAACGTTGTTCTTGATATGCAGCACCACAATGGTGGTCGCCATCATGGCAAATTTGGCGTGCTCCTGGGCCATCTTGTGAATCGACGCATTGGCGCGCTGAATCGCAAGCTCCATCAAGTCTTCAATGTCGGCGTTCTCTTCTTTATGGCGAAACGCTTCGTCGAGCACCTCAATCGCAGTCTGTGATGCGACTTCGCCGGCTTCTGCTCCGCCTACGCCATCGGCTACGGAAAATATGCCGCGCTCAGCGTCCGCCAAAAAAGAGTCTTCATTGAGAGGGCGCTTCTCGCTCAAGCCGCGATCAGTGACGGCCGAGGACTTAACTGTCAGCTCGGGCGCTGGATGATTGATGGGTTGGCTCATTCAACCGCCTCCAAATTTAATGGCGACACAGGCACGCCCGGCGAGGGCTTGGCGAGCATTTGGTCGCGCGCGTTTCGATGTGAAAAAGCCATCAGCATCCCTAACATCGCAAAGCTGGTAACCAGGCTGAATCCGCCATGACTAACGAACGGCAGGGTTATTCCGGTCATCGGCAGAGCCCGCAAAATGCCGCCGACATTAACCAGCGCCTGGAAACCTATGAAAGCCGTTAGGCCGGCCGCGCAAAGCTTGGTAAACATATCACGCGCGTCGAGCGAAGTACGAACTCCAGCCACCACCAAAATAATCACGGCCAGAAGCACGATCGCGCCGCCAGTTAAACCCAGCTCCTCGCCGATTGCAGCGTATACGTAGTCCGAGTCGGCGATGGGTATGACTTCCGGAAAACCAAGCCCCAGCCCGCGTCCCGTGTTCTTGCCGGAAGCAATGCCGAAAATCGCCTGGGCCGGTTGGAAAGCCAGCTTATCAAACCAGACATCGACGTTAACAATCTTTTGCATCGCCGGACTCTGCTCTGCCAGCTCCTTGAGTTGCGGAGTATCGCTGAGTGCCTCCTGGTAATCTTTTTTCCACCAGGAAACTTCCGGCGACGGTGGATCGAAACCATCGAGCCACAAATGAAAGCGCTGTTGAATTCGCGACGGCAGCATGGTCTGGACCGGACGAGCGATGGTCGGCAGCAGCGGCACTTTCTCCTGCACGTCTCGCGGCAGCGCACCGACGACGAGAATCCCAATGACCAGCAGTAACGAACCGACAAACAAGAGTAATTGCGGCCAACGTCTAACCGCGACGAGATAAAGCGTCGTGTAAGCGCCGCTGAAAATCAACATCTGCCCAAAGTCTTTCAACGCGAAGAAGGGAACAAACGGCAACATCCCCATTACAACCAGAGGCACGACATCGCGCGCGCGCGGAATGCCCCAGTAAGTTTCAGCCAGATCTTTGTAACGCGCCGTTAAAATTCCGGCGAAGCCAAGCAGGAAAGGAATCTTCGACGGTTCCCAGGGCGTCATGTTTCCCAGCGCTTTGCCGGCGCTGGAGGTGACTACCGCCGCGGCCAATGGCAGCAGCGTAAGAAGCACGACGATAAAACTATTCCGTTGCAGCCACAGCAGAAAGCCATCGCGCACACAGAACATGTAGGCGACGCCAAAGGCAAGAAAAGAGAAGATGGGAATCCAGGTGTAGCTTGAGGTTATTGCGTCGCCGATTGAATAGTTTGCCGGACGGCGCGGCAACTGTTCGATGTCGATGGACGACGCAGGTGTCGGCGGTAACCCCATCATTTGTTTCTTGGCCGCGTCGTAGTTCTCGATGATGTAGCGTGTGCGCAGGGCTTCCATCTTTTGCGCGCGCGCCGCCGATTTGTTGCGGGCGTTATATTCAGGATCGCTGTACAACCGGTATTGGACCAGCATACCGACCGAGAAAAGCAGGACTGCGGTCGTAAACAGAACCCACTGGCCACTATAATTATTCACGCGCGACAGCCAGATCACTATCGCTAACAGCGGCACAAACATCAGCAAGTCGCGCATGGCGCCGATAGTGGAAGTTTCGTAACCACGCAGCAAACCAGCGCGATGAATGGCCCAGTAACCCGCAACTTCGAAAACGAAGAGCAGCAGGATTATTAAGAGATGCGATGATGCGCGATTCTTCATTTGGTTTCGATTAGCTTTAGGCGTTTCCAAACCCGCGGAGCGGGTAAAGGCATAAAGCCTGGGGTGAAGTGGAGCGGAACCCCAGGACAACGATAGCTAAAAGCCCAGAGCGCGCGAGGCGTGCGATAGCGCAAACGCTGCAATTTACCGGTCATAAAAGGCTGTCGCCCACTTCGTGGACTTTGGTTTTTTACTTAAGCGATCCTGGGGTTTCGCTGCGCTCCACCCCAGGCTTTA
>DNND01000119.1:13533-17199 GCA_003488005.1 Blastocatellia bacterium | reverse complement strand
ATAATTCTAAGTTATCGATAGTGCTTACACGAAGGTGAAACAGTCGCGCAGATGGAACTCGGGGGAGTGGTTGATGGAATGAGTATCGAACTATCTTGTTTAGAGGAAGTCGGAAACGAAAGAGCTGTGACACAATTGTTGAAGCAGTTGCGGACCTTCAGGCCGCACAATTCAGGCAAAGCCTTGCGGCGCAAAAACGCCAAGAGAGCGAGCTAACGAAGGAAGGTTGGTTAGCTTTGAAAAGACGATGGGAGACTCTGCTAAACCATTCCATTCCAGAGCCTGCTAAATCGGAAGAATGGGCGAGAACCTCACGTACGCATGGTACGAAATGGTTAATTCATTGAGACGCGTTGAAATAAAAATGGTAGGCGCGTGGGGATTTGAACCCCAGACCCCTACCGTGTCAACGCCGTCACTGGTCACCTCGTAAAAGCGCGTAATCTTTCCTGTCACCATAAACATTGACGAAGGCTGTGAGAGAAGTCACGTTACGCTGCATGAATTGATTGGATTCGAAGCGTAGTCTGCCAAGAGTCTGCCAAATTCCGAATCGCAAGACAGTCAATAGTTTTATTTGGAGCGCGCCTGCTCGACAGATGAGAGCGCCCAAGACGTGCTGCGGAACATGAATGGAGTAGACCTCATCCTGACAAACCCAAGCTTCTCGTAGTACTGCTTCAGTTTTTCCGTTGCCATTTTTGCGTCACGTGGTAGGTCTTCAAGTCTAAGTCGTTTCGTCCAGGCCGAAGAATCACGTGAGTCTTTGGGCTCGAGCTGTAAGGGAAAAGGTTTCAGGCCTACCACGCCGGCGCCGGCACCGAAACGTTCGATGAGTGAGGTCAACACTAAAAGTCCAAGTCCACCGCCTCGATACTTGGGAAGTATCTCGACGCGGTCGAGAATCAAGAAATTGAGATTCCAAATCTCATCCTCCAACAGCTTTTGTAGCCGCGCTGAGAATAATCCTTCATTCGAGCCCAAAATCGCTTCGGCATAATCAAGCGTATGCTGGTACGCATCAAGAACTTCGAAAGCACTAACGTTGTGATTCAGCGCTGTTTCAAAATCCGCATAGTACAGTCGAAAACGGCCGGCGATTCGATCCCGCTCACCTTCGGTGCCACAGAGAATCTTTCCGCACACTTCATACATAAAGTCTTCTGGCTCTTCTGGTGTTAGAGGTATCGGCCGAGTCGGGTCGATCCGCAGCGTCCAGAAAGAGTCCTCTATCAAAGTCATAGATACGATGCCCCGTCAATTTCAAGAAGAACTTCTGATTCAACGTCCAACATGATAAGCGATTACTCGCATAGTTGCGTCGAACAAATAATTAAGAAAATAGTGGACAGTGCTACCGGATCATAAGAAGATCAAAAAGAGCATAACAAATGAGATTCTTACTTGGCGTACTCATTGGCTATAGCATGCGAGGCAAGAAGAAGCTACTAATCACAATCCTTGCGACCTTAGCGTTCGCGTTCATCGGAATTTTTTTGGGCAACAGTTGCAAAATCCGTATGCGCACGGCTTGGCATCAATAATGATCGGACTGGTTCTTGGTGTTGTTTCGCTTATCCTGGCTTATGAGAGCAAAGGACTGTTGATTGGTGAAGGCGTCGACCGTAAGACGCTTTCTCTTCACCACTCTTCATGCACTCTCCGCGATTCGTGGGTCTAACACCCTCGAGAGTAAGTAAAACGACAACTATTCAAACTGACGGACTGCGCGAAGAGTGGTGGGACTCTTCCGCAAATCTGGCCCAACTGCTATGCACTCTTTTTAGCTAGATTCTTGTCCACTTTCTTAGCGTCCTTTAAGAATTTGCTGACCAGATCTTTGGCGGCCTGATCAGTCTGCTTCTCAGACTGGCCTATCCCGTTGACTGTGTCCGTCACTTTACCGCGCCAAACGAGAGCATTGGTTCGCGGGTCGATGATGTCAGCCATGACGCAGCCTTGAGTGTAATTAGTGGTCCAAATATCCGGGCCATAACCGTAGCGCCAACGCCCAGGCCCTGGGATGCCATAACCCCAACCGAATCGCCGTCCGTAACCGAACCGGCCAAAGCCTGCTCCAAAACCGGGACCAAAGCCGCCCGTGCTTTGTACCTGCGTTTTCTGTTTCGTGCGCGAGTAGAACGCGACAATGAAGTCCGGACTTCCGCTCGCTTGGGTGAAGCCATTCGCTTCCAGTTGGGCACCCAGTGCGCTCTGAAGCCTCCCCGCCTCAAGCGTGTTCGTACTGAGCGGGTCATTGCTGGCCCGTTCAGTTTTGAAGGCGAAGGTATGCAGCTGGCTGAAGTTAAAATTCTTTTCGTAGTCTGACTTCACAGACATAGCAAAGCCGGCGGTGACTGCAAATAGGACCAGCGCACCGGCGACTGTAACGCGAAACACTTTCATTTCAGTTCTCCTTTTAGAAGTTGTGGTCAAGATACCGAAATTAACCATGTGCAACGCTTAGGCCAAACAATGATCTGGCGCCGGATGAAGGCTGATGAAAGGGGATCCAAAAGAGAAACTAATCAGATGCGTTGAGTTGTCTTGGTCTTTGCTCTGAGCCCCGTTGATCCGCGCAGGTCCCCGAATGATCAATTTTCTCTTTGAATGCCAGCTGGCGGTGACCGCCCCTCAACACCTGTCGTTATTTGGTCATTGGATTCTCAGGAAGCGCTGACCCGGCACGACATGGACCGTCGAACCACCGCAGAAGATCAAACCATTTATGATCGAAGGACTCGAGGAAACGTCGTGGCCGAGTCTTTGCTAGAGGAAGCGCGGAAAGCGGAAATTCAAGAAAGACTTCTTTCTCGAACAGGAGGAGCTATGAGTATTGCAACCTTGATATTGATGATAATGTTGACAGGTAGTGCCCACGCAGTTAGATCAGATTGTATTCCCTTACAACCGACCCAACAGTCGAAGGCTGCGAGCGGCCAGATCAGGATTACGATCACAACCGGTGGAGTACCGAACCGGCCGGCGACAAACACCTATCGCGTTGGGGAATCCATTCCGCTTGTGATCACTATGACGAACACTGGCAGCGAGCCAGTTTACGTTTGTGAATCAGGCACGTTCTACCAGGATCGGCCGCAGCTTTTAAGGAACGGCCAGCCAGTGGCTTACGCATCTTATAGGCAATCGATGGTGCAGGCGGCGGAGAAGGAGCAGACCTGCAAGCAGGACAACCTGCCCCAGCAAATGCTGCTACGTCCGAATGAGCCCACCGTGGTTGATTGGTTCAATTTAGTGGAAGGGGCGACCTCGCTCTACGACGATGGGTGGTATGAGCCGCTGCCCGCCGGAAAGTACACGTTGACGAACCAGCGACGGCTGAACTGCTGCGACGGCGCGCTGCTCGAAACCAACACGATTAATTTTGTGGTTGTTCCCTAATTCGGCAACACGTCATGAATTACAAAGTCAGAATCATCAAACGTGAAGATCGAAAGAACCCGGAACTCGAACGCCTGGAACAGCCCAGCGGACATTCCACGCGTGAAGTCACTACCACCATTAAGCTCTGGGTCAGCGAATTCAAACAAAGACAACGCACCACAAATTTATCTAACCTGCGAAAGCGGGTGGCAGCATAAAGTCTCGCACCCCAGCCGAGATGCTCGGCCGGGGACCCCGCCCTGGGGTGGAGCGCAGCGGAAC
>DNND01000119.1:11194-13232 GCA_003488005.1 Blastocatellia bacterium | reverse complement strand
GGAGCGCAGCGGAACCCCAGGAAATCGCAACCAGAAAATTACACGAGCCCGCGATAGCGGGCGGCAGAGTCTGGGGAAGCAGCGTGCTAGAGATGGGAATGACGATAACGAACCTTCTGTCGCCCGTTCCACGGGCTGGGAATTTAACGCGTTGGATCCTGGGGTTCCGCTGCGCTCCACCCCAGGGCGGGGTTCCCGGCCGAGCATCTCGGCTGGGGTGCGAGACTTTATGCTTCCACCCACTTCGCGGGTTAGGGACATCTGGCAATATCACGACACGTGGTTCTATTTGCTCACCGCGATCTCACCAGAACCCAATTTACTACCAACTAATCTGACGGTCTTAGCAAGGTTTCTGCAGCCTGACCGCATGTCCTGGAGCAAAACGCGGTGGCAGCGCAGTTGCAGTAGCCTCCTCGCAGGACAGCAATTAGACATCTAGCGAGGCCAATCGATTATGGAAAGCAAGCAAGTTTTTCGAGTCGCAGGCTCAACTAAAGGGGGCGAGCCTGTGGTGGAGAGAGTCGGTGGTGGTTGGAACCATCATGGTTCCCGCGCGCGACCCCACCCTCTCATCCCAACTTTGACGGGCGGGTTCGAATCGGAAGTTAGATCCTAACAGGAAGGATTGAACGTCGTGAACCGCATCTTCATTTCACTCCAAGGCGGCTTGCGTAAGCATAAGGTTATCGCAAGCACTGCTTTGGGCGCCGTCGTGCTGGTGGTGATAGTGGCAGCGGTTTTAGGACGAAGAAAGAAACCGGCGCCAACACCGCCGGCGCCATTGCAGGTCGACGTGGTCCGGGTCCAGCAACAGGACGTTCCCATCTACAGTGAATGGATCGGCACCACCGATGGGATGGTGAATGCGGATATTCGAGCTCAAGTTTCGGGATACTTACTCCGGAAGACTTACACGGAAGGGGCTTTCGTAAAACAGGGGCAGTTGTTGTTCGAGATAGATCCGCGGCCGCTTCAAGCAGTGCTTAATCAAGCTAAAGGAGATCTAGCCAGAGTTGAAAGTCTGGTGGAGCAAGCTATTACTCAATTGGCTCAAGCGGACGCCCAGCTTGGTCAGGCGAACAGTCAGCTAGCGCAGGCCGAGGCTAATCAGCGCCAGACTCAACTTAACGTCAACAAATATGGCCCGCTGCTCGAGCAGAAAGCCGTAACACAACAGGATTTTGATAATGCCGATCAGGCCAACGCTGCGACGAAAGCGCAGGTAGATGTAGCTAAGTCACAGATAAAAGCGGCCGCGGCCGCTGTCGGCACGGCAAAGTCGGCAATCGTCGCGGCAAAAGCGCAGGTGCAATCATCGCAGGCCGCGGTTAAGACCGCGGAATTGAACCTTGGCTTCACAAAGATCTTTTCTCCAATCAATGGCATCGTTGGCATAGCTCTGGCCCAGGTGGGTGACCTGGTAAACGCTACCAGTGGAATTCTAACTACTATCTCCACAGTTGATCCCATCAAAGTTTATTTCACTATGAGTGAGCAGGAATATCTGGCTTACGTGAAACGTAATCCGACTCCGGCAGATCTCACTGCAGCTCAAAAGCAACTCGAGCTGCAATTGTTTCTGGCTGATGGAACAACCTATCCACATTCGGGCAAGTTCTACATTGCCGATCGACAAGTTGATCCGAAGACGGGAGCCATTCGCATGGCGGGCGTGTTTCCTAATTCTGAAAATGTTCTTAGGCCCGGTCAGTATGGTCGAGTGCGCGCGGCAACCAGCACGCAAGCCAGCGCACTACTAATACCTCAACGCGCTGTCAGTCAGCTTCAGGGCATGATCCGCGTGGCTGTGGTGGGGACTGATAACAAAGTTACGATAAGGACGATCACTCCTGGTCCAGCAGTGGGCCAAATGCTGATTGTTCAGGACGGCCTTAAGCCCGGCGAAACAATAATGGTTGACGGTACGCAAAAGGTTACGACCGGTGCCACAGTGGCGCCCAGGCCGTTCGCCGGAACCTTAGCAGCGAACAATTAACCCGCGGCGCGGGTGGCAGCATAAAGCCTGGGGTGAAGC
>DNND01000119.1:2750-10899 GCA_003488005.1 Blastocatellia bacterium | reverse complement strand
AAAGCCTGGGGTGAAGCGCAGCGGAACCCCAGGGACCGCCGAGAGAAAAACATACGAGCCCGCGATAGCGGGCGACAGAGTCTGCGGAAGCAAGCGTGTTAAAGATGCGAATGATGCTAATGAACCTGCTGTCGCCCGTTCCACAGGCTGGGAATTTGATGTGCGTTTGGATCCTGGGGTTCCGCTGCGCTTCACCCCAGGGCGGGGTCCCCGGCCGAGCATCTCGGCTGGGGTGCGAGACTTTATGCCGCCACCCGCTCCGCGGGTTGAAGACAGACTGATGGACCGCAGAGAAATTGAAGAGAGACCTGATCAATGATCTCAACCTTTTTCATTAACCGACCGATCGTCGCGATGGTAATCGCGATAGTGACGGTCATACTTGGTGTCCTGGCTCTGCGCGGATTGCCATTGGCCCAATTCCCGCAGATTGTACCTCCCCAGATTAACGTCTCGACGACTTACACTGGGGCCGATGCGGTCACCATCGAGCAATCGGTTTCAGCGCCGATCGAGCAACAGGTCAGTGGCATCCCGGGCATGCTTTACATGCTTTCGACCAACGCCAATGCCGGCACTGAAAACCTGTCCGTCACCTTCGACATCAGTACCGATCCAAACCTGGACCAGGTGAACGTCCAGAATCGAGTGTCACAGGCTTTATCGAGTTTGCCCACGGACGTCAGCCAGTTTGGAGTTACTCTCCGCCAATCGACTGGGAGTCCGATGTTGCTGATTTCGCTCTATTCACCTAACAAGACTTATGACTCGCTGTTTCTCGCAAACTACAACAACATTAACGTCGTTGACACCCTCTTCCGCGTTCCCGGCGTAGGGGATGTTACCGTCTTTGGTTCCACCGCTTACGCGATGCGGATTTGGGTAAACCCGGACGTGCTGGCCAAACTCGGTATATCCGTAACCGATATAGCCAATGCAGTGCGCCAGCAAAGCACCGTCAATCCTTCAGGGCAGGTGGGCGCAGAACCAGCGCCGCCCGGCAAGGAAATGACCTACACCGTTCGTTCGCAGGGACGTCTCCAGACGCCGGAGGAGTTCGGACAGATTGTCGTTTTGGAGAAACCAGACGGATCGATCGTGCGGCTGAAGGACGTCGCGCGTATCGAACTCGGTGGCCAAAGTTATGCCCAGAGGTCGCGCCTGGGAGGTGAACCTTCTTCCACCATCGGAGTTTTCCAGGCTCCCGGCTCGAACGCACTGGCTGTGGCAAATGGAGTCCAGGCGGCGATGGCCCAACTGAAGACGCGGTTCCCCGACGACCTCGATTACGCGGTTACGCTCGACACGACACAGGCAGTGACCCAGGGCATCAAGGATATCGTTACCACTTTGATCATCGCCGTTATCCTCGTCATCCTTGTTGTCTATCTCTTTTTGCAGAACTGGCGAGCGACACTGATCCCGATGATCGCCGTGCCGGTGTCGCTAATCGGTACCTTTGTCATTTTTCCGTACCTCGGGTTCTCGATTAACACGTTGTCGCTGTTTGGCCTGGTGTTGGCGATCGGTCTGGTCGTGGATGATGCGATCGTGGTCGTGGAAGCGGTTGAGCGTCATATTGAGGAGGGACTGAGCCCGCGCGACGCGACAATCCAGGCGATGAAAGAGGTCTCAGGCCCGGTGGTGGCGATAGCCCTGATCCTTTCGTCGGTATTTCTGCCGATCGGGTTGATGGGAGGAATACAGGGAAGCCTGAATAAACAGTTCGCGTTTACCATCGCCATCTCGGTGCTGTTGTCGGCTTTCAACGCACTAACGCTCTCGCCGGCCCTGGCCGCGTTGCTTCTTAAGCCGCGAAAAGAGTCGAAAGGTCTGCTGGCCCGCTTCTTCGGCGCCTTCAATCGTCTGTTCGAGAAGGCGACGCACGGCTACGTTAACTTAAGCCATGCTTTAATTCGCAAATCGGTCGTTGCGATTCTGATTCTGGTTGGCTTTGCAGTGGCTACAGGCGTCCTTGGTTACCGGCTTCCTACAAGCTTCCTGCCGACGGAGGATTACGGTTACATGTATGTGAATGTTCAGCTACCGCCGGCAGCGTCCATGGAGCGAACCGATCAGGCGCTGAAAAAAGTAGAAGCGATTCTTAGCAAGACCGCAGGGGTCCAGTACTACACCACGGTTAGCGGGTTCAGCAATCTATCTCGTGTTTCGGCTAGCTACCAGGGGTTCTTCTTTATCGCACTGAAACCGTGGGCCGAACGAACGACGACTCAACTACAGATTCAGGGAATTGTGGATACTTTGAATAAGGAGATGGCGGCTGAAGTGCCGGAGGCAAACTGCATCGCCTTAATGCCGCCCGCTATTCCGGGATTAGGCAATGCGGGCGGATTCTCGATGTACCTTCAGGACCGCAGCGGCGGCACAGTTCAATTCCTCGATCAGAATGTGCAAAAGTTTCTCGCTGCTGCGCGCCAGCGCCCCGAGCTGACCGGCGTCACTTCGCAGTTCAACTCCGCAGTTCCCCAAATCTATGCCGACGTGGACCGCGATAAGGTGTTGAAGCAGGGCGTAGCTGTCAGCGACGTGTACCAAACGCTGCAAGCCTACCTCGGCGGGTTATATCTGAATCAGTTTAATCGCTTCGGCAGACAGTGGCGGGTATTCCTTCAAGGTGAAGGAGAACAGCGTATGACCGCCGATGATATTGAGCGTTATTACGTTCGTAACAACGACACTAATATGGTGCCGCTCTCTGCGCTATTGACCACGAAGCAGATCACAGGGCCCGAGTATACGAATCGCTTTAATCTCTTTCGTGCCGCCCAGGTAATAGGAAACGCAGCGCCCGGTTATAGCTCCGGACAAGCGTTGGCTGCGCTGGACGAAGTTGCAAAAACAACATTGCCGCCCGAGATTGGCTACGATTGGGCCGATCTCTCTTACCAGGAGACGAAGGCGTCGGGTAGTGCGACTGCTGCATTCGCCCTTTCGCTCGCTTTTGTTTTTCTTATTCTCGCCGCTCTCTACGAGAGTTGGTCGCTCCCGTTTTCAGTTCTACTCTCCGTCCCGGTCGCCATATTCGGCGCGTTCCTTGGGCTGATGCTGCGTGGATACGATCTGGACATCTACTCGCAGATCGGTCTGATTGTTCTGGTCGGCCTGGGGGCCAAGAACGCGATTCTAATTGTCGAATTTGCCCGCGGCGAACTAGCAAAGGGCAAAACGCTTATCGACGCCACGCTGGAAGGAGCACGGCTCCGTCTGCGACCAATTCTGATGACTTCGTTTGCCTTCATAGCGGGCTGCGTGCCGTTGTGGATCGCGTCTGGTTCAGGCGCCGCGGGACGGCGCATTCTGGGTACAGTCGTAATCATGGGAATGCTCGCGGCCAGTTGCCTTGGCATTTTTCTAATTCCGTCAATCTTCTATGTGATCGAGAAATTCTCGATGAGATTTGGCAGGCAGCAGGAAACAAAAAGCGAGTCTTCGCACACCGAGCCGGTACCAGCGGTAGGAGATTGAGATGCGCCGGTTAGATCAGAGCACTCAACGAGCCTGCGGAGCAGGCGGAAGCATAAAGCCCAGGGTGGAGCGAAGCGGAACCCTGGGTAAGCTTCGAGAAATTAATCCAAGCCCGTGGAACGGGCGACAGAGTTCGGTTGATAACAACTCTCTGTCGCCCGCTTCGCGGGCTGGTGGATTATTTAGACCCAACACCCAGGGTTCCGCCCCCGTTCTATCTTGGGCTCACTCTGGGCCGAATGCTTCCGCCTGCTCCGCAAGCTCGTTGAAGCCACTGATCGTTGCGTTTCTACTTCTAAGTGTTCTCGCGAGCGCTGCACTGGGCCAAAAGAAATACGAGCGGCCCCCGATCAAAACACCTGATGAGTTTCGCGGCGTCGAATCAACTTCTCCAGTGGACGCGAACTCGATCGGCGATCTGAAATGGTTTGAAGTTTTCCAGGACGAAGCGCTCCAGAAACTTGTGCGCACAGCAATGGTACAAAACTACGATCTACGTTTAGCTGTCGCCAGAATCAACGCGGCACGCGCGAATGTCGGCCTGGCTCGATCCAATCAATTCCCGCAGTTTGATGCTTCCGCTGATCTCACCACCACTCGCACGTCCGCCAATACTGGAGCGAGCACTACCGGCCAAGCGGGGAGAAAGCGTTCGGTCGGAGAAGTATTCTTGAGCCTTCTAACATTTGAAGTCGATCTCTGGGGCCGGCGCCGCCAGCTAACAAAAGCAGCGCGCGCGCAGCTAGCCTCGAGCGAAGACGACCGTAAGACTGTAACGACGGTTGTAGTAAGTGACGTCGCAACGAACTATTTCAACTTGCTGGAGTTGGACATGGAACTCGAAATCGCAAAGCGCACCTTGATTGCCCGAGAGGAATCGCTGCGGATCATTAAAGCGCGGCAGCAAGGGGGACTCGCTACCATGTTGGAAGTGCGCCAGGCGGAAGAGCTAGTCTATCAAGCATCTCAAACTATTCCCGATACGGAGCGTTTGACCGAACAGACCGAGAATCAAATTAATCTTTTGCTTGGGAACAACCCTGGACCGGTTGCGCGCGGCGCGTCCCTTTCTGAACAAAAGGAATTGCCGGCTGTCCCGGCCGGATTGCCGTCTTCGTTGCTTGAGCGACGCCCGGATATCAGATCGGCTGAACAGCTTCTGATCTCCGAGAATGCTCTCGTCTCTGCCGCAAAGAAAGCCTACTTTCCAACCATTAGTCTTACGGGCGCCTTTGGATTTCAGAGCAACTCGCTGTCGAATTTGTTTAGCGGGGCCAGTAGCGCCTGGACTTTCATTCCCCAGATTACGCAGCCGATCTTTACGGCTGGTCGACTCAAGTCGAATGTCAATTTTGAAAAGGCCCAACGGGAGTACGCCCTCGCGCAATATCAACAAACCATTCAGACAGCGTTTAGCGATGTGTCCAACGCTTTGGTCCAATACCGGCGCGTCAGAGAAATTCGCACCCAGCAGGAATTGCTGGTGGGTTCCTTGCGGGATGCGTCGCGACTGGCCCATCTGCGGTACGAGGGTGGCGTCGACACCCTGCTCAACGCGCTCGTCGCCGACACTTCACTGTTCAACGCTGAATTGAGTCTGGCGCAAACGAAACGTAACGAGCTGCTTTCGTTGGTGCAACTTTACAAGGCACTTGGCGGCGGTTGGCAGTGATTATTAACGATGAGCACCAGGCTTTTCTTAACCCGCGGGGCGGGTGGGAGCATAAAGCCTGGGGTGAAGCGAAGCGGAACCCCAGGAATCGCAACAATAAAATTACACGAGCCCGCGATAGCGGGCGGGAGAGTCTTGGGAAGCAGCGTGTGAAAGATGCGAATGATACTAACAAGCCTGCTGTCGCCCGTTCCACGGGCTAGGAATTTGACGGTGTCTGGATCCTGGGGTTCCGCTGCGCTTCACCCCAGGCTTTATGCTTCCACCCGCTCCTCGGGTTAAGAGAAAATCAGAACTTCTCATCACCGTTGTCCAAGATTCAGTCAGCTTGACGGCTTAAAATCAACTTCCGCATTCGGCTAACCAGAAATCCAAACCAGATAGTTACGATCGACAGAATAATGATTGTCATAATGCTTATCATGAGTTGGTTGGTCCATAACAGGGCTAGGATCTCGAAAACACCGATAACGATCAGCCAGGGCACTTCCCAAAACACTACTGAGCGATAGAAATTTCTTTCTTTACCTCGTGGCAGGGTGAGAAACTCATAGCCATCCCACACCAGGTAGACCAAAAGAAAAACAAAAGCGCACAGGAGAACAATTTTGTTGTGCGGCAGGTTGTAAGCATTATCCAGGTCTACGGCTATCACCATCACGTAGAGCATTAGCAGAAATACAATGTCGCATAGGAACGCCCACCAGTAATATCGTTTACTAAAAACGATATAGAGATAGTCAGCAACGTAAAATCCAATTGCAATGACAAGCAGGCTGCACTTGATGAACACGATCAAGTTAAATGGAGCTTGTCCCTTGAGTATCTGGGCCACCGTGTCAAACAGTTCATAGAGAATCGTGCCCAGCACGGCCGGGTATATCAATGCCAACATTATCTCTTGCCTGATCGGCCTGTTTGAATGTTTAGACATTACTTAGTGACGTGATAATTCAATTGAGAGTTAGGCGGCGCGTCACGCTTCGCAAAACAAATGCGGTCGTTGACGCGCCGCCCAACGGGCCAACTCTTACCTTAGTTGAAGAGCTTTTCCAGGTTGTCCACTTCGTTAAGCACGGGCGTCGCTACGCTCGTGTAAGCGGCGGGCGTTTTAGCCGATCCGACCCTCGCTACCAGCGTGTCAAACCTCGCTGCTTCAGCGGCACTTTTTGCAGTAATCGAAGGGCGTAACGTCTGCCATTCCCGCTGCAACTTACCAGCAGTCTCCAGCAATTTGTTTGCGTCCTTCGCCTGGGCCCAAACCTCCAGCTCACGACCGTAGTAATCCAGCCGCGTAACTTCAACAGGCACGGTCAGCTTATAAGCCGTGGTCATATTGGCTACGTCCAAGGTCACTTGGTTAGCCTCGCGCATTGCTGCTTGCCGATCTTTACCGGTTACAGCGTTATCCAGCGCGGCGACGTCCGCGTTAAGATCGTCTACCGAGGCGCCGTTATTCCTGACATCGGTGCGCACGCTTTTGACTGCATCTCGAAGCGCCGCGAGCTTAACGTCTGCGTTCTTCCAGTCGTTTGCCTTGGCGTAGTCATAAACGTTCTCGCCGAATTCACCAGCATTCGCAAGCGATGCCGGCACAGCCGATCCTGTGGTGCCGACCGAGCTCGCGGTAGTAGGCGTCACCGCAGCGTTCGTATTTGCCGCGCTCGGAGCACCGGACGAACATGCCTCCATCCAAATCACGAAAAACGCAAGCACCGCTACCAAGCCGAGCGAAAGCGTGTTCCACCAATCACTCGACTGCCTTGTTCTAATAACTGTATTCATCGTCTTCTCCTCCTTCTTCAATCCGCCACCGCTGAGTTAATCAGCACCTTACAATACGAGTGGTAAATGCCCGGTTAATTCATTCAGCTTCAACCAAGCATCGGGATTCCGATTGAGATTGACGCTAACTGCTCAACTTCAAAGGCCAATCCTGCTTGATTCCACCGTGACGCATAACCTTATCCTTCGATTCTTCAAATCCAAGACGAAGAGGTGCAAGTGTGTTGCCAGACCAACCGAAGCCCTAATACCACTTATGCCTGCTTCAGCACGTCAAAAAGTTGTTTTGTGTCTGGCCGTCGCTGGCCATATCTCACCATCTGGCTACTTATCGCCACTCTTCGCGGGTGGAACAAGGCGCGGTCGCGGTTTTTGTTTGATCTTCGGGATGCGCTATCGCTTTCGATAACGGCACGGCGGATGCTCATGGGCAGTAAGGACTCGTAGCATCGAAGGGGCGATCGATCCGAGGCCCGCGCCGGCGAGCTCGGCAACAAGCGGAGTGCCGAGCTTTCGCCGCGTCGCCATCAGGATTCTGGAGAGTCAATGAGTTTCACCACGATTGCTATTTCGGGTGTGTCATCCGAGGTTGGCAAGACAACTCTGTTATGCGACTTGCTGCGGGAGTTTCCCGGTTGGGAGGCGATCAAGATGACGCGCGGCCACTATCGATCTTGCGGCAAAGATCCACACGCTTGCTGTGTCAGTCATCTGCTGGGCGATGAGCCGCTGATCCGATCGGGTTTTCAAAAAACTTACGCCTCAGACAAAGACACGGGCCGTTACTGGGACGCCGGAGCCGCTAATGTCCATTGGGTGATTGGCACCGATGATCAGGTCGAACGCGGAATAGAGCTCGCCCTCGAGCGCGTCAAACCACCGGGAGTAATGATCGAAGGAAACAGCTTTCTGCGATTCATCGACGTGGATTTCGCCGTACTGGTGACGGGTGGCGCGCAGACAAAGATCAAAGGCTCGGCTCGCTGGGCCTTTCAAAAAGCTTCGGCGGTTTACCTATTTGATCGGACCGGTCAGACCAGCCCGAGTGAAAGCGTCGAGTCATTAAATAAGAAATTCGGACCGGTGGGCTTACAGCGTTCTCTGCCAGCCTACGCAGCCGGCGACTTTCCCAGACTGGTGAAACAAATCAAGCAGGTCCATTCCACCAACCCTTACGTGAGCACTCGTTTAGAAAGCGGACTTGTC
>DNND01000119.1:0-2448 GCA_003488005.1 Blastocatellia bacterium | reverse complement strand
TTAGAAAGCGGACTTGTCCGCCTGCCACGCCCGGGGACACAAGTGTCCTCTCTAAACGATGGTCTAAACGATGGGCTGACTGCCTTGGAACCAGCTTTGGTTCCTGATCAGTTTTCTGCAGTCGAAAGACTTCAAGGAGAGCAATCATGAACGTTAAGTCAATCGGCATTCTTTTTGTTTGCTCGTTATTGCTAGCTCTAGCGGGTCGCTTCGAACCTTCGGCAATTGCGCAGACCCCAACCGGAAGCAAGGCGCAGCCGGCCACGATCCCTGTGCAACCGGAAGATCCGTTACTCCGCCTCCTTGTAAATAAAGGCGTGCTGACAAATGAGGAAGCTGCGGTTGTGCTCAGTTCAGGGACATCGGCCCAACAGCGTGATCGCTTAGCCATTCTTTTGAGGGACAAGGGTCTGATTTCGGCTGCCGAGTTTGATGCACTGCACGTAACCAGCGTGTCGGGCGGAACTGCCGCAAACGTCACAACGGCTGCGAGCGCGGCGTCTGCAGTCACTCCGAAATCTCCGCCCGCTCCTGCGATCATCGCAGCGGTGGCGCCGATCCGTCTCCTCCCGATCGAACCTCAAGCCCGACAGGGATTGATTCCGGATCTCAAGCTTGGATCGGGAGCCAGGATCAAACCCTACGGCTATTTTAAGACCAGCATCATTCACGATTCTTCGTCGCCTTTAGGCAATGACTTCCCTCTCCCCCTGCTCGCGGCCGACACTGGACCAAGCGGCTCGCCGGAGTTTCATCTGAAAGCGCGAGCTCTTCGTCTTGGCATTAATTTCGAATGGCTCGACGCAGCTCCCAAGACCGTGATCACGGGTCGGCTTGAGTTTGATTTCGAAGGTGACTTCACCAGGGCAAACAATCGCAATGTTTCGTCGATTCGATCGAGTCAACCATCGCTTCGTCTGGCGTGGGCGCGCATCGATAGGCTGTTCAACGACAAATTCGCGGGCTTTGTCCTCTTCGGCCAGGATTGGTCGCCATTCGCTTCTTCAACTCTTCCCAACATGATCGAGAACACGAACTTTGGCGGCATCGGATTCGGCGCTATTTATCAGCGCGTGCCGCAGACGCGCGTCGGATTCAGTTACAACCTTGGCGGCGCACGGTCAGTGAAAATAGCCCCCGAATTCGCGATTGTATTTCCGGCGTTTGGGAATGTGCCCGCCAATGTTGCCGACCAGTTGGGCTATGGCGAACGGCAAGGCGCCGACTCAAGTCGGCCGGGACTGCAAGGCAGATTTGTGTTGCAGGGGCAACTCGACAAGGCTGCGGGTGTGGCGCCGGCTGAGTTCATAGTCAGCTTCGAACACGCGCGACGCACGGCAATCGTGACTGCGGCGAATGTTCCAGCCCAGTTCAGATCCGCATTTCCTTCTGGTGCAGAACTAAGCACCGCCAGCAACGCCTACAGCTTAGAACTCCAACTGCCGACGCGTTTCGTCACGCTCTCGGGAAAGTACTACTCCGGCTCGGACCTGCGATTCTTCTTTGGCGGCCAGCTCCTATCCAATTTTAATGACACTGCCGGACTGACGGCAACGGCGAGCGCGCCATCAATCGACGGCGCATCTACCGTGGTCTTTGGGCTTTTGAATGGAGTGCCGAGCATCGCGCCGCAGCGACCAGTCCGCGGAAGAGGTGGCTTCGCCCAACTGGGGTTCCCGCTTTCGCGTCTGCTTCACGCCGATCCGAAAGGCCGCAATGCCGGGTGGACCACCTATCTCTATTACGGTTTTGACGAAGCGCTGCCGCAGGATGCGAGAAGGTTTTCTCCGGTGCGCGGTCGCAGCGATCTTTTTTCAGGGAACGTCCAATACAAACTTAACCCATGGGTGACGTTTGCCTTTGAACAGGGTTACTACCGCACTCGCGCCGCGAATCGATCTGCGTCGGATTTCGGTGGGTTGCCCTTGTTTCGCGGAATTCCCAGCTACACAAGTCACAACGTGCGATCGGAATTCGCGACCATATTCACGTTCTAACAGAGAGAGATTAGCCGCAGATTAACACGGCTGACGCGGATCAGATCAAAGACGTTGTCTAGAAGGCTACGAATGAAGTCGTTAAGAAAGCTACGAATGAGAATCGGTTTCTATTTTGATTTGATGCGCGTCATCCGCGTTAATCCGCGGCTAATTCAGCTTCTTGTTTTTCACCGCTAAGGTAAGAACACATCATGAAAACAATCGACGACTTACTGGAACAACATGAACTGACGCACGGCAACTTGTGTCCCGGCACGTTCCTCGCACTCCGCATGGCCGTGCTGGGTTGTGCCCTGGTAGGTATAGAAGATCCTCGCGGCCTGGATCGAGACAAGCTGGTGGTTTGGATTGAGATAGATCGCTGGCTGGCGGACGCAGCGGAGGCCGTGACCGGCGCACGATTGGGCAAACGAACGTTGAAGTTTCTCGACTATGGGAAGCTGGCAGC
>DNND01000072.1 GCA_003488005.1 Blastocatellia bacterium | reverse complement strand
CCTGGCTATTACATTCCCGCGCCCTTGGCGCTCAAGAATCAAACAATTCCACAACTTCAGCTCGTTGCACTTCCAATTGAATTCGCGAATGACAAATGAGAAATGGTAAATGATGAATGGTAAATCTTCGTTTTCCTGCTACCGACAATCCTCTTAGCTCCTGCGTCAGCGCCCTGTCCTGATACAATCGGACCATGCCCGTAAGTGGTCGTCGCAAGTCAATCGCTTTCTTCATAACTTTAGGCGCCTGCCTGGTGGCGCTGGCGACGGCGCTCAACGTTGGCTGGATCATTCTCAACTGGCGCGAGGTGGCACTGCTTGTTTTGGGCATCGTCTTCTTCCTCTTGATAATCGTCGGGCTGGTACTTAACACCACTTTTCTCATCCGTGAGATTCGTCGCAACGAACAACACGACGCCTTCATCAACGCCGTCACGCACGAACTTAAAACTCCGCTCGCTTCCACCCGGCTCTACCTGCAAACGCTGAAGACTCGCGAAATCAACGAAGATCAGCGGCAGGAGTTTTACGATGTCATGCTTGCCGACAACGATCGGTTGCTGAAAACTGTCGAGCAAGTGTTGCGCGCTGGACGTGCCGGAGTGCGCGCCCGGCACTTAAATAAAACCAATGTCGATCTCAGCAAAATCGTGGGCGAGTGTATAGACATTGCGCGGACGCGGTACAACCTTGATCAGAATTCGCTCAGTTATACTGAATCGCTTGGTGGAGAAGCGGCGCGGGTTTTGGGCGATGAAGACGAGTTGCGCGCGGCGGTGACGAATCTTTTGGATAACGCGGTGAAGTATTCTCATAAAGAGGTGAAGTTATCGGTCGAGGTCGCGACGCTTGATAACAAACAGATTGCCGTGCGCATCGGCGATCGCGGCATCGGCATTCCCGCGGCGCAACTCAAACGTATCTTCAAACGATTTTATCGTGCGCCCGGCCGCTTTATGGCGCGCGTAAAAGGCACCGGCCTTGGCCTCTTTATCGTGCGCTCGGTGGTCGAGAAGCACGGCGGCCGCGTGTTTGCCGAAAGCCCGGGGCCGGGGCGCGGCAGCACTTTTACTATTCAACTTCCCAGGGCTGAAGCGCGATGAATGTGCTGATTGTTGAAGATGAGCAGCACCTTGCCGATGGGCTGCGTTTTAATCTCGAGGCCGAGGGCTATGACGCGCAGGTTGCCGGCGATGGCGAAGCCGCGCTGTCTCTCTTGTTCGACGAAAGTCAGGAATATGACGCGGTCGTGCTTGATGTTATGTTGCCCGGCAAGGATGGGTTTACGGTGGCGGCGGAGCTGCGCGCGGCGGGAAATTTCGTTCCGGTGTTAATGCTGACGGCGCGTGGGCGCGCGGAAGACGTTTTGCGCGGATTCGAATCCGGCGCCGATGATTACTTACCCAAGCCATTTGAATTGTCGGTTTTGTTGGCGCGGTTGAACGCTTTGTTGCGTCGCCGACTGTGGTTCGATCAGAAGCAGCCAAGGACAGTTGAGACAGAGAAATCGCCGGACAGTCCCGCCGCTGAAGCCATTGAACAGTTCACCTTCAACGGCCGCACCATCGACTTTGCAAACCTGGAACTGCACACGCCCGAACAAACGATTAGATTGACTTTGATGGAAGCGGATCTGTTGCGCTACCTGATTCGGCACCAGGGCAAAGTGGTTTCGCGCAGAGCGATTTTGCAAGAAGTTTGGGATCTGGCTGAAGATACAGACACGCGCGCCATCGACAACTTCATCGTGCGCCTCAGAAAATACATTGAAGAAGACCCTGCTAAACCGGCGCACCTGCTCACCGTCCGCGGCGTCGGCTATCGCTTCGTAGCAGACGCTTCAGCGTCGACCTGAACAAAAATCAATCGTGAAATTTGCGGTACGCCGCTTTTCTATTATTTTTGTGATCAGACATTAGCCTGGGAACGGCGACCAATAACTTGTCTAAGGATGTTTGCCAAATAGTAGAAGGGCACGACGGCCAAAATCGGTAGCAGGTAATAGATAACAATTATGTAGCGATGCTCCATGTGCGTAAGCGAACCCACCAGAATGAAGTAGAGCGGCAGCGCCAGCAGCCATGCTAACTCCCGTCCACGCCTTGCAAACGCGAGGAGCAGTATTCCCAATAGCGCGAAAGGCATCAACCAACCGCTATTCAATGTTTTCTGCGCCTGGTAGAGAGTCCAGCGAAAAGGAAGACTGAAAGCGGCAGACGATTGACCAACTCGGTATAAGTTGATCGTTCCAAAGCTCCACACCGGAGTTGATGAGCCACTCACCACGAGAAAGACTTTGTCAGCAGAACCGGAACTGAAAGGGATCACAACTTCTGTATCCGATGGTGCAGACGAGTCCTTTACTTTTATTGGATCCGGCGTAATCGTCGTTGCCAGTACCTTACGCTCTGAATCAGTGACACTGAGAATGATTCGTCCCTGCACCGTCTTGACGGGCACGGTGAGCTTGTAAGTCGTGTAAACATCCACGGGAATCGCGGAGGTGCGAACGAGTTCCGGATAAATGCCTGGTGATGATGTGAACTCAACGCGCTGCTGACTCTCGTCAAGAGAATATCTTAATTCTTTCAGAGTCTCAGGCTGAGACGAAAGAAACTGAACGGGCGTTAGTGACCAGCTTAGGGTGGCGTCGCGCTTTTCGATATCCGTTGGGTCAAGGTGGGATTGCGGGACGATAGTCGTATCCGGGAGCCACGGATCAGATTGCAGCATTCGCTTTGCCCGCTGCGCTACCGTTGAAAAATACCAAACCGGATGAGTCTTAATAATAGTTAGAGCCACATGCGTGCGACTCTTTTCTCGTTCTATTCCGTCAACGTCCCACAGCCCGGTTGCATAATCTGGTCGATTAAACTTTCGTGCTTCGCCAAGGCTCACTCCCACGTCTGTGGCCGAGAGATCGAACCTGTTTTCGACATCATTTTCGGCGATGCCTTCCGTCAACACCATACCGCTCCCGAGTGAAATTGGAATGAAGTGACCAAACACCAAATAATTGCGGAGCGTGATTGGCGCGATGACGAGTAGAGACGAGGCGACGAGTAATCCGGCGTATTGCCAGCGCCGTTCTCGGAAGAATGTCAGAATAAAAATGGCCAGAAAAGGCGCAAGCAATAAAACATTGGCGCGCAGCCAGCACGAAAGACCGAGAAGTGCGCCGCAGGCAATGACCTTCAGTATTGTCGGTTTCTTATAAGCTCGAACCAAAATAAGTAAAGCCGCAAGTATAGGCGGAACAATGAGGGCGTCGGGAATTAGAAGAAGAGAATAAAAAGATACGTTGGAAGCGAGGGCAACGAACGCTGCAGCCATGAACCCCAGGGCTGCTGGAAAAAACTCGATCGCGAGCAGAAAAACCAGGACGACCGCAAAGCAGTCCATCGTGAGCTGGAAAAGCTGCAGCCGCGTCTCAGGAGTCGCGAAGGTTCTGGAGAAGAAGGCAAATAACAACGGGTAGCCGGGAGGGTGTCCGATGACGGTTGCGTCGTTTGGGGGATTAGGGCCAGCTAGAAAAGTTTTAATGTCTCCCCTGATCAGAGGCTCAGCCAGCGGCCGATAGAATAACTTCGTCATACCTCCATGATGGACCATCGCGATCGTCCCACGGTCACGCCATACCAGAAGCCGAACGCCCAGCGCCAGGATAAAAAGACACAAGCAACAGAGCAAAAGTTGTTTAGGCTTTAGCTTTGAAGGTCGAAGGATCCATTCAGGTGAAGATGTCCGCATATCAGCGCGCATTTCGAGATTGAATTACGGAAAAGAAAAGAAGGGACAGTTTTGGGAAAGTTCCTATTGAGGCAGGATTCAATAACGAATAACACCGGGTGGTGCTACTTCAAAAACAATAGACTAGTCGACTCGGTTTTGACAAGGAAGTTCTTTGGCTGCTATCGATGCACTTTGATTTGAGGCGACTGAGTGTCGTGAGGTCAGTACCGTCCGCGGTAGCGGATGGGTCCCGACATTGCCAATTTCCGATTGCCGATTGCCAATTGGCACGATCGCCAGACGCCAATCGGAAATCGGCAATTGATAATTGGCAATCACTCGACCCATCCGCTACCGCGGACGGTACTGACCTCATTGCCACTGCGAGACGTTTAATTCAAACTGCATCACTCCTCTTTGGCAGAGAGGCTAACTCGCAGTAACGATTGCGGCGCGCACACCCAGCAAATCCGAAAAATCTTTTGAATAGACGGCGTCGACTTTGCGCACACGGCTGACGGTTTCGACCAGCTCTTCCGTTGAGATGAAACCGTTTTCTACCAGCGCGATGGCCCAACCGGGAATGTGCGCGGCCGTGTGCAACAACTCTTCGAGAAAGCCAAGGTACTGCTGCTTGCTTTGCGCGCGCGCGCCCAGCTTGCCGGCGCGGCGTTGCTCAAAGCTCTGCCAGATATCGTCGCCACCTTGCAGCCATTCTTCGCGCCACGCATCCGTCGTACGTTGGTTTGCGTGCACTCCCTCCAGCGGCGGCAGCCGCAAAAACATCAGATCGCTATGCCGGCGTTCGGCAAGAAAGGCGCGCACGTCCTGGTTCGAAGCTTTGCTGCGCAGGGAATTGTCATGCGGGTAAGGGAGCAATTCAGCCAGCCGCCGAAACACGCGCGACAACGACGCAGGTTCGCGCAAGTGACGGTTGCTGTCGTCAAATGAAAGCACATAATCCCCGACCATCATGCCCAACGTCAGCGCCAGCGCGCGTTTGTAGGGAGCGTCAAGCCGCTCGGCGTTGAAGCGCACCGTATCAAACCACCAGGCATCGGTTTGATTGAACCAGTTCAACAGCGACGGATTGTCGAAACGATCGCGCGGCACATAAGCGTCTTCTACGACTGTCTCGAGGTCTTCAGCGCTGAGTCGAGAGGCGTTGTTCTCAAGCAGTGCGATGGATTTGATGAACGACCAGGTCATCGGATCATTGGCGGCGATGCGCACCTGCCAATGTTTGAGTTGCAGTCCCAGCGCCGGCTCGCCGGTGAAGGGAAACGCCACTGAAGCGAACTTCAAACGACGCAGAACGCTCAACTCGAAATTAAGCCAGCCGTTGGAAAAAGTAGCAGGAGTCATTGGTTGTTCCAGTCTATGAAGGGGGAAAAAACAACCACCCGCTACCGCAGGCGGTACCGACCTCATGACACGACGGGAATTAGGTGAACGATGAAAACAGCGCCGGGCTCTCATTCATTGTTACAGCCGTTCCGACTGGACGTGCAAATGAGTGCAGCTCTTCCATGTCAGGAAGCGCAATAAAAACGCTGACAATACTCGGATCAAATTCGATTGCGGCGCGCTCGATGATTTGCTGGCGCGCTTCTGATTCGCTAAGCGCCGGCCGATAGGGGCGGGCGTCGGTAAGCGCGGCGTAAGAATCGGCCAGGCGCAATATGCGCGCGGCAAGCGGTATCTCATTCTGTCTTAAGCCATCCGGATAGCCACAGCCGTTCCACCATTCGTGATGCCAGCGGACGAGCAATTGCACGGCCCGATCGGCGCTGGCGCGCGCGGCTTCCTGTTCGCCAATCACCGGATGACGGGCCAAATCCAACCGCTCTTCTTCGGTCAACGAGCCTTCGCGGCGAATGTATTCACGCTCCATCGCCACTTCGCCAAGGTCGTGCATATGAGCAGCGGTACGCAGCGACTTACGATCCTGGGATGCCAGATGAAACGATTCGGCGAGCCGGTCCGCCAACGCCGCGATGCGAACCGCATGCGGGTTTTCGTAACGCTCAAAGCGATCCGCAGCGGATGCGAGCTGTAAATAAGCTTCGCGCGCCAGCCGTTCGTGTTCGGTATTCTGATGAAGGAGTGCCATTTTTTAGGAACATCTGCTCAAGTATCTTCGACGCGTAGCGTCGGTATGAGTTTAGCCCGGCGTTTCAAC
>DNND01000034.1:6325-9949 GCA_003488005.1 Blastocatellia bacterium | reverse complement strand
CTCAAATCAAACTGCATCAGTACCACGCGCTCACAAAATTTTTCCAACAAGCCAAACTCAAGAATGTTAGAATCCGGGTTTATCGCCCAGAAAAGCCCCCGTTCAGTCGGCCAGTTAAGAAGTAGCCACTGACCGGCTGTACGTTTATTAAGCGAATCGAAACATCGAAAATATGAGCTCATCCCGTCTTAGTGTAGTAATGCCTGCTCATAACGCATTACCTTTTTTGAACGATAGTATCGGCAGCATCCTCGATCAGACCTTCAAAGATTTCGAGTTTGTGATTTTGGACGATGCCTCGACTGATGGTTCAGATCGTGTGCTGCGCGAGTGGGAAAAGCGAGACAGCCGCATACGTTTGTTAAGGAGCGATCGCAAACTCGGGCTGTCGGCCAGTTCAAATTTTATTGTGCAAAACTCAACCGCCCCGATCGTGGCGCGTATGGATGCAGACGACACCTGCTCTCCGGAGAGACTCGAGCGCCAATGGGAAATTCTCCAGACGCGGACTGATGTCGTAGCCCTGGGAACACTCTGCGAGGGCATCGATGCCAGCGGGCGTCATGTCAGGCCGCGCGATCGCTGGCGAATAGTGCGGCGTTCACCTTACATTCCTTTTCCTCATGGCTCAGCCATGTTTCGCAGATCTGCTTTCGACGCAATCAATGGTTACAGCGAACAATACGCCGGCGGCGAAGATCAGAATTTCTTTTTCAAGATGAAGGCGGTTGGTCGCGTCGTCACTTTACCGGACATGCTTTACCAATATCGTTACCATTCGGGCAATGCTACGTTTGCGACGGCTAATGGCGGCCTGGATGCGAACAAACATCGATATGCGGATAACGCCGGTGACATCGCTGCTTTTTATATGCTCGGGGCCATGCGCCTTTGGGCGGGCCAACCGTTGCGAATCCTTCCGCAGATGTTAGCCAAGCGCCCGTTCAAACCAAATTTGCAAACAATAATGGCGTTGGCTTCCGCAAGTTTGGGAACCGTAAGTCCGCGCACGCTGAAATTTTTTCTGCGTTCATTGATCCGTTCTCGCGACTTTCTTGCCGGCTTGACTGTTAAGGACGGACGAGCTTACGAATGGCACTTAAAGTAGTCATTGCCGGAATGGGCTCTCGCGGCAAAGATTGGGTGCGTGAGGTTACAGCAGCGCCAGCCTTTCAACTTGCCGGCTGCAGCGACATCGATCAAAACGTCCTGCAAGAAGCTGCCGGAACTTTGAATATTCCACAGCAGTCTTGTTTCCTCAACTTGCAGGAAGCGATTGAGCAAACGAATTGCGATGCGGTCATAGTCGCTACTTCTGCCGATTGTCACACCCAGGCCTGCAACGCTGCACTCTCGCGACGGGTCGCAGTGTTGGTGGAAAAACCTTTTACATCCAACTTGAAAGACGCCGTGGCGATAGTCTCGCTTGCGGAACGACAGGGCACCCCCCTCGTGGTGGCCCAGAATTTTCGCTACCTGCGCGCCTTCCGCACCGTTAAGCGCCTGATCGGCGATGGCGTGCTTGGCAGGATCGGCATCGTCACTTGCCAGTATTACGCGGCGCCACACCAAATGGCCGCATCGCTTGCAGGACTGCAAAACAGCGTGCTCTGGGGAATGGGCGTTCATCATCTCGATGCGCTGCGTTACGTGTTAGGAAAAGAAGTGACCGGTGTAGCGGCTGAAAGCTTCACGCTTCCCTGGGGAGAACTTCCGCCGGGAGCTTCTTTGCAGGTGCTGTTATCTTTTGCAGACGAAATACGCGCGTCTTACACCGCTACTTATGAATCAAGCGGCCACCAATTCTTTGAAAGAGGTCAGGAATTCTACGCGCGCTTTGTAGGCGAGCTCGCTACGTTGCACGTGTTTCAGCGCTGGCTGATCTTGTGTGAAAACGGAAAGTTGCCGCGACTGGTAAGACGCGGCGCCAGAAAGTTGACGGAAGAAAGAATTATTCTCGATCAATTCGAGCGCGCACTGGTTGAGGGTGTCGAGCCCGACTGCAGCGGCCGAGACAATCTGCAAACAATGGCCGTCGTTGAAGCGTGCCTGCGATCCGCCTCCGAGCGGCGCTGGATTAATCCGCAGGAGCTACTCAATGACTGCCGCTAACGGTACAAACGTGCTGGCGATCGGCATTGACGCGGCCGAATCAACTCTGGTGCGGCAACTCATTGAACAAGATGAAATGCCGGCGCTGAAGTCATTGTTGGCGGATGGCCAATGGTTGCGCGTGCAGTCTCCAGCACACATCGGCAGCGGTGCAGTCTGGCCCACGTTCATGACCGGCGCCGAGCCAACCACACATGGCGTATACAGCGAGTGGAGTTGGAGGCCCGGTTCCATGAGTCTGAGCCGTTACAACGGCCGTCACCTGACGCCGTTTTGGACGCGACCAGCTCTACAAGATATTCGGATTGGAGTCTTCGATGTGCCGTTTGCGCAACCGACTGGAGTGTCCGACGGCTTTGAAGTCTCGGAGTGGTGGGCACACGACACGACGGATGCCGGCCTCCAGGCTGGACCAAAAGAAATTCTTTCGCTGGTCAAAAACTCGCCTGCGCATCCACTGTCCGCTAACCGCTTCGTCAACACCACGCCGAACAATCAAATCAATCTAAAAGAATTGAAAGCGGCGTGTGTCGAAGGCGCGCGCTTGCGGGGACAGCTAGCACGAACGTTAATAAAGGAAACCAAACCACGATTGTCCCTAATGGTATTTCCGGAAATTCATCACGCGAGCCATCAGATGTGGCACACGATGGAGCCGAATCATCCGGTCTACAATACGAGAAAATTAAATGAGGGCCGCGCGCCCGAGCCGCTGCTGAAGGACGTTTATCGCGCGGTTGATGTGCAGATTGCGGCGCTGGTAGAGGCTGCGGGTAGCGATGCGACTGTTATGGTTTTTGCGCTTCATGGAATGCGCCCGGCACTGGGGTTCCCCGCCTTCCTTGCTCCGCTTCTTTGCGAGCGTGGTTTCTCTCGATTGGCTAACTGGCGTTCGCAGTCGTGGAGCAAACGCGCGCTGTCTTTGTTAGCGGCAACGAAGCGCCACACGCCTGACGCACTCAAAAAGCTCTATTACCGACTGACGCCAACGGCAGCAACCCACAAGTTGGCCCGGCCGACCATGCTGCCCGCCTACGATTGGGCGAACACGCGCGCGTTTTCTTTACCGACCGATCAGTATGGCTGGATTCGCGTTAATTTGATGGGACGTGAATCGCAGGGAAGCGTCTCTTTGGATCAGTATGAAGAAACCTGCGGCGAACTAAAGGCTCTGTTGCTGGGCCTGGTTAATGATGAGGGACAGCCGCTGGTCCAGGAGGTAGTGCGCACAGCAGCAAACGCAGAGACTGCGCTGAGCAATCCGCTTCCGGATCTCGTGGTCCATTGGCTCGACGCCGCGTTCGCATGGCCGGTGAGGATCAAGGACAGCAAGGTTCATGCTGAGCCGGTCGGCAAGAAGTCTACCGGCCAACACGCTTCAGAGGGCTTTTGTATTTATCGTGGCGCTCACGCGCAGGACTTAGGCGGCGTGGTGGCTGCCAAAGACCTGGGCCGGCTGATCACTGAAAGTTTGTGAAGCTCCACCGGCTGGGGCATGCCCCCTTCCCAACC
>DNND01000034.1:5296-5932 GCA_003488005.1 Blastocatellia bacterium | reverse complement strand
CCCCCGCCGATCGTTAACACTAACTAGTGCATTGGAAGTTCTACCGGATCGTTTTGATTGGTCCTGCCGGCTTTGGCGGCAACTTCACCGGTGTCTTCAACCGCGCCATTACTTCCGCAATGCCGCGTTCGAGTTGCGCGTCGCGTCCTTCGATTTCGGACTTTGGATCGTTATCGACTTCGATGTCCGGATCAACGCCGTAGCCTTCGATGATCCAGTTTCCGTTTTCATCAGCCAGCCCAAATCCGGGGACAAAGACAGTGCCGCCGTCGATTAGTGGCCCGCGACTTTGAATGCCAACCACGCCGCCCCACGAGCGTTTGCCAATCAATGGACCAAGCCCCGCTTTGCGGAACATGTAGGGAAAGATATCGCCATCCGAGGCCGAGTTTTGATCCAGCAACGCAACCATCGGTCCGATAAACACCGCGTCAGGATAAGTAATCGCATCATCGTCGGTGCGTTCATAGTTAAGACCTAATAACTTTCGCCGCAGTCTTTCAATGAGCATGCGCGAAACGTTGCCACCGCCATTGGCCCGCACGTCAACTACCAAACCTTCTTTGCGAATTTGCGGGTAGTACCATTTGATAAATTCGCGAATCCCGTTCGCGCCCATGTCGGGAATGTGAATGT
>DNND01000034.1:4777-5004 GCA_003488005.1 Blastocatellia bacterium | reverse complement strand
GCCCATGTCGGGAATGTGAATGTAGCCGACGCGCCCGCCGGTCGCCTGCTCCACCTTGCGCCGATTCTGATTAACCCAGTCGAGATAAATCAGATTTGCTTCGTCGGTAATCGGTCGATAAGAAACTATGCGCGCGCCTGCAAGCGTTGGCGTCTTGTTCACTGTCAACGAAACAGGATTGTCGGCCTTAAACCGCAACAGGCGATAGGGATCGTCAGTGCCTTTCA
>DNND01000034.1:4241-4484 GCA_003488005.1 Blastocatellia bacterium | reverse complement strand
ATAGGGATCGTCAGTGCCTTTCAACTCTTCGCCATCGATCGCCAGCACGTAATCGCCGACATTGATGTTGACTCCGATTTCATGCAGCGGCGAGCGATAAACATCCTCCTCGTTTTCGCCTTCGAAAATTTTAGAGATGCGATAGCGGCCCGATGCCTTGTCCAATTCAAAGCGCGCGCCCGGTAAGCCACTACGCGGCCGCGGCGGAATTTGGAAATCGCCGCCTTCGATGTAAGCGTGCTG
>DNND01000034.1:3170-3952 GCA_003488005.1 Blastocatellia bacterium | reverse complement strand
CCGCCTTCGATGTAAGCGTGCTGGATCGTTAACTCCGAAATCATTTCGCTGATGACGTAATTGAGATCGGAACGATGGGACACGTATTGCAACAGCGGGCGGTACTGCTCGCGCAAAGCCGCCCAGTCGTAGCCATGCATGTTCGGCACGTAAAAGAAGTCGCGATAGCGGCGCCAGACTTCGTTGAAGATCTGGTTCCACTCTTCGACGGGAACACGATCGACAAACATCCCCGAAGTGGAGACCGGCTTCTTGCTCTTATCGCCCGTCGGCGTGGCGTCGTAAATGTTGTAACCCGGCCCCTGCGCGACCAGCAGTTTTGAGCCGTCGTCAGACATGGTGTAACCGCGAATATCTTCCGCGATCGTTGATTCTTTGCGATCCTTGAAAGCAAATATTTTCAACACTGTCGGACGATCGCCGGTGCGGCCGTAATAGAAAGCCGAGCCGACTGCATAGATCAAATGCCCGGTCTTAGCCGAGATGCCGCCATAGTTGTCGGCCGTCACCGGAACGCGGGCCACGCGCGTGCCGATACCGTCGAAATCAATCGTCAACGGCGCTTGTGATTTTGCGACGGTGTCGGATTTAGGTTCACCTGGGGCCGGCGTTGCGGTTTTCTCAGCATCCGGAGTTGGCTCTTTGGCCGGCTCCTGCGCCGGCGGTTTCAACTCCTTATTAATGTCTTTGGCGGGTTTTTTCGGCTCCTCGCCAGGCGGCGTGGTCGCCGGCTTTGGCGTCTCGTCAGGTTTGCCGATCGTTACCTCATCACTTTCCGGAGG
>DNND01000034.1:2696-2836 GCA_003488005.1 Blastocatellia bacterium | reverse complement strand
GGATGTTTGACGTCTTTACGCAACGCCATGGCGTAGATGTAAGCCGTGCGATTGGTCGCGTAGTTGAATTCTATCTGCGAGATCTGCGGTTGAAATTCCCGATCGCTTAGAAAGTAGAGATAGTTTCCCTGCGGATCCCA
>DNND01000034.1:1260-2398 GCA_003488005.1 Blastocatellia bacterium | reverse complement strand
AGATAGTTTCCCTGCGGATCCCAAGCCGGACCATAGGAATTGAACATGTCGTCCGTAACGCGACGCAGCTTGCCGTCAGATACCCCCCAAACATAGATTGTTGAAAATCGGTTTGGGCCCGAGTTCATACTAAACGCGAGATAGTTACCTCGTGGCGACCAGACATAATCGCGAACCTGGCCGTGCGTCTCATCGGCGATTTCAATCATCTTGTGATCCGCCAGCGTGACCACATAAATCTTTCCGTCCTTGTCGCTGAATGCGATGCGCTTGCCATCGGGCGCCCATTCAGGTTGATAACGCATCGCCTGGCCGCCGCTGGTTATTTGTTCCGCAGGCTTTAGTCCATCCTGCGGCATGATGTACAACTCTTCTTCACCGGTGCGATCGGACATGTAGGCAATGCGCGACCCGTCGGGAGACCAGGCCGGCCACTTGTCATGCGCGCCTGACGAATGCGTCAGATTGCGCGTTGGACCTTTCTCGATAGGCGCCGTAAAAATATCGCCGCGCGCGGCAAACAGCGCGCGCTCGCCTTTCGGACTGAGGCCGACGGATTCGATGAAACTCGAAACAGCAATATGGCTGGGACGGCGCGACAGTCCTTCGTCAGGAACAGTAATGGAAATTGGCGTGCTGCGATTGCTTTTAGTGTCGAGCACCTGCAGCTCGCCGTTTAATTCGTAAACAATCCTCTCCTCGCTATCGGAGCTGGGCCAACGCACGTCATATGTCTTGTTGCTGGTTACTTCACTGGTCTTGCCGCTACTGGTGTCGTAGGAATACAGATTAAAGTGTCCATCGCGATCCGAGTTGTAGTAGATCGTCTTCCCAACCCACATCGGATCGCGTGTAGCGCGCGGGCCTTCGGTAATTCGTTTGGTCGCGTAGGTTTTCAGATCGAAAGTGTAAAGCGCATTTGCCTGGCCGCCGCCATAACGCTTTTCCGAGCGAAAATCGCGCGACTGCGGCGAGTAGACCATCTGATCCGCGTTGGGAGAATAATCGCCCGAGCCTGCTTCCGGCATTGGCAATGGTTCCGCTGGTCCACCTTCAACTGAAACTGAATAAAGCCGCGCAATAGGCAGCGCCCACGAATCGCGCAGCGCGCGGAAAAAGACGCGCTTGCCGTCGCGGC
>DNND01000034.1:780-939 GCA_003488005.1 Blastocatellia bacterium | reverse complement strand
CCAGCCATAGACCTGATTGTCCCAACCCCAGCGCGGCGCCAATGGTCCCTTGGCAGGATAAAAAGTAAGTTGCCGCGGCACGCCTCCGGTTGCCGGCACGATATAGACCTGCTCATCGCCATCGTATTGCCCGGTGAAAGCGATCCACTTGCCGTCGGG
>DNND01000034.1:0-481 GCA_003488005.1 Blastocatellia bacterium | reverse complement strand
GCGATCCACTTGCCGTCGGGAGAAAACCTGCCAAAAACTTCCATGCCCGGATGTGCCGTCAAACGTGTCGCCGAGCCGCCGGCAACCGGCGCGGTCCATAAATCGCCACCGTAAGTGAACACGACACGGTCGCCGTAAATATCCGGGAAACGAAGCAGCTTCGTCTGCGAATAAGCGGTAGTTGCAAGACCAAGCGCGAGCGCCAGAAACATCGCAGAGCTGAAGAGACGATTAAGTAAGCGGCGATTGAACAAGGTTAGTTCCTCCTGATGAGATCCATCTCGAAAAATGCATTTTGAGTCGTTCAGATGCGAAAGAATTTGAGCTTAGCCTAGAAAGCAATATCAAGTAAAACAAACAGACGGGGAGTCCAGAGTGTTACGCGAGTAATACCGAGGAAGTTTCAAACGCGATGCGGGTGAGCTCAGTAGCCCGGCCCATCGGGGTAGCCGGGTGGTTTTCGACGCGTAGCGTCCGTACG
>DNND01000035.1 GCA_003488005.1 Blastocatellia bacterium | reverse complement strand
GTTCAACGCCAAACAAAATGTCATGCATCCTTTTGGTCCTCAGCTGTTTTTTCCATAGACGTAAAAAGCAACCATGTTCGTTACTCGTGATCCAAGGGTGCCGCGCCATGCTGGCGGCATTCGAGATTCCAGATTTCAGATTCCAGAAATACCCGCGTTACGGCGCTTTGACTCGACGCGCTGCGCGCGGCATTCATTACAACCCACCCGCTACCGCAGGCGGTACTGACCTCACTGCTGCGCGGGAATGCATTTTGGAAAACGGCGTCAAGCCGCCGCGCTGCAAAGCGGCCTCAAGCTGCCGCAGTCCAAAACAAAACGCCATAAGCTTCACGCTTCACCGGTACTCGCAAAATCTCTGCAACATTTCTGTTACCGGATCTCGGACATCGCCTGCACGATATGGATACTTCTATTCATCGCAAAGCCTGCGTTTTTCCCATAGTAATCGCACTCTTTCCAGGATTGGCAAGCGGCATGGAGGTTGCAAATTTCAACTCGATGGAGGAGGGAATAAACATGAAAAAAACGTTTGGCAGTGCGCTTATGGCGCTCGCGTTTGTATTCGGCGTAATTGCCTTGACCGGCACAACGGCCAACGCGCAGTGGTCGAACAGGACCTACGGCGGATACAACAATCAAGACATACAACAAGGTTTTCAATACGGTGCGAACGTGGGTGCCAGCGATGCCCAACGTGGGCAGAGTTATAGTCCTCAGCGTTCACGCTATTATCGAGACGCGCCAACCCAGGCTTTCCGCGATGGGTTTGTGCGCGGCTATGACCAGGCTTACCGCCAGTATGCGAACGCAAACGGCGGCTACGGAAACGGTGGTTATCGTAACGAGGGCTCCTACGAAAATGGTGGCTATGGAAACGGTGGCTACGGAAATACCGGATATGGTGGGTACAGCAGCCAGGAACTCAACGCCGGTTACCAGCAGGGAATAAACACTGGCGCCGACGATGGGCGACGCAACAAGCAATATAGTCCTGAACGATCGCGTTACTATCAACGCGCTTCGACCCAGGCGTATCGCGAAGGCTTTGTGCGTGGCTACGATGCTGGCTATCGTCAGTACTCGCGCAACGGCAACTACCGCAGAAGCAATACCGCGGCGCAGATTTTAGGACAGATCTTTGGTGTTCGTTAAGACTGTTCTTCATCTCAATCAGTCGAAGGTGCCGCGATGAAAATCGCGGCATCTTTTTTATTTGGAGTACGGCGGCTTGATGCCGCTTCAAGGAAGAAGTGGAGTGCTTTCTGTGATCAGATGCTTGGCCAGCCAAAAGCGGCGTCAAGCCGCCGCAGTCCAAATAAGACCAAGCGGCGGCAGGTCCCCATTTTGTATTACCCGCAGGTGAAAATTCTATCCGACTGTTACAATGAACGCCTACGATTTTCGGCTAATGAAAACATTCGCCTCCATACGAATCAGTTATTTATCTCGGGCCCTGCTGATGGCGGGCGTGCTGCTGAATTTGTGTGCGGCACCGGCGGCTTCGTTTGGTCGCATGCCTGCCCAGGCGCAGCAGGAATTCGAGTCATTCGCCGGCGTGGCCGGCGGCGTCCACTCACATGCATTAACCACAGGGCCCCGCGCGCACTCTAAAGTACCGGCATCAAAACAAAAGCGTGTCCGGCATTCGGCGCTCGACCTTACTGCACTGCCGCGGGAGCGTTTTCAGCTATCCTCTTTATCGTTGAGCCAACGTGCGCTTGACAATAAGGAGTTCGTTTTTGGTTCCTCTTGTTCCGTTCGACCGCAGGGCCGCGCTCCGCCAGCTTCCGTCTAACTTCATGGTCCAACAATCATGTTCGCTCGTTTTCCGCTGTTGGAGAACGGCTGAACCTTGCCGCGATTGGAACGCTTTGCTGCTCATAAACAGCGCGCGATCTGGTAGCTGTCGTTCGTTATATTCAAAGAGGAGATATCATGAGTTCGGAAATAATTGTTGTTTTGTTGATGGTAGGCTTGGCGCTTGCCGGGCTTGGGTATTTGGAGCTGAACTCGCGCCGCAATAAAGCGCGCCAGGAAGAAGAAAAGAGAACAACCACTGATGAGTGATAAGTGATGGTAAGAGCGAGGGCATGCCCGCCTTCCCAACCCAGAGCTTGGGTGACTTGAGCTGTACCGGCCAGGTTTGAAGCGCTTTCAGAACCCTAATGTCTGAAAGGCATTCAAGAGCGATTTGAATAGTCGATCGCAAAAGCTATGAGGTTGGGAAGGGGCTCGCCCGCTTCTCCCTTATTGAAGGAGAGTCAAATGTTGAAAAAATTAATTCACGCGCTGCTCGACGGCGGCCTGATCATATTAGGCATTCTTTCTGCCAGCTTGGGATTAAAAGGATTTCTACTGTCGAGTCACTTCATCGATGGTGGCGTAACCGGCATCTCAATGCTGCTCGCGAATGTGCTGGGGTGGCAGCTCGCGATTCTCATTCCAGTCATCAATCTACCTTTTATCGCGCTTGGTTATCGCCAGGTTGGGAAAGCGTTTGCGATCAGAAGCACTCTGGCGATTGGGGGCTTGGCGCTCTGTCTGGCATTCATCAAATTTCCCGATGTGACGCCGGACAGATTGCTGACCGCTGTCTTTGGCGGCTTCTTTATTGGCGCCGGAATCGGCCTCGCCATTCGCGGCGGCGCCGTTTTGGATGGGACTGAGATTGCGGCCCTGCTAGTTAGCAAGAGCAGTCATCTCTTGAAGGTCGGCGACGTAATTCTTCTGCTCAACGTCGTCATCTTTGGAGCGGCGGCGTTCTTTCTCGGCATCGAGTCTGCACTCTACTCGATGCTGACTTACTTTGCCGCGTCCAAAACGATCGACTTTCTAATACACGGCGTTGATGAACATACAGCGATTACAATTATCTCCGACAAGAGCGAAGAGATTCGCGAAGCTATCACGCGACATTTGCAGCGCGGCGTAACGATTTACAAAGGTGAAGGCGGACTCGATCGCACCGCGCAGGACATCCTGTTTTGCGTGGTGACGCGTCTGGAAATAGGAAGAGTGAAAACAGCCGCGCAGGCAATCGATCCCGTTGCCTTCATCGTCGTCTTTCCCCTGGCAGACGCTGAAGGTGGAGTAATAAAGCGACTGGCATCGCATCCGTAAGCAAGGCCGTAAAATCGTAGATCGTAAATCGCGATTTGAAATAGTAAACCCCGCCGGATAGCGGGGCTTTACTAGTAACTCCGGATAAAAGCGTTCTTACTTTAGTTAAACTCTAACGTAAGGTCCTTCTCGCAGAAGTCAAACTCAACTGGATCTGATTCTTCGCCGTTGGCAAAGACCGCTTTGAAAAACTGCCCACAATTTCCCTCGTCGGTGGATTTGTCCCAGACCAGTTCTTCCGTATCGCCGGCCGCAATGCCTGCGCCGATGTCAAAGTAGCCGTATTTCTTTCCATCTTCAGAAACCAAAATCTTCTTGATAGCGACTTTGGTGTTGTTGTGTACCTTGAATCTGTAGTCCACGTGCGACGTTGCAAATACAAAAGCTGCGCAAACAAGCGCGAGCGCGAAGGCAAAAGACAAGGTTCTACCGGGTTTATCGTAAACTCTCATTAATTCTCTCCATGGTTTGGTTTTAGTTCTTTCTGGCAGGTATCGAAGAATACTTTTTCGACCTACAAACATCCTACAGGTTGCAGAAGAACTAACAAAGCTATTTCGCCGACTGACACTTTGCATCGTCCCCTTTCGCCGCATCCCTCTGCCAGTTCGTGGATGGAGCGGCAAAAAGCCACGTACAGACACTTGCCGAAACGACTTCTGGCGAGTACCCACCGCGTTTGGGATTTTTGTGTGGGCGGGGTTACGCTCTCCCAAATAATTCAGGGAGACATTCATGAAATACAGAATTCTTGGAAGCACTGGTCTGAAAGTTTCTGAACTGTGCCTGGGCACAATGACGTTCGGAGAAAACTTTTATGGTATTGCGGTGGTCCAACAAGCAGGAGCGAATGAAATGGTGGCGCGCGCGCTCGACGCGGGCATTAATTTTTTCGATACGGCTGACGTTTATTCCTATGGGGAATCGGAAACTGTTCTGGGGCAGTCGTTGAAGGACGCGCAGGTCCAGCGCGATCGCGTAATCGTGGCGACTAAAGTTCGCAGCGCCATGAGTGAAGGTGCGACTGCGGGAACCAGCGACGTGAACAATGTTGGGTTGACCAGACAACACATCTTGGCCTCCGTTGAGCAAAGTTTGCGGCGCTTGCAAACCGACTACATTGATCTTTATCAGGTCCATGGGTGGGATGTGCTTACGCCGATTGAAGAGACGCTGCGCGCGCTCGACGATCTGGTGCGGCAGGGAAAAGTCCGATACATCGGTTGCTCAAACTGGGCAGCGCGACACTTGATGAAAGCGCTGGTGATGTCCAAAGCGAATGACTGGGCCGGCTTTGTGTCGTTGCAGGCCTACTACTCTTTGGTCGGCCGCGATCTGGAGCATGAACTGCTGCCGCTTTGTCGCGAAGAGAATGTTGGCGTCCTGCCGTGGTCGCCGCTTTCTGGAGGATTTCTTTCGGGGAAATACCGTCGCGACAATCCCCATCCGGAAGGCGCGCGCCGCACCGGTTTTCAATTTCCGCCTATTGATGAAGAGCGCGGCTTCGACGCGGTTGAGGCGCTGGACCGCATTGCCAAGGAAAAGAAGGTGACGGTGGCGCAGGTGGCGCTGGCGTGGTTATTGGCCCAACCCGGCGTTACTTCCGTGATCCTCGGCGCGAACAAGATGACGCAGTTGGAAGATAATTTGAAAGCGGCGGAGTTGGATTTATCAGCGGCGGACCTTGACGTATTGTCGGCCACGACGGCACCGCGCACGCTCTATCCGCAGTGGATGATTGAACGCCAGAACGAAGGGCGAAGGTAGAAGACAGAAGGCAGTCGGCAGGAGCAGTCGGCAGAACTGTTTCCTGACCTAGTGCCTGCCGACTGCTCCTGCCGTCTGCCTACCATCACTTACGGCTTTTTACCTTTTCCTTTGCCGCCGCCGCCGCCTTGTCCCTGACCGTTACCGGCTGGTGGTCCTTGCTGCTGCCGCTCCGGCTTGCCGTGTCCTTGCGCTTGCGGTTGTGCCGCGCGTGGTTGTTCCACCCGCTGCTGCGGTTGTGCAGCGCGCGGTTGTGGTTGTGCCCGCGGCACATCCACGCGGCCTTGCGGCTCTCGCCTCATTGGTACGTCTTGTCGCGCACGCGACGGTGGAGGTTGTGCCACTTGCGGCTGAGGCACGTTCTGACGTCCCTGGTTTTCACGTGCGCGAGGAACGTCTTGCCGGCCGCGTGGCGCCGCCTGCTGCTGCTGGCGGTGTCCGACCGCTTCTCCTCGAGCTTGTTGAATCGCGTTACGCTGCGCGCGCTGTTGCTCGCTTTGCTGTTGTTGCTGCTGTTGCGCCGCAGCACGTTCGCCCTGCTTGCGATTCACGTCCGCTTGGCGCTGTTGCTGTTGCAGATCCTGCAACTGTCGCCGTGCGTCTCGATTACCCTTCGCAGCTTCAGGAGCTAACTGGTCTATCTTCTGTTTGCGTGCCTGATCGACGACCGGGTTAGTTAACTGGCCCGCTCGCTCGCCACCACCCCTTTCATCCCGGATTTGGAATTTCGTTCCCTTCGCTTTTTCCGGCGCGGCTTCTACTCGCAGCGCTTTAGCCAAATCTTTTCTGAACGGCGGCGCGTTTGGAAGAGAGCTGGTGATCACCGGAGTGTCGTACAGTTTCTTCGCAATACCCGGCGGTAGATCGATCTTGCCGCGGCCCCACGCCGAATGTAACGCGGCATTTCGCAACGGAGTCAGTGTCAGCGGATCGAGCACCGGACGGACCTGGGCGAGCATCTGCGAGTTCGCGTGGTTGATGCTTCTCGGATCAAAATTTCGTCCGAGATCCTGAACCGGCGCATATGCCACGGCGTTGGGAACGCTTAGGTTTACCAACTGGGTTGGCACATTATTGGTTCGCGTCAGGTAATACGGTTGCCAATTGGCGTCGTAATAACGTGGCGCATACGGATCGCCTGGTCCAAGTGGCACCCAGCCGATGTCATTCGAATCCACCGGCACCCAAGCCACCAGCGCGGGCGAATATACCGGCGTCGTATTGACTGTATCCGGAATCCAGAACCACTGATTGTTCGCGTTGGCCCAACGACCATAATGATAAGGCGCATAACCCCACGGCTCAGTTGAAACCCAGGTCATCCCGTACGGGTAATCGTTCATCCAGTAACCCTGCTGATACGGCGCCCAACCGTTGTCTACTCGCGGACTCCAGGCATTGCCATAACCGTTAACGTTCTGCCAGCTACCGTATGAATCCAAATCGTAGACTCCGGGAATGCTGCTCGAAACGTATTGATAGCTGTTGTAACGATTGTAAGGATCATAATAGGAAGGATCCGCGAGGTACGCATCGTAGTTGTTATAACGGCCATCGTACATATTCGGATACTGATAAGAGTAGTAATCATTCACCAGATATCCGGCGTCGTTGTTGTTAAGTCGCGATAACAAAACCTGCGCGGCTGTCTGACCCGCAAGTGCCAGCATTTCTCCTTTGCTGATCTGGCCGCTGCCGCCCAAGCCAACTACCTGCGCCAGTCCACTCAATACCGAGATGGTAGCGTTGCCATTATCCAACCCGACGTTGTAGAGTCCCGGCTGATCAAAATCGACCGCGCCATAGGGCGTTGCCACTTCAAACAATTCGTTGGGCTCCAGATATCCGACATCGAAAATTGCCGAGCCATCGCGCAGCGCAAGCTGTGTCCGCCGGTCGGCAAGCGAGATCACATCAAGCGCACTGTTTGGATTTAGCCGCGCGAAGTTCCGCCCGGTAAACGCCAGCGACGCGCGCGAATTGTCGCGCGTGTAAATTCGATCACCGACTGAGAAAGGAGTATTGGCGCTGGCCGCTAGCCATTGGCCGTCACTTCCATTTTCATAAAGACCATTGTTCAGTGCCACCTGGCCATCGACACGTTGAATACGAGCAGCATTCGGCAGCGATTCGGCTGAAACGGTCTGCTCATGTTTCAAATAAAACGCCACGCCCAGGCCTGCGACCAGAGCAACCACAATCGCCACAATCGTCATGTGTGGCCAAACTTTTATCGAACTCATTAGTGCCTCCTTCAAGCTTATCTCCGCACAAGGATTTTTAGCTGCTTTTTGACAATAAGCTCGCAAGCAGCATGCCCATTTGTTAAGAAAGAACGCGTAGTTACGGCCCGAAAGTGAATTAGCCCGCCGCACGCGCAACCCTAATCACCAAAACATCAAATCAACACAGGAATAGAGCGCTATTGCAAAGTTGGGGAAAGGTCAGGCCCAAGCGAGATGCAAGCGGCGTATACGATCGCGTACGAGGCAGCCACGAATTCGAGCAGTTGAAATGTTCGACAAGCGTGCGTCAGTGACTGTGAACCGGAAGGAGTCAAGGACAGCAATCTCAACGAAAGTCCGATGAGGTCGACGCGGAGCGATGAGGCGATGAGAACTACTTCCAGCTTAACAGTGTGCTCAATTCAGGCTGTCCACAATTTCCTTTGCGGCGCGTTGCCCGCTCTCAAGGGCGCCGTGAACGGTGCCGATGTGACCGACGCTGGTAGCTTCGCCCGCAAAGAAAATCGTGTTCTCAACAGGCCGCGCTAGTTCCTGCTGCTTTTCGAGTCCATTGACGGGAAGGTAAGCGTACGCTCCACGCGAAAAAGGATCTGCATTCCAGTCGTGCCGGTAGGAATGCAACAACGATTTTCGTAAACTTGTTTCTGAAACCCCAAAAATCTTTTTCAGCGAACGCAGCGCTTCCGAAACGCATTCCGCTTCCGACAGGCGCAGAAATTTCTCAGCTCGCGTACCGCCGGCCCAACCTACCAGCACCGGCGCACGCAGCGGCAGCAAGCTCCACCAGGTGGGAATAGCGGCCTCGGGAAAGTGAATAAACCCAAGTTGCGACAAATCTTCTTGCGCACCCGTACCGGCAAGATCCAACTCTTCCCAAAACCTTTCACGAAAGACAAGCACGATGCGGGCAACGTGGCCCATCGGAATATCGTCGATAGCGTTTTGCTTTTCTTCGGGCAACGCAGGCACAAATCGCACGGCGGCATGAGCTTTCGATTTTTCCTGCAGCACACCCAGCGGCAATGTGATTAGTGCCCGTGACGCGGCAAATCGCTGCTGCCGTTCTCCGGGAAGACAAATCACCTCGACGTTGTTCCTACCCCAATGGATTTCCCTGACAACGGCGTTGAGTTGGACGATAGCACCGTGTTGTTTGGCTTCTTCATTCAAGCGTTGCAGCAGCGTTTCATAACCGGCAGCGACGCGAAACGAGTGATGACCCCCGACCTGGTCCTCTGCTTCGTTCGCCGCAATCAAGCCGTGCACGCCGGCGCGGCGAATGTCCGCGGCGTGAAAGCCCTGGACGTAGCGCGTGGCGACCGCCTTCGCGCGCAATGTTTCGGGATCATTCGGAAGGGAATCCAAAAACTGCGCAAAAGTCTGATCCGGTTTTTCTTTGCTCATCAGATCAAACAGCGCGGTCAGCTTGTTCCAGAAATCATTTGAACGACTAACGACTCCGTTCTCGAAATACCAGTGGCGTTCGGACACATCTGAGAATGGCGTTCGTGAAGAGTCGAGCAGCTTAATGAGAGCAGGATGCTTGCCGTGAACGAACTCGGCGCCCAGCTCGATCGGAAGATTGAATGACTCGTCGCGAACGGTGTGGACACGCCCACCGATACGATCGCGCGCTTCGATGATTGTTACGCTCAGACCGGCGGCAGCGAGGTCGCGCGCGGCGGCGAGGCCGGCAGCCCCGGCGCCAATAATCAGAACTGAATTGGTGTTAGCCACTGAGATAAACTAGCCGGCGAGTTGGTAGGCCTTTTCCAGCCAGGCGGCAATTTCCTGGTCCACTTGGTTAGGTGCGTCGAGTTTGATTTCCAAATGCCAGCGGTGGGCTGATGCTTGTTCGCGCCGAGCGATTCGCTTGTTGACGACGTCCGAGTCGGACTTCAGCGTCAGAATCAAACCGGTCTTACGCGTCGCGATCCCGGCGAACGCTGTCTTTCTCACCAGATGGATCGAAGTCTTTTTAGGATCTTGCTGAACCGGGCCGAGCTTTTTCGCCGTCCGAACTATCGCTTTGTAAATTTCTTTCACTACGGGCTCGCGATTTTCAAAGTGTTCGCCAACGCTGTGGCCGTTTGTGTTCATGATGTGGTGGCTCATTTTGTGGCGCCGGCGCGCAGGCTTTGCGCGATCAGCGGGACGATCCGGCGCGGCACGTCGATGGCCGCCTTGATGTGCCGCGCATTCGTGAAGTGGCCGGCAACGTAAACACCAGGCACGTTGGTTTCGAATGTTTCCGGATTGTAAACCGGCATTTCAGTCAGCTTTCCTGTTTCAGTTCTGACGCCAAGTTTCTTTAAGAGAGTTAAATCAGCGTCGCTGCCAATTAAGACAAACGCAACATCGTTGGAAATAGTCAGCGTCTCGCCGTCTTCGGTGGTCAACGTCACGTCTGCTTCACTGATCCCCAATACTTCCTTGTAGAGAATGACGCGCAGGCGTCCGGCCTCAACTTCTTTCTCGAGCGGACTGCGCACCCAATGTTTCATGGCTCCGGCCTTGGGATCGCGGTTCTCCCAGTCTTCGCGCCAAATGGCGAGCGTGGTGCGCGCGCCTTCTTCCGACAGAAACAAAGCGGCTTCGGCAGCGCTATTGCCGCCACCAACAACCAGCGCGTCTTTGCGGATGTATGCGTAGGGCTCGACGAAAAGGTGATGCACCTTTGGTAAATCCTCGCCGGGAATATTGAGCAAACGGGCATGGGCCATGGCCCCGATCGCAAACAGAAGTCGCGCCGCTTCGTAGTCACCCTTGTCGGTGTGGACGCGGAATATTTCCGTTGCCACTCGTTCAACCTCGAGCACTGTTTCGCCGGTATTAATATTTAGGTCGTTATCGAGCACGAAATGAATGTAGTGAGAAAGCAATTCTTCGCGGGTAGGTTTTTCCCGGCACGGTTTCAGCGCACCCTCATACATCTCCAACTCGTTTGGTGTCGAGAAAAGAGTGCGGCCCACCGGATAAAGCCGAATGGTGTCGGCGATGGTTCCTTTTTCGATTACCAGGTAGCGCAGTCCTTCCTGACGAGCTGCGTAGGCAGCGGACAGGCCCGCCGGACCGGCGCCGATGATTAACAAATCAAGTGGTTCAGTCATTGTGAAAACCAGTTTCGAGTTTCGAGTTTCGAGTTCCGAGTTTTCATCGGTCAGTATCGCAGCGCACGCAAAGTAATTAGTCTGACGTGAACAGGCGAACTCGAAACTCGAAACCCGGAACTCGAAACTTAGACGTACACTTCGCCGCGCGCGACGATCACGGATGGTCCACCTACTTTTACTTCTTCAACTGCGCCGGGCTTCCCGCTCACATCCAAATTTATCCGGCTGGGACGACGCATAAAGTCGCCTTGTTCGATTACGAATTTATAACGGCCATCGGTTGGTTCCATGCCGGTCGCGCCATGATGGACCAGGTACCCACCCAACGCGCCGGACGCGCTGCCCGTAGCCGGATCTTCGGCGATGTTATCGGCAGGCGCAAAGAACCGGCCGTGTGCGCGCGCCTCGCCAATTTCAATCGTCTCACGCGAAAAGGCATGGCAACCGGTGGCGCTATGCTGCGTATAGAGTTCGGCCAGCAGCCCGGCATTCACGCGACAGGTTCCCAGGTCAGCCAGCGAACGTATAGGAACAACCAATGACGACAAGCCGGTCGAGATCACTTGAATCGGCAGACTCTCGTCGAGGTCTTCGCGATCGCGGCCGAGAGCGCGCGCGAACTCAGCTTGTTCTTGCCAGTCGTCGATCTCCTTCAGAATTTCAAACTTACCCTGCGTCATCACAACCTGCACCGGCGCGCCATCTTTGAACTCGATATCAACCGGCAGGACGCCGATGCCGACTTCATGATAAATGCGCGTCCAACCGTTGCCGCCTTCGGGCAGCGGCACAACGCCTTCCTGCGCCAACGCGTTCCAGGTGCCGGCGATTGGATGACCCGCGAAAGGAATTTCGCGTGCGGGTGTAAAGATACGTAAGCGACGCAAGGGGAATTTCGGATTTCGAATTTCGGATTGCGGATTTGCGAGTGCCGTTGCTTGCTCGTCGCTCTTCGCAACTTGCTGTTCACACGCCGCTGTTTGCTGCTTGCTCTCTTCCGGCTTCAACACAAACACCGTCTCCGAGAGATTCATCTCGCGCGCGATCTTCATCATCTGCTCATCGCTGAGTCCTTCGGCTTCCGGAAACACGGCCAGCGGATTACCAGCGAACGGTTGATTAGTAAAAACATCGAGTTGGATAAAGTGATAGTTGCGCATTCGAGCATTCCAATCCTTTGGGAAAAGATTTGTCCCAATCATCCAGAAGCGTCAGCATTCGGTCAAGCGTGGATTTGGCGATGAAATGCTTTTGCCGTTATGTGCATTACTTATAGATATTGGATTTTGCATCAGTCGGCGCTGTTCAGATACCGTAACCGAACCAGGTCTTTAATAGGGTAACGGCTAACTGAAAACCGCCCGCTTGGTGGAACACATTTTCTGTTGAAGATATTTTCTTGACAGGGTTCTTGCATCGGAGTATAAGGCGGCTGTCCTCGCATCTTGAAACCGCGAATACGCCAGTTCGCTCCCGAACCAGCCAGTTCGCTCCTTGAATTCCAAATCAGCCTTGCGATCAACCTTTGCTTGGGAGAGCCGGCCTTACACCAAGAATTCCTTTTGGCACTACGACGAAGCCCTTCTGGCAGTAGAGACTGATTCAAAGAACTCGTTATTACCCGTTCTGACTTTCCGCCACGGAGTCTTTGCTGACTACGTCGAGCGATCGGAGGAGACCTCAAATGTTCAATACAACAATCCTGGATGTGGCGATTGGATTGATCTTCGTCTATCTCTTGCTCAGCCTCATGTGCACGGCGGCGAACGAAATTATCGAATTGCTTTTAAAGAAGCGAGCCATTGATCTTGAACGCGGTATTCGCGAGCTTCTGGTCCCCGGCAGTAATTCCGGAGCGGACGACGTAGTGCGAAGCTTGTATAACCACCCGCTGGTGAACAGCCTTTTCGGAGGTCAATACGAGAACTCAAGAATAGACAACACCATCAAGCGCAAGTTATTACGAACAAGTTTGCCTTCGTATATACCGGCACGCAACTTTTCGCTGGCGTTAATGGATCTGATACTTCCGGGGGTAGCTCCCGGCGGCGCGGCGGGTGGACCATCCGGAGCAACTGGAGCGACGGCGCCTTCGCCCGCTCCAGCGACACCCTCTCAAGTTGTCGTTAACCTTGCTGGGGGCGCCCCGCCGTTAGTAGTTCCACCACCGCCTGCAGTCCCCAACCCTTCATTGACAGCTCTGCGAAGTGCTCTTCTTGCTAACCCATTGATTACCGCACAGATAAGACAAGGATTAATACCTCTGCTCGATGCGGCTGGAAACGATATGGCAAGAGTGCGCGAGAACATTGAAGCTTGGTACAACGCTTCGATGGATCGCGTTTCGAGCTGGTACAAGCGGCGGGCCCAAGTAACGATCCTGATTCTCGGGTTGTTTGTGGCGGTCACGGTCAACGTCGACACGATCACGATTGCTAAGCGACTTTCAACTGATAGAGCTTTACGCGATTCTTTAGTCGCGGCCTCGGACGCATACGCGAAGGCACACGCCTCGCCGACACCGGCATCTTCACCCACGGCGCCGACCAAACCCGCTGCGCCTGCTGTGAAGACTGATGCGGTGGCCCCGAATCCAGTTCCCGCAGGTGCAACTATCTCGCCATCCCCAGTCGTTGCGGTTTCGCCCGCGGTCGCGGTTGCCTCGCCCTCGGCTCCGGCCGTTGTTTCACCCTCCGCGTCACCCCCGAGAGTTGCGGCAAACGCATCCACGTTACCCGAGGACTGTGTTAAAGACGCCAACTCAGTCAGATGCAAACTTGCCCAGGATGTTCTGAAGGCCTGTGGAGCGCCCAACTCTGTTGAGTGCAAAAGTGAAAAAGATCTACAGGCGGCTTGCCAGGATCCTGAGTCTCCGAAGTGCAAATACCTTGCGAATCTGCAGCAGATTCAGGCGCTGGGTTTGCCGATCGGCTGGGACTCTACTGAGGACCCGAAACGAACGTGGCCAGGTCGAAATTTCTTTCAGGCGGGAGGCTGGTCGGATCAGATCTATTGGCACGCCCTCGGCTGGATACTGACCGCCCTGGCCCTTTCGCTTGGCGCACCCTTCTGGTTCGATCTGCTGAACAAGTTCATCGTGATTCGCTCCGCCGTCAAACCGCACGAGAAGAGTCCGGAGGAGGGATCGAAGGATTAGAACGGGTCTTGAGTTAATTGAATTTACCGAAACAGTCCTCATCTTTGAACGCAGGCCAAGGAGCCAAACGATGAAACAGATTCCTCCAACAAAAAACGAATATCACGTATGCCCTGGTGAAGAGGTCACTCTGGTATTTACTCCATTCGCCGGCGCCGATCCAGACATGATTACCATTTCGCTCGCAGATGTCCCTGGTGAAGACGGGCACGCTTTGGAACCAGACCCCGATCTTCCTGACACACCGACCTTTCGCTTCACGGTTTCGCCGCCAGTTGGCGGGAGCATCAGCGTGCAGTACGAATGCGACTTTTCGGGAGCGGTCACTGCGGATACAAGATTCGAGTTGGCCCTCTCGGGTTCACAAGGCGGACAAAATCTGCGGGGTCCTACTGTTTTTGCGGATGATCAGACAAAGCAGATTGGACTTGCCTTTGATGTTCGATCGGACTGCCAATGACGGAGTTGGCATGCGAGCTGTCCACTAGATCGATTAGTCGGTCCACTCCTCAGAGTGATCCAGTTCCGATTCATGTTTGGGCCTTGAAATGCGGCATTTCGATAAGAACCGCGCCACAAAGGAAATAGAAAATGGAAAAGTCTCTGCGTAAAAATCTCATTGCGGTTGGCCTTGTTTTCTTTTTGACGTGTTCAGGGTGGGCTCAACAGGGTTCTTCGATCGCCGAGTTAAAACAGCAAATCGCGGAAAAAGAAGCTGTAGACCGCGATCCGTCCATATCACCCGAAGTAAGGAAGATTAATCGTGACTTCCTAAATCAGCAGCGTCAGGAACTTCATGATGCGCTGGCAAAGTCAATTGAAGACTTGGGAAGATACGCGTCGCAGGTTTCCCTCACCGCTGACCAGAGAAAATTTATTGACGCGGCGATCCTGTCGAAAACTGCGGATGTGACGGAGTTAGAAAGGGTAATACAACAAGATGCACCTCTCGGTCGCGATGTTGTAGCGGAGATTCCACAGAACTCTGCCGCTCAACCGGTTGCTGTCCCGGCCTCTTTCTCTTCAAAGACTGTGGTAGAGAAAGTAAAAAGCCAGCCCGTTGCCAATAGAACGCCACTTATTAGTACTGCGCTCTTCCCGGCAGCAAGCTGCGACGTCTCCGAGGTTCCCGCGGTCATCAAGACGGAGGCAGACAGAGTAGCGGCGGATATCGTAGCGCACAATGAGCCAGATCGAGTCGGCAATATTGCTGATAGAGCAATCCTGTTTTCGGTGATTGATGCGCTCACAAGGAGCGATGTCCTCAAGCTAAGCGCGCTCGAAGCATACACCTACATTGGTGAAACTACGCGAACAGATAAGCAGCTTGGAACTACAGCGGCAGCTGGAGGATCTACGAGTGCGATTGAGAAGCCTGGCTGGGCAGACCTTGTTGGGTTTGCGGTCGAGCACGGAGCCATACAACAACAAGTGGGTGACACAAATCTTACGCTCAGCACGACACCATATGCGTTTGTCGTTCCCTCGCAGGAGGATACGGCGGCTGCCAACAGACAGTATGGCTACCTCAAGCGCCTGGGCTTATCCGCTAGTTTTAACATTAGTGATAAGAACGCCACTCTAGCCAATGTTAGAAGGAAAAATCTCTCTCAATATTCCGCTAAGCTCAGACTAACAAGCGAACGTGGTCCAAACTCGAAAGAATTTGACGCTCGATGGAGAGAGGTTATTAGGCCCGCGATTCAGACTTATCTAAACAGTTTGACTGGGGGCATAGAGACGCTTTTCGGCAATCGGCCGGAGACTCAAGAGGCGCGCCACACTTTCAACGTCACTGCCGTGACCAGCATTAATCAAGTTCTCACCGATGCCAAACTCAGCACGTTTACCGGCCCCGCAAAAACCGAAGCGATAGCTAAGGCCAAAGTTGACGTGTCAAATACGATTCTTTGTTTACTGAAATCACAGGTGTTTGATGAGACTAGAGCAGGTGGCACTGGACCTTTCACAATCGATAAAGCGACAAGAGATCGCCTTGTTGGAACTGTTCTGCCATCACTTATCGCCGCACGGAAGCAGGTGGGCGCGGCGAAAGACATGTACGACCAGATGTTGCACGACTTTGAAAGAAGACCGGAGGCGTCATTCTCTTTCACAAACAACCGGCCTCAGATGGGCGCGGAGTATGGCACTTTCAACTTCCTATACCAACGTTATCTATCTAATACACCAATCAAACTGACATTGAACGCGGGGTCCTCGTTCTATCATCGGCCCGACCCTACGCTGAATCAGACAAAGTTCCGGGACTTCATTACGACAGTGAGCTTTGAAGGTAGGAGGGATAGTCCGTTTAAGACCACCGAGCTTGATCTGAGTCCAATGACTTACGCTCTGACCGCACGTTATCAGAGACTGCAAGAAAACAGAGGAGTGCCAAACAAGAAGGCTGATATCGCGGTCGTTCAATTCAAATTGGACGTACCGATTAGCAAGGGAGTGAGCATACCGCTCGCTCTGACGTACGCGAATGCTACCGAATTTAATAAGGAAAAGCATATTCGAGGAAACTTCGGCTTCACGTTCGATGCCGATAAGTTTTTGATGGTGACAAGGCTTTTGGGTTTTGGGAAGAAGTAGTTGAGGCTGACCTAGATTCGACGCGGGAGCGATCCAACATTGGATCGATCAATCATTCGGAACAAACGTAAGATACGCAAAATGGCAAATGCAACCGTCGGTCAGGGCGGTACAGGAGACATTGGCGATGGCAACGAAGCACTGACAACATATTTTTGGAGGAAATATTATGGACATCAACACACCGCTGCCCCAGAGTGGCGTCGGGTTTGTGACAAACAACCGAGGCGCTAATGGTGAATTTCAGTTTGGTCAGGCATCGACCATCGATGCGGCTGTCCGTGTCGCCGCAGCTTGGGACGTTCTTCATTCTCAAGGCCCGTTTTCAATCGGACAGATTTCCAAAAATGGTGGTGGACCGTTTCCACCTCACAAGTCTCATCGACTAGGTGTCGATGTTGACATCAGACCGATGCGAACTGATGGCAACAACGAGCCTGTTACTATCTCGGATTCTGAATACGATCGGACGTTGACAACCGCTCTAATCACTTTGTGGTGGAAGAAGGCGCCGGTCCAAAATGTCTTCTTTAACGATCCGACGGTAATTGCCGCGGGTCTCAGTCAGTTCGTCAACGGACACCACAACCATTTTCACGTCCGGCTGAGAACGAAAAACGCGATAATTAGGATTGGAGATCGCGGATCGGACATCGCTGAGGTTCAAACCAAGCTCGGCTTGGAAGCTGACGGCCGGTTCGGTTCGGTGACTCAGCATGCGGTCGAACAGTTTCAAGCCGCGCAAGGCCTGACACCGGACGGAGTTGTAGGCCCCGACACCTGGACGGCCCTGGCGGTCCTGTAGCGGCCCCGCTCGTGTTCGACCCGCGACAACGGCCTGCTGCGGACAAGCAGATTTCGAAACTTTCAGTTTGTCGGCCAGGTTCTAAGTCACTTCAAAAGTAGTATTTGATTCCGGTTCAAAGATGCAGGAGGTGAAAGATAATGGCAACTGCGACAGTAGTACTGGATCCCGGTCATGGTGGGACAGGCAACATTGGCGGCTCGGACGGTAATCATGCTGTCAGTCCCAGTGGTGTGAAAGAAAAGGACCTCACACTGATTCTGGCAAAGCTCGTAAAAACAGAACTGCAGAATGCGGCGACGGCAGGCGGACACACTATCACAATTGTGATGACGCGAACGGGCGACGTGAACCTTAGTCTCGCAGATAGGGCGCATGTGGCGCGAACTAATCATGCCGACAGGTTCTTGAGTATTCATCTTAATGCGTTCAACGGCGTTTCGCGAGGCGTCGAGACTTACGTGCGCCGCGCTCAGGACAATGTAAACCTTGCTGACGACAAACGATTTGCGGGTAATATTCAAAGCGCTGTCTTCAATGTAATCCATAACGCAGACAGCGGCACGCATAACAGAGGGGTTAAAGAAGAGAAGTTCGGGGTCCTCAATGATGTTAGTCTGGGCAACACTTCTGGAGGTCATTGCCGGGCTTGCCTTCTGGAAGTTGAGTTTCTCGATGTACCTGCGGTAGATGTGTTATTGAACACTGGATCGAATGCTACGGCTGTCCGTGGGCAAATTGCGAAGGCGATCGCAGGTGCGATCATAAATGACCTGGTGCATCCTTAGATTAACCTCAGGAGGAGGAGTACGACGTCACGAGGCCGGAAGGAATTGAATATGGCAAACAAGTCAGCAAAGAAAAAAGCAGTTAAGAAAAGAGCAGTAAAGACAAGGTCAGTGAAGAGGAAGCTGGGCGGCTCCGCAACTGCGGCAAAGCGAGCGAGCAAAAAAAGGGGACTCGAGAAAGCCGGCGCCATTCAGACACGTCAATGGGAGTTGCCGACCAGCTATTGCGCGGACGGTAAAGGCTGGGCCACGTTGCGCGAGGTGGTCGACCCGGACGTGCCGACGATGACTTATTCCGAGTTAACACCGGAGCAACGAGCTGAGCTGGTCGCGAAGCGGATCTCGGAACAACCCAAGTTTCAAATTGCAATGCTCGGCGCCGGCTTGCTCGATCAGAAACGCGCCATGGCTGAAGTAAAAGCACAGACGGCGATCGGTCGCGCCTTGATGGAAATTGAACAGCGAGTCATCAACCACCAGGTGAACAAGGCGATGGTGGCGGAACAACCCAAGCCCGTAGCGAGAGCAAAGAAGAAAAAACCAAAGTGAACTTGCGTTAGCAAACCGGTCGGCTTCACCCGCGAACTGCATTAAGAACCCTCAAGGAGCAAACCATGGCTCGTAAGAAATCCGTAAACGGAAACAATCACCGGCGGTTTCGCAAGGCATCGCAGAGGAAACCTCGAAAACGATCGGTTTCGCTTGAAATGGACATGGTAGTGTTGGCCATCGACGCGGCTTTCGAAATTATTACGCAAGCCGGCTTCAACTATCGCCAGGACAATGTTTATCCCTATCTGGAACAAAAGGGATTCTCAATTCAACGATCGCAGGAATCGTTGGCGCGCCGCCTTTACGTGGCGCCGGAAGCGCGCAAGCCCCACGTGATTTACATGACAGGCGTCGGGCACGGTGGCTACGACTCGTATACCGGCGACTTTTACGACCCGATTTTCAGCGTCGGCAATTACAGCACCGAAGAGTGTCAGGGAAAGATCGTTCATTTCATCTCGTGCGAAACAGCGCGTGACCTTGGCCCGGATTTTGTAAGCCACGGTTGCCGTGCCTATTTCGGCTACGACGAAAACTTTACCTTCCTGCTGGACTCAGCCGACATTTTTTTCGAATGCGACTCTGAAATTGACCGCGGCTTTGCCGACGGCTTAAATGCGAGGCAGGTGCACGAACGAGTCAACGTGCTTTTCAACAAACACATCGACGCCTTGCGCAAACAAGGAAGCGATTACAAGGCGGCCACGCTCGAATTTGATCGCGATCATTTGCGCGGGCCGCTGTCTGGACCGCAGTGGGGCGACCCGCTGGCGTCATTGACCAGCTAACAAGGATTGTAAGAACCCAACTGCGATTTTCGTCGGAAGTCTCACAACTTTTCCAACAGGAGGCCCTCAGAACCAAATGCGAATACGTAACGTCACACTCCTAGCCGCTTTGTTAGTAATAGCTCTAAACAATTCCAACAGTCAGGCTCAATCGATGTTCGGTTTGATTACCATGCCGCAGGTCGGGCCGGTCGAAGAACACCTGCCACGCAAAGCCGACACGACGCCGCAGCGGCTCGACCAAATGCATTTGCCGACAGAGCCTGTCAGCCTTGGGCCACCCGAGGTAAAGCCGGTCCGGTTGAATCCGAATGTTTCAGTCAGCCTGGCGCTTTCGCCGGATGGTGCGCTGCAATCGAGTCCGGGATCCGCGCATCCGGTAACTATTGGTTTGAACAAGGAAGGGATAGGGAATGGTTTTCCAAACTTCCAGGTGCAGAATGCTCCTCCCGATACCTCAGGGGCGGTGGGCCGAACGCAGTTTGTGCAATGGGTGAATACGTCCTTTGCGATCTTCGACAAAGCTACCGGCAATCGGCTGCTTGGGCCAATCAAGGGAAAATTCTTGTGGCAAGGTTTGGGCGGCAGCCCGACAACTAAAGTGCCCTGCGAAGAAACCAACGACGGCGACCCGATAGTTTCCTACGATCGCGTTGCTAATCGTTGGGTGCTTTCCCAGTTCTCGGTAAATGGCGGCGTCTTCGCGCAGTGCATTGCCGTGTCGGAAACTTCGGACGCACTCGGCAAGTATCATCGCTACGAATATGAGTCCCCGGCCTTCAACGATTATCCACACATGGGCGTTTGGCGCGATGCGTACTACTTTTCCTACAACATGTTTGAGGGTCTTTCCGGCTCGCGGGCTTGCGCGTACGAACGCAGGAAAATGCTTGCCGGCAATCCGGGCGCAAAGGAGCAGTGCATTCAGCTTCAGCCACAATTCTTTGGCATTCAACCTTCCGATACTGATGGCCGCAGGTTCGCACCGGTAGGCAGGCCAAACTACTTTGTCGGCTTGGGTACGGCTCCCAACACATTATTGCTTTGGAAGTTTCATGTGGACTTCGCAAACAAGAACAACACCACGATGGGCGTCGGACCGACGCGCCAACCTGACGCAGTAATTCCAGTTGCTAGATACAATTTGGCCTGCAGCGGAACTGGAGGAACTTGCCTGCCGCAGCCGGGCACGTCCCGCCAGCTTGATTCGCTGGGCGAACGTTTGATGTTTCGCCTGGCTTATCGCAAGTTTGCTACGAGCGAAGCACTGGTGCTGAACCACTCGGTCGACATTGGACCACCAACCGGCCGGACCGCCGTGCGCTGGTACGAAATTCGTAATCCAAACGCGCCCCAGCCTACCGTCTTTCAACAGGGCACATTCTCACCCGATGCAACGCATCGTTGGATGGGAAGCATCGCCATGGACAAGATGGGAAATATAGCGGTGGCCTATAACATAACGGGCAACGGTCAAAAACCGGGCGTCGCATTTACTGCACGCGCTCCAAATGATCCGCCGGGAATTATGGGAGTTGAAACCGTGATCAAGGCGGGAGGTGGAATTCAGGATACGTCATCCACCCATCTATCCCGTTGGGGAGACTATAGCGGCTTGACAGTCGATCCGGTGGATGACTGTACTTTCTGGTTTACCACGGAGTTTCAGGGCGCTAACGGAGTCTTCAATTGGCGCACGAGCATTGCAAAGTTTAAGTTGAACAGTTGTCATTAACTTTTCGCAGTCGGGTACCTGTGCGAGGTCGTCTTTTTTTGGAAAGGCGGCCTCCTTTTTTGTGACATGAAGTCAGTACCGCCTGCGGTAGC
>DNND01000054.1 GCA_003488005.1 Blastocatellia bacterium | reverse complement strand
CGAGGTGCGCTCTGGAGTTCAGTGCTTGCCATAAGAAGTTGATCGATTCTGTTGCTGCTTTGGGCTCATTGCTTCAAAGTGGTGACTAAGGTGAATCGATGAAGGTCGCGATGGTGCCCTGCCAATTGGACTCCCAGTCGATGCTGGAGATTCCTGCTACAGCCGCTAACGAACAGTTCTTGGAACGCTGGCGATTCGGCCAACCGGATCGGATGTTCTTACCTTCTTAGCGAACTCTCCTTTGGTTCCCAAATGTAATCGAACCCGAAGCCGATAACTCAGCTCGCGTCGCGAAAGCAGAAGTCGTTCTCTGGCTGTTAAAAATGAATGGAAGTCTCGCCTGAATCTTGGATACTCACGCAGGTGAAGTTGCTCACCTATCTCGTGAAACGGCCTGCCGTCATAGATATTCGTGCCATCTACTCTCTTTCTTCATCGTGGTACCAGAGTGCAGCGCCATCTCGAGAACCATATACCAATCGTTGGCGATCTGCATCTATTCACCCCTCAAAGACCGCGCGTTTATAGCTTCGCAGTTTGTCCTCCGGCCAAAAGTAGTCGCTGGCTTTCTGGCTAATCAGCGTGTACGGTATCCTGAGTTTTTGGCACAGGTAACCCAGATATAGGCCATCATAATTGTCGCCCTGCGAGATGATCGCCAGATCTGGGCGGGCGCATCGACAGATGCATCGCTAGCGGAAGCACGTGACAGTACTTGTTAAAACGGGCGCACGATTACGTCGTCGCAGATTGCGCACGGTGCAGGATAAGGATTTCAGTCGCTGGAAAGTGGGGTGCGAGGAGTCCACACCGGTCTTGAAGCAAGAGACGCTGTGCCCGCTCTCCGCCAGGGCGCACGCCGCTCCCGACCACAACTCTTCGCTTCCGCCCCACCGGTCGGGGCAAGTGCTTATGATAGTGAAGCGTTGCGAAGAAATGCGACGATCAGTTAGGGCAGGACCAATGCGGATTGAGTCTTGAGAAACGGGCACGAAGGAACTTCCTCTTGGAATCGCCTGCTACTAAGAATCTTTCTCACAGACGCTGGCGCGAAATATTCAAGACCGTTCGTGCTGCCGAATGGTGGGAGTTCAAGCTCTCCCCGATGCTCGCCACCGCTTACGCGACCGCGTTCCTTCTAAAAATTTCGATCCTCTCCTTATGGCCGATGCTCTTGCTGGCGCTCTTCGCTTGGGCAGCATGTGCGGCCTACGTCAGCGTGATAAACGACCTCACCGACCTTGAGGACGACCTGGCGAGCGGTAAAGTTAACCGCCTCGTCGGAAAGTCGCGGCTGTTCGGCGCGGCGGTGTTAGCGAGCTGTATTGTGCCCGGAGCTGCCGTGGCGATTTACTGGCGCGATGATCCTCTGCTTTTGTCGCTCTACCTGGCGTCGTGGGTCGCCTTCACGCTTTACTCGCTGCCGCCAGTCAGGTTGAAGAAACGCGGCGTATTCGGGCTGCTGGCGGACGCCTGTGGAGCCCATCTGTTCCCCGCGCTTTTCGCGGCGACCCTCGTGTCCCGCCGGCACGCCGGGCCAATGGATATCATCTGGCTCGCTGCGGTGGCCGTATGGTCATTGAGCTTAGGCCTACGCGGCATCCTGTGGCACCAGCTTAGCGACCTGCATAACGATGAGAAGGTTGGCCTCAGCACTTTTGCGCGGCGCCACAAAACGGCATGGCTCCGCGGGCTCGGAAACTTCTTCATCTTTCCGGCAGAGGTGGTGGCGTTCTGCTTCATGCTCTGCTACGCAGGCAGTCGCGTCGCCATTGTCCTCCTCTGCTATTACGCCCTGCTCACGTTCTTGCGGATACGACTCTGGGGCGTCAACCTCGTTGTCGCCATCCCGATGCCGAGGTCATACATCATAATGCAGGAATACTACGAAGTCTTTTTCCCGATCGCATTCTTACTTTCCTCTTCGCTCAGATTTCCTCGTGACGCGCTCATGATAGTGCCACACCTACTCATTTTCCCGAGGCGCGCGGTCGAGTCGTCGAAAGACGCGAAGGTTTTCATAGACGCCGCGGTCAAGCGTATGGTGGGGCGCGTCAGGTTCTGGTGATCGCCGCTGTGAAAAAGTTATGAAGCGGGACACTCACGAGCGCGCCAGGCGATAGTGCAATAGGACCTCGAGGCAGAAGCCGGTGACCAACTCCTCCGATCCCCACGCGTAAACCTTTTTCGGCCCGCTGTAATAGAGCCCGGCGCGTGACCACAAGCTCTGCGCTTTGTTACTTGGGCCGCAATTGCTACTCGTACGTGCCGTATGTATGGTTGAAGTAGCGAGTCAGCGCCTCCACAGCGAACACCGTCGTCAATGCCTCAGACCCCCACCACGGCGGCGTCGGTCGAAACTCATTCGGTGAGATTCGCTTGAGGCCCAGGTGATAGAAGCCGGCGCGCGGCCAAGCTCCCGACCGAAGTTGCGCGTCGATCAGAGGCTGGACGTCAGGTAAATGATTCCACAGCAGCAAAGTCGACGTCGCAACAGCGAGCTCGAGCGCGTTGACCGGTTTCGCCGCAAGAACGCGCGGCACGATCATCTCGCCCGCCTCCGGTGCGATCTCGCGAAGCGCGTGCGAAAAGAAATACCAGACGGTGAAGCGACTCTCGTACCACTTGGTGGACATCATTTCGCGATTGGCGCGCAGGACCGCGAGCATGTGCTCAATAGACGGTCGAGTCTCTTCGCAATCACCGAGGTAGATGACGACATTCGCGTTGATCACAGCATCGACATCGCCCACCTCCTCCGGGGTGTCCCGGAAGAAGCGATAGGTCAAGAGTGGATGGGGCCACCACCGCACGATCCACGTTCGAAAGAGACCGCTGCGCTCACGATTTGCCAGCAGAAAGCGGCGGTTGTCAGGAACCTCTCGGCCAGCCGCCGCAAGCGCTACTGAGGCGATCGACGTGTCGTCGACGTCAAGTGGAGTGTAGTAATGCTGTGGCCTGTCGCTCGACGGGTGACGCCACAGACCATCGGGATCCATTTCGCGCTCGAGGAAATCGAGGGCGCGAGATCGTACGCGCGCGGCGGATGATGTGATCGACAACGTTCGCGCCGCGAGAGCCGCCGGAAAGACAGCCGGATCACGAACGCACTCGCGAGTCATCTCGGGCGTGGGCGATATCTCGATCGGAATCTCGCCGCTCGGGAGTTGCGCCGACTCGAGATAGGCAACGCCCTTTTCAATGGCGCGACGGATTGCAGACTGTTCGCTCATCGGTAGTGTACGCGCAGGTTCAGCAGCAACGCAGTACCTTGCTAAGAACGTCTATACTGGCCTTGTCGTCGAAGCCAAGCCTGTAAGCAATAAGCATGGCGGGAATGGTGAACTGTCCCACGCAAGCATATTGCACATAAGGTCTGGAGACATGAAAACCTTGACCACGCCCGACGGCAACTGGCCGCGTCGCAGGAATTCGATTCCGCGCCGGATTCCCGCGTCAAGATCATTTGCGCTCATCTCTTTGCTTCCATTCGGCATGGAACGTCATTATCGCGAAAAGACGAGTGAATAATCATCAAATCTTTACGGGCCAAAATACGCGGCCTTAGAGTCGCGAGGTTCTCCGACTGCTTGCGCTTAAGGAATGTAGATGTCAGCATCCGCGCGCTTATCAAGAGAAGAGATCGTTCGATGAGGGAATCTCGCAGTTGGGGTCAAGGCGATTTGTTCAGCAATTTGAATCAAATGAAGTGGAGCAACGGACTAACTTCGTAGCGCGAGTTCAGTGTCGAACGAGTATTGTCTCTAAGTAACTGAAATGATTGGTGCCGAGGGCGGGAGTCGAACCCGCACGACCTTACGGTCAACGGATTTTAAGTCCGTAGCGTCTGCCATTCCGCCACCCCGGCACGGCAGTAAAAATACCACGCGCGGATAAACGCGAACAATGCCACAACTTCCGCTTGTGCTGTTGCTACAGCTTATCCGGGGGAACGCCGTTAGCTGTTGCTTGCAGAACTAACACGTCCAAAGATTCCTTTAACTCTGACTGCTGCTCGGTCATCCGGAAATGATCCATGAAGTCTATGGGCACGCCGGGAATCGAGGGCGCCGGGGTACAGTCAGTGCGAGGTTGTGCTTCGGTGAGCAAGACGCTCAAATCATTCGCGGCATCGACGCGCGGTGTCATGCCCGAAATAGGACCACCCGCAGGATCAGCGAAACGACGAAGAATCGTCCGGAGGATCGAGGTGTGGTCAAACAAAACTTCGTTAGGCTGCAAACCGTGGGCATCGCTACCGAAAGAGGCTTGTCTTGCCGCCCAGGGTGAGATAATGAACGCCGGCACCCGCACTCCGTACTTCGCAAATTCAGGATCGCCATCCGCCGGCGTGAACTGCCGGGGCGACACGTGATCGTAGAAGCCTCCGTGCTCGTCATAGGTAACGATCAGAAGTGTCTTGGACCAATTCGGACTAGCCAGCACTGCGTTGTAAACCTTGCTGACGAGGTTTTGACAGTGACGCATGTCATGTGGCGGATGGTCATCGTTTGGCGGTCCTTTGTAAACGGCGAGGCCGAAATCGGGATCGATCCAAGACACATTTGGCAGCGCACCAGCCGCCGCGTCTGTAATAAACTTGTCGATTTTATTTATTTGTGGAATTTGCGCTGTGCGGAATTTCTTGAAGAAGCGCATTCCTGAGATGTCGTGTGAATAGCACTGCCATGACACATTCGCAGGAAGCTTCTCAAAGATTGTCGGGGCGTTGAACCCCTTCAATTGTAGTAACTCTTGCGTACTGAAATTATGCTTACGGCTGTCCGAAGTTCCCGCCAGGGCATACGCGCGGTTCGGTTGAGTTGGACCAGGAAGCGAGCAGAACCACCGGTCGCAAATCGTGAAGTCTCTAGCGAGATGATCGTACACCGGGACATCGGCGCCAATGAAGTAATGCAGGATGAATTCCGGGTTGTTTACAACGGTCCTGCCGTAGTTTGTGAGGAACCCGCCATTGTTGTTGTTTAACTGTTCCTCAACGCAATCCCACTCATGGCACGGATCGCCGTTCATTTTGGGCGTGGCCATTCTCTTAACGGGAAAAGGCACTCCATTCTCGTCAAGGTTTGTTTCATTGCCGGTAAGACCGTCGACGTCTGTCCGTCCTTTACCTCCCAGCGCTGGAGGCAGGCTTAGGTAACCCAGCATGTGATCGAAAGATCGGTTCTCAAGCATTAACACAACAATGTGGTCGATGTGGTCCAAACTCATTTTTGCTCTCCTTGTTTTGTTGAAAATTGGTTGGTGAGAAATCGCATCCAACGCGCTATCCATCCTTGAGTGTTTGGGTTGGCTGAGCCTCCTCTTCGTGAAGCATCATGAAGAAGTTGGGTTGCGATGATACCTGGCCATAAAAGCTGTCCTTGTACTTTGCGCCCAGTGGTCCGTTCAAAAAATCAATTTGCTGCTGCAGTCGCAGATTATTCGTCACCCGTTTTGCGATCACATACCGAATTGCGCCATGCGGGTCAATGATAATGGTGGAACCGCCGTAAAAATTACAGGTATCTTCCGATCCCTGCACATGGGCTCTCCGCAGTTGTGTTACTTCCGCAACGATATCGAAAACAACCTGTCCGCTTGGCCCGATGCGTCGGGACGAACGTATCGATTGAAGCTTCGGCAAGTCCACCTCGTCAGGTTCAAGATTGATATCTCGTTTTAGTTGGGGATCACCCTTAGCCGTCAATCCAAACAATGCCATTAGTTCCGGCTTAGAGATGATTTTGCCGAGGTCGCATGCCTGTCTCTTGAGCTCTCCTGCACTCGCTGGCCACGCGGGATCGCCATCAAATTTCAATTCAGCAAATGCAAGACCGTCAATTCGAGGAATCTCGACGTCCAGTTCGAATTGCTTAGGCGTGAGCCACAGCAGAGATTCCTCGGAGAGATCCGGAACGGAAGGGGGAAAAATCTTGTACCGGCGGAAGGCATCGACCCACGCTTCGCGGTAGGCCCACGGATCGTCGGGAACGAGATCTTTGTCAGCAGTAATAACGGCGCGCAGGTATTGACCAAAGGTCATATCAACGGGTGGACAGTAATCGATCGCGCGAATACACATGGTTAGAAATTGGCTGGCGAGCTTACTTGCTTTCTCAGCTAGTGCCGCTTGCAGGTCCGCGGATATTTCGCCGGCCCGCAGCCGGCCAGTCCCTCCGGTTGCGAGTCGCAACAGCCGCTCAGTCTTGCGCTTGAAGACGTTGATGAATGCTTCAAAGACGGCGAAGACAAGCACAGATCCCAGATCATGCGCCTCCAAAGCTGGGTCATACACCCTCAGGGTTCTCTTTTCCCCCGCTGGTGGCTGCTGGGCTGCGTAGTCAATAGCGCTTCGCAACGCCGAACTCGAATCTTTCCGGCTTTGACCGAGCTGCCTCGCGATGTCCGTTAGTAGATCGGCCCGAGAGAGATCTCCACGAGACTTACGGATTGCGGAGCGAACGACTTGCTCATAGCTGAAGTGTTGAAATAGGGCCACCAGGTCGGCGAACCCTTCGTGGAAAGCCAGAACATCCGCCGACATGGGGAGCGAAAAATGGGCGCGCAAACCGTCCAGGAGAGCGTGAGTGACTTCATGCGCCACCGTGTCGTGAGAGAGACAAGCGTAGACCTTGCCAGGATAAGTGTCCTGGGCCTGGCTCTTGTAGAAACCAAAACACAGTTCGCCAGTTTCACGATTGTAGTGTGAATTGTTGCTTTGAAAGGCGCGCGGCTTGACCAGGAGTTGAGTTCTGTCGGCTGGCTTGTTAAAGCCCCAAGCAACGTGTCGTCCGAGGGCTCGTCGAAAAGCAGTATGAACCACGCTGCAGACCGCATAAACCATTTGTTCCTGGAAGCGCTCATCAGAAGTTGAGGGAGTCAATCCGGCACCGATCAAGATGTCCCGGTCGTCAAGATTGAGAAGGTGGCGCCCGGATTTTTCTCCAGCGGTCGAATTCTCCACCTTAATAAAGGAGCCGCACGGGCCCTCTTCCAAAGGCTCATAAGGAACATTGACCACCGCTGTCGCGCCCTCGAGACGCGACACCGATGGATCGAGAGCAAAAATCTTCAACGGCCGGTAGACTGGCTGACTGCTGTCTCGTTCCTTCGGCCGTCCTTCCACGGCGCGTTCCACGCTCTCACCGATTACGAAGAGTTTGCCATCGCCTTCACAATCAACCGGAGTTTTTACTTCTTTAGGATCCGCTAGTGACGGTTCACTCGTCTGGGCCACAGCCTTAACGGAATCTGGAGTTGATGCTAAGGAACCGTCTGGAGTCTCGGCCATAATATTCTCCCCCGCTATTGTTATTGCTCCACCGAGCCGCGAGATTCTCCCTTTTGTTTGTGAGTTCGCATTGTCTTGCTTAGCTTTCTTCAACTATGCGCGCGTTCGATTGACCGTAGTGTTGGTATGCTCCCCAGGTGGATCCTGAATCGAAAATTGTCTGGCGCGCTTCGGCGAGGGCGTCACCCAGCAACTCTCCATTCATCGCTCGTTGGTAAAATACCTGTGCAAACTGTACTGCTGCCGCGTCGTCTACTGCCCAGCCGGTGCCGATATAGTTTTGCACGCCGCGTTCGAAAAAAGCTTCCGCCAGTCCCGCCAGTTTTCGATTTGTTTCTTCGGCGGGCAATTCCGTGCCGCCGTTGAGAGCCGCTGAAAAACAAGCATTGGAGAAGACGAGACGCGGTACCTGACGCGCGCGAAAAATCTCGCTGGCGGAAAGCGTAACCTTATGACTGAATACCCACCCGCTGTCGTTTGGCTCATCTTCGTTGAAGATGCCGTGTCCTGAATAATGCACAATGTCCCAGGTGTAATTCAGGACCAGTTCCAGGATTTTCACGGGGTTACATTCATCCGGGCCGATGCGAGAAACAATTTCAATGTCTATTTGATTCCGCAAGCGTTCCTGGTGCTCTTGCAGAATTTTGACTACTTCCTGTCCTTCTCGATGCGCTCCATCCAGCCTTAGATCCGGATCCGACGCCGGGTCTGCGATCACCAGTATGCGCAAACTCTTATTGATTGGGGGCGCGATCCCGGGCGCACCCGATAGCATCGTGCGAAACTGACGTGTAAGTCTCAGGTCGGTACCGAAGTAGGTGCGACTACGTTTTGTTCCGTAGCAAGCCATCTCCCAAGGCAGGGCAGCAGTATCCTTATCAACAATCAAAGTGAGCGACTTACCGTCGTCAAGCATCCGTTCGAAGTCTTCTGGAAAAATATACTTGTGAAGAAGCAGGCCGAACCTCTCGTGGCTCTCTGCGCTCGTACCCTCCTTTAACTCTGCAGCAATGCCTTCGGTAAAGAAAGGCCGCACGTTGACTTCACGCACCGGCACCACGGCGCTATTTGTCAAAGCAGAAAAGCTATACCCTTTCTGAGCGCGTTCGATGGTGATGCGATTGACAAACGCTGAGGGCGTCCGTTGCCGGCTGGTGGCGGGAACAACGACGCGTTTGCCTTTTCGGGCACGCACCGTCTCTTCGGTCAGCGTAATGTCGATGTTCTCAATAATTTCTTTGCTAATCAGCTGCTTGAGAATGCTTACGATTTTTGCATAACGATCCTTATCGTATTCAACCAATCTGAATCCTTTGACGCGTTCTTTTGGATCCACGTGATGAAGCGCATCACAGAATCCGGAAAGCAGCCCCTTCACCGCCTCCTCGATTTCAAGGTTACCCTCTCCGGAACCGATCAATACGCTGGCGAAGCTGTCCAGTTTGAGAGCTGAAACCGCGTAACACATGTTCATCGCCAAATAGCAAAGATCGTGGTAGTTGAACTTCCCATACTCGCCCATCCCGGCGAGCAGGACTGAGCTGGCGGCGATCTCTTTGTGCATGACCGGCACAAAAAATACTTCACCCAGATCGCCGCCAATCATTCCATGATCACCAGCTCGAGTGATCCATTGCTGGAGCGCGTCATCGAGTGATTTCAAAGCGCCGGCTGGAGCAATGCCCTTGTAGCCACCAATGGCGACAACTGGCGCCTTCACGTCAGTGATGCTTCCTCGCGTCGCCACGATCTGGAGTTTCGGTTTGGGGCGGGGATCGCTCTCTTGCTTGCTCTTTGGGTCCTTTGTTTGCGAAGCGGCGTCTTGTTCCATTGATTGTTCCTCTGCCTGGAGTCAGATATTTCTGGTTCACCTCACCGCAGGCCTATACCAATGCCATCGACCCAACTAACGACGCCCAACAATCAGCGTTGGCGCGACGCGAAACACTCCGTCGATCGCGGCGCCGAATTGTTAATTGCTTAAGTGAAAATCCGGCTGTTCTTGAATTCGTCGTTGCCTTCGAGTTGTGGTACCTGATCGTAGTTTTCGTCCTCGAGCAGCGAAACTAACCTCTTTTGCAGTTCGGCATAGGTGAGATTGTAGTTAGCGTCGGTGATGGCTTTGATGGCGTGATAGCTCATCGCGCCATGGTAGTCGTTGTTGATGTAGGCGTCGGCGGAAGTTTGATTGCTCTTGCAACCGCTCAACAGAATTTCCTTCATGGCCGATTCCGGATGCTGCTCCTTTTTCCCGCGCGCCGTACGAAGCTCGTCAGGTGAAAGTTCCTTACCGCCAAAGACGCGCGGGTTCAGTTGCCGATTGCGCCGGTACTCATTCACCATGACCCGAGTAACAGAGCCGGAGTGACAGGAATCCGAAATAACGGAAAGTCGAACGTCTTTTGGAATATTCTTAAACAAGTTGCGTAACTCGTCATCGACAAGCAAATTTGAGTCAGTGTCATACGGACAAATGGCCTCGTCATATTTGTCCTCATCGCCATCGGTGTCGGCGAGATAGGTGCCATGCGAAGCGTTCGTGAATACCAGAATGTCGCCGGCTTTCGCTCCATTCAAAAGGTCTTTGATGCCCGTTATTACTTTGGCTTTAGTCGCGTCGGCGTTGAGCAATTGTTTGACCTCGGTAAAGTCGAAATGATTTTTGAGAAGACTGGCCCAATCGTTTGCGTCGTTCACGCAACCTTGTAGATCATTCTCTTCGCCGAAGGGATAGTCGTTGATACCTACGCAGAGTGCTTTTTTTGTCATATGATCTTCCTTTGTAGCTGAGGTTAATAAGAAGTGGTTCTAATCGATGGCCCCTTTATTAGATGAGGGTTCGGATGTGTAATACGCGAATAGCACGAATCTTCGCACGCAAATTCAAGCAGCCTTCAAGAGCAGATTTAGCGAGTGTGCAGAAGCAGCGGCTTGTGAGAAATCTTCATATAAGGAGACGCCGGGACGATATTCCGGCTACCAGCGAAAGTCAATAGATTTTTCGCGACGCCAGGGCAGTGCATAGATTTTTAGTCTGTGGCGTTCAGTGGTAGCTCAGACTAAAGGAAACTCTGATCAAGTCTTCGACGCGTAGCGTCCCTACGAATTTAGCCCGGCGTTTCAACGCCGGGATCAAGTT
>DNND01000134.1:42980-64027 GCA_003488005.1 Blastocatellia bacterium | reverse complement strand
GCTCAGCGCTTTGCCCCTGGCTATTGCATTCCCGCGCCCTTGGCGCTCAAGAATCAAACAACCACAACTTCAACTCGTTGCACTTCCAAGTTGAATCTGCGATTCACGTTTCACGATTTACGATTCACGATTTTCGAATTCACGCCTCTTCTTCTATACTTGGCGCTCTGTTGATCTCCCTGCGCCCGATTTGGCGGTGAATTCTTATCACATAGAAAGTTGGTGTTTATGCGCGACCTGATCGCCCGCAGCCGCGTGCTGCTCGTTCTGCCGGTGTTTGCTGCGTTGTTTACTACGTTGTTTATTCTTGGCAGCGTTAGCTTCAAAAACATGGACGCACTGAGGTTCGAATCAGTTGGCGCTCAATCGCCCGCTGCCGCGAACGCTAATCCGCTGCTCGCGAATTGGGTCGGGCCTTACGGCGGTGTGCCACCATTTGATCGCGTACAGATAGCCGATTTCAAACCAGCGCTCGAGACGGCAATGAGTGAGAACCTCGCCGAGGTGGCAAAGATTGCGAACAACTCGGCTGCTCCCACTTTTGAAAATACGATTGCAGAGTTGGAACGTTCGGGCAGCACGCTGGATCGCGTGACGACTATTTATGGTGTCTGGGGCGGCACAATGGCGTCGCCTGAATTTCAGGTTGTACAGCGCGAGATGGCGCCAAAGCTGGCAGCTTTTAACGATCAAATTACTCAGAACGCTGCGCTCTTCAAACGCATTGAAGCTGTTTACAATTCGCCCGACAAAAAGAAACTGACCGCCGAGCAGCAACGGCTCTCCTGGCTTTATTACACAAACTTTGTCCGCTCAGGCGCGAAGCTCGGAACAGAACCCAAGGCGCGACTGTCGCAGATCAACCAGGAACTGGCGGGACTGTTTACGCGCTTCAGCCAAAACGTGTTAGCGGAAGAGGATGGCCAAAACATACTCCTAAAGACTGAAGCGGAATTGTCAGGTTTGCCCCAATCGATTCGTGACGCCGCCGCGGCGGCTGCAGTTACGAAGAAAGAGACGGGATGGTTAATCCAGAACACGCGCTCGTCTGTCGATCCATTTCTAACCTATTCAGACCGGCGCGACTTGCGCGAGAAAGCCTGGCGCATGTTCGTCAATCGCGGCGACAACGGCGACGAACATGACAACAACGCGATCATCACTCAAATACTGGCGTTGCGCGCCGAACGCGCCAAGCTGCTCGGCTATCCGACACATGCGCATTGGCGCGTCGAGAACTCAATGGCGAAAACGCCTGAGCGCGCGATGGCATTGATGCAAGCTGTCTGGAAACCGGCGGTCGCGCGCGTTCACGAGGAAGTGGCCGACATGCAGGCGCTGGCCGGCAAGGAAGGCGCAGGCATCAAGATCGAGCCCTGGGATTATCGCTATTACGCCGAGAAAGTTCGCAAAGCTAAATACGATCTGGATCAGAATGAAGTGAAGCCATATCTGCAACTGGAGAAACTGCGCGAAGGCATTTTCTGGGTTGCGGGTGAGCTTTTCAATTTCAGTTTCACCCCGGTCGTCGATGTGCCGGTTGCCCATCCCGACATTCGCGTCTGGGAAGTGAAAGACAAAACAACTAAGAAACACATCGGGCTTTGGTACTTTGATCCGTACGCGCGCGCCGGCAAACGTTCGGGCGCCTGGATGAATGCGTATCGCAGTCAGGAAAAAATTAATGGCAACGTCACCACCATCGTGTCCAACAACGCGAACTTCGTGAAGGGAAAGCCGGGCGAGCCGTTGCTGATTTCCTGGGAAGATGCAAGCACGATGTTTCATGAGTTTGGGCACGCGCTGCATGGTCTCAATTCAAACGTGACCTATCCGACGTTGTCCGGTACGGCGGTCGCGCGTGATTACGTTGAGTTTCCATCTCAACTTATGGAGCACTGGCTGTCGACTCCGGAAGTTCTCAATAAGTTTGCGGTCCATTACCAGACGGGCAAACCCATTCCACAGGACCTGGTCGATCGCATCAATCGCTCATCGAAATTCAACCAGGGCTTCATTACGGTTGAATACCTGGCGAGCGCTTTGGTCGACATGAAACTGCATCTTGCCGGCGACAAGAAGATTGATCCGGATGCTTTTGAAAAAGAAACGCTGGCGGAACTCGGCATGCCGCATGAAATTGTCATGCGTCACCGGCTGCCGCATTTCATGCACATCTTTTCGAGCGACGCCTATTCGGCTGGCTATTACAGCTACTTGTGGGCGGATGTGTTGACCGCCGATGCGTATCAGGCATTCGTCGAGGGCGGCGGTCCTTATGATCGAAAGGTAGCGGCGCGTTTGTACAAGTATATTTTCTCGGTCGGCAACACCGTCGATCCGGCGGAAGGCTATCGCGCTTTTCGCGGACGCGACGCTCGGGTTGAAGCGCTCATGAAAAAACGCGGTTTCCCGACCGGGAACGATAAGAATTAAAGGCCTCGCAGTGGCAATAAGGTCAGTACCGTCCGCGGTAGCGGATGGGTTCCAATGCCGATTGGCAATTTACCCGAGCGCTACACACCCAACCGGAACTCGGCCATGGCCATCGGCAATGACCTGACCCATCCGCTACCGCGGACGGTACTGACTTCATTGCCACTTGGTCGCCTCAAATCAAGCTCGATCAGTGTTTACGGAGACGAGTGGTTGACAAGAATTTCTTCAAGAGCGTATAACGGTCACTCGATTTCAGAGCGAACTCTTTAAGATGACAACGACCAATTACAACAGCCGCACAATCAACGCCGCCTGGTACTGGTGGAGCGTCAATATTGGCGGCTGTGTTGTTTGGCGTGAGATGTAGGCAATAGAAAGCCACATCGGCTATTCCAGAAACCCGCTGCCAAAGCTTGGCGGCGGGTTTTTTTGTGTTTGCACAACAACAGCGGTGATACAGAGGCAATCATGCTTATCGTAATGAAAACGACTGCAACTGAACGCGAAGTTGCGAACGTTATTGAAGTTGTTAACAGCGTTGGGTTGCGAGCGCATCCGGTTCCGGGCGCATTGCGCACGGCCATTGGCATAACCGGCAACCATGGCGCCGTCGACGCCACTCGCTTCGAAAATTTGGCGGGCGTCGCCGAAGTGATACGTGTTACCAAACCCTACAAACTGATTACTCTCGATCTCAAACCCGAAAAAACAATCGTACGTTCAGGCGAAGCCACCATTGGCGACGGCAACCTGACCATAATCGCCGGGCCATGTGCGGTTGAAAGCAGGGAACAAACATTCGCGATCGCCGAAACGGTCAGGCGTAGTGGCGCCCAGTTCTTCCGTGGCGGAGCCTTCAAACCGCGAACTTCGCCTTACGCTTTTCAAGGGCTGGGCGAAGAAGGTTTGCAGATTCTTTCGGAAGTGCGCGAGCAGTTTGGTTTGAAAATAGTTACCGAAGCGCTGGACGACGCCGGCGTCGATCTAGTTGAGAAGTATGGCGACGTGATTCAAATAGGCGCGCGCAACATGCAAAACTTTACGCTTTTGCGGCGCGCCGGACGCTCGCACCTTCCCGTACTTCTCAAGCGTGGCCTGTCGGCGACGATGGATGAATGGCTGCTCGCAGCCGAATACATCATGGCCGAAGGCAACTACAACGTGATCCTGTGCGAGCGCGGCATTCGAACCTTTGCGCAGCACTCGCGGAACACCCTCGACCTTGCTGTCATTCCGGCGGTGCGCGCGGTGTCTCATTTACCGATCATCGTGGATCCGTCTCACGGCACCGGCAGGGGTTATATGGTTGGACCACTCGCTCGAGCGAGCGTTGCGGTTGGCGTCGATGGCTTGATTATTGAGGTCCACAATCAACCGGAACGAGCGCTTTCCGATAGCGCGCAATCGTTGACATTGGAACAGTACCAACAACTCATGGTTGAAGTCAGGGCAATACACGACGTGATTGCGTCAGTTGAGACGGTCACGGTGTGACCTATTTTATAGGCGCAGTTGAATAGGCTGATTCAACTTACGAGTTCAACTGGTGGCATTGGTTTTCGCTCCAGCGGAGCGAGATGTTTATAGCTATGAACGCACACACAATGTCCTCGCTCCGTTAGGAGCGAAACCAGGCAGCGGAACCTTTGCCGAATCGCTAAAGGCGATTGCCGCTCCTGCGGAGCTAAGGATTAAAGATAGGGATGCAGAGCTAGAAACATCTCGCCCCGCTGGGGCGAAGCGGCAAAACAGCTGCTGCACTTCCAATTTGAATTCGCACAGCTAGTTATATCTTGATTTAAGACCTATGAATGTCACGCCATCATCGTTTGAAGAATTTGAGCGCGCGGCGGCTTTCGGCAACGTTGTTCCAGTCGCGCGTCCTGTCGCTGGTGATTTTCGTGAACCGGTTGACGTTTTCGAACGCCTTGGCGCGAGCGCCGCCTATTCATTTCTGTTTGAATCGGTGGAGGGTGGCGAAAGTCTTGCGCGTCATTCGTTCATTGGCATTGAACCGGAGATGATCGTACGCGGGCGAGGAAATCAGACGATCATCGAAACGGCCGCCGCCCGCCAGATTTTGGACCTACCTGCTCCGGAGTTCATTTCAGAATACTTTCGAACCAAAAAACTTTCACAAGCCGGAGGTCTACCGCCTCTCGCCGGCGGGGCGGTGGGCTATCTCGGTTTCCAGGCCACGCAATGGTTTGAAACTGCGTTTGAAAACAACGTCGCGTCGGGAGCCGATAATGCAGCATGGATGTTTTTTAAAACAGTCGTGGCGATTGAGCGCGGCAGCAAGTCGACGCAAATTGTTTCCGTTGTGTTCACGGAAGAAGCCGGCGCCGATCGTTCTCGGTTGAAAACGCTATACGATCAGGCAATTGAAAGCACTGCGGCCTATGAAAGGGATTTGCAGAATTTGTTCCGCGCCGAAAAAATCCCGACAGGCAACGTTAGTGTGAAACGAGCTGAGGTCGGAGCGGATTTTGTTTCCAACTGGGATCGCGGATCTTTCGAAGGCGCGGTCAGATCGGTCAAAGAACACATCTTCGCCGGCGATTGTTATCAGGTTGTTCTTTCGCAATGTTTCAAGAGAAGAACCAGCGCCGAACCATTGGCCATCTACCGTGCGCTACGGGCAACAAATCCGTCGCCATACATGTTTTTCTTGCGCCTGGGCGAAGAAACGATCCTCGGAGCTTCACCTGAGATGCTGGTCCGTTGCCGCGGACGTCAATTGGATTATCGCCCGATAGCGGGCACTCGCCCACGCGGCGACGGCGAAAAAGAAGATAGTCGTTTGCGCGACGAACTGCGCGCAGATGAGAAGGAAGTTGCAGAGCACGTCATGCTGGTCGATCTCGGCCGCAACGATCTGGGACGGGTCGCCGAGTACGGTTCGGTGAAAGTGGAAAGTTTGATGACCATCGAGCGTTATTCGCATGTGCAACATCTCGTCAGCAGCCTGAGCGCGCAACTGCGTGATGGCCTCGATCGTTTTGACGCGCTGGCCGCTTGTTTTCCCGCCGGGACGGTGACCGGCGCTCCAAAAGTGCGAGCGATGGAAATTATCCAGCAGCTTGAACCGACGCGGCGTGGCGTTTATTCGGGTGCGATCCTTTATGCGGACTACGCCGAAAATCTTGATTCATGCATTGCAATCAGAACGCTGGTAATGAATCAGGACGGCGTGGCATCGGTGCAGGCAGGAGCCGGCATCGTGGCCGATTCAATTCCTGAACTCGAATATGAAGAGACAGTAAGCAAAGCACGCGCACTTTTTCGCGCGATCGAAATCGCGGAACAATCGTAAAGCAAACTGTTTAGTTTGCGGTCGTTCAGCGATCTTCAAGTTAAGTGGTAACAAGCCACCGCAAACTAACAGTTTGCTTTACAAAAACTAATGATCCTGGTCATCGACAACTACGATTCGTTTACTTACAACCTTGTTCAATATCTGGGCGAGCTTGGAGCGGATGTTGTCGTACGCCGTAATGACCGCGTCTCGATTGAAGAAGTTGCAACACAACTCAGGCCGGAACGAATCGTTATTTCGCCCGGCCCGGGTGTGCCCGATAACGCGGGGATGACGCTGAAACTTATCGAGAACTTTGCGACAACGCTTCCAATACTCGGGGTGTGCCTGGGCCATCAAGCAATCGGGCAGCACTTCGGCGGTCGTGTCGTTCGAGCTGAACGCTGCGTCCATGGTAAAGCATCGGCAGTCTCAAACGATGGCCGCACCATTTTTAAAGGAATCGCCAATCCTTTCAACGCAGCCCGCTATCACTCGCTCGTGATCGATCCGAACTCGTTGCCTGAGTGCTTAGAAGTTTCGGCCGTGACTGCCGATGGGGTGGTCATGGGAATCCGGCACCGGCGGTTGAAAGTTGAAGGCGTGCAATTTCATCCGGAGTCGATCCTGACGACGGCAGGCAAGCGGCTGCTCGAAAATTTTCTTAACTTATGAATTACAAAATCAAGACGACGGCAAGCAGGCCAGCGTGGTTGTTACCAACACCGGCGCGCCGCGATGAGCCATCAGCAGACCCGAGCCTGCGAGCGTTGTTGCTGCGATTGATGCGCGGAGAAAACCTGCAGCGCGGCGAAGCGGGTCAGCTACTTGGCGCGCTACTGGACGGAAAGGCGACCGATGCGCAAATCGCCGCTGCGCTGGTGGCTTTGGCGGTCAAGGGTGAAACGGTTGAAGAGCTCGCGGGCATGGCTGCGGCGATGCGGGAACGCTCCACCAGGATAACGTCGCGTCACAAGATTTTTATCGATACGGCCGGCAGCGGTTCGAGTGCCGTCAAAACTTTCAACGTCTCAACCGCGGCGGCGTTCGTAATTGCCGGAGCTGGATTACCGGTGGCAAAACATGGAAGCCGCGCGGCAACAAGTCGCTCGGGCAGTGCTGACGTTTTGGCAAAACTCGGCGTCAAGGTTGACGCGCCGGCCGATGTTTCCGAGAACTCTCTTGACGAACTCGGAATCTGTTTCATGTTTGCGCCGCTCTATCACGGCGCAACCGCGCGTGTTGCCGGTGTGCGACGCGAATTGGGAGTTCACACCACCTTCAACCTGCTGGGGCCGCTAACCAATCCCGCCGGCGCGCCGCGGCAGATTATTGGCGTGTGGCATCCGGGCCTGGTTGAGCCGCTCGCGCATACATTGTCAGCGCTTGGCACCGAGCGCGCGTGGGTGGTCCATGGTTGCGACGGGCTCGATGAAATTACTTTGAACGGTAGAACGTTCGTTGCGGAAACGTTCGAAGGACAAGTGCGCAGGTTTGAAATCAACCCGGAGGATTTTGGTTTGAAGTCAGCAACACTTGAAAACGTTCGTGACAACGACGCCAATAACAGCGCCGCCATCATCACTTCAATATTTTCCGGCGCGCGCCGGGATGAAGCTCGTGACCTGGTAGTCATTAATGCGGCGGCGGCGTTGGTTGTCGGTGGTGCGACTCAGAACTTAAAAGCGGCAACACGTTTGGCTGAACAAAGTATCGACAGCGGCGGGGCACAATTGAAGTTGGACCAGCTAATCAAAAATACAAACAAATGACGGCGACCATGAATTTCCTTGATGAGATTGTTCAGCGCAAGCGCGAGAAAGTGCAGCGCGCGAAGGGCGGAACGCGACTTTCCGAACTGCGGGACAGCGCGATCATGCGGCGCGCTCAGGCTGCGCCATTCGCGTTGCGCGCCGTCGTTGCTGAAAGGAAAAATCAACTCGCCGTTATTGCCGAGTTCAAGCGAGCGTCGCCATCCAACGGCGATATTCGGCCTCAAGCTGAGCCCGCAGAAACGGCGCGCATATTTGAGAAAAACGGCGCGACCGCGATTTCAGTTTTGACTGAAGAGGACTTTTTCCGGGGTTCACTTGCGGATTTGAAAGTGGTCAAAGCAGCGGTTCAAATTCCCGTATTGCGCAAAGATTTCATCATTGATGAATATCAAGTTTTTGAAACGGCCGCCGCCGGCGCGGACGCGTTGTTGTTGATTGTTGCCGCACTGGATGATGAACGGCTTGCATTGCTGCGCCGGGTCATTGAAGACGAGTTGCAAATGGACGCACTGGTCGAGGTGCACAGTCCGGCTGAGATGGAGCGCGCGGTTGCGTGTGGAGCAACGTTGATTGGAATCAACAATCGTAACCTGCGGACGTTCGTTGTTTCGCTCGACGTGTCCGCTGAATGTTTAGCTTCGGCGCCCGCAGATTCGTTTCTGATTAGCGAAAGCGGCCTGCGCGAAAACGCTGAACTGCGCCGGCTGCATGCCGCAGGCTTTCACGGGTTTCTGATCGGCGAAGCGTTGATGACCGCCAATGACCCCGGGAAAGCATTAAGGCATCTGGTTCAGAAGGCTTAGTCACTGGGACCGCGGGCGTCTCGCCCGCAATGAGCGCGAAGAGCGAAAAAGAAGTTTGGTGAGTGGTAGCGCACGAGGCGGGCGAGACGCCCGCGGTCCCAGTTAATTGTCGAAAGGTCACAATTAACACATTAATCATGGTGCGAATAAAAATTTGCGGCATTACAAATTTAGAAGATGCCTTGGCGTGTGCCGCTGCGGGTGGGGACCTGATCGGCTTTAATTTCTATTCCGGCAGTCCGCGGTACATCGAGCCTGCCGAGGCTCGCAAAATCGTTGCGCAACTTCCCACCTCGATATCGACGATCGGTGTCTTTGTTGACGCCGGGACGCCAAAGGACGTGGCGCGTTTGGCCGATATTGCCGGCGTGGCTGCGGTGCAATTACATGGCGCCGAATCACCGTCTTACTGTCGACAGCTAAGTGGAAGATTTGTGATTAAGGCGCTGCGGGCTAATCAAGAATTCAAGCCGGAAAGCGCGGAGAACTATCCAGTTGACGCTGTCCTGCTCGATAGTTTTGACGCACATCTGGCCGGCGGCACCGGCAAAGTGTTTGATTGGTCGTTGGCGCGACGAACCGGCAAGTTAGTACCAAAACTATTTCTGGCTGGCGGCTTGGGACCGGAAAACGTTGCCGAAGCCGTGGCAAGCGTCCAGCCCTATGGAGTCGACGCTTGCAGTAGTTTGGAAAGTTCGCCTGGACGCAAAGACATTGCACGAGTGCGCGCGTTCATTAATGCGATTCGCGGCTACTCGCCTTTGCAGGAAAAGAATTGAACGCTCAACGAATGCGTCGAATGGCAGTGTGAAAGCGGTAGTGGCATAGATTTCAGGAAGCAATGGAGCAAGTGTCTTCGACGCGTAGCGTCCCTACGAATGTAGCCTGGCGTTTCAACGCCAGGATCAGGTTCCTCCTTGCCCTCGTCGCGTAGCGACGATTGGGTACGGGCTGGTTTCAAGCGTCGCTACGCGACGCGAACGCTCTCTTGCCCGTTCCCGGCCTTGAAAAGGCCGGGCTAAATTCGTACGGACGCTACGCGTCGAAAGAGTGATACGGATCCTATTCGGCTTACTTGATCAGAGGTTACTTCAGTCTGTGCTGTGCCGCGAAACCACAGACTAAAGTCCATGCCACTTTTGTGAAAGACTTGGCGGCGAAATGAGAGGTTAGGTTTGATGAATCACAACGAACCCGATGCCGGCGGACATTGGGGACCATACGGTGGGCGCTTTGTTCCGGAAACGTTGATGGCTCCGCTCGATGAATTGACCGCGGCGTTCCTTGCGCTGCGTGCGGACGCCGGCTTCAAAACAGAATTCGAAGGGCTGTTGCGCGACTACTCTGGAAGGCCGACGCCGTTGTTTTACGCCGCTCGCCTAACCGAAGCTGCCGGCGGTGCGCGCATCTATCTCAAGCGCGAAGACCTGTCGCACACCGGTTCGCACAAAATAAACAACGCGCTGGGCCAGGTGCTCCTGGCGCGCCGGATGGGCAAGAAAAGAATTATTGCCGAAACGGGCGCTGGTCAACACGGAGTCGCGGTGGCAACTGTCTGCGCGCTGTTTGGACTTGAATGCGTCATTTACATGGGTAGCGAAGACATGCTTCGCCAAGCGCCAAATGTTTTTCGCATGCGACTCCTGGGCGCTGAAGTTCGTGAAGTGAACGCCGGCTCGTGCACATTAAAAGATGCGATCAACGAGGCGCTGCGCGATTGGGTAAGCACTCCGGCGGAAACCTACTACCTGCTGGGAAGTGCCCTCGGTCCACATCCTTACCCGTTGATGGTGCGCGACTTTCAAACCGTGATTGGTCGGGAAGCGCGAGTGCAAATTCTCGAAGCCGAAGGGCGTCTGCCCGATGTTCTGCTCGCTTGCATTGGCGGCGGATCCAATTCCATTGGCCTCTTTTATCCATTTCTTGGCGACGTGTCCGTGCGCATGATTGGTGTTGAGGCTGGTGGAACTGGAGATGAGTTAGGCAATCATGCAGCGCGATTTGTTTCGGGCGGCGGTGGTCGACCTGGGGTTTTGCAGGGGACCTTGAGTTATGTGCTGCAGGACGAACGCGGACAAATTGCGGCAACGCATTCCATTTCAGCCGGACTTGATTACCCGTCGATCGGTCCGGAGCACGCATACCTCCATGACTCCGGGCGTGTGGAATACGTTGCGGCCTCAGACGACGAAGCGCTGGAAGCTTTTCAAAGGCTGTCACGGCTTGAAGGAATCATTCCCGCGCTCGAATCGGCCCACGCGATTGCTCATGCGATGCAACTTGCGCGCGAACTGGGCCGGGACCGCTGCATGATAGTGAACCTGTCGGGACGTGGAGATAAGGACGTGCAAGCCGTGGCTGAGCTTCTGAATGAGGTGGCGCCTTGCGACGAATAGAGAAAACTTTTGCGGAACTCAAGCAGGCCGGACGTGGTGGATTAATACCTTTTATTACGGCTGGCGATCCCAATCTCGAAGTGACTCGCGAATTAATAATCGAGTTAGCCCGCTGTGGGGCAAGCATCATCGAATTAGGCGTTCCATTCAGCGATCCAATGGCCGATGGACCAGTGATTCAAAGATCGTCTGAACGTGCCCTGCGCAACCGAGTCGGCATTGAAGAGATTTTGCAAACTGTTTCCGGCACACGTGAACACACAGACGTTCCTATCGTGCTTTTCAGTTACTTCAATCCGCTGCTGCAGTTTGGTGTGGAAAGACTGGCCAGGGAAGCGGCGCGCGTTGGCGTGGACGGAGTATTAGTGACCGACCTGGCGCCGGAGGAAGCGGAAAACTTTCAAAGCGCATTGACGGCACAGAAGCTCGACATGATTTATTTAGTCGCGCCTACCTCGACCGATGATCGTTTGCAAATGATTGCCAAGCGCGCCGCGGGTTTCATTTATGCGGTATCGCGCACCGGCGTAACCGGCACGAGGAAAGAATCAAGTGAAGCCGCCGCAAGGTTGGTGATGCGGGCGCGTGCGGTGACCGAACTGCCCGTTGCCGTCGGCTTTGGGATTTCGAATGAGACGCAGGTTGAGGAAGTGTTGGGCTATGCGGACGCGGCGGTAGTGGGTTCGGCGATCGTTGCCGAGATTGAGAAGCAAGCCGGAAACCGTGACTTAGTGAAACAAGTAGGAGGCTTGGTCAGATCACTCATGGTGTGACAGGGCGGAGGGGGAGTTTTTTGTTTCGAGAGGCGGCGAAAAATGGGAACAACAACCGATAAGCAAAGCGACTTGCTGCGAGATCATGCTGACGCGCGGATGGTCACCGCAAAGCCAAACGAAATCGCGGCAGAGCGAAACCAAATCGTTCAACTCGATCCGGATCATCCGGGTTTTCGCGATGCGAGTTACCGCGCGCGCCGCAACGAGATTGCGCGCCTGGCAATGGAATATCAACCCGGCGAGCAAATCCCGGATGCTCCTTATGACGCAAAAGAGGACCAACTCTGGCAAAGCATTTTGCAGATAATCGAACCGCAGCATCGGCGGTACGCCTGCAAGGAATATCTCGATTGCATCGCGCGCTTGGATTTGCCGCGCGATCGCATTCCCCAACTGAGCGAAGTGTCGGCAAAGGTTGAAAGTATGAGCGCCTTTCGTTTGGAACCGGTCGCCGGACTGGTTCAGCCGCGCGTGTTTCTCGAGTCGCTGGCGAATGGAGTGTTTCTTTGCACGCAATACATTCGTCACCACTCGACGCCGCTTTATACTCCTGAGCCCGACGTCGTTCACGAGTTGTTGGGCCATGCGGTCACTCTGGCGAGCAAGCGTTTCGCGGAGCTCAATCGATTGGTTGGACGCGCAGTAAAAGGCGGGACGAGTTCGGAAGCGTTGGAGCGGCTATCGCGCGTTTACTGGTACACGCTCGAGTTTGGCGTTTTGATTGAGCAATGCGAAGTGAAGGCGTATGGCACCGGGCTACTTTCTTCGGCGGGCGAGCTTGAGGATATGCACAACGCTGAATTGCGACCACTTGATTTGGAAGAAGCCTCTCGACTTGAATACGACCCGACGCGCTTTCAGCCAGTACTTTTCTGTGCCAACTCTTTCGAGTCGATGTATGAAACGTTGAGTGATTATCTCGTTGCTTTCAAATAAATGGGGGCCAAGTTCGAAGCGCAACAATAAACGCGTCGCAGTGGCAATGACGTCAGTACCGTCTGCGGTAGCGGATGGGTGTGCGCACTCCTTAATACGATTCTTGAATAAAGCAAAAACCTCAGCCAAGCCCAGTTTTGAATGTCGGAACGAGCGACCCATCCGCTACCCCGACGAGTCGGGGTACTGACCTCACGACCCTCAGTCGTCTCAAATCAAAAAGAATCGTACCTCCTTTGGCGCAGATTTGACTTAAACAGCAGCTTTGGCTAAATTCTAGAACTTCAAGCAGAGGTTGACGCCGCAGGGCGTTGGCAAGTTCTAACTTTTGATAGGATGCTCCGGAAGACCTTCGTTATGAATCGAACAACGACTCGATTCTTTAGTTTTTGATTACCAGCCTCTTATGGCGGGTTCGGCGAAGGCGCTCCTATCAGATCCGATCAGTTGAAGTAACAAATAGTGAATCGTAAATCGTGAATAGGAAGTGCCAGAGCCGCTGGCTTGAGGGTACGTCTTTCGGTGTGAGCTGCCGACAGATTTCGCGGCTGTGCCGCCTCCCGTGCGGAAAGGCTTTGCCTTTCCGTAAGGTGTATTAAGGTTTGAGGCTATGCCTCTCTAATTCTCAGGCGCAGCCTGAGAATTGAAGATCGGCACTCGGTAAGGCAAAGCCTTACCGCACGGGATGCCGCAGAGCCGCAACCTTGGTTTCAAAGCTAGAGTTTCCATTTTACGATTCACGACTTACGATTTACTGACAAGAGATGAGTGAGATAAACGTACAACTTGGCCATGGACCAGCGACGCAGATGCCGGCGCCGGTTACGGTCGGCGAGGCGTTGAAGAAGCTGGACCGCGAAGCGGCGAAGCAGGCTTTGGCGGCGCGCGTTAATGGCCGCGAAGTTGATCTCGCTTTCACGCTCGACGCGCAGCAAAACGGTGAGCCGCTCGAAATTGAGCCGGTCCTGCCGCAGACGCTCGAAGGTTTAGATGTGCTGCGCCATTCGACTGCGCATCTGCTTGCTGCCGCAGTTCTGGATTTGTTTCCCGGGACCAAGCTGGGAATCGGACCGGCGCTGCTGGAAGACCCGCGCTACGGGTTTTTCTACGACGTGATTGCGCCGCAGCCTTTAACCGAAGCTGACCTGCCGATTATCGAAAAGCGAATGAAGCAGATTGCCAGCCGCAACCTTGCTTACCGGCGCGAAGAAATTTCCAAAGCTAGAGCGCTGGAGATTTTCAAAGAACGCGACGAGCCCTTGAAGTGCGAGCTGATTGATGAAAAGGCGGGCGAGGTCGTCAGTGTTTACTACATCGACAGCTCGCCTTTCATCGACTTTTGTCTTGGGCCGCACGTGCCGAATACTAACAAGTTGCGCGCGTTCAAATTGCTGTCGCTTGCCGGCGCTTATTGGAAAGGTGACGCTGCGAATACCCAGATGCAGCGCATCTACGGCACCGCTTTCTTCTCGCAGGAAGAATTGGACGCGTGGCTGAAGCAACGCGAGGAAGCTGAGAAGAGAGACCATCGCCGCTTGGGCAGGGAACTCGATCTGTTTTCAATCCAGGAAGAGTATGGCCAGGGTTTAATTTTCTGGCACCCGAAGGGCGGCATCATTCGCCAGCAAATGGAAGACTACTTGCGCGGCGAGCTGATCAAGCGAGATTACAGCTTTGTCTATACGCCGCACATCGCCAAGCGCGAACTGTGGCAGATTAGCGGGCATGAACAGAGTTACGGCGATTCAATGTTTGCGCCGACTACGATTGAGGAAACCGAGTTTCGGCTCAAGCCGATGAATTGCCCGTTTCATATCGGCATCTACAAATCGCAACAGCGTTCGTATCGCGACCTGCCTCAGCGGTATGCGGAAATGGGCACCGTTTATCGGGCGGAACTTTCCGGAACCCTGCACGGGCTGATGCGAGTTCGCGGGTTCACAGTTGATGACGCGCATCTATTTTGCACGCCGGAACAGGTGCGCAAGGAAATTGACGATTGCGTTGATTTTGCTTATTCAGTGCTCAAGACGTTTGGGTTTGAGAAGATAAAATTTGAATTATCGGTAAAGGGTAACGATACTTCGAAAGAATGGCTCGGCTCGGATGAACAATGGCAGTATGCCGAGGTTGCGCTCGCTGATGCTTTGCAAGCTCGAAAAATCGAGTATGAACGCATTGAAGGGGAAGCCGCTTTCTACGGACCTAAGATTGATTTCAAGGTTGAGGACGCTATTGGCCGGTTGTGGCAGTTGGGAACTGTGCAGTGGGATTTCAATTTGCCGGAGCGTTTTCAGCTTGAGTACATAGGCGAAGATAATAAACCGCACCGGCCGGTCATGGTCCATCGGGCATTATTCGGTTCGATTGAGCGCTTCTTTGGAGTTTTGATTGAGCACTACGCCGGTGCTTTTCCCCTGTGGCTGGCGCCGGTGCAGGTTGCCGTGTTGCCCATCACAGATCGAATCAACGAGTACGCTGAAAAAGTTTCAGCTGAACTGAAGGGCGCCGGCTTGCGGGTTGAGACAAACTTAAAGAGCGAAAAGATTGGCGCAAAGATCCGTAATGCCCAAATGCAGAAAACGCCTTTCATGCTGGTGCTGGGCGATCGCGAAATGGAGCAGGGAGTGGTCGCGGTTCGCGAGCGCACCAAAGGCGACATCGGCGTGATGTCTCTTAACGACTTTATTGAGATGGCGCGCAAGCTTGTCGAGCTGCGTGCGTTGACTAACACTTAGTTTCAGGTTTCAAGTTTCAAGTTTCAGGTTTTTCAACTTGAAACTTGGAACTTGAAACTTGGAACTTCCTAACTTAGGAGGTGAGATATAGCTACAGGCTTTCGAGGTCGCGGCTCGCGCCCGGACAACCGGCGCCTGCCCATTGCCCGCATTAATGAAAGAATTCGCGTGGCCCAGGTGCGCGTTATCGGGGACGAGGGTGAACAGCTCGGCGTCATGGATATTCGCGATGCAATTCGCGCCGCCCGCGAAAAAGGTTTGGATTTGGTGGAAGTGGCGGCGACAGCCGATCCGCCGGTTTGCCGCATCATCGACTTCGGAAAGTTTCAGTACGAAGCGAAGAAGAAGGCGAACGAGGCGAAGAAGAAACAGGTCACGATCACTGTTAAGGAAGTTAAGTTTCGGCCGGGTACCGACGATCATGACTACAGCTATCGCATGAAACACGCGCGCGAGTGGCTGGAAGAAGGCGACAAAGTTAAGGCCACCATTTGGTTTCGCGGCCGCGAAATGACGCATCGTGAGTTGGGTGCGCGCATCCTGGAACGACTGGAAAAAGATTTGATTGACGTGGGTGAAGTAGAAGCGCGACCACGCATGGAAGGGAACCAGATGTTCATTATCCTGGGGCCAAAGAAACATAAGAGCGCAGCCAAGGCTGAACAGCCAGCAGCGCCGCCCGTTAAGCCGACTCCTAAAGCAGAAGCCAATAAGCCTGAGCAGCCTGTCGTGGCAAGCAGTACGCCCGAGCCGCAAGTGGAAAGCAATAAGCCGGTAGATGCCAGCTAAGAACCATTTAGATTTGAGATCTCAGATTTGAGATCCCAGAATTTAAAGAGAAGATTTAATTTCAGATCTCAGATTTGAGATTTCAGATTTCAGAGTTGAAGAGAGGAATTATGCCAAAACTAAAAACACATAAAGGCGCAGCAAAGCGCTTTCGCTTGACCGCCAGTGGAAAAGTGAAACGCGGTCATTCGCATGCGCGCCATATCCTGACGAAGAAAACTAATAAGCGAAAACGGCTACTGGACATTGATGGGCTGGTTTCAAAATCCGACTTGGGGCGTGTCGCTGCAATGCTGCCCTATGGAAGAGACTAAGAGCAATTATGAAGGATGAAGGCGGAAGGATGAATAAGCGAGTGGGTATTTGTTCATCATTCAGAATTCAGCGTTCATCATTAAGGAGAGGTTATGCCAAGAGCTAAACGTGGAAACAAGCGCCTCGAACGGCGCAAGAAAATTTTGAAGCTGGCGAAGGGTTATCGCGGCACCAAGTCAAAACTTTATCGTTCTGCAAAAGAGTCAGTCGAACGTGGATTAAACTTCGCGTACACCGGACGCAAACTAAAGAAACGCGATTTTCGCAGTCTTTGGATTGTGCGCATTGGCGCGGCTGCGCGGTTGAATGGAATGAACTATTCACAACTCATGCACGGCTTGAAGCTGGCGGAGATTGAGTTGGATCGCAAGGTGCTCGCCGATCTCGCGGTCAATCAGCCCGAGGCTTTCACGGAAGTGACAGTCCAAGCCAAGAACGCACTTGAAAACAAGAAAGAAAAGGCCGCGGCCTGATGCTGATATGGCAATCGGAATCGGGTTGTCCGCTCGGCGGACAGTTGAAAATAGCCCAGCGATTCGTCGCTGGGTTTATCGCATCGGCTTCTTTCTAGTCCGCTGAGCGGACGGCTGAAGGCAATGCAGCCGTCCGCTTCACGGACTTCACCCTATTCCCAGCACTGAAATGCTGGGCTATTTTCAAACGTCCGTTTCACGGACTAAATCAGATTGGCGCCTTCAAGGTAATGACAAACCCTAAGAGCCCGGAAGACCCAAGTCTAGCAGTTGAGATCGCACGCAAAGCGTTCGAGCAGGAGTTCGAACGCTTTGTCCGCTTAACGGATACTTCTGCGCCGCCGCTGAGTTTGGCTGACGCTGAAACTGAGCAACGGGCCCTGGCCGATTTGCGAACTCGGTATATGGGCAGGAAAAGTGTCCTGGCCGCGTGCAAAAAGTTAATCGGCAAGGTTGCGCCGGCTGAGCGCGCCGCTTTCGGCCAACTGGTGCAACAGGCTGAAGCTGAGATTACCGAGCGGGTCACAACGGCGGACGAGACGCTCAACAACTTGCTGCAATCCGCGCGCAGAGAGCGCGACCGCATCGATGTAACTCTGCCGGGCCGGCGACCGCGACAGGGACATATTCATCCGATTACGAAATTGCGAGAACGCATTGAGGACATTTTCGTTTCGCTGGGTTACGCGATTGAAGACGATCGGGAAATTGAAACGGACTTCTACAATTTCGATGCGCTGAATATTCCCGCCAATCATCCCGCGCGCGCGCCGCAAGACACTTTTTATACGACCGAGGGCTTTGCGCTTCGTTCGCAAACCTCGACGGTGCAAATTCATGCCATGCAACGACGAGGCGCGCCGTTGCGCATGATCGCCCCCGGCCGTGTCTTTCGTCGCGACACTCCGGACCCGACGCACAATCCGATGTTTTTTCAAGTTGAAGGCTTGTGTGTTGACCGCGGAATCACGATGGCCCACTTGAAAGGGACGGTTGCCGAGTTTCTGCGCCGCATGTTTGGCGCGCAAACGATCACACGTTTCCGGCCGTCGTACTTTCCTTTCACCGAGCCGAGCGCAGAGTTTGATTTCAGTTGTTTTAAATGTGGAGGTACTGGCTGTCGCATTTGTAAACAATCCGGCTGGATCGAGCTCGGGGGTTCAGGCATGGTCCATCCAAATGTCCTGCGAATAGCCGGCGTCGATCCGGAAGTCTATTCCGGTTTCGCTTTTGGACTGGGAATCGATCGCATGTGTGCTTTGATGTACGGCCTGGACGACATTCGTCTGCTTTTCGAAAACGACGTTAGGTTTCTGAATCAGTTTGATTGATTAAACCCCGTTCGTTGTCAGTTGTCAGTGGTCAGTTGTAAAGACAATTTGCCATTTCAGATGCAACTGACAACGGACTACTGACCACTGACTATGCTTATTAGTTACAACTGGCTGCGCGAGCTTACCGGCACAAAGCTGACCCCGCTGGACTTGCGGGAGCGACTGACTATGGTCGGACTCGCAATCGACTCGGTTGCTGAAGGGGACGGCGATTCGCTCCTGGATGTCGAAGTCCCTTCAAACCGACCTGACTGTTTGTCTCATGTTGGTATTGCGCGCGAAGTCGCGGTAATCGAAAAGTTCAATCTCTTAAATTTGCGATCTGAGATCTCAGATCTCAAGTCCAAAGTCGCGAAAACCGCAGGAAAAGCAAGCGATTTCGCTGCGGTCGAAATTGCGGATGCGGAGCTTTGTCCGCGTTACGCAGCCCGCATCGTACGCGGCGTGAAGATTGGGCCATCACCCGACTGGCTGGCAAAACGACTTAACGAAATCGGTCAGCGGCCAATCAATAATGTTGCCGACATCACGAACTATGTGCTTCACGAGTTGGGCCAACCGCTGCACGCTTTTGATCTGACAAAACTTAACGGCCGGAAAATCATTGTGCGCCGGGCGCGCGCCGGAGAGAAACTGCAAACGCTTGACGGCGTTAGTCGCACACTCGATAACGAGATGCTTGTCATTGCAGATGCCGAGCGGCCAGTTGCGCTTGCCGGAATCATGGGCGGCTTGGATTCAGAAATTTCAACGTCTACCGTCGATGTGCTGATCGAAAGCGCTTACTTCGATCCTGATTCAATCAGGCGAACTGCGCGCAAGCTGGGCATGGATACCGAGGCTTCGAAACGTTTCGAACGCGGTGCGGATTGCGAAAACGTCGTAAACGCACAAAGCAGATGCGTTGACCTGATTTGCGAAATTGCCGGCGGCATAGCTACTGAAGATGTTATCGACGTTTATCCACGTCCGCTCGCTGCGCGTTCAATAACGTTCCGGCCCGAAAGGGTAGAAAGTTTGACGTCGCTGCGAGTTGGCGTGGCCGAGATGGATCGTATTTTGATCGCGCTGGGCTTTGTCATCGGTGCTGCGACGACAGACAAAGCAAAAACATTTGTAGTTCCGAGCTGGCGCGTTGACGTCAGTATTGAAGAAGATTTAGTCGAAGAAATCGCCCGGCACGTGGGTTACGAGTACATAGGTTCAGAGTTGCCGCCTGCTGCCATGGCAGGTGAGTATCAACCGGCGGAGCTAAAGCGCCGGCGGATACGGCGCGCACTAACCAGCCTCGGTTTCGATGAGGCAATAAATCTTAGTTTCATCGATCCCGCCCACGACGACGTTTTTGCTTTAGCGACGGTGAATGAACCTTCAGAGCAAGAATCGTTCGTTACCCTAAGCAATCCCATCCTGGAAGACGTTACTCGAATGCGGCCGAGCCTGCTGCCGGGGCTATTGCAGTCGTTGCGCCACAACTTTAACCAAGGCACGAAGGACGTGCGATTGTTCGAAATCGGTCGTGTTTTTGCGGGTTCCGAGGGCGATGAGCTGCCGCATGAATCGGAATCACTTGGGTTAATCGCCAGCGGTGGGGCCAGCGAGCAGGACCGGGCGCAAGCAAGCCGCGAGCTGGATTTCTACGACGTCACGGGCGCCCTGCAGGCCGCGATTGCTGCTTTGAATTTACCACCCTTGGCTTTTGTCGAAGCCGAAGTGAAACATCTACGGGCGGGCCAGGCAGCAAACATCTCGCTCGCCGACGGAACGGTTATCGGAAGCGCGGGCGCTTTGTCGGAAACAATTTCCGCAGGTTACAAATTTCGCCAGCGAGTTTACGTTGCGGAACTCAACCTGACACCGGTCTTTGAAATTGCCGAACATGAAATCAAATACAAACCGTTGCCACGCTATCCGTCAGTGGTACGCGACGTGACGCTACTCGTTGGTCGCAATGTTGGTTTCACGGAATTGGTTGCGGGGATTGAATCGCAAGAGATTGACGACTACCAGGGTGTGAAGCTGGTGGGCACTTACGAAGGCCAGAATATCCCCGCTGACAAACGATCCGTCACCTTGCGGGTCGAATATCGTTCCGACCAGCGGACACTTCGCGATGAAGAAGTGGAAGAGCGTCACCGGCGTTTGTTGGATTCGCTGCTAAAAAAATTTAGTGCCGAGCTTCACTAAAAAATAAATCGCGTTTATCGGCGCAGATGGTCTTGCGCTTGACAGCGTGAAGTCGCATAATCGCCTCGCCGACGCCAATAGCCCACAAACTAAGAAAGATTAGTTAGATGATCGCACTCTCAGGACTCGAAAAGTTTTCGCATCTCGAAGACAAGATCTATCGGACTATCGAACTCACCAAGACGCTTCGTCTCGAGAAGGAGAGCCTCGAAAAGGAACTTTCCAACATGCGCCGGAACCGGGGCAGCGTGCCGCGCGAGCAGGAACGCCTGGAGAGACAAGTTGAAGCGCTGTTGGCCGAACGCGACATCATCCGCATGAAGGTGGAAGCGATGTTGGACGCAGTGGCCGCGCTTGATCCCGAGCTGGCGGAGGAACTCAGATGACAACGGGGATTGCTGAAATGCCAGGCAAGAAAAGTGTCGAAACTTCAGCGCCGCCGATTATCCGCGTTGAAATCTATAACCAAACTTACAATATCCGTTCTGACGGCGACTCGGCATACCTCACGAAGCTGGCCGATTTCGTCGATAGCCGCATGCGTGAGATTTCGTCCGGCACTCTAACTGTCGATTCGTTAAAGGTCGCGATCCTTGCCGCGCTGCACATCGCCGACGAACTGCATCGCCTGCAACAAACCCACGAACAGGCCGATGCTCAATTGGCAACGCGCAGCGCCGAATGCGCCGAAATGCTGGACAAGCTCTTGAAGGTCCGCAGCAACATCGCGCAGGAAAAAGGTGCGCCGGAAAATATCTCACTCGGTTAGGTTCTCGGAGTGCTTCAAT
>DNND01000134.1:35445-42657 GCA_003488005.1 Blastocatellia bacterium | reverse complement strand
CTAAGTGTCATGAGGTCAGTACCGCCTGCGGTAGCGGGTGGGTGTATTCCGATTTTCTTTGCGCAATTCAAGAGACATCCACCCGCTACCGCAGGCGGTACTGACCTCATGACACTTAGTTTGACGTGTGGTAACACTAATTACCTGAGTTTCGCCGGCTTGTGTTAGTATCCCTCGCGGCGGAGGGAACTATTCTGTGGGGCCCGTCACCGAGTTACGATGATTGAGCCAACGCCGTTAAAATGGGAGACCGATGCCGCTTGCCAGTGCAGTTCTTCAGCGTTAAGAATTGCCAGAGGCTGCGGCTCTTAAAGGTCACCCACCTGTAAATGCAGGTTCAATTACGGCTCCGGAACGACCATCGCGGATGTCCCTCCTGCCAACTAAGCCGTAAATCGTAAATCGTTAACTGCCGTAAATCGTAAATCGTGAATCGTAAATAGTCGTTACCCGCCTATCTCGATTGACGAGTTCCTGTTTACGGCTTTTGTCTATTCACGATTTACGATTTACGATTCACGGTATTTATGAAAGTACTCATGATTGGAGATGTGGTTGCTAAGCCCGGGCGCCTGGCTGTGCTTGAGCGCATTCAGGATCTGCGCGAACAGCATGCCATCGACCTTGCAATCATGAATGCTGAGAACCTGGCCGGCGGATTTTCAGTTACACCGTCTCTTTGCGAGCAGTTATTTTCTTCCGGCATCGACGTGATGACTTCGGGCAATCACATCTTTGATAAGAAAGAAGCAGCACCCTATATCGTCAAACAACCTCGCCTTCTCAGACCGGCGAACTATCCACCGAATACGCCGGGCAGCGGCATGTGGACGGGAGTTATCAACGGTACGAAGGTCGCCGTAATGAACCTGATGGGCCGCGTTTTCATGCCACCGTCCGACGATCCCTTTCGTGCCGTGGATCAACTGCTGGCGGACTTGCCCGATGACACGCGGGTTCGCATTGTTGATATGCACGCTGAAGCTACTTCTGAAAAAGTTGCGATGGGTTGGTACCTCGACGGGCGCGTTTCCGCAGTCGTGGGCACGCATACGCACGTACAAACTGCCGACGAGAGAATCTTTCCAAACGGAACCGGCTATTTGACGGATTTAGGGATGACGGGCAGCTATGCCGGCGTCATCGGAATGGAAAAGAAGGACGTTATCACCCGTTTCACTTCAGCCACCGGCCGAAGAGCGGAACATTCCACGGGAACTGTCAGGATTTGCGGCGCTGTCGTTGATATTGATGAAGCGACCGGACGCGCGCGGGCGATTACCAGATTGAACCTGGCGCACGATTAGAAGTAAGAAGTTTAGAGTACAAACTTTAGTTTGCGATTTGGAAGCAGCAGCCTAAAGGCTGGACTCTGAACTTCGCGCTTCTATTGGATCGCTTAAGCTGGGCCTTCTTCGGTGGGAACAATCTCGCCGTTGTTGGCGGATTTCAAAGCTGGAGGAGCCAGCAGGCGCTGAGCATACGATTCCGGAATTGAGCGAACGCGGCCAGTTGAATCAGTAATTACATGTCCAGTTTCGCCTTCGGCTATCACTTGACCGTCATTGGCACGCACGATTTCGTAGCCAAACCTCAGCGAGCGGCGCCTCAATTCAGTGATGTGAGTCCGAACCAGCAATTCGTCGTCATAATAAGCCGGCGCTTTGTAACGGCAGTAGCTTTCGGCCACAACCAGAAACGCGTCGTCGTTCTCTTCCATGTCGCGGTAGGCAAAGCCACGAGCGCGGCAAAAGTCGGTGCGGCCAATCTCAAACCAGATCAGGTAGTTGGCGTAATAGACAATTCCCATCTTGTCGGTTTCGGCATAGCGCACGCGAACGACGGATTCGTGCCATTCGCCGAAAACATTTTCAGGTGCGGGACTTGTCATCTGAGCGTTATGCCCTCAAACTTTGGTCTTAAGGATTCTGGTGAACTGCCGACTGCGATTGTTTTAACGTTTAGCGGACTATAAGAGCGAAAGCCTGAAGATGTCAAAGAATATTAGTAGACTCCTGGCTGTAACGGCCGTCCTTGCGCTCCTCTCAAGCGGCGTCTTCCTCAATTCTCCTACTCGTACTCTGCAAGCGCAGCAGCGCCCCGCAATTTCCAGCCACGCCGCGCGCGAGGCCGCGATTGTTGCCGCTACCTCCGCGGTGCTGGAAGAGACCAGCAAGATTCGCGAGTTGCCAATTCTGCAGCCGGTGAAAAGCGGAGCACAGTCGCGTGCTCAGATTGAATCTATGCTCGTTAAGAATCTTTACGAGCAGATGACAACCGCGGAAATGCACGCTACCGAAGTTGCGTATCACAAGTTTGGCTTGGCGCCGGCAAATTTTGAATACCGCCCATTCATCATCAAGTTGCTGTTGGAACAGATCGCCGGTTACTACGACCCGGTGACGCGCGAGTTTTACCTGGCCGACTGGTTGGAGTTGGAGACGCAAAAACCGGTGATGGCGCACGAACTGACCCATGCGCTTCAGGATCAGCACTTCAACCTGCGCCGTTTTCAGAAGTGGCCGCACGGCGATTCTGATGCACAGCTTGCCGCCCATTCGCTGATCGAAGGCGATGCGACCTTGGCGATGATGGTTTACATGGCGAAGAATCCGCTCGTCGCCCTGGCATTCACGCGCTCGCTCAACACCGGCGTTTCCACCGAACAATTCAATCAGGCGCCGCGAGCTTTGCGTGAGTCGTTGATTTTCCCGTACCTGCAGGGCAGCCAATGGGCTACCAGCGTCTATAAGCGTGACGGCTTTGCCGGGTTATCAAAAGCGTTCACGAACTTGCCGGTGTCAACCGAACAGATTCTGCACCCGGAAAAATATTTCGCGAATGAAAAACCGTTGAAACTAACGCTGCCGGACCTGAGCAGTTTGTTAAAAAAAGCAGCCGCGTCGAACGAGGGAGCACCCGTGCTGCTGCATTCAGCACTCAGCACTCAGTACTCAGCACTCAGCACTTCTTCCTCCTGGCACCGCATCGATTCTGATGTAAATGGCGAGTGGGGCTACTATCTGCTTTTGGATCAATTTCTAAACTCGCCGGCAGAGTCGCGCCGAGCTGCGGCTGGATGGGCCGGCGATCGTTACGACGTTTACGAAGGCACGGAACCAGGCCAGGCATTGATTGCCCAAGTCTCAGCCTGGGACACCGAAGCTGACGCGCGCGAGTTTTTTGACGCTTATGTAAAGCGAACCAGGCTTCGTTACCCTGACGCAACAGACGTGAGTCTACCCAATTCCGAAGACCAAACTCGAAACTCGAAACCAGAAACTCGAAACTTCTATTCGTGGCAGACGAATGAAGGGCAGGTCGTCATGGAATTGCGTGGGTTACGCGTGCTCATTGTTGAAGGTCTTCCTAGTAGAGTCGATACGAACACTTTACTTCGGCTCCTTTGGCAGTAAAACTGCGGTCAATATTTCTAAGTTTAATCGTAAACTTGTCTTAAGCTGAATCTTGAAGGACGAGCGTGTTAGAATCCAATCCCAACTGAGACTGATGTCTGCAAGAGCACGATCCCAGAACAACTCAGGACTAAACGATGAAACTACCGACACTAACCGCAGTGATAGAGAAAGAGGGAAGTTGGTATGTCGCAACTTGTCCCGAGCTCGGTGTTGCCAGCCAGGGGCGCTCATTTGAAGAAGCCGAGAGCATGATTCAAGAGGCCGTTGAGCTTCTGCTTAAAGAAGCTGACGAGGCAGAGATCAAACGCCGCTTGGGCCGAGGCGTTAAGGTGAAGAAGTTGGAACTCGCGCATGCCTAAGTTGCGCGTACTATCTGCCAACCAAGTGTGCAATATTCTCAAGAAACACGATTTTGTAAAGACGAGACAGAGTGGCAGTCACATCATCATGCGCCGAGAGCTAGCCGATCGAAGCATCACGGTACCGGTGCCTAACCACTCGGAAATTGCAAGGGGCACACTCAAAAGCATCATCCAACAAAGTGAGCTGCCAAAGTCAGAGTTCATGAGATGAAGCTTGAAAAGACCTCCACCAGACGGCAGGAATCGCCGCCGAAATCGCTAACCCGTTTAAGTATCCTTACCGCCGAGCTGCAGCAGCTCGAGGCGAAGCTGCGGCTTGGCGGCGGTCCGGAAAAAATTGAGAAGCAGCACAAGCAGGGCAAGCTAACGGCGCGAGAACGCATCGACCTACTGCTTGATAAGAACTCCTATTCGCAGGAAATAGGATTGCTGGTCGCTTACGATCAATACAAAGAAACAGAAGGCAGTGGGCAGAAGGCAGAAGGCAGAAATAAAGAAGAATCCGATGAAGTCGGCGGTGCGCCCGCGGCAGGAGTGGTGACGGTTGTTGGTAGCGTCGAAGGCAGGGAAGTCGTCGTAGTTGCCAATGACGCGACAGTTAAAGCGGGTTCCTGGTGGCCGGAGACGATCAAGAAAATTCTGCGCGCGCAGGAAATTGCGATGCGCTGCCACGTGCCGATCATTTATCTGGTCGATTCGGCCGGCGTGAACCTTCCTTATCAGGGCGGCGTCTTTCCCGGACAGTATGGAGCGTCGCGCATCTTCTATTACAACTCGATCATGCGCCGGTATCTGAAGGTGCCGCAAATTTCGGCGGTGATGGGGCCGTGCATTGCCGGTGGCGCGTACCTGCCGGCGCTTTCCGACGTCATCATCATGGTTGAAGGCACGTCCTTCATGGGGCTGGGCGGCGCGAATCTGGTGAAAGGCGCTACCGGGCAAACGATCGACAATGAAACGCTCGGCGGCGCGCGTGCGCATAATGAATTGTCGGGCGTGGCCCATTATCGCGTGCCGGATGATAAAGCCTGCATCGCGAAAATTCGCGAGTTCGTTTCCGAGTTGCCGTTTAGAGCAGAAGGCGCGGTGCGTTCGGTGCCGTTTGGCAAAGCGAAAACACCTGCCGAAAAAATCTACGAAATAATTCCGGAAGATCATCGCCAGCCTTACAACATGCGCGAGTTGTTGGATTGTTTGCTCGACGAGGGACTGCTCGATGAGTTCCAGGCTGACTACGCGAAGGAGATCATCACCGGTCACGCGCGCATTCGCGGCATCCAGGTTGGAGTTATAGCTAATCACCGCGGGATGGTGAAGTCGCCCGCCGGTGGTCCACCGCGCTTTGGCGGCATCATCTACACTGAATCCGCCGAGAAAGTGGCTTACTTCATTGAAACCTGCAATCGTCACAAAACGCCGCTGCTTTTTGTCCAGGACGTTTCCGGTTTCATGGTTGGATCCGAGGCCGAACACTCGGGAATCATTCGCGCCGGCGCTCAATTCGTCGAAGCGATGGCCACGGCATTAGTTCCCAAAATGGTGTTGACCGTGAATCACGCGTCGGGCGCTGGTTATTACGCGATGGCTGGACAGGGATTCGATCCCGACTTCATTTTCAGTTGGCCGACCGGCCGCATGGGCGTGATGGAAGGCGACTCGGCGGTGCAGGCCGTGTTCGGTAGCCAACTCGAGAAGTTAAAAGCAAAGGGAGAAGAGCCAGGCGCCGGCCTCGAACAGCAAATGAATAATGTGCGCGAAACCTACGAGCGAGATCTCGATGCCAAGTACGCCGCGGCGCGCGGCTTTGTCGATGCAGTCATTACACCTGAACAGACGCGGGATGCACTCGAGTTAAGCCTGCGCACCAGCCTCAACAATGATGGACCACACATTGGGCAGTTTGTGCTGCCACCGTCGCTGGTCTAACGGTGGTCCAAACAATGGTCCAAATAATGGTCCGTGCGGTTGAGGTTTTTGCTGCTTGGTGATAAAAAAGAGCTGTTCAGACTTACCCTTTTAGGAAATCCCCCAAATAACTGAATATTGCGCAGGAAACGTTTCCTGCATCGGCTGAATGGAGGATCCTACCTATGAGCACGAAAGCATTTCGTTTGATCAGTTTCCTTTTCGTAATTTTCCTGGCTGTCTCTGCGGCCGGTTTTGAATTCCTGGTATCAGCCCAGGAGCCGACAAATCAGAATACCGCGGCTGATACAAGCACCAAAAAAACCACTACGTCGCGACGGCGCAGAGGCCGGCGACATAAAGCCGCGACCAGCTCTGAAGGCACGGCTGTCCCCTCCACAGAACTTATTGCTTCAGCGTCGTCCATAGAAACCTCTGAACAAACTGATCTGTCTGGTACCTACACCGGCACGTTTGAGTGTGCTGACGCCGGACTAACAGGGCCAACTACCCTGACGGTCACCGGCAACCAATTTACAACAGCCGATGGAAAGTCCGGACGCATTGTGGCAACCACGACGCGCGGCTATACCGGAGTGGCTATGCAATTTGGCGAAGTCGTCATGCCTGCTCCTGGCCAGCCGGGTGGTCCGCCGCCGACAATTGTCTCGATGCACGCAAAGAAATCCGGCGACCGCTTGATGCTGACAACCGTGCCGGGCGCTGCTCATGTTTGCTCGTTCACGCCGGCTGGCGCAGTCGGTCGAACGCGCCACCGGAAAGCCCGCGCAGCCACACCCGCGATGACTGCTGAACCGGCAATGCCTGATGCAACAATGGGAGCCGCTACTCCTGCTGAACCGGCAATGCCTGCCAGGCCATCACGTCGCCGCGGACGAAGAGGCACCCGCACAACGAACATGAATACGAACACGAGCACCAATGACAATACCGGCGCCACCGAAGGAACCGCGACGCCGACGCCGACGCCCAACGTGCCGCGAAACTAAGAGCGCAAGAAACTGTTTCAACGAGACGCAGGCAGTTTGGCCTGGGTCCTTTGCGGGCGACGCAATCTAAAACAGACTGCGTCGCCCCGTTGCATGCAAACGGGTTTTGCGTCTAAAGTTTAGCCACCGCTTTAGAGTTCAGACTTTACTTGTTGCCGTTGGCGCAACTTAAAGGTTGAACTCTTACTTTTAATAATGAAGCAAAAAATTCGCATTGCCGCCGGACAGGGTTTCTGGGGCGACTTGCCAGACGCGCCGGTCCGTCAGGTTGAAGGTGGTCCAATCGATTACCTGATGCTCGACTACCTGGCGGAAGTCACCATGTCGATCATGCAAAAGCAACGATCGCGCGATCCGTCCGCGGGTTACGCGAAAGATTTTGTGCCGTTGATGAAGCAGATACTGCCTGCGTGTGTCGAGCGCGACATTCGCGTCACCGCAAACGCTGGCGGAGTGAACGTTGCCGGTTGTGCCGCGGCTGTTAAGGAAGTGGCACGCGAACTGGGTCTCAGCGGC
>DNND01000134.1:648-35155 GCA_003488005.1 Blastocatellia bacterium | reverse complement strand
CGCGAACTGGGTCTCAGCGGAAAGCTGAAGATCGGAATCGTGACCGGCGACGACATCATGCCGCGCCTTGACGAGCTGCTCGCTCGTGGAGTCGAAATGCGCAATATGGATAACGGCGCGACGCTCGACACCGTTCGCGATCAAATCCAAAGCGCTAATGTCTACCTCGGCGCGGCGCCGCTGGTCGAAGCGCTTGATGGCGGCGCCCGCATCGTCATCACCGGCCGCGCCACCGATACGGGACTTACACTTGCGCCGCTGATTCACGAGTTTGGCTGGGCCGGCGACGACTGGAACAAGTTGGCGGCAGGGACCATCGCGGGCCACATCATTGAGTGTGGCGCGCAATGTTCAGGAGGGAACTGCCAGTACGAGTGGCGTAGCATTCCTAATCTTGCGAACGTAGGTTTTCCAATTGTTGAGGCGGCGCCCGACGGCAGCTTTGTGATTACGAAGCATGAACGCACCGGCGGCTGGGTGATTATTCCTTCTGTTAAAGAGCAACTGGTTTATGAAATGGGCGATCCGCGTGATTACATTACGCCGGATTGCGTGGCGGATTTCACGACCGTGCGGCTCGAATATGAAGGCCGCGACCGCGTCCGCGTCTTTGGAATCGAAGGCCGGCCGGCCACCGATACTTTTAAGGTTTCAATTAGCTACTCTGCCGGATACAAAGCAGTCGGGACACTGGTCTATTCCTGGCCTGACGCTTATGACAAGGCACAAGCAGCCGATCGAATCTTAAGAGGGCGTCTCGATCGACTCGGGCTAAAGTTTGACGAGATCCTCACCGAATTTGTCGGCGCGAACGCGACCCATGGACCACTCGCGGGAAAGCCCTCGCCAGATCTTCCAGAGGTGCAATTGCGCGTTGGCGTCCGCAGTGAAAACCGGCCGGAGGTGGAGAGATTCACGAAGGAAATTGCGCCGCTGGTCCTGACTGGACCACCGGGCGTGACTGGCTTTGCGGGTGGCCGTCCGAAAGTTGAAGAGATTGTTGCTTACTGGCCGGCGCTTATTCCAAAGAACGAGATTGAACCGAAGGTAGAATTAATAGAGGTTTAGGAAATAATGTATTCCGTTATAAGGGTTACAAGCAGTTCAGAGTCCAAGCTTTAGCTTGCTTCCGCCGTCGCAAGAGCGCCCTAAAGGTTGGACTCTGAACTCCAACCTTGAGCCGAAGGTAGAATTAATAGAGGCGTACGAATCATTGTCTTCCATTTAACATTCTGATGAAGATTCAACTGGTAAAAATTGCGCACGCGCGTTCCGGCGACAAAGGCGACACGGCGAATGTCGGTTTGATTGCTTTCAGCGATGAAATCTATCCGCTACTCGTGCGCGAAGTGACCGCGGAGCGAGTCAAGGAACACTTCACCGGCATTTGCAAAGGTGACGTCGAACGATTTGAGCTGCCAAACCTGGGCGCCCTCAATTTTCTGCTGCATCACAGCCTGGGCGGCGGTGGCACGCTGTCCTTGATGACCGACGCGCAGGGCAAAACATTTTCGACTGCACTGCTGCGAATGATGATCGACGTGTCCGCTGAAGAAGCGCAATCACTCGAGCTGACATCCTGATAAATTGATTGTTCCGCAATGACCAACGAAACCCCAGTTGTTCTTTACGCCGTCGAAGCCTCGGTCGCCACGCTCACTCTTAGCCGTCCGGAAAAACGTAACGCGCTCAACGAGGCAATGATCGAGCAGTTGAAGAGTTCGTTGCGTAAAGCAAACGACGACTCAGCCATCTATGCAATCATTATCACGGGCGCTGGTAAAGATTTCTGCTCGGGCGCGGATCTTTCGGCGTTGCAAAAAATTGCGGATGGTTCTGTGGACGCAAACGCTGAAGATGCGCGGTCGTTGCTGGAGTTGTTCACTTTGATCAGAGCCGTAACGGTGCCGGTGATTGCCGCGGTTCGGGGAAGAGCACTTGCCGGTGGCTGCGGACTCGCCAGCGCTTGCGATCTTGTGCTGGCTTCGACCGGCGCCCGCTTCGGTTATCCGGAAGTGAAGATAGGTTTCGTACCGGCGATGGTAACGGCGATTCTCCGGCGCAACGTTTCCGAAAAGCGTGCTTTCGAGTTGCTAACACGTGGCTCCGAAATCGACGCGCAGACCGCCCAGGAATTTGGACTCGTCAACCAGGTTTTTGCCGAAGAGAACTTTGATGCCGAGGTCAGAGCCTACGCCAGCCGATTTGAAAAGCTCAGCCGCTCAGCCGTGGGCCTTACCAAGACGCTCCTTTACCAAATCGATGGCTTGGCCTTTCCCGAAGCGCTTGCCGCTGGCGCTGATACCAACGTCATCGCTCGCCTGACCGACGATTGCCGCAAGGGAATCGACAGGTTCCTTGAGAAGAAAAGCGACGCACCGTAGTTGGCCCTCCAGAAAACTAAACAAGATCAATCCAGAATTTTGAATTTGCAACAATGACCTCGAAACTTTCTTTAAGGTTTCTGGGATAAATGTTGACATAAATGAACGTCACGGTTGAGAATGTGACTTGCATTCAAGAAACCCGTCGCGGTACCAGATGGTCCAACAGAGGAAACTCACGAGCTCTTAAAGGAGACACCCATGAGAAATTCTTTCCAGGTTGCAAGCCGATTGTTCTTGGTCGCTTTTGCATTGATTATCTTCGTGGCGGTTCCGAGTTACGCACAAGAAATCCGCGGGGACATCGCCGGCAAAGTCGTGGATGAGCAAGGTCGCGTGGTGCCGGGCGCCACTGTCACGGCCACCAACAAAGGCACCGGCGCAGCCCGAACGGCTACGACAAACGACTCTGGTGAATATGTGCTCGCGAACCTGGAGCCGGGCAAGTACGACATTACTGTCGAGTCTTCAAATTTCAGTAAAGCCCTTGCCAGGGACTTTGAACTGAATGTGGGCGCGAAAGTTACGCAGAACTTCGAGCTGAAGCCTGGCGCACTCACCGCTACCGTCGAAGTGACATCCGAGGGGACTCCAATTGAAACGACAACTTCTGAGCTGGGCAGAAATATCACTCCGGCCGAAGTTCAAAATCTTCCTCTGCTGAATCGCACGTTCGCGAACCTGTCGATTATCGCGCCGGAAGCGCGGCCTGTCGGCACCTTTGATCCGACCAAGACGCACGTTGGCACGGTTTCTTTCAGCGGCGGCGATGGCCGTCAAGTCGACGTCAACGTCGATGGCGGCGATAACAAGGACAACGTCGTTGGCAGCATGCTTCAGAATTTCGCTTATGAATCGATTCAGGAGTTTCAAGTGCTGCAGCATCGCTGGACCGCAGAGAGTGGCCGGTCCGTCGGCGGCGTCGTAAACGTCATCTCCAAATCCGGCACCAACGACATCCATGGTTCGGCGTTTTTCAACTTCCGCAATCAGTCACTGCGCGCCCGGGATTTCTTTGAGAAACAGTCGACGGCTCCCAAACCGACGTACGACCGCGAGGAGTTTGGTGGGTCAATCGGTGGTCCAATAGTTAAGGACAAGCTCTTCTTTTTCGGAGCGGTGGAAAGATTTCGCGAACGTCAAAACCTTCTCGTGAACACGTTGCTGCTGCCGCAGATTGCCGCGATTCCCGGAGTGACTGCCTCGCCAACGATTCCGCTGCCTTACAACGACACTCTGCTGACGATAAAAATCGATCATCACATCAGCGATAAGCAGAACATGTTTTATCGCTACGCTTTCCAGAAGAACGATTCACCAAACGATCAGTTTGATCCAGGTCAGCCCGGTGACTTAGCCAACGGGAACACCAATACCAACAAGCTGACCAGCTTTGTTGTGAATCATACCTACACGTTTAGCCCACGCGTCCTGAATCAATTCTCGTTCCAGTATCAGAATTTTGAAAACAACATTCTGGGCGTAACGACCAACCCAAATTTAGTGTTCCCTTCGGTGCAGAGTGGGGCAAACGTCAATGTGCCCCAGCAGACGAAAGAGCGAAAGTTTCAGTTCCGTGACGACATCTCGGTGTTGCGCGGCAAGCACAGCCTGAAGTTTGGCATGAACTATATTCACACTGAGCTGAATGGGTTCTTCTTCTTCGGCGCCAACGGTTATCAGGTCTTTTTCTTCGACGATCCGCTGACGATCAAGAACAACCTGGTTTCCGCCAATTGCCAGGATCTAAATAGCAATGGGTTGGCAGACGACAGATGTTATCCGCAGGGCTTTGCCACTCCGGGAGCTGTCAACCAGATAACTTTCAGTACGGGCGCCGGCGACACCAGTCAGCCGCCATTTCATCAGTTGGCGTTTTATGTCCAGGATGACTACAAAGTAACACCGCGATTCACGCTAAATCTCGGTTTGCGCTGGGATGCAAACATAAAGCTGCTGGTTGATCAGACCAATAATCGCACGATGCAGATTCTGAGACAGCTGAACAATCCGCGTGCTCAGGCCATCGCCGGAAATGCGGCTGCGCTGGCCCGGACAACCAGCAGTTATAGAGAGTTTCAACCGCGACTTGGTTTTGCCTGGGATGTTTATGGAACAGGGCAGACTGTGATTCGTGGTGGCTACGGGATTTTCTACGATCAGATATTCCAAAATCTGACGCTGTTTTCCAAACAGCAGGGGAATCCTACCATCTATCAAACAGTGCTCGATTTGAACTCAGGCGGCCAGGTCGCTACCGGTCAAACAGCGACGTTCAGATTTGGCGTTGATCCGCTACCAGCTCCCGCCGTGGTCAATAATACTCAACTTGAATTTGGAGGATTCGGTCGAATCAACGATCCTACCTTGCGAGACCCGTACGTCCAAAAATGGTCCCTCGGAGTTGAAACTAAAATTGGACAGAACTATGTGCTCTCCAGTGATTACGTTCATACTCTGGGTCTCCACGAAAACCGAGTGCAAAACGTTAATCCACGGATTCGGAATATTTGTCCAACAGGCTCAGCAGTTAGCGCAACCTGCCCTCGGGGCGGGAATACGCGATTCTTTGACGCTGCGTTCGCGGCTGTGCCGACACTTGGGGCGGGCCGGCTTGAACAAATCAATATGTTCACTTCCACCAACCGTTCCCGATATGACAGTTGGGTTACCACCCTGAGGCGCAGAACCGCCCACGCGTTCTTTTCGCTGAGCTACATTCTGTCGAGCTCGAAGGGCTGGGGCGGACAACCGACCGCGTCTTACAGCGGTAACGGTATTGCGGTCACGCCGGAACGGCAGTTTGCGCCAGGCGAGTTCGGTCCAACACGTATTGACGAACGCCATAGGATTGTTGCCAGCGGATTGTTCGAGCTCCCTTACGGTTTCCAGATTGCTCCGATCGTGCAGTTTGCGACCGCGCGACCTTATTCGCTAAACGCTGGAACCGACATAGACGGAGATGGTCGCTCTACGGTGGACCGGGTTTGCTCGGGGTTTGATCCGCTGACCTTGTTACGCGCAAGGTTAACTCTCCCATCATCAACCGTGCCCGCCGCTGCAACCGCGTTTGGATGTACGCAGCTGCCCGTGAACAGCCAACGAACAGGTTTTGTAGTGAATGGTACAAGCATCGAGGAACGCAGCGGTCGCTTCTTTAATGTCGATGCGCGCATTACCAAAACCTTCCCCATTGGCGAAAGAGTCAAAGTTAAGGGCTACATTAATTTCTTTAACATTTTCAACCGCGAGAATCTTTCCTTTGGCGACCGCCTCGGGCTTAGCAACATTAGTTCAAGGGATACTTTCTTGCAGCCTAGCTCGCTGTACGGCCCGGGATTTGGTCCACCGGTTGGATTGCCATTTACCATTCAACTTGGAGGTCGAGTCGAGTTCTAGGATCGAGACTCAACTTACTTTTCCGGCGGCGCCAAATCTTCGGGTTTGGCGCCGTTTCTTTGTGGAATTTCTCCGGCGGTAGCGAAAGCAGATGCTAAGACGTCATCAGAAATACTGCTGACCAAGCCAATCTCGAGCGCTTCTTCACTCTTGATCCAGCGCGTCGTAAGAAAAAACTCGAGTGAGCGCGCACGGCCTATCAGTCGTGGCATTCTTTGTGTTCCGCCCCAGCCGGTAATGATGCCCAGGCGCGCGCCGGGATGCCGGAAGACAGCTTGCGGCGACGCGATCCGAATGTCGCAGGCCAGCGCTAAATCAAGTGCGCCACCCATGCAATAGCCGCTGATGGCGGCAATCGTCACCTGCCTGGCGTCCGCGATGGTTTGAAAAACGTTCTGACCAAACTGCGAAAACTCAGCCGCGCGTTCCGAATCGAGTTCGGTCAACTCGCTAATGTCAGCGCCCGAAGCAAACACATCTTCTGAGCCGGTGAAGACAATCGCTTTTAGGTCTTCGCGCGCAGTTAACGACGAGACTGCGTCCGCAAGTTCGTCAAGAGTGGCGCTGGAAAGGGGATTGCGTTTGGCAGGTTGGTCGAAACGAATGACGGCGATAGCGCCGCTGATGTCGGTAAGGATTGCAGACGCCCCTGCCATTCGTCTATTCGCGCGGCTTTACGTTTTCGCGGAGAAACTTGACGATGTTTTCAGTGGATGTACCGGGCAGAAAAATTTCCGCGACGCCTTGCTGTTTGAGTTTAGCGATATCGTCCTGCGGAACAATGCCGCCCAGCAGAACCAGACAATCGTCCATGCCCTGGTCGCGGAGCAGTTGCACAATACGCGGGCACAGCGTGTTGTGGGCGCCACTAAGAATTGAAACGCCGACGGCATCGACGTCTTCCTGTAGCGCTGCTGCCGCAATCATTTCGGGAGTTTGGCGCAGACCGGTATAAATGACTTCCATGCCGGCATCGCGCAAAGCGCGGGCGATCACTTTCGCTCCACGATCGTGGCCGTCGAGGCCTGGCTTCGCAACCAGCACGCGGATTTTTCTTTCGTTCATGAACTTTATTTTAGCCTTATTGTAAGAAACGATTTGCGGAGGTTGCGAAAGCTAGAACGCGGGCTCTTCGTAGATGCCGTAAACATCCCGCAGTGCCGAACATATCTCGCCAAGCGTCGCATAAGCGCGTACTGCCTCAATCGTCGCCGGCATAGTGTTCTCGTTGGTCTGAGCCGCGCGGCGGAGTTTTTCGAGCGCGTTGCTTACGGCGCCGGCGTCGCGGCTACCACGCGTTTGCTGCAAGCGCCTAACCTGATGCTCGCGAACGGATTCGTCGATTACGAGTGTTTGAACGGCGGGCTCGCCTTCCATCGCGTACTTATTGACGCCGACAATAACTTGCTCACCCCGTTCGACCGCCTTTTGATATTGATAAGCCGAATCCTGAAGTTCGCGCTGCGGGAAACCTTTCTCGATTGCTTCAACCATCCCGCCCATTGCGTCGATGCGGCGGAAGTAATCGCGCGCTCCCTCTTCCATTTTTTGCGTCAGCGATTCGACGTAGTAAGAGCCACCCAGCGGATCCACTGTGTTCGCTACGCCGGTCTCCTCGGCAATGATCTGCTGGGTGCGCAAAGCTATCAGCGCCGCGCGATCGGTTGGCAGCGCGAGCGCTTCGTCGTAAGCGTCAGTGTGCAGGCTTTGAGTGCCGCCCATTACCCCGGCAAGCGCCTGGATTGCGACCCGTACGATGTTGTTCAGCGGTTGTTGGACCGTTAACGAAACTCCTGCCGTCTGCGTATGAAACCGGAGTTTGAGCGTTCGCTCGTTGGTTGAGCCAAAGCGATCGCGCATTTCGCGCGCCCAGATGCGACGCGCGGCGCGATACTTCGCCACCTCTTCAAAGAAATCATTATGCGCGTTAAAGAAGAAAGAAATCCGCGGCACAAACTCATCCAACTTAAGTCCGGCCCGAAGACCCCATTCTACGTATTCAAGCCCATCGCGCAGCGTAAAGGCGAGTTCCTGCACGGCGGTCGCGCCGGCTTCGCGGATGTGATAACCGCTGACAGAAACCGGATTGTAGCGAGGCACATGCTGCGTACAGAATTCAAAAGTATCGACGACCAGCTTCATCGCCGGACGAATCGGATAGATCCATTCCTTCTGCGCGATGTACTCCTTAAGAATGTCGTTTTGCAGCGTGCCGGAAATTTTTTTCCAGTCGGCGCCCTGTTTCTCGGCAACTACCAAATACATTGCTAACAAAACGGAGGCTGGCGCATTAATCGTTTGCGACACGGTGACGTGCTCGAGAGGTATCTCGTCAAACAGCACCTCCATGTCGGCTAACGACGAAACGGCGACGCCGCATTTGCCGACCTCGCCTTCCGATAGCGGGGAATCGGCGTCGTATCCCATCAACGTCGGCAAGTCGTACGCTACCGACAGACCATTCTGCCCTTGTGCCAATAAGTATTTGAAACGCGCATTTGTTTCTTCCGGAGTGCTAAAGCCGGCAAACTGGCGCATGGTCCAAAGCTTGCCGCGATAGCCGGTTGGATGTATGCCGCGGGTGTAGGGAAAATTGCCGGGAAAGGAAATGTCGCGCTCGAAATCGAGCGACTCAACATCCGCCGGCGAGTAGAGTCTGTTTGTCTCCTCGAGCGAGACAGTCTGAAAATTGGGTTTTCGTTCTGGATGTTTTTCGAGAACTGGTCGAAGCGTCTCGCGTTCCCATTCCTCAAACGCTTCCTGTGCTGGAGAAGTGACCTTGGTTTCAGACATAGAACTTTGATAAATCGTTTCTAAATGGAGTTCGATATTAGTTTACAGGTATAGACGTGTCAACACGACGATCACTGAAGTTTTACTGATTCTTTAAAGAGGGGAGCGCGGTCGTGATGGCAGTCACAACCGCGCGTTCTCGGCAGGCACTCGCGATACGTGGCGTTCAAGAAGGGGAACTAGCAGGCAACCGGCAGGTAAACTCAAATCCAATTCTGTCCGTTGCGAAGGAGCTTCCCCAGTTGCTCATTCGACGGGCACTACAATCTCGTTTGGCCGTACCATGTTGAGCCGGCTGCGAGCAGCGGCTTCTATGGTGCGCGGGTCGGTACGCAACTTCTCAATTTCCAATCTCAGCGACTGGTTAGTGTTACGCAACCCCTCAACATCCGTTTGCATGCGAACAAATTGATCGGAAGCCAAAGACATTCTGGTATGTGTCCGCATCGTCACGCCGACGCAGATAGCAAACGTTCCCAGGATAATCATTCCAAAGATTACCCAGGCTGGTATTAATCCACCGCGACGTCGAACTTCGGCGCGAGTGCCAATAATATCCAGAGAAATCTCTTTGACTGATGCCAACGGAGAAGCTACTCGAGGCGCAACGCGCTGCGCCCGAATCCGTTCATCCACCCAATAAGTATCTATGACCCTGCTCAAGGAGCACCTCCACGTCTTTTGCTGATTCTGATTCCGCGTAAATACGAACTACCGGTTCGGTCCCTGACGGACGCATCAAAAGCCACGAACCGTCGGCAAAAATGAACTTCACACCATCGAGGCGATTGGTTCGGTCAACCCGGCGGCCGCCAATCTCTTTTGGATCCTGTTTGAGTTTGTCGGGCAGCGCTTTCATTATTTCCGGTGTCAGACGAATTCCCGTGCGACCGGATTCGAGCTTGCCAACCCGGGCGTACAACTCATTTAACTGCTCGGTCAAACTCGTGCCGCGCGCCGCAACTGCCTCCGCTGCGAGCAAACACGCAAGGATGCCATCTTTCTCCGGGTAGTGACCTTTGATTGAGAGCCCCGCCGACTCTTCACCGCCGATGACAATCTTGTTTTCATTGATTAATTCTCCGATGTATTTGAAACCGACAGGCGTTTCATAGACTGGCAAACCTCGTGCTTCCGCAACGCGATCCACCAGATGGGAAGTTGCAACCGAGCGGGCCGCGCCCCCACTCCATTGTCTTGACTCCACCAAATAATCGAAGAGAAGAGCAATCAATTGATTGGGGGAGATGAAGGAACCATTTGAGTCGATGACTCCGAAACGATCGGCATCACCGTCTGTTGCCAGACCGAGCACACATTTCTTAGACAACACCAGTTCGCGTAGTTCGCTGAGGTGACTTGCTTCTGGCTCCGGCGCTCTGCCACCGAAAAGGACGTCGCGCCAATCGTGAATCGTTTCAACTTCCAGACCGTGCATCCGCAACGCTTCATCGAGATAGCCGCGGCCCGTTCCCCAAATCGGGTCGTAGGCATATCGGCCGCCCGCGCGTTTGATAACGTCAAACCTGATCTTTGTACTCAGATCCGCCAGATAATCGGGGCGCGCGGAAAACGTTTGCAGCGAGGACTTCTCTGATTGCGTGTTGCTTTGACCCCGGTCCACGTCCTTGATGAGTTGCTCGACGTTGCGAGTGATTTCGGGCAGCGCCGGAGCACCGTCGCCGGTGGACAGCTTCATGCCGTTGTACTCGGGTGGATTGTGCGACGCAGTGAAATTGATTCCGCAGACGGCTTTGCGCGTGCGAATAGCGTGCGAAAGTGTCGGCGTCGGTACCGGTCCATCACACAGCAGCACTTGAAAATCGTTTGCGGTCACAATGTCGGCGCATTCGCGGGCAAACTGTTCGCCAAGAAAACGAGTGTCATAGCCAACCACCATCATGTCATTGGCCGCTTTTTTGGAACCGAAGTGAGAGCAAATCGCTCCCGTGACGGACCGCACACCGGCGAATGTGAATTCGTCAGCAATTACAGCTCGCCATCCGGAGGTTCCAAAGTGAATAGCCATGTTTTTTTAAGAGTCTGCTTAACTAGGGCGAATTGTCGATGCACAAGATAGCGGGTGTTTTCGCTATGTTTACCACAACAGGCTGCGCTAAAACTTCGTTCAATCCGTTGCCAGTCAACGGTTTAGGGTCAAGGTTGGCGGAATGTAGCACCAGTGCTTAAGGGTGTAAAGCAATTTCTTTGCAACGGTTTCGTAACGTAAGTTCAACGGTTACATGAACTAACAGCGCTTAATGGACCAAAAGGGCGTACGGCTGGCGAACACAATTCAGGCTTAGTTCAAAGGCTCGTACCACCGCTGTTTAAAAATGTTGACACGCCCTCAGGGCACGACTAGACTCCAAGACGAAACCCGTTCGGAGCTGGACCACGGGTAATCGGACAGCGTCTTCGCTATACCTTGCCCTCAAAATTGATTCCACTTAATTCCATATGAAATTGCTCGGTGCAATTTTGCCGAAGCAGCGTGTTTGAGTTCGAGTAGTCCACCACCAGGATCGCGCCAAGACTTTGACCCACAGCAATCAATTACCGATGAGCTCAATCTTGAGGGCTTTGTGCCAGGCGGCTGAGTCTGGTCCGGAACTTCTCTATGAAGTGATGCTCAAGCTCAGCTTGGTAGTTGAAGCGACCGCACCCATGTACGGTCTTTCGATTTGGAGTTTCGGACCCGGCTCAACGCCACACCTTCAATGGGTCGAAGGCCTGGAGGAGACAGAGATTTCCCTCGCCGAGGCGGATCTAATCAAAGTGCTAAGCGGAAATGCCGACTGGCCCAAGGTCAAACCTGGCGATACTTGCGTGTGGTTTGTGTTGAGCAGCTCGCCGGCGCAACGCGAGGGCGCAGCTTTGTATGGCCAGTGCGTGCGTCCAATCTCCGAAGCTCAGGCGAAGGATCTTGGCGGCATTGTCGATGCAACGCGTCTGGCGCATTCTCACGTGGCGCTGCATCGGCCCAGTCGCGCGCTGAACACTACGGCGGAAAAAGACGACAAAGCGATCCTGCCGGGAATGATTTTCGCCAGCCGGGCGATGGACGAGGTCGCGCGGGTTGTGGCCCGGATCAAGGATTCAAATTCGACAGTTCTAATCACGGGGGAGTCAGGGACTGGCAAAGAACTGGTGGCCCATGCGATTCACAGGCTAAGCAAGCGCGCGGAGAAGGCGTTTATCCCATTCAATTGTTCGGCAGCGCCACCCGATTTGATCGAGAGCATGTTGTTCGGTCATCGCCGCGGAAGCTTCACCGGCGCACTTCGCGACAGTGAAGGCTTGGTTCGCGCAGCCGAGAACGGAACGTTGTTCCTCGATGAAATTGGTGATCTGCCACTTGCGTTGCAGCCAAAACTGCTGCGGTTTCTGCAGGAAGGCGAAATCCATCCTCTCGGCGAACAGTCTCCGCGCAAAGTAAACGTTCGTGTCATTGCGGCCACGCACAAAGATCTGGAGCAGTTGGTACGCGAGCGACTCTTCCGGGAGGATCTTTATTACCGCGTCGCGGCGCTGACCGTTAAGGTCCCGCCGCTAAGGGAACGTCCTGAGGATGTCTCCGCTCTAATTTCGCACTACCTCTCTCACTTCGCGCGCCGGAACGACCGCGCGGTTGCGGGCATTACCTGGGACGCCGTTCGGATTCTGGAAGCGTATCCCTGGCCAGGCAACGTCCGAGAATTAGCGGGCGAGATTGAACGGCTGGTCCTGTACGCTGAAGAAGACGAATACATAAAGCCGAACAATCTTAGTCAGCACATCTGGCCGGCTCAGTTTCATGACAAAGACGAAAAGCAATCTCCGGAACGGCTTGAGGAATTATTGGAAGAATACGAGCGTCGCGTAATAACGGAAACGCTAAAGCGCAACCACTGCAACGTAGCCCGTACCAGCGAAGCGTTAGGTCTTGGCTCGCGGCAAACGCTTTACAAGAAATTAAAGCGCCTCGCCATCGACGTCACAGATTTTCTTCAGGAAGACACCGAGCCGGGTCTGCAGTTTCGCGCCGAACGCAATTAGCCGAACATTACTTCAAAGTTGAAAAAGCACTCGAGAGCAATCTCGGGTGCTTTTCTTTTTGTCTGAGGCAAGGTTGTAGCCCGCGCGGATGATCGCGGCTGTCGGGCTGTAAACCGCTGGCGACTTTTCAAAAACGCTCAGGCAAAAGCGTCTAAGGCCCCTTCGAAGAGCGACAACCAATCTAACGGCGGCTCGGTCTTGTTAACCGCGGGCTACAAAGTTGCGCGCATAGTGCGTTGAAAAGATCGCAACTGCACGCATTTCCTGGTGCTCGACCTCATGGCACGTCGCTTGTTAAGTGCTAGAACGTCGCGAGCAACACTGCGTCGCGAGAGAAAGAGAGAAAGGCCTAACAAGCCAGGCAATCTCATGAAGTCTATAACCACAAAAGAGTTCATCTCGCTGGTAGCGATTGCGATCGCCGCACCCGTGCTAACGCTGGCAGTTCTAAATGTCAGCGTGATGCTCGCGCGCGGCAACAGTCTTTTGCTTTTGGCGCTAACTCTCTGTGGCGCTGTTGTGAGTGGAATAAATGGCTTTGGCCGCCGCACGGTCAACGCCTCTTCCGCATCGCGCAGCAGCCGCGAGGGGCCACATTCAACAGTGGCCCTTCCGTCATGAGTCTTTCAGGGGGTACAGCAATAACAGGCAAAGAAACATCAGCAACAACCAAACTTAAAGGAGCAAACACAATGATTAGCAAATTCTTTCGCGATGAAACCGGTCTTGAGTTGTCGGAATACGCAGTTGCCGCAGCCCTGGTTGCGATCGCAGTGGTCGGTGCTTTCACCGCCCTCGGCACCGCCATTAGCGGAAAAATCACGACCCTTGGAACCACAATTTCCAAATAGTTGTGACAACGAGATGGACCAGCGCGTTCTTATCGAGTCATGAACTTCGTAAGAGCGCGTCTGGCCCAGTTCAATTCAAAATTTTGAAATCATTTCTACGATAAAGAGGTGCAGACAATGAAAAAGTTTCTTCTTGATGAAACAGGTCTTGAACTTTCCGAGTACGCAGTCGCGGCGGCGTTGGTGGCTATCGCGGTTGTCGGCGCTTTTACAGCTTTGGGCACTGCGATCGGTGACAAAATCACTTCGCTTGGCACCACCATCTCCAAATAGCTTTTAGAAGAGGCAGAACGACATGAAGAAATTTCTGCTAAACGAGACTGGGCTCGAACTTTCCGAGTATGCGGTAGCCGCAGCCCTGGTTGCCATCGCGGTCGCGGGTGCGTTTTCAGCGCTCGGCAATGCGATTGGGGCCAGGCTCAACGAACTTGTGACGCGGGTCGGCGGCTAGTCCCGCGCGTCTACACTTTCTCATTTCAACTGTCCGCAATAACCGAAATGTCTCAAGCAATCGTAAATATTGGACTCCTCGTGCCGCTCGCAATCGTTATTGGTTATTACGACGTTCGCTATCGTCGAATTCCCAATGCGTTTGTGCTGGCCGCACTCGTCGGTGGGCTAGCGCTAAACGGAATCTTTGGCGGACTGTCAGGAGTTGCGGCAAGCCTGGGCGGATGCGCTCTGGCATTCGTTCTTATGTTCACGCTTCACATCTTCGGTGCGATGGGCGCAGGCGATGTGAAACTTTTTGCAGCAATCGGTGCGGTAACCGGCGCGCAACTTGTAGTTCCAACTTTCCTGGTCGTCGTTCTTACCGGAGGTTTGTTGGCCGTGGTTTCGATCATACGCGCCGGTACCGTCATCACCACTCTGCATCGCGTCTTGCAAATATTAGTTGGCTTATTACCCGGCTGGCAGATGCCCAAGTTCGCGGTGCCGGCTGATCGCACTCATACCATTCCCTACGGCGTCGCTATCACCATGGGCAGCATCATCTCCATCGCTATCTTTCGAGCTTGAAATTCCAGCGTCGCACCTTGCGACCAACTGAACCACACGGAGAGTCAACTATGCGCAACAAACGCTTCTTCATCGTTTTAGTCGGAGCACTGCTGTTCGGATTACTGGCGGCCTTTTCGGTCAGCCGTTATTTGTCCAGCGCTCAGGCCTACACAAAAAATCTGAATCGTGTGGCAGTAGCCAAAGTGGCGATTCCCATCGGCACCAAGATCATCCCTGAACAGGTGATGGTGGTCCAATTTCCAAAAGAGTCCACGCCCGATGGAGCGTTTGAGTCAGCCGACAAACTAACAGGCCGTGTTGCGGTGACGAATATCGCTCCGCGCGAACCAATCACCGAAGCGCGTCTCGCACCTGAAGGTACGGCCGGCGGACTTTCCGCGGTGATTCCGGAAGGCTATCGCGCGATGACGGTCAAGGTTGATGACGTGGTGGGAATTTCCGGCTTCATCATGCCCGGCACGCTGGTCGACGTCGTGGTAGTTATCGACCCGGCTGAAAAAGTTGGCATGCAGGATCCGATTTCAAAAATTGTACTGCAAAACATCAAGGTGCTCGCCAACGGCCAGAACATCGACAAGCCCGAGGACCAGCGCGAAGCAAACAGTGTCAAGGCAGTCACGTTGCTAGTGCTTCCCGAACAGGCGGAGAAACTGGCATTGGCGGCGAGCGAAGGTCACCTGCAACTCGTCATGCGCAATTCTGTGGACCAGGGTGACGAACAAACACCCGGAATAAATAAGCGGGGATTGTTGGGCGGCGACCGAGCTAACCCTGTGCCCGATCCCGGATCGCTAAAGAGTGAACAGGTCAAGCCGGCGTCCAAACCCACAGTGCATCACGTTCGTGCCGAGGTGAAACCTGCCGCGACATCGCCCAGCCCGGCGCCGCCGCGCGCGTCGGTCGAGATGATCGAGGGCGCAAAGAAACGGAACGTAGATTTTCCTTAAACAAATTCGCGCGCGCTTTTGAAAAAACCGCGACCCAACGAGTATCGAAATCAAAGGAGCAAGAGACATGTACAGCCGTTCCCCAATCACACGCCGATCACATTTGCTGCTGGCGTCATTGATCATCGTAGTCACCAGCTCGTTCGCTTTTGCGGATGAGAACTCCTACAAAGCATCTTTCAAACAAAACAAAGAAGCGGTCGCCGTCAACGTGCTGGTTGGCCAGTCGCGCGTGATCAATTTCGACAAGCCGGTCGGTCGTTTCTCGGTTTCGAATCCGGAGATCGCCGAAGCAGTGCTGGTTACGCCGGATCAGGTTGTCGTTAACGGCAAAGCTTTTGGCCAGGTCAACTTCATTGCCTGGGAACAGTCAGGCAACGAGTACCTGGTGTTCGACGTTTACGTGCGGGCCAATCTTTCGCTGATCGATTCACAGATTCGGGCGCTGTTTCCGAAAGATGACATTCGCTTGAGCCAAGCCAATGGTTCGGTGGTGCTGTCGGGCAGCGTTGCGGATGCAAAAACCGCCGGTCAGGTACAGAGCGTTGTTGAGGCCGCCGGCTTCAAGACTGTCAACATGCTCGCATCGCCGGTTAAGAGCGCCGTCCAGGTGCAACTGTCAGTTCGTGTGGCGGAGGTGTCGCGTAATCGCATGAAAGACCTCGGCACTTCATTCACTTATCAAGGCGCGCCCAGCCACGGCGGCTATCTAAACAGCGGGCTTGGACCAAGTGGTCTATCCAGTCCGCCATCGCAACCACGTCCGCTTTGTACTGGCTGCGGCGTAATCGAAGGCGCGTTGTCTTCGCCGGCGCTTAACTTATTGCTGATGGGCGGAAACTCGCTGGCGATGCTGCGGGCGCTGACCACCGAAGGCGCAGTTCGTGAATTAGCCGAGCCAAACATCATCGCCATGGACGGACAGGAAGCTAGTTTTCTTGCGGGGGGCGAATTTCCGATTCCCGTCGTCCAAAGCGATGGCACGCGTACAGGCGTGACGATCGTGTTCAAGGAATACGGTGTGCGCCTGAAATTCAAACCGACGATTATTGATGAAGACCACATCCGGCTCGAGCTGATGCCTGAAGTATCGACTATCGATTTTTCAAATGGCGTGAAGTTCGACGGTTTCGTAATTCCTGGTTTGAGCACGCGTCGCGCGACAACCGGCGTCGAATTACGCGATGGACAGAGTTTCGCACTTGCCGGTTTGCTCGACAATCGCGAAATCAAAACGATGTCTGAAGTGCCGCTGCTTAGCCAGATTCCGATCCTCGGCAATCTGTTCAAATCAAAGTCGTTTCAAAAGAATGAAACCGAGCTGATGTTCATCATTACGGCAAATGTTGTGAAGCCGCTTAACCGCGATGACATTCCACAGTTTCGCGGCATCGATGGTCTGAAGAAAGGTTCGCCGTTGGGCGTTGAGCCCAAAGGCGAAGGCATTCAGGGACCGACAGGCTTTTCAATCACCGGACAAAAATCTCAGGTGGCGCCGGATGCCACTCCGAAAGCTCCAGTAGCGCCCGCGACCGTTGATCCAAAAACAAAGAGCGGAACCGCAAGCGTCACAAGCGTTACTTCTGCAAACATGAAACCCGCAGCCGATCAACCAGCGCCAGTAGCGCAGGCGGTGGTTACAACAACTCACCCCGAACCTCTGAAGCCATAACCGACTGACACAATCAGGATCATTTCGGCAGGAGGGCAACATGAAGAAGTCGATGACCAACAAGCGAAAGGGCGAACGCGGTTCCATCCTGGCCATGTCAGCGATTGGAATGCTGGCAGTGTTACTGGCGGTCGGACTCGGCGTTGATATCAGCCGCTTTTACCTGGCCAAGACGGAACTGCAGAACGCTGCCGACGCCGCCGCCCTCGCCGGAGTCTCAGGTCTGAATTCCTCGGCGGCAGGAATAGCTGAAGCCACCAATCGCGCCGTGCAGGTGATGAACAAGTACGACTTCAATCAACAGTCAGTCTCCTTTCCGCGCGCCAATGTTTTGTTTGCGAAGAATCTTGATGGTCCATACATGAGTGAAGGTTCGGCGCAGGCCACTCCCAAGGACATTCGCTTCGTTCAGGTAACTACGCCGCCTTCGCCCATCGCCGTGTCATTCGCCATCAGCGTCTTAGGGACCAGCAAGAATCTGAGTGCGACCGCTACGGCCGGTTATTCAGTTCCAATTAACGTCTTCTGCAATTGGATTCCGGTTTCAGTGATTGACTACGACGTTCCCATGGTTCCGGGTCAGACGTACACCATTCGCTCGGGTCCAGGAAATAAAGTATCACCGGGCAACTATCAGATTCTGGCGGTAGCTGGGCCAGGTGGTAGTGACGTTCGCCTGGGCTTAGCCAGTGGCGTAGATCTCTGTGCTGAAGCCGGCGCCTGGTATGACGTTGATACAAAGCCGGGCGTTAGTGCCGGGCCAGTGAGGCAGGGAATCAATACTCGCTTTGATGACTATCAGGGTGGCCAGGTCAATCCAACTGATCATCCGCCCGACACCAACGTCAAAGAGAATATTACTTATGCCCAATATCGAAATGGTTCACCGGCGCAGTCGCCGGGTCACGTGGGTGTTCCCGGCCGGCGCATCGTGATCATTCCTATCGTTAAGTTGGCGGAATACGATCAAGGTCGAAATCAGGTTAGGTTCAATCGCTTCGGGCAATTCTTTCTGCAAACGAAAGTGGGCAACGGCAATGGTGGCGACATTCAGGCGGAGTACATCAACGACATCGTTGTTGCGGGCAAAGGCGGCTATGACCCGAACGGCGGTCCAGCCAACAACCTGATGGCCACACCGGTTCTCTACAAGTAAGCGAGGGTGTTTCGATGTATTGGCGCTTGAGAAAAATTCGCTCTTCACGCCGTCTGCGACGCGCAAGCAGACTGCGCCGCGCCATTAAGGACGAGCGGGGCGTTCAATTAGTTGAGCTGGCGATCGTCATTCCAATTCTCGTAATGCTGTTCGCAGCCACGGCCGAGTTTGGCAGATATTTTTACGAGTACACCACCCTGGCAAAAGCATCGCGCGCGGGTGCGCGTTACCTCGCCACGGCTGCGGTTAATTCAACCGAAGACACGAAAGCGAAAAACATTGTGGTCTTTGGAAATTCGGGAGGCACGGGTTCGCCGGTGCTCCCTGGGATGACGGTTTCAAACGTGAGCATTACGCGTCAGGGCGGTGTCCCAGTGCTGCCGCAGACAGTGACGGTGCAAATTACCAGTTTCAAGCACCAGCCGATTTTTGATTTGGGAGCGCTAACGAAAGTGACCTCGCTGTCGACGAAGGTCGATGTTAAGCCAAGCGTGACGATGCGTTACTTGTTGACGCAACCACCAATCTGAAAGCAACCGAGATGTTGAAACTAAACAAAACGCGCAAGGGCGAACGAGGATCGACGTTGGTGGAATTTGCCATCGGCGCGACCGTGTTTCTCACGATACTGTTTGCCGTACTTGAGTTTGGCCGCGCGCTCTGGGTCCACAACGCTTTGGCTGACGCGGCCCGGCGCGGCGCGCGTTATGCGGTAGTTCATCCAGCGTCGGACTACGCTTCAGTCAAGAACGTTGTTGTCTATGGCGACGCCGCGGGCGGATCGACACCGCTGGTCGACAACCTCACCACTTCGAACGTCAATATCAACTATTCCGGGTTTGGTCTAAGCGACGGCACAGCCACAGTCAGCATCACCGGTTATCAATTCAAGTTTGTACTCCCGCTGGTTTCGACTTCAATCAGCATGCCCAGCTATTCAACCACGCTAACCGCCGAAAGCGCCGGGCTGATTCCGGCAAATCTCTAATGTCGGTACCGCGGGTGGGTGAGTGAACGTTTAAGAACAAGAGTAAACAGCAAATGACGCAGCCACTAACAATCGTAGTTCTAAGCACCGGCCTCGATAACTTCAAAGCGATTCGCGCCGCGCTATCGGCCGACGGTCGAGTCCAATTGTTGGCCGGCGGGGACGATGCCGAGCAACTTCATGAAGAAATCATTCGCTTGAAGCCTGCGGCTGCGCTTATCAGTCTGGGCCCGAACGCGGACCAGGCAATCAAAGTCATTGAACGTCTGGTTACAGAAGCCCCACGAACCGCATTAATAACCGCGGCGCAGGATGCTTCGCCTGATTTGATCCTACGGAGTTTGCGGGCCGGCGCGCGCGAATTTCTGCGGCTGCCAATTAGTCAGGACGAACTGAAGACAGTTCTCGATCGCGTTCAGGAATTTTGTTCGGGTCAGGTCGAAGCGCCAAAAAAGAAGGGCCGGATGATTGCCGTATTTTCAAGCAAAGGCGGCTGCGGCACCTCTTTCGTGGCTACGAATCTTGCGGCTGCAACAGCGGCGCGCACCGTGCTCGTCGATCTCAATCTTCAAGCCGGCGACCTGCCGTTATTTCTTGGCGTCGATCCCAAGTATTCGTTCGCCGACATGGCCGAGCATCGCAATCGACTTGACGATGCGCTCATCGGCAGTTTTGTTACACCGCATTCGTCGAACCTGTCGTTGCTGGCCGCACCCAAAGAGGCGGACTCCGCCGATGAAATCGAACCGGAACACGTTTTTGAAGTCTTACAGCGCTTGCGTGAATCCTATGATTACGTCGTGCTCGATCCGCAGCACACTTTCGATTCGATAACTTTGGCTGCCTTGGACCAGGCTGACGAGATTGTGCTGGTGCTGACGCTCGACATTCCGGCCATCCGCAGCACCCAGCGCGCGTTGGAGATTTTCGATCGGCTGGGCTATCCCCGCCAGAAAGTGCGCATCGTCGTCAACCGCTGGAGCAAACAGATCGATTTGGATCTGCGGCAAGTGGAAAAGTTTTTGGGTGAGCCGGTTATTGGTTTCATTCCCAGCGACTATCAGACGGCAGTGACGTCAATCAATTTGGGCCAGCCGCTGGTCCAGTCAGATGCGGGGTCGAAAATAGCGATCGAGATCAAACGCATAGCGCAAACACTCGCCAGCGGTGCCGTGCCAATTCAGGAAAACCAGAGTCCACGTCCGGCTTTCTGGAAGTCACTCTTCAAACGACATGCAGCGCCCAACGCGCTGGAACTGCAGGTAAGTAGCACAGACTTGAGTCTGTGATTTTGAACCAATGCCACAGACTAAAGTCTGTGCCACTAAAACAACATGGCACTTCGAGAAAGATTAATAAAAGAGTCAGCCGGTTTTCCCGGAAACGGCAACGGCAACGGTACCGATGCGAATGGTGCGCAGTCGTTTCAGGAGATGAAGTCGCGGCTTCATCGCGCCCTTATCAACCGCATGGACCTGACGAAGCTGTCAACGCTCAGTCCGGAACAAGTACATGCCGAAGTTTCCCGTCTCGCCGAAAGCGTGTTGGCCCAGGAGGCGATGCCGCTTTCGACCGTCGAGCGCGATCGACTCGTCAATGACGTGCAACACGAGCTGTTCGGCTTAGGACCGCTCGAGCCCTTACTTGCAGATAGCACTATTTCCGACATTCTGGTCAATGCTTACGGCAGGATCTATGTCGAACGGCGCGGCAAACTCGAAATCACCAACGTCGCCTTTAAAGATGACGAGCATCTGATGCGCGTCATCGAGCGCATCGTATCTTCGGTGGGCCGGCGCATCGACGAATCATCGCCGATGGTTGATGCGCGTTTGCGCGACGGCTCGCGTGTTAACGCGATCATTCCGCCGCTCTCAATCGACGGCCCAGTGCTTTCAATTCGTCGTTTTGGCGCCGAGCCGTTGCGCATGAACTCGCTCATTGAAAACAAAGCGCTGACGAAAGATATCGCCGACATGTTGCAAATGTGCGTGAGCGCGCGGCTTAACTGCTTGATTTCCGGGGGCACGGGCGCCGGTAAGACGACGTTGCTGAATGCGCTGTCCGCTTACATTCCCGAAGACGAACGCATCGTTACGATTGAAGATTCGGCTGAGCTGCAATTGCAACAGCCGCACGTGGTGCGCCTGGAAACGCGTCCACCAAATATTGAAAACAAGGGTGAAGTCACACAACGCGATTTGGTTCGTAACGCGCTGCGCATGCGTCCCGACCGCATTGTGATCGGCGAGGTGCGCGGCGGCGAAGCGATCGACATGTTGCAGGCGATGAACACCGGCCACGACGGCAGTTTGACTACTGTCCATGCCAACACTCCGCGCGATGCCCTGACCCGCCTGGAAACAATGATCCAGATGACTGGCATGCGCCTGTCCGATCGCGCGATGCGACAGCAGATCGCCTCCGCCATCAATCTCGTGGTCCAGGTTGCCCGGTTATCCGACGGCACTCGACGCGTTACTTCCATTTCTGAAATCACCGGCATGGAAGGGGAAACGATCACGATGCAGGAAATTTTCCAATACGAACGCACGGGCGTGGATACGAACGGAATGGTAATCGGTCGCTTTCGTCCGACCGGAATTCGCCCGCGCTTTGCCGAACGACTCAAGACCAGCGGGTTCACGTTGCCGCGAGTCTTTTTCGAGGAAGCCTAGAACCAATGTTCATCTCCTTCTTAGTTTTCCTGTTTGGACTCTTTCTCGTGCTCGGCGCGTACCTGCTGGCTACGCATGGCACCGACGCTAAACGTGCCCGGCTGCGACAGCGCCTTTCGGAAGCGCTGCTCCATTCGGCGCACACCGAAGACGCCGAAGTTGTGCTCGCGCGCGCCGAGTTAATGAGCGAAATCCCCTGGTTGAATCGGTCGCTGGTGCGCATGCAGGCGGCCTTGCAGTTGAAAAGGATGTTGGACCAGGCGGACCTGCATATTACACCTTCGCGCCTGGTGATGTTTTCGGGGATGGCCGGCATGCTGGCGGCGCTGGCGGCGTCAATGATCACGATTTCCATTCTGGTGATGTTCGTCGCGGGCATCGCCGCAGCCTCGCTACCGTTCGTTCACGTCTGGTGGAAACGGAAAAAGCGTTTCGAGCATTTCCTCGAGCATCTGCCCGACGCTTTGGATTTGATGAGTCGCGCATTGAGTGCCGGCCACGCTTTTTCAGAAGCGATGCATATGGTGTCGGCCGAAATGCCGGAACCGATCGCCACTGAGTTTCGCAAGACTTACGAAGAGCAAAACCTCGGTTTGTCGCTGAAGCTGGCGCTGGAAAATCTGATAGACCGCATTCCGCTGCTCGATTTAAGAATGTGCGTAACGGCGGTGCTGATTCAACGCGAAACCGGCGGCAACCTCGCCGAGATTCTGGAAAAAGTCGCCTACACGATCCGCGAGCGCTTTCGCATCATGGGCGATTTGAAAACGTTAACAACCAGCTCGCGGATGTCGGCCTGGCTTTTGTGCGGTCTGCCGATATTCGTGACCATCGCCATCACGGCGATGAATCCCGATTACATGACGGTGCTGTGGAAAGATCCGCGCGGCCATTACCTGATCGCGACCGCGTTGTTTCTACAGGTCACCGGCATGCTGATAGTACGAAAAATCCTGAGGATAAAAATTTGAAACCTGGTCAGTTGTCAGTGGTTAGTGGTCCGTTGCAGAAAGCCGGCCGAGCCAACCTGCCAAGACAGACCCACTGACGCCATGAACCCCAACCAAAAACGACACCAAACGATCGACGGACCACTGACCACTGACAACTGACTATTGACCAAAATGCTAATAATTATCGCCATCTCCACTTTCGTTTGTATCTCGCTCGCGATGCTGGGCGCTTACTGGCTTTTGTATCGTCCGCAAAGCGCTGCGACTGAACGACTGAGGCGCCTGGGTGAAAAAAACGCAGGGCCGGTGTCAGCCGCAGTGAATCTGGACGAGCGTCGGCCCAATACAGATTTGGCCCAGCGTCTTGCTTCACCCGTTAGTCGTCTACTGCCGCCCTCGGCCGCCGAAGCAAAGAAACTCCAGCAGCAGTTGATGCAGGCGGGATTTAGATCGCCGGGCGCGCCCGTCACGTATCGCGCAATTCAGGTTTGCACCCTTGCAGGTTTGCCGGCGCTGGTCGCAGTCACTTGCGCGTTGATGGCGCGGCCGCTGCAAAGCGTGGTGCTCTACATTTTGTTTGCATTCGTGATTGGATTTTTCCTGCCGCGTTACGCGTTGCGCCGCATGATTCGTTCGCGGCAACAGCTGGTGCGTTGGGGCCTGGCGGACGCGCTCGATTTGATGGTCATTTCAATCGAAGCAGGCCTGGGCTTGAACGCGGCGATGGTGAAGGTGAGCACCGAGCTGAAGGAAGTTCATCCCGACATTAGTGACGAGTTTGAACTGGCAAACCTCGAGATTCGCGTCGGCCGCGATCGCGATGAAGCACTGCGCAATCTCGCTGAGCGGACCGGGGTTGAAGATTTACGCAGCCTGGTAGCAATGCTGATTCAGACTGACAAGTTCGGTACTTCCATCGCCAAAGCCATCCGTGCTTTTTCAGATTCACTGCGCACCAAGCGGCGGCAACGCGCGGAACAGGCGGCGCAAAAGGCCGCAGTTAAGTTGTTGTTCCCGCTCGCTTGTTTCCTATTTCCCACTTTGTTTATTGCGATTCTTGGTCCCGCCGCACTGCAACTGATGGATACCCTCGGCAAGATGTAAAGGAGTTGAGTTATGAATAAACGCACACTGCTCGCCATTCTAATTGCATTTGTCCTGAGCATTGGCGCCACTGCCATGTGGAGCGCCACCACCACCGAACGCGAAGGCGACCCGGACGTGAATTCGATTGAAGACTCGGGTTCAGTCGCCGGGGGTGTTAAGGAACAAAAGAAAAGCGGCAACAGAGTGGTGAAGGTTCTCGCCGCTCCTTTCAAGGCTATCGGAAGACTGTTTGGACACGGCGACGATCATAAGTTGCGCCGGATGACGGAGAAAGATGCCGAACAGTTTGAGAGCGTGGGCGTCGAACGCATTGAAGATCTGCGCAATCCGTCGCCGGCAAAAGTAAATGCGACAGCTTCAGCCAAAGAACATCTCGCCAGCGGGCGATCATACTTACAAAACGGCCGCCTCAACGAAGCTATTGCTGAACTTTCAACCGCCGCTTCGCTGGATCCGAAATTAAGTGAGGCGCACAACTTACTTGGCGTTGCGTACGATCAGAAAGGTCTCGCTGAACGCGCCCGCGATTCTTATGAGCGTGCGGTGAAAGTTGAACCTGAAGACGCTGAGACACTGAACAATCTCGGGTTCTCGCTTTATCAGAATGGAAATTACCGCGCCGCAGCCGATCGTTTGAAACGCGCTGTGAAGTTGGAGCCGACGAACGAGCGCATTCTGAATAATCTCGGTCTGGCACTCTGCCGTCTGGGCAAGTTTCAGGAGGCGTTCAGGCATTTCGCGCGCGCGGCTGGGCCATTAACCGGCAACTTAAACACCGCCCGCATGCTGGAACGATTCGGCCGTGAGGACGATGCGATCAGGTACTACGAAGACGCGCGCCGCATTGATCCGAATTCAAGTTTTGCGCTTAGGCGGCTCGCCGATCTTTACAATCGCCTTGGCAAACTGGAACAGGCGGAAGCTGCAAAGAATGCATTGGCTGGAATTCCAACCAACATCGCAGCGGCCGGACAATAGTTTCGACTTAACTGTTTTAGGAAGGTGAACCATGATGATGTCGCCGACAACGATGCTATCGCGCGCGGAAGTGGAAGCAATGGGTCCGCCCGTGCCGGAAGAACTTACCGACTTGGGAGTCGGCGAAGGCTTTCTTTGCGAGTTGGCGTTAAAGCACATTGCGATGCTACCCGAGCCGACAACGACCGCTGTCGCCGAGCGGTTGCATTTGCCGCGCGCCCTGACCGAAGAAATTCTGCAAAAGCTTTATCGCGAAAAGTTGATCGAGGTGCGTCTGCAAACGACCGTCGGTTCCACCCGTTATGCGATGTTGGACCATGGCTGGGACCGTTTGATTCGACTGCTGGCTGTTTGCGGTTACAGTGGCGCCGCGCCCGTCTCGCTCAACGATTACGCACACATGATGCGTTTGCAATCCATCCCTTCGCACGCGGCTTCGATGGACACCGTGCGCCAGGCGTTTCAGGATTTGATTCTGCCGGACTCGCTCTTGCAAACGCTTGGCTGCGTGATCAATTCCAGACGATCGCTGTTCCTGACCGGCCTACCCGGCACCGGAAAAACTGCTGTAGCCGAACGCATCAACGGCGCGCTGCCCGGCGCGATCTGGATCCCTTACGCAGTGGAGATCGATGGCCAGATTATTCGCGTGTTTGATTCGCACTGCCATCGCGTTGCCTCGTCGGAAGTAACGCCGGTTGAATATGATCGGCGCTGGGTGCTGATTGATCGGCCGCTCGTTGTCGTGGGCGGTGAACTGACTTTGGAGAATGCCGATCTCACCTGGAGCGATTCGGCTAAGTTTTATGAAGCGCCGTTTCAAATGAAATCCAACGGCGGCACGCTCGTGATTGACGACTTTGGCCGGCAGCGCGTCGCGCCTCAGGATCTGCTCAATCGCTGGATTGTTCCGCTCGAGCGTCGTGTCGACTATCTCGCGTTGCACACCGGCAAGAAGATCGAAGTTCCTTTTGAACAACTCGTCGTCTTCTCAACGAACCTTGAGGAGAAGGACCTGGCGGACCAGGCATTTCTTCGCCGCATGGGCTATCGCGCGCGCGTGGAACCGCCGACGGCGCGTGCTTACATCGAAATCTTCAAGCGCCAGGCTTACAACCGCGGAATTCAATGCGACGACGCGGCGCTCGATCACGTGCTGAATAAGTACCGCATCGAACATCGCCAGATGAAGGGTTGCGAACCGCGCGACCTGCTCGACCGCATAACCGACCTCTGCTTGTTTGATGGTCACTCGCTGGCGCTGAGTCCGGCGGTCATCGATGTGGCCTGGCGTAACTACTTCGGCGCATCGCACTCGTTCGCACCGATGGCAACGCAGGAAACAATGATTGAAAGGACGTTGGCCGATCCGTTGGAACTGTAAGAACTTCCCGACTCTACTAAAGATGAGATTTCAATTCCGCACAGTTCAAATTCTTGCTCTCGGCACACTGATCGCGTGTTGCTTCTGCGTGGCTGACGCCCGGAAAACGAAAGCGCGGCACCGCAGGTTACCGTCGGCTTCCGTGCAAGAACCCGCGCCTGGAATTCATCTTAAGTTGATCGACGGCAGCAGCATTCCGGTTGACGAAGCGTGGGAGAGCACGCAGGGAATCTGGTATCAGCGCGGCGGGATAAGTCACTTGATCGCTCGCGACCACGTAAAAGCAATCGAGCGAGGCGTTAAATCAAAGCCCGATGACGAGAAACTCGTGGTCAAAGTTGCTGAGCCTGAAAAGCAGCCCGGGCCTACCGATGGACCAGCCTGGATTTATCTGATCGGCGGCGCACGCGTAGAGGCTGACAACGCTACCGAGTCGGCGGCGGGTGTTTGGTATCAGCGCGGTTCGCTCTCAATCTTTGTCGAGCGTGCACGGGTGGACCATATTGAACGCGAAGCTCTGGAAAGTTTGGGTGAATCCGACTCTTCTCTTAAGAAAGAGCGGGGCTGGACAACAGGCAAGCCAGGTATCGATAGCTTTATTAGACAGAGTGCTGCACGGTACGGCGTCGATCCTTACTTGATTTTTTGCGTGATGGAACAGGAATCACATTTCAATACTCGGGCCCTGTCGCCAAAAGGCGCGCGCGGCCTGATGCAGCTGATGCCTGGGACGAGTGCGCGCCTGGGAGTTAGGCATCCCTCGGATCCGGCACAAAACATTGCGGGTGGCACGCGTTATTTGCGCCAACTGTTAGATCAGTTTAACGGGCGCATCGATCTTGTGTTGGCCAGCTACAACGCGGGCGAAAGCGCCGTCATGAAATTTGGCGGCCGGGTGCCTCCATATCGTGAAACGCGCGACTATGTTAAGCGAATTAGCTATCGCTACCGGCGTTCAAAAACTGTTGCTGCTGTTCCGAACGCCGCCGTTGGCCCGGGAGATTGAGAATTGCTTGTGGATACCAACGGACAACAATGAAACCTTTTCTTAGGCTTGCAATCATTGCGCTCATTCTTTCGCTGGCGTCCGTGGCCCTGGCCCAATCGCCCGCGATTGCGATGACTAACAACGCGGTCCTCAAGTTGGTACGCGCCGGCTTCAAAGACAAAACCGTTATCGCAATCATTCACAGCCGTCCGAATCGTTTTGATCTCGAACCGGATCGCTTGATTGAACTTAAACGCAACGGCGTGAGCGAAAACATTATTCTCGCAATGCTGTCGCAGGCCGACGCTCTTTTCGCAGACGACGATTTGAGTTTTGCCGACCGCGATCCCGCCAACAAAAAATCAAGTAAGGATTCCGGCGGTGACGACATTTTTGGCGATCGCGCCGGAACGAGTGGCGAGACGCGGGGAAGAGGAACAAGCGGCTCAAACCAGGGCAATCGGACCACGACGGGCAGCGCAACGGTGCGCATCCTCAGGCCAGTGCCCGATGGGAATGGCGCGGGCCTGAAATTGGAAAAGACACCGACGCTAACCAACGAATCAATCATCAGCCTGGTCGATGCCGGTTTTTCCGAGGGCACCATCATCAAGCGCATTGAAGGTTCGCCGGTTGATTTTGATCTTTCCGACCCGAGGATCGCGGAGCTGCGCCGCCACCGGGTCACGGAATCGGTGATTGTCGCTATGAAAACTGCGATACGGGACGAGTCGGATTCTACCCTGCCGAAAACCAGGTCCAACTAACGTCAATGTGGCCGAGGAAAACACCCGTTTGGTTGCGTATCCTGGCGCTGTTATCCGTACTCTCCGGTGTCGCATTTCAGGCACAACCGCAAAATCCGCCGCCGCCTAAACCGACTCCCCAAAAAGACGAACAGGAAATTGATCCGGACGATGTCATTTCGGTTAGCACGACCGAAGTGCTGCTACCGGTAACTGTGCGCGATCGCTCAGGCAGGTTGGTGACTGATCTGACTCGAAAAGACTTTCGCGTGTTTGAGAACGGCATCGAACAGGCGCTCAGCGATCTCAGCTTGCGACAGGTGCCAGTCGACGTCGTACTGATGATCGATGCTTCTTCATCCGCAGCAAAAAATCTCGACGACTTTCGCGTTGCTGCTGAAGGATTTGCTGCACACCTCGACGCGGACGATCGTATTAGCTTGATCCAGTTTGATGACCGGGTGGCGCTGCTTCAGGATTGGACACGAAGCCAGATGCAGTTGCATCGCGCCTTGAAGAGAATAGCGCCGGGTCTGTTCACGCGGTTTCATGACGCGGTGCTGTTGGCGTCTCGCGATCAATTGGCGCGGCCCACTGCGCGTCACGCAGTCATTGTCCTAACCGACGGCATCGACAGTGGTCGCGGTTCAACTTTTGACGCGGCGCTGCGAGCTGCTCTTCAATCTCAAACTGCCATCTATGTGGTTAGCAATACGCAAATTGAACGTTCAGTTAAGCAAGAGGAACTTTCGCTGTTGCTGTCGGCGAGCGATTCGATCCGGCGGTTCAACCAACTTCGCATTGATGATATACGGCTCGGGCTGGCCGCGCTTGATGCAAGCGAACAGAATCTGGAACAGTTGACAGCCGCAACCGGCGGCAGACTTTACAAACCGACAAGCTTTCGAGATTTGGAAAAGACCTATGCCGAAGTCGCAGACGAGTTAAAACATCAGTACGCTCTTTACTATTCGCCGCTGAATGCGAAAAAGGACGGCCAGTTCAGACGTGTACGCGTCGAGACTTCGAATCCCACCCATCAGGTAACCGCGCGCATTGGTTACTTCTCCGGCAAGCATTAGAACCCGGCCAGCTTTTACCTCAAAATTCAATAATTCCCACTTGGCAGATGGCGGCCAAAATGCTACGCTATGCGCCCGTCGGACCAACGCGCGTCGCAGTGATACACATTGGGTGCCAAAGTCCACAGGATATTTCCAGGCTTTTCGCGCATAAGTCTAAATATTTTAACAGTTGGCGAATAAAAGCTGATGGCGGCATGGTCATTGCGAAGAGTTTCCTGGAAGTTTGCGAGGCGACGTGTGCTTTCCCTTTATCGCAAACAAGCAATTTTAATTAATCAGTAGAGAGTTCCGAGGAGAAAAGATGCGATTAATCAAGCGCGCCGAAAAAGGCCTGACATTGGCAGCGGGCGGCCTTCACGACGTAATTCAGTCGGTTAATAAGTACAAACCGAACCCGTCATTTACCCCCAAGTGGTCAGACAAGCCCCTGCTGAAATCGTGGCAGAAGAGCAAGCCGACGCTGGGCTGGCCGCGCACGACCGATTCGCTTTGTCCTAATTGCGTGATTGAAGCCAGAGAATCAATTCTCAGCGGCAAGCAGGATGTCAGCGTTCTTATTAATGAAAAGGTCGGCGAAATCAAGGCGCAGATTATTGAACGCAACGGCGAGGTCTGGATGGTTAAGGATTGTCCCATCCACGGGCACTTCGAAGACATGATGGCCATCGACGTCGAGTTTCTGACGCATATCGAAAAGATGTTTCCCGGCCGCGACATCGATGCCCACAATGATGAGAAGTTGCACAACCATGGCACCAGCACCATCAAGTATGGTCGCGGCGCAGTCTTAACCGTCGATCTTACCAATCGCTGCAACATGATGTGCGACCCGTGCTTCATGGATGCGAACCAGGTCGGCTTCGTCCACGAGTTAAGCATGGACGAAATCAAGGAAATTCTCGACAACGCAATTTCAATCAAACCGCGCCGGCAGATGTCGGTTCAGTTTTCGGGTGGCGAGCCATCGATTTCCCCGCACTTCCTCGAGTCGATTAAATATTCACGCAAGGTTGGTTATAACAGCGTGCAAGCGGCGACAAACGGAATTGAGTTTGCCAAGAGCAAAGAATTCTGTCGTGAAGCCGCCGCCGCCGGCTTGCGTTATGTCTACCTTCAGTTTGACGGTATTGGCAACGATGCCAACAGTCACCGTCAGGTTGGCAATCTATTCGATGTGAAGATGCGCGCCATCAACAACCTGCATGAAGCGGGTGTTGAGATCGTGCTCGTTACTACACTTGTCAACGGCATCAACAATGACCAGGTGGGTTCGATTGTTCGTTTCGCATTAGATAACCCCAAGAAGATTGCGTTTCTTTCGTTCCAGCCGGTTTCGTTTACCGGTCGCGACGAAGAAATTACGCCGCAGCGTCGCCTGCAACAGCGCTATACGCTTTCGCATCTGGCGCACGACGTTAAGGATCAGGTCGGAATCACTGAGCCCACACGCGATTGGTTCCCGCTGTCGTTGATGGGCGCGTTTGCTGACTTCGCGGATTTGGTCCATGGACCACAAGCCGAATGGGGCCAGGTTTCCTGCGGTTGCCATCCGAACTGTGGTGTCGGCACGGCGGTGATGGTCGACAAGGAAACGCGCGAAATGCGACCGGTGCCAGAGTTTTTGAATATCCCGGGCCTCGTGAAAGACATGCAGAAGATTACCGATGCCGCGCGCGGCAAGTGGATGTCGAATTTGATGATGGGCCTGGCGCTTCTGAAGCACTACAACCCGTACAAATCGCCCTCGCAGTTTACGCTTTACGAACTCTTCAAAAAGTTTGACAAGTCGTTTGGTTTGACCGGTAAGGATTACGGCAAGGTTGGCGGTGATCGCTCGGAAGACGACATCAAGATGCGTCGCGCCGATCGTTGGAACTTCTTGTTCATCGCGGGCATGTGGTTCCAGGATTTGTTCAACTACGATTTCCGCCGCACCGAGATGTGCATCATTCCTTACGGAACGCAGGAAGGTGAGATTTCATTCTGTGCCTACAACACGGGCATTGGTTGGAGAAACATCATCGAGAACATGCACCAGAATGCGACCGTCGCGAAATGGTATGAAGAGAATGGCCGTCACGAAATCTTTGCTCGCGGCAAGGAAGTTGACCTCGCCGATAAGGCTCACAATATGGTCTTGAATCCGATTGACTTGGCGCGGCCCAACAAGCCCGAAATGGAAGGTCCCAAGACTGCGCACGAAGAAGCGGTAATGATGCGCAAGCTTTATCAGGAGATGGTCTTGAAACAGCAGCTCGATGTGAAGGAAGCTGACAAGCCGGTCCAGATTCAAAGTCTGAGCCGCAAAAAGCAGGAAGCACCCGAAGCAGTTCTCGCTTAGATCCGCTTTTCCGGGTAGATAAGGAACCCCGCGAATAGCAATGTTCGCGGGGTTCACTACGTAAGCGTGAATCGTAAATCGTAAATCGTGAATCGGAGCAGAAACAATCGGGGCTAGGAGCGCTTTAACCAGATATAATTCTTTCCATTCACGATTCACGATTTACGATTCACGAGTTACGATTTACGATTCACGATTTACGGTTCACGAGTTACTTCCGCTCCACTTGACCGCAACGGTTTGGCGCGTGTTAAATAGCGGGGTTGCAAAACAGCAGACGAAATTCTTTCAGAAAGATGAGAAGTGAATGGCAATAGTTACTGTTAATCAGGGCGAATCGATTGAAAGCGCATTACGTCGTTTCAAACGCAAAGTAATGACGGAAGAGATCATCAAGGATGCGAAAAAGCACGCGTTCTTTATCCCTCCAGGTCAGAAGGCAAAACTAAAGTCAGCATTGGCGCGCAAACGTAATAAGAAGAAAGGCCGCATGCGTACAACCCCTCGCGACTAGTTTGGCCCAGCCGTATCCCCACGCGTATATCGAAAACTCATCAATCAGAGCGCCGGCGAAGGCCGCGTTGCGATCTGGAGCGAGGAGTAAGATCAGCGGCCAGGTGGGTTTGCTATGACAAGAATTCTACTCACGAACGACGACGGCATACATTCTAACGGCCTAATCAAACTTGAAGAGGCGCTTAGGCAGATTGGCGATGTTTTCGTGGTTGCTCCGGCGTCGGAGATGAGTGGCGCGTCGCACAGTCTCACGCTGGCGCGGCCGTTGCGAATTCGCAAAATTGATTCAAGACATTGGACCGTGGACGGCACGCCGACTGACTGCGTTACGCTCGCGCTTAACAAAATTCTTTCAGCGGACGAGCTGCCCGACATTTGCGCTTCCGGAATTAACCATGGCGGTAACCTGGGTGACGATGCCACTTATTCCGGGACGGTCGCCGGCGCGCTCGAGGCCACGATCCTCGGCGTACCCGGACTCGCTTTCAGCCTGGTCGCGCGCGAAAATTTTGACTTCCGAGAAGCAGCGCAGTTCGCTGTGACTGCCGTGCAAAAAGTTCTTACCGAAGGATTGCCCGAAGGCACTCTTTTGAACATTAACTTTCCGGCCCGCGACATTAAGGGCGTGAAAGTCACGCGGCAGGGAATTAAGAATGCGCGGCCCGTGATTAGCGAGCACATCGACCCGCGCGGCAAACCTTATTTTTGGATCGGCGAAGAGTACTTCAACACCAACGCCGCCGCTGGTACTGATTACAATGCCATCGAACAGGGATACATCTCGGTTACGCCGTTGAAGAGCGACATGACGGACCATAATGCGCTTACGGCAATCGAAACGTGGAACTATTTGAACGACGCTGAATTGATTCAGAAGAGTTAGGCGCGTTCTTTAAGCTTTTAGAGTTCGGAAAGCTTTGTGCAAACTACCGGTCAACAGCCTTCCAATAGAAGTCAGGATTACGCCATCCCTCGCGAGCGTATGGTCGAAAGACTTCGCGACCATTACCAAATCAAAGATCTGAAAGTCTTGGAAGCAATGCGAATGGTTCCGCGCCACGCGTTTGTGCCGGAAGCTTTGCAATCGCGCGCTTATGGTGACCATGCATTGCCGATTAGCGGCAGCCAAACAATCTCGCAACCTTACATCGTCGCGCGCATGACGGAACTGCTTGAGCTAGAGCAGGAAAGTCGCGTGCTGGAAATTGGCGCCGGATCCGGCTATCAGACTGCGGTGCTGGCGAGAATTGCGGGGCAAGTTTACTCGATCGAGCGCATCGCTGATCTCGCACGCCAGGGCCAGGCGCGCATTCGACAGTTGGGAATTTATAACGCGACGGTAAAATGTTTTGACGGCACGTTGGGCTGGGCCACTCACGCGCCTTATGATGGAATATTGGTGGCGGCCGGCGGTCCGAACGTTCCTGAACCATTGGTTGTTCAACTCAAGATCGGCGGCCGGTTAGTCGTGCCCATCGGCGCTACGCGAGAATCACAACGACTGATTCGAGTGATCAAAACCGCCACTGGATCGACGCAAGAGGACCACGGCGCTTGTGCCTTTGTTCCGCTTATCGGGCAGCATGGCTGGTCGACGTGAAGTTTCGAGTTTCGAGTTCCGAGTTTCGAGTTCAAACCGACTCTCCGAACTAGCGAAATTGGATCCGTGATTCCTGGAAAGATTCAAACCAAGACTCGAAGCTCTCAAAACTCGAAACTCGAAACTCTGAACTCGAAACTTGTAACCAATGATTGCACGCCTACTCGAATTTCTTTCCGCCATCATAGTCGCCGTCATAGCGACGCTTGGTTATTCCGGAATTGTCTTGCTGATGGCCATCGAGTCAGCGTGCATTCCGCTGCCTTCTGAAATTATCATGCCGTTTTCTGGCTATCTTGTTTCAACCGGGCAGATGAATCTGTGGTTGGTCGCGCTCGCCGGCGCCGTCGGTTGTGTGCTGGGTTCACTCGTTGCGTATTGGGTTGGGATGAAGGGCGGTCGCCCGTTGATCGAGAAATATGGGCGCTACCTTTTAGTCTCTAAACACGATTTGGATCTTGCGGATCGCTGGTTCGAAAAGCGCGGCGAGATGATTGTCTTTGTCAGCCGCATGCTCCCGGCGATACGAACCTTCATCGCTTTTCCCGCCGGCGTTGCTCGCATGAATCTAAAGCGATTTGTGATCTACACGTTTGCGGGCTCATTTCCATGGTGTCTTGGCCTGGCTTACGTCGGCCAAAAGCTTGGCGAGAAGTGGAATAAAGACGACACCTTAAAAACGTGGTTTCATCGCTTTGATTTCCTCATCGGCATTGTGGCCGTCATCCTCGTTGCCTGGTGGATTTGGAGACACGTGGGCCACCTGCGCAAAGAAAACGCCCCAGCCTAACCAGCTATCCAAATAGTTTCTCGAGCGTAAGGAGGGATTGTCTTGAATTCTAATAAGGGAAGGAAACTGGTCGGGGCGAGAGGATTCGAA
>DNND01000134.1:0-336 GCA_003488005.1 Blastocatellia bacterium | reverse complement strand
TTCGAACCTCCGACCTCTCGGTCTCGAACATAAGCTCCGCAAAAACTTAAGCGCTTGCCTTTTCAAAAGTTCAAGCCATCGAAGATTTTCAAGCATTTTGCATTCTTCCCCTTCATTACCATCGCGTATACGTGATGCTAATTTTGTCCACAAATTGACCACACGAACAACCCAGGGAATGTTGGCATCACGGTGCACGGGAGTGCGATTCGCTTTTTGTTACCCCAGCCTGGCTTATCTTTGGCTGTAGCTACGGAGCTTCAGCAAACTTGAACGTCGGATCAGTCAAGGCAAGTAGCTGGGTCTTGTAGACCGATGCCGAAAGGCGTTGAGCAC
>DNND01000135.1 GCA_003488005.1 Blastocatellia bacterium | reverse complement strand
GTCGAAGACTTGATCAGAGTTTCCTTTAGTTTGCGAGGGATCGTCGGCCTAACCTGAATGTCGCCGACCAGCGCAAACTAACAGTTTGCTTCACGGTTTTTGTTTGAATGAGGAGGGGATATGAAAGGCACACAATTCATGATTGGGAAAGGACCGCTGGTTGTCCTGTCCACTGTTCTGATGCTGGTTTTCTTTCTGGGGGCATGCAATCGCAATGGGTCCCAGGGCGTGCGGTTCGCGTCAACCTCGGACCCCGGGATCAATAACGCGCCAATCAACAACGGGCCTCTCAACGGTTCGTCAGGTCCGGTCGTATCCTATGCCGACGTAGTCAGTCGAGTATCGCCGGCCGTGATCACTATTCATTCGGAAATGCGCGTGCGCGCGCCGCAACAATTTCCATTCATGAATGACCCGACGTTCCGGCAGTTCTTTGGTGACCGCATACCGCAACAAATACCCGAGCAACGACGCAGTGGTCTCGGCTCAGGCGTGATTATCAGCACCGACGGCTACATTCTGACGAACCATCACGTGATCGACGGCGCCGAACAGATCAAAGTGGACTTGAATGACAACCGCACTCTTGACGCCAAAGTTGTCGGTTCTGATCCGCCAAGCGATCTGGCCGTGCTGAAGATCGATGCCACGAATTTGCCGGTGCTGGCGTTAGGCGACTCGGACAAAGTGCGCGTCGGTGATGTCGTGCTCGCCATCGGCAACCCACTCGGCATCGGACAAACAGTGACCATGGGAATCATCAGCGCCAAGGGCCGGCAAACGGGCCTGAGCAGCGGTGCGTTCGAGGACTTTCTGCAAACCGACGCGCCGATTAACCAGGGTAACTCAGGCGGCGCGCTGGTCAGCACAAACAGCGAGCTCATCGGCATCAATTCACAAATGCTTTCGCCCTCCGGAGGCAGCATCGGCATCGGCTTTGCCATTCCTTCGAACATGGGACGCACGGTCGCCGATACGCTCGTCAAGACGGGCAAGGTCCGCCGCGGACAACTCGGGATCACGGTGGTCAAGGCCAATTCCGAACCCGCTAAGGCACTCGGCGTGAAGGAGACCAAGGGAGTGGTGGTGGCCCTAATCAAACCCGGCGGTCCGGCCGATCGCGCAGGCCTGAAAGCCGGCGACGTCATTACAGCCTTGAACGGCGTCGAGGTAAACGATCTTAATGTTTTCCGTAATCAGGTAGCGAGCACTGCGCCCGGCACACCTGTGACCTTGAATGTTTTGCGCGACGGACGAGAGCTGCAGCTACGCGCCACGCTTGAAGAGTCCACTCCGCCACCGGAACAACCGAGATGAGCACGCTCTTTCGAAAGATACTGGTTTATTGAGGAATGCGTGAAGGTGTGGTGCCGGAGGTCGGACTCGAACCGACATGAGTTTGACCTCGCCAGATTTTGAGTCTGGTGCGTATACCAATTTCGCCACTCCGGCTTTCGGGAAAGGAATGATAAGTCTGCAGGTTGGAATTTCGCAAACGGAGTCTGTGGCTGTGGCGCTATTTTGGAACGACTGTTATTGAACTACTTTCACTCTGCGAGCTTCTTTCGTCGGCGCGTGAATAATAGCCCTTGTAACCGTAGTGATAATAATAGTCGTTTCCCGCATTCAGCTCGGCCTTATTTAAGACCACGCCGATGATTTTCGCGCCGATTTCCTGAAGCATCTGGCGCGCGCGTTTGACCACTTGACGCGAAGTCTTCCCGCCATGGACCACCAACAACACGCCGTCCACCAGCGAGGAAATGAGCACGCCGTCGGTGAATGAAGCAATCGGCGGGGAATCGATCACCACATAGTTAAAAGATTCGCCGACGATTTCCAGCAAACGCTTCATCTGTGTCGAGCCGAGCAGCTCGGCGGGGTTTGGTGGTATCGCTCCGGAGCTCAACAGGTAGACGTTGCTATCCTGGTACTTTCTGATCTTCGAGAGAACGTCAGCCTCGCTCACCTCACTTGAGAGAATAGCGCTGAGCCCATCGTCATTACTCATGTCCAACACCTGATGCAAACGCGGACGCCGCATGTCGGCGTCAATTATCAAAACCTGGGCCCCAGTTTGAGCCAACACGGTAGCGGTATTGACTACGGTTGTGGTTTTTCCCTCGGCCGGCACGCTGGACGTAACTAACAATGTCTTTGGCGGCCTTCCCGCCGTGGACAAAAGAATTGAGGTGCGCAGATGCTTATAGGCTTCTGCCTGCACCGATGAGCCGGTGCCGTTGATCAGCAATTCAGGGCTCGCGCCATTGCCGTTCGTACGTTGCAGCGCGCGGGAAATCGGGAAAAATCGCTGCGTTGATTTGCCGGCAATTGGAATGACGGCCAGCGATGGCAACCGTAAACCAGATTCAATGTCGCGAGAATCCTTTACTGTATCGTCCAGATATTCCAGGAACAGCGCGAGCGCAATTCCGAACGCAGTTGCCAACATCATCGCCAGCGTTACCGCCTGCATGCGCCTTGGACCAACTGGTCCTTTTGGAATGGCGGCGTAATCGACTACGTGAATATTGTTTGGCGTGCCCGCCATGGTCACGTCATTTTCTTTCGAACGCTGCATCAAGCCTGCGAGCAGGCCTTTGTTAGTTTCAATTTCCTGCTTGAGAATGTTGTAGTTAATAGCCGCCTGATTCTGGGCTACCGTTTCGCCACGTTGTTTGTTAAAGGAATCGCGCAGGGTCTTCTCACGTTCCACAGCCTTGCGATAATTTACTTCAAGGTTGGTGGTGATTATTTGCTTGGCGCTGCCCCGCGTATCCGCCAACTGTTTCTCAAGCGTAGCGATCTGTTGGGTCGCGTCCTTTACTTCCGGCGACTCCTCGGTATCAGTCAACAATAACTGGGCGCGTTTTTGTCGCAGCTCGCCAAGACGCGTCTTAAGCTCGGCAATCTGTTTATCGCTAACTTCAGCACTTGCCTCGGTGGCCCCGGGGAGTTTGCTGGTGCGAAACGCAGCTTCGGCCAGACCTCTATCGTTCTCTGCTTCCAGCAATTCTTTATTCAGTCCCGCAAGCCGCTCGACAACGGTGTTCTGGCTGGCGTCCAGGGAAAGAATCTCGTGGCTTTGCGCATAGTTAACCAACTGCTCTTCACCGCTGCGAATCTGTGATTGCAATTCCGCAATGCGTTTTTGCAAGTACGAGCCGGCCACGGTGTTCGTCTTGGTTTTGACTTCCATGTTCCAGAGCGCAAAAGCGTCGGCCATGGCGTTAACGACCTTAGTGGCAACGACCGGATCGGTGTGGGTAGCCCGCAGATCAATTAGGTAGGTCTTCTTCACTTGCTCGACGTCAACCAACCCCTGCAGCGATTCGGCGTAAGGCGTTAGACGCTCAACTTCCGCTGGATCGTCTGCATTGAAACCGGCACTCGCGAAGGCGGGGCTGCTGTTGACATCAGGCAGAACGTTTTGGTTTTTCGGTGCCTCAGCCTGTTTCTGACTAAAGCCAAACATGGTCAGAAGGCTACGCCAAGTGGAACGATTTTCAACGCGTCCATCCAGAAAAGTTCGGTTGTGTTCGAGATCAAGATTCTTTGCGACCCGTCGCAGCAGCGTCGGGCTGGTAAGAATTTGCACCTGAGTATTGAAGTACTCGGGCTCCATGTAGCCGTTCTCAGGATAAAAAGATTCGCCTCTGGACGCACCCAGTGCCGGGCTGTAGGTCTGTGTACCCACCTGCACCCGCGCGCGTGCCTGATAGATATCTGGTTGGCGCGCCTGGCGGAGGGCGGTGACGCTGCCAACGATTAGGGCCAGCCCAATGATTAGCCATAAACGCTTGCGAATCGTTTTCCAGTAATCGCGCAAGTGCATCTCGCCTTCGGGCGACGCTTCCTCTCCGTAAGCGACGATAGGCGGATTTCCATGGCCATTGTGCGAGGAACCATTCGACTGTTCCAGCGCCGAGTTCTTCAGGATAATTTCGAGAGCTTTAGATAAATCTGAGGGTTCTTTCATGGGGACGATTATCTAACCTTGATTACAATTTCTGGGCTCGATTGAAATAATGGAGTTTCAGCGACGCGAAGCGCGAGCTGGTGGACTCTACTTCCGGCGAATATGAGAACACCAGACTGTGGTCAAGTTGGCTGAGGTGAAGTTTACACGGAGAGTGCCGCAGCGCCAAGTGGAAGAGCGTAAAAGAAGGGTGTAGGGGGAAGGGTGTAGGGTATAGAAGGCGGGCGTTCAAGTACACCCTACACCCTTCCCCCTACACCCTTCCCCCTACACCCTTCCCCCATTCCCCTAACGAACGCGCATCGTCGGATCGCCGAGCAGAATCCAGGTGCGTCGTACATCCAAATCCGACGTAGCCAGCTTGGCCTGGCGTGCTGCTTCGCCCAGGCGCAGCGGCTGACCGCCAAACAACAGCCGGTAGAATTGCGAATCCATCGCAAACTGCGGCTCGGTTGGCGTGAATCCGGACGAAGCCCAGACCGCAACCGCGCCACCATTCGGCGCTTTCAACACCGACTCGCTAAGACTGTCGACGTAGGCGTCGTGCGCGTAGCCATTCAGACAGGTCATCATCAAATAGATCGACGACCGGTTGCTGTTCGTCAGCGTGTCGGCGAGTTCTGAATCGAGTATGCCGGCGCCGGTCCATACTCCTACCGAACCATGACCGTAGAAGTTTACGATCATCGGTCCCTGATTAAGCGCATCCAGCAATTGCCCGCGCATTAGATCGTCGTTGCCAATAGCCGCGCGGTTGAGCGACTGTTTGGCTACGCCGGCCGGCAATAGCGCGCTGGTCTGTGCGCTCTGCGTTTCAAAGCCGTCGTCGGCAACCATCACGGCGCCGCGCAACGGTTCGTTCAGTTCCCTCTCCTGCTCGTAAGCCATGATCTTGGAAACCATCAAACTAACTTCCGCCGCGGTGCGGCCGGGCAGACGGCCCAGCGCCATCTCGGCATGTCCCTGGCCGGTGAAGTCCACCAGCCAGTCGTCAGAAGCAGTTTCCATGTAGTTCGTGTCGATCAATTTCGTCGGCACGAAATCATTGGCGCCCTGGTCCATGAAGTTGCGCGGATCCCAACTGCTGTCTCCGACCAGCAGCAAATAGCCAGGCTTGCGCGACCAGGTTCCGGCGGCATTCATTAAGAAGGCCTTAATCGCCGACGGCGTATGTGCGCCATAACTGAATTCGTCGTAGACGTCTTCAGCGTCAACCATGGCGACGCTCAAACCCTGATTGCGACGCAAGGTAGCAAGCGGTTCGACTGCCTGACGAAAATCTTTGTGCGTGATGATCACCAGATCCGCGCCATTCGTGCTCGCGTTCCAGTTCGAAGGCTTGTTCGCAGTGATTGACGCCGGATGGGCCGTCATGTCATCAGCGAAAGCCATTAACGTGCGCGTATCGTTACCCAGCGCCTGAACCTTGACTGAGTAACCTGTGCCGGACGGGCTGCCGGAAGTGGCCAGCTCGAGCGGCGAATTAGGATCGGTAATGTCGACGACGCGAATGTTCGCCGTGCTAAAGCCGTCGACGCGAACCACGCCGCCGCCGGGAACGCTGAACCTCAACGCGTTGTTGTCGGCCGTGTATTGATGCGCATAAGTCAGCCGCAGATAGTCGACAAAACTTATATCAGCGTCGCCGTTGTTGCTGGTCAGCGAGACTGTGTTATCGCCTTCGCGTAACAACGCGCGATTAACTGCAAACCTCGCGGTTGAGTGTGCCGAAGCGGCGAACGTCATGCTGCCGAGCTCAGCGCCGTTGAGCATGATGTGCACTTCGTGGGCCTGGGCGGTCAAACCCTGCAACGCAACTTCCAACTGTACCGGCGTTGCCGACTCGCGATCGAAATTCTTGACCGCGAGAGTTTGATCCGTCGCATCGGTGAAGATCAGCGCGCCGAAAATGTTTTCGCCGTCGCCGTTCAAGAGCCGCGGTGAATAGACCAGTTTCTCGCGCCGCTCGGCGGTAAATGCAAAACTTCGCAGCCCGGCACTTTCCGTCCAGTTTTGATCGCCGGCCTTGATCTTGTTGCGCTTGGCGCTAATGCGCTTGCCGGCTGTGGTTCCATTGACCAGCCAATAAGTGCGCGTGTCAGTCGTTTGTGTATCGAGCGCCACGCCGTAAAACTCAAGCGTGTCGTTCGCATTAAGGCGCGCGCCTTCCGCGCTCAAACGCACCGGCACTTCTTCGCCGTCAACGTACAACTGCAACAGTCGTGCATCGGAAGAGGGATCAAATCCCGCGGCAACCAGTTCGGGTTGCGTCACGCGATACCAGCCTGACTGCCGCACCTGAAGCTTGACGGCTTTGCCGCCGGCGATTGCCTGTTGCGCGGCAAGCGATTGCGGTTTCAGCTTCAACGTCTCGCTGCGAGCCGCCGCGGACATCGACGCCGGCCATCCGCCGGCATCGGCGCCGCCGGAATTATTTGCGAGTGACTTTCCGAGTTCATTCAACAACAGCGCCCGCTGTCGTTTCGGTGAAACGCCATTGCGCGACCCGCCATAAGGATAGATTGGCCCATGCGTCTGCCGGCTGGAGTCGAGGTCAATCGCTTCCAGGTAATAGGCCGTGCCCGGCGTGCCTTGCGGATCAAACCATGAGTAAGAGTAGCCGGCCGTCAGCCGGTTGCCCTGGCCAACCAGCAAGGTCGAGCCGGCAACGATCGAAGGCGTAACGCGCGTGCGTTTACCGTTCTGCTCGCGATAGAGACGGTAACCAAGATTGTTAACTTCGAAACCGCTTTCCCACGTCAACTGCACGCCGTCAACGAAACTGGCGGCGTTGAACTTCGAAAGTTTCACTGCAGTTGGACCAGGAGTCGGCGGGGCCAACGCCCACGGCGAAAACGTCGCAACGGCAGCGCGTTCTACCCAGTTGTTGGTGGCATCTCGGGCGGTGGCGACTTGGTCCGTCCAGGCCGGACCTTCCCAAAGGTCCAGGGTTGGCTCGTCGCCCGCGTTTTGCAATTCGGCATCTCGATAGTGCAGCCGCAGCGTGGCAGTCGCCGTACCGCTAACATCGATCTGATATGTGCGTCTAACGGCCTCCGCAAAATCCACCGGCCGTTCAGGCGTCAGCGTCACATCGATTTGAGTGACCGATACATTAGTGAAGTCTCTAAACTGGACATACGGACTGCCAAAGTTGTAGTTGGCTCCGGCTCCAGACGAAGGAAAACTGCTGCGTGTTACTTTTCCTATAACGTCGCCTTGCCCTGTGCCGCTGGTCGTTGCGGCGCTACTCGTCCCCATCACCAGAATGTTCGAACCCATGTAAAGATTCGTATCCTGGTTCATCGCCAGTGTTCCATTGACAGTTGTGTTGTAACCCAAAAACTCGGCATCAATGTCGCCGACAGTTTGTGCGAGCGTAAGGTTTCCGAGTACGGAAGAACTCGATGGAATTTCTGGACCAGCAAGGAGCGCGGCTGATCCTGAATACGTCACGTTGTAAGTTCCTACAGCGCCCGGCGTAGCTGAAATGCTGCCACCAGAGCGATTAATCGTCGCGCCGTTCGCCATGCTGAGTTCAGATGGATTAGTAAGCGTGAACGGGCCGTTCTTTAGAAACAACGTGCTGTTCACATTTGCGAACTGACCCGCGAGGTTAGGCAGAGTTACTCCTGCAGGATTATTTATTGAGAGATTGTTGTAGGTGAAACCTTGCGCAGAGGTGATCGTGTTCTGCGCGCTTGTGCCGTTGTATTCAATTGTGCTGCCCGTAACCACGTGCGGTCCGCCACCACCTGGATCGAACGTTCCCGCGATGCCGACAGTGCCGGTATATGTACGCGGGCCGTTGCCGCTGTTCGAGAGATTGTTGTAATTGAAGGACGGGATGGTCTGACTGAGTCCCTTAAGGAAGTCGATAGTGCTCCCAGTGATCGTGTACGTGTTCCCGCCGCCGGGTGTAAAAATTTCCCCGATACCAATCGTTCCAGTGGAGGCCAGGGTACGCGCACCGCTGCCGCTGCTAGTTAGATTACTGTAATTGATGGCAGCGATCGTTTGCGGCTGATTAGAAGCATATTCGACAGTTGTACCGACAGAAATAATGCGAGTGCCGAACGCTGGAAAGCTTGTGCCTGTTCCGGCCGAACCAAGCTTGAATGTACTACCATTGGAAAGATTCAGCGTTCCTGTGGATGTGACCTGGAAGCCCCCATCGTTGAAGATGCTGTTCGAAACTAAATCTCCGATGGTCAGCGCTCCGTTGATCGTCTTGACCGCATTGAGCGTGACTCCGGCGCTGTTGTTGATCTTGGCATTCTGAAAATTAGTTACCCACTCGGTACCGGTCGTCTGGGCTCCCGTTGCCGAATAAATAATTGTTGTGCCGGTCGCATTAACTGAGAAAGTGCCGGCCGCGCCCACCGCGAACGTTGGCGGCGTAGCACCCCCCGCCATTTCCAAGCTGCCGTTTGCGTTAATTGTCGTTATTTTGCTCGCTACGGTCGTCTTTAGTCCGGTACCGCTGAGTTTAAGCGTCGTATAGGTTGTTGGATCGGCGCCACTATTAATTGCCGAAGCAAATGTTTGCGCGCCACTCGCGCCATATTCAACGAGCCCATTGAGGGTAATTGTGGTCATTCCAACGGTCGGTGCAGAACCAGTCAAGAACAGAGAACCATTCAAGGTAAGCACACCAGCCAGTCCACCCGCTGTTCTTCCAAACACTGCACTTGTTCCGCTCCCCGTTGCAGCTGATCTTACAATTGCACCGGCGCCGATAGTAATATCGCTCCCGGTGGCAACACCGACGTCAGCAGCTAATCTGTTTGTTCCTGCGTCTACAGTGCCCGCAACAATATTCCAGGTTGAGGCTTTAACACTAGCCTGCATTGTGGCGGTTTGACCGCTATTCATATTAATTTCCACAGCAAACGTCGTTGTGGAAGCTGTATTACTTGCTGACCATTCGCCTGCGTTTATTATGTTGCGAGTATTGCCTACGAAACTGAGCTTGCCGGCGCTTGCTGCAGTTATGGTAATTGGTGTAGCCGGTGGCGTGGAATCCGAAGTGCCGGGAGTCGTTCCGAGGAGCGCAATATAAGACCGAAGCTTTCCGTTTACCTGAAGGGTGTTGGACCCTAGCGCAAGTCTTCCATCGCCTCCCACATTGTTGGCTGTGGTGCCAGTGCTGATGTTCAAATCATTACACGCTTCATTGCCCGTCAGAGTTATTACATGTCCAACCTGTACGAAGACGTTATCATCAGCATCCGGCACTCCATCACCGTCCGCACCTGACACTAAAGTCCAAGATCCTGAGACATTCCAATTACCAGCTACAACATTGCTCGCAAATGTGCCTTGGGCGGAAGCCATTGCACACACGCCAATCACACAAAATACCGCAGCCAGGATGAAGCCACACTTGCGGCGTAAATCGTGAATCGCAAATCGTGAATCGTGATTAAGGCGGCGCGGGCCGGCGAGGAAGGTTCGCAGGCGGCTGAGTTTGGCTGGCTTCATTGTTTCTTTCATCCCTTGGCTAAAAATCTTTGACGATGTAGGAGCGCGGTTCCAAAAGCTGTTGTTCTCGTCTTATCAGTTTCATTATTACCGCTGCGGTTCTAATTTCCGGTTCTGGATGCGGCTGCTGTTGTTCCTTAAGTACAGTGCAGACCGGTCGTGCAACCAGGCACGCCGGTGGTGCAAACGCCACAACATTCGGACGAGGTGGTGCACGATGCGCAATGGTGGCTGCACGACACTGCCGCCTGGACCGCGGTTGGGGCGGTCATTGAGACAACTATCGGCAGGGTGATTGCTGCGCCAAGTCCAATGCGCCTGACGGCTTCGCGCCGCGACATGTTGGCGAGTCCGGGAATTGCTGCCGGCCAAAATGTTTTTTCCTTCGCAGCAGTTGCTTCGTCCAAAAGGTGCGAACGTCGCAGTTGGTCCAATGCCAACCAAACGATTTGGGTGTCGGGGGTAGGGTGTCGGGTGTCGGAAGCGGGTGTCGAGTGTCGGGTGTCGGGTGTCGGCTGCTGAGAAGTGCTGAGTGCTGAGTGCTGAGTGCTGAGCGAAATGCCGTCTGCCTTCTGCCGACTGCCGTCTGCCTGCTGCGCACTGCTCACTGCCAACTGCTCACTGATTTCGCTTACGCTCGAGCGGCCATCGCATAGGCGCCAAACGGCGGCGGCAGTTTCATTCAGGCAATGCGCTTTGTCGCGCGTGACGTCATAGACCAGCAGTTCGCCGTCAACCTCTTTGGTGATGATAGCGTCCCGGCGGGCTAGAGGTAGAAATTTCGTTGCTTCGATTTTCATGCAACTCCTGTAACTGGAAATGGCGGACTAGATAAAAATGCAAAACACCTTGGGCAATCAACGCGAATGGAACCTTTCGCTTGGCTTAAATCCGAGTTGGCTACTTGCGGACCAGGGAAGAGGCAGCGCCACGCCGCTGCTTTTGACTTATTTGAATATGAACGAGGTGCCCGCTGGTTGAATCAAAACCTGAACGAAATTAATGAAATCGAGAGCCTGGCTTGAGCAGATGGTTGTCTGACAAAGTCGTGAATTGCCGAGTGAGCCTCGCCCCCTGTGATCGACCGCTGCTTGAAGCGCGAAAACTATCATTGTTCGCATTAAAAATCAATGGTTTCGCGGGTGCGTGAAACACGCCCATAGGAAGTCAGTACCGCCTGCGGTAGC
>DNND01000087.1:36408-40235 GCA_003488005.1 Blastocatellia bacterium | reverse complement strand
TTCATTTTTTATTACCAGGAACTTCTTGACGCTTACCCTGCACTCAGCACTCAGTACTCAGCACTCAGCACTTTTCAGGTCCTCAATTCCCTCGAATCAACGGCGTCACCTGCGACTGCGCGACCGCAGTGCGTATTTGTAGTTCATTGCCCTGCATTGTGACCTTGAGGTTGTTCAAAGCGCTTCGGGCCAGCGTGCCTTTGACGGGTGATAATCGACCCACAAAAAATGCTCCTACCTGCTTGAGCCCTTCGACTGTGTCGCTGAGGTTCCGCGCCGAATCCGGATCGACGGTGCGCGCGGCCATCATCAGCTCCAGATCCGTTGCGGTCATTCCCAATGTTCCGTAAACCTGCCGCACTGCCGTTAGTTCGCGAGCAATGTTGTTATTAGTAACACTCAAATTCTGTCGCAGCTTGTCGGTCAAGTTACCGCCAAAGCCAACCACAGCATTCGGGTCGCGACTGGCGAGAGCGATCAATTCCGGGTTCGCATAGTTGTGACTGCGGCTGGCGTCAATCGCGCCACGCACGGCGTCCAGTTCGCCCAGCGCAATCAGGTTGCCGTCGATTGAGGTAACCGCAAGGTCATTCACCTTGATGTCCCAAAGTCCGAGCAGTTTCAGTTGCCGATCGATGGTGAAAATATAGATTGTCTTGCCCAGATATTTCTCTTCCGCATATTTACCGTTAGCCGCCAGGCGTCCGGCGGCAACAAGCGCGCCGGCGTTGAATGTGCCGCGCACGAGCGCTACCGTGCTCATCTTCGTGATGCCCTCGGCCGGATACAGGTAACGAAAGCCCAGCGCAACTTGATCGAAGGAGCGCGGATCAAGGCCCGTCTGCGTTTTGAAGTTAGCGAGTTCATTTGTGACTTCGGTGAGACGCGCCGGATTTTCCGCCAACAGCTTGGGTATCACTTCATCGAGCAGGCGATTTACGTTGACCAGCGCCACCGCGTCCGATGGCGGCAGCGATGACAACAGGCCTGAAGCAGGACTAACTTTCGCGTTGACAGTTTTCCGACTGCGCTGCGCAAAGCTTCCAACCGGCAAAACAAAAGCAAATGCGAGCGCGACAACGAATGCTGTAAAACTGATTTTCTTCACAATGAACCTTTCTAAGTAGGACAGGCTTTCGAGCCTGTCCATGATTCGGCAACGTGGCCTTCGGATGCCGCACGCGTCGTGCGAGGTTGGCCTGATAGTTCAAAAACTCTGAAAACGCGCCGCCATCGGCCGTCATACTCGTTCCAAAAGCAACGCCAGCCCCATGCCTCCGCTGACACAGAGCGTTGCCAATCCGAGCTTGCCGCCGCGCTTATACAACTCATGCAAGAGAGTGGTGGTGATGCGCACGCCGGTGCAGCCGATGGGATGGCCCAGGGCAATCGCGCCACCGTTCACGTTCAAACGATCCGGATCGAACTTCAGCTCACGATCACAGGCAATCACCTGTGCCGCAAAAGCCTCGTTAAGTTCGATTAGATCGATTGCGTCCAACGTCAGTTTGTTGCGCGCCAGTAACGAACGGACTGCCGGCACTGGTCCAATGCCCATGATTTCCGGCGCCACGCCGACGACTTCGTAATCAACGATTCGAGCTTGCGCTTTAGCGCCGCTGCGCTTCAGGGCGGCCTCGCTCATGACAACAACCGCCGCCGCGCCGTCAGTTATTCCCGAAGAGTTTCCGGCTGTCACCGTTCCAGCTTTCGAAAACACCGGCGACAATCTCGCGAGGTCGGCTTTAGTTGTGCCAAATCGGCAGTGTTCGTCGCGAACAAATTTGGTCGTCTCGCCCTTGCCGCCCTTTACATCGAGCGGGACCAGCTCTTCATCAAACCGGCCCGATTCGATCGCCGCTTGCGCGCGTTGTTGCGAACGCAAAGCGAATTCATCCTGTGCGTCTCGATCAATCTGGTATTGGACCGCCAGGTTTTCTGCCGTCTCGCCCATCACCAGACCGGACAAGGGATCGTTAAAGCCGTCACGATACATGCCGTCAACGAGTTCGGTGTTTCCCATGCGCATACCCCAGCGCGCGCCTTCAGCGAAATAGGGAACGCGCGACATGCTTTCGGCGCCGCCGGCGAGGATGACTTCGGCGCGGCCTAACAGGATTTGCTGCGCCGCCAGCATGATTGCCTGAAGGCCCGAGCCGCATGCCTGGTTGACTGTGAATGCCGGCACTGTTTCCGGAACGCCCGCTCGATAGGTAATCTGGCGCGCCACGTTTGGACCACCGCCGGCTTGTCGCGCACAACCCCAAATCGATTGCTGAATTTGATCGGCGGTAAGGTTTGCGCGCTGAATGCTTTCTTTCGCGGCGGCCACGCCGAGGTCAGCCGCGCTCCAGGAGGCCAGCGTGCCGCCAAAGCGGCCGATGGGCGTGCGCACTGATGCTGCGAGGTAAACGTTTGTCATTGACACTTTCTGAAGGCGCTAATTTGTTTGCTTGTATTGCGAATTACTGAATACCACGCCTGACTTTTCCTGTTTATTAATGCGAATCTTATTGACTGAAAATGGTAGCACACGGTAGAAGTAACGCCGAACGGACGGATTTTGCGATTCCAAATTCCAGATTCAAGATTCCAGATTGCAAATCCCAAATGGGAATCGAAGTCGAATCTAAATCGGAGTGGGAAATCTAAAGGCTGAAATCTAATTCTGAAATCCGTACTTCTGTAATCCGTACTTCTGTAATCCGTACTTCTGTAATCCGTAATCCGTAATCCGTAATTCTGTAATCCGTAATTCTGTAATCCGTAATCTGTAATCCGTACTTCTGTAATCCGTAATCCGTAATCCGTAATCCGTAAACCTGGAATTTGGAATCTGGAATTTGGAATGTAGAATCTGGCGTCTGGAATCTGGAATTCCTGGTTCTTTAGAAAAGTTTGGGCTAACTAAAGTTAGCTAACTTCTAAGAATCGTCCGCCGCCGCAACATCACCCTCAACCCGCCGCAAAATTACAAAGCCGAACCGTAGTTACTGCACAGCTTTGTCCGCGTTCTTTTGGTCTGCCCGCAATGCCGAAACGAGTAAACACCCCTGAGCGGCTGGAAGCAGCGCGTGCAGTCATCAACGATCTGTTCCAGTCTCACGTCGAATGGTTTCTTACAATCGCCGGCGGGGACTCGCAAGCACTCAACCAGGGCGAGTTGGAAATCTTCGTCGCGCATGGACGATTGCTGCTCGGCTGTTGGACGGAAGAGGGAACGCGCTCGTGGAAAATTTTCTCCTGGGAATGGACCGGCGAAAAACTGACGTTCGAAGCGTCTCGACGTCTTGGCGCTGAGCGCCCGATTATCGAACTCGTTCCGCGCGCCTCCGCAACTGCGATTGCCTTGACCGTCAAGGCTGCAAGACAGGCGCGCTGCGCTGCTCTGGCCCAACTCGTTTGTGCGAATCAAACTGGCGCGAAAGTTGAACGAGTCTCGCTTAGCCCGGGCGCGCGCCGCGGCCAGCCCGGTCGTTACGCACGCATCCTGTTGCGACTGAAACACGAACGCGTCGCCGTAACCGGTCTGGTAAGCGCCGGCCGACCGAGCGACGCTGACGCTTTTCTCGCCGCGTCGCTGTTGTGGTTCAAGCGAACAAGCGAACGGGCCCGCGCGCCCTACATTCAACAGCTCCGGCTGATAGTTGAAACAGATCTGGTCAGGCCGGTTCTGCAACGAGTCGCGTTACTGCGACAAAGCCTTCGCGACGCAATCACAATCTATGAAGTTGATCAGCAGTTGACCGAATTGGCGCTCGTGGATGTGCCGACCCGTGAGGAACTTTGGAACAGACGTTTGCGGCGCTTCCCGCCAATGCTTCCCG
>DNND01000087.1:0-36117 GCA_003488005.1 Blastocatellia bacterium | reverse complement strand
TGTGCGGCCCTCCCCGCCAATGCTTCCCGCCGAGTTAAGCCACGCCGCAGCGCGGATAAAGTCGATCGTTCCGAATGCAATAGACATTGTAAGCGCGCGGCAAGGCGAGACGCTGCGTTACTTTGGACTGCCGTTCGCGCGGGTGCGTCGCCTCATGGGAAGCGAGCGAGTTTGGTTTGGTCTTGAAGGGTCAAGCCGGCGCCTGCTCGACGAGAAAAGCGAGCGCGAGTTTCAAAATCTGCTCATCGATTTGCAGGAGCATCGCGCCGCTGACGCCGCGGATCGTCGACACGCGTTGTATCGCAACGCCGCCGAAGCGTGGCTCGAGTCGTCACTGCGTCGGGACATCACCAAACTCGATCCCGGCTTGATCATCGCGCCATTGCATGCACAGTTTCGCACCGCGCCCGGCGGGACCATCAGCGTTCGGCCGATCGACTTGTTGGCCTTGCGGCACGACGGCCGGCTGGCGGTGATCGAGTTAAAAGTTGCTGAAGACCGCGAACACGTTTTACAGGGAGTGGACTACTGGCAGCGCGTCGAAGCCCATCGGCGTCGCGGACACATCTCAAAAGCAAAACTCTTCGGTAACAGGAAGATCAAAAACGAGCCTCCCTTAATTTACCTGGTCGCACCCACCTTGCGCGTTCATCCCGCCTTCAACACGCTCGCGCGCTCAATCGCGCCCGACATCGAAATCTACCGGTTCGATATCAACGAAGACTGGCGCGCCGGCGTTCGCGTCATGCGCCGCCTGAGATTAGGGGGTAGGGATTAGGGGGTAGGGTGAAGGATGGAAAGAGAAATGCGAAGAGCGGGAGTGAAAACCAAAAGACGAGTGAGGATTATTAAAACTGAAAGGAGCGTCGAACAATGCTAAAGAGTTATCGCGACTTATTGGTATGGCAAAAAGCCATGGAGCTTGCAGTTGAAACCTACCGTTTCAGCAGCGGTTTTCCACGGTCGGAAGTATACGGACTGACTTCCCAACTTCGCCGGGCTGCTGTTTCGGTGTCTTCCAACATTGCCGAAGGCTATGGAAGAGGTAGCCGGAAGGAATATATCCAATTCCTTTGCATATCCCAGGGTTCGTTAAAGGAACTGGAAACCCAGGTGATCCTCGCCGAACGACTGAAGTACGAATCAAAGACATCGGTCGATGGTCTATTGGAGTTATCGGAGGAAGTCGGTCGGATGCTTGGTGCGCTCATTCGTTCGCTGAGGATAAAAACCACCTACTAAGATCGTTTTTGGCTACACCCTAAACCCAATACCCTACCCCCTCACCGGCTAGTGCTTCACAAACACATTCTCGTTCTCGCGACTCGCCGTCGGCCTCGGCGACATGCCGTCCATTGCCTGCTCGGCCGAGAGAATGCCGGAGACGCGCATGCGAAACTCGTCGGCGTTGCTGGCGTTGTGCAGCGCTTCTTCCATTGAGATCAGTCCCGACTGAAACAAGTGGAAAAGCGATTGATCGAATGTCTGCATGCCGTATTGCGACGTGCCGGCTGCAATCGCTTCGCGCATCATGTACGTTTTTTCTTCATTGATGATGTAATCGCGAATCAAAGCGGTAGAGACCATCACTTCAACTGCGGGCACCCGTCCGGCGCCCTTGGCCGCACGGACCAGGCGCATCGAGATAACTGCTTTGAGAATTCCGGCGAGCTGAATGCGCACAGACTTTTGCTGGTGCGAGGGAAAACTGGAAACGATGCGCATCACCGTTTCAGTTGCATCAAGCGTGTGCAGCGTCGATAGCACCAGGTGCCCCGTCTCTGCCGCGGTCAGGGCTGTTTCAATGGTTTCGTAATCGCGCATCTCACCAACCAGAATGACATCAGGATCTTGCCGCAGCGCGCCGCGCAGTGCTTCAGCAAACGAACGCGTGTCGACGTCAACTTCGCGTTGCGTCACAAACGACATCTTGTCGCGATGCAGAAACTCGATCGGATCTTCAATCGTTACAATGTGTCCGCTGCGGCGCGCGTTTATTCTGTCGATCATCGCCGCCAGCGTCGTCGATTTGCCCGAGCCGGTTGAGCCGGTAACTATGATTAATCCGCGTCGCTCTTCAGCGATGCGATCGATGATCGGCGGCAGTCCCAGTTCAGCAGTATTTCTGGTTTGATCGGGAATGACGCGCAGCACAATGCTGACGGTTCCGCGCTGCTGAAAAATGTTAGCGCGAAATCTGCCCAGGCCGGCGACACCATAACCAATGTCAACTTCTGAGACTTCCTTGAAGCGTTGTTTCTGCCGGTTGGACATGATCGCGAACGCCATATCGAGCGTGTCTTCCTGTTTCAGGCGCGGGGCGTCCGCTAGCGGATGCAGTTCGCCGCCAATGCGCATTACCGGGAAGGCGCCAACTTTGAGGTGCAAATCGGACGCGCCCTGGCCGGTCGCGATACGCAGGAGATCGTCAATTTTTAAAGGCATAACGGAAGGCGAACCTTTCTAGCTTGGGTTCTTTGAACTGGACTGTTTGGATTTTCCGCCGGATGGGGCGATTGAACTGCGGGGCGGCGTCGCGGAGAAATCATCATGACGCCAGGGCGATGATAGCGTTTTCAAATGAGAATCGTCAATGTTTGTCGGCGAAAACAAAAACGGCGGACGATGATCTCGCCCGCCGCGGAGTGTTTGAAGATGGTCTAGACGTTAGTCAGCAAGCGAGGCCGCTGTCTGATATTTCAACACCGGTTCGTCAGAAGCTTTGATTGTTTCGTTCACGCTGCTGCCTTTGCCCGATGGGTAACCGTTGTTGCCCGGTTGCGATTTCTTGGCGGCATTCACATAAGTCAGCCAGTCGCCCGGCGCTTTGCGTTCACCCTTGGTGATTTCAAAGAAGGCTTTCTGAATCTTTTCAGTTATCTCGCCGCGACCGCCAGCGCCCACCGTGATGCGATCGACGGAACGAATTGGAGTAATTTCAGCGGCCGTGCCTGAGAAGAACAATTCATCCGCCACATACAAAGCGGCGCGTTGAATGCTGCGCTCTTTAACTGTGATTCCCAGTTCGTGGCAGATCTGAATGACGCTATCGCGCGTGATTCCGGCAAGGATCGAAGATGAAAGCGGCGGCGTTAACACTGCGCCATTGCTCACCATGAAAATGTTTTCGCCGGAGCCCTCCGAAACGTAACCACGATCGTCGAGCGCGATGCCTTCAGCAAAACCGTTGACCAGCGCTTCCATTTTGATCAACTGCGAATTCATATAGTTCGCGCCGCTCTTGGCCATTGCCGGCATCGAGTTTGGTGTCAGCCGGTTCCAGGTTGAGACGCAAACATCGACACCTTTTTCAATCGCCTCATCGCCGAGGTACTTGCCCCAGTCCCAGGCGCCGATATAACAGGCCAGCGGATTTGGGAAAGGGTTAACGCCGAAAGCGGGCCGCGCTTCGTCGAGGCTGCGGAAAAGAATTGGTCTGATATAGCACTGCTCCAAACCACTACGCTCCACCAGGTCAACCGACGCTTGGCATAACTGGTCCAGTTTCCAGGTGTGGTCCATGCGGTAAATCTTGGCGGAATTGAGGAACCGCTGCATGTGCTCTTTCAAACGAAAAATCGCAGGGCCGCGTTTAGTCGCATAACAACGAATGCCTTCAAATATGCTCGAGCCATAATGGAGAACGTGCGACATCACGTGAACGCGAGCGTCGTCCCATTTTATGAACTCGCCATCGTGCCAAACGACGTCACAAATGCGCGGAGTTGGTATGTCTTTCGCTTTGCCATCTTTTGAGAACATGCTTGGTGCTCCTTAACAGGATAAGCTTTGGAAACGGGCAGCGAGGGAATTCAGGAAATTCAGTTACGCTTTGAAGGTTGCTTGAAACCAATGCTACAGGAAGCGCGTCGATCCTTTCGGCCTTTCAGAAAGGACATTATGATTATCGGTACAGCGCACGATACCGTAAATTTGAAACGTTTTGCAAGGTGCGCTTGCTTCGACAGGCGGGCCCCGAGTACCATCAAAACGATTCTTCAAATACCAAAAGATTATTAATCCCTAACGCTTTCCGGTGAAGTGTCGCAAACCTCCTAACCTTTCACTGATTCTTGCAGGAACTTTCCTGCTTGCGCTTTTTTCTGCTGACTGCCGTATGAACAACACAAGTGCACCAACGCCTTCCGCTCCCGCTGCAAATGACAAGAGCAATGATCCGCTCGCGATTCATCAGCGGGCCATTGTCATCGACATGCATGCCGACACCACGCAACGGCTGCTCGATGAAAATGCCGATCTGGCTCAGCGTCTCAAGGACGGGCATTTCGATTCAGTGCGGGCCCGCGAGGGTGGACTGGACGCCCAGTTTTTCTCGATTTGGGTTGAGCCGGAATTGTTTGGCGGCGGTGGTCCACAAGCGATGAAACGAGCGGACGATCAAATTGCAGCAGTCCATGAACTCGCTGAAAAGCATCCGGAAACCTGGCAGTTTGCCACTACGGCAAGCGACATTCGGCGCATTGTTGCGGCAGGAAAACTGGCGGCGCTAACAGGCCTCGAAGGCGGGTATGCGATCGACGAAAAACTGGAAAACATCGAACGCTATTACAAGTTGGGGGTGCGCTACATGTCTCCGGCGTGGAGCGTGAGCACCAGTTGGGCAGGCTCGTCGGGCGATGCGGTGGGTGCAAAGCGCGGTTTGAATGACTTTGGTAAACAGGTGGTTCGTGAGATGAATCGGCTAGGCATGATGGTTGATGTTTCGCATGTTTCTGACCCGACGTTCTGGGACATTGTGAACACTTCAACGAAACCAGTGATCGCGACGCATTCAGGTTGCCGCGCGCTGGCGAACGTGCCCAGGAATTTGACGGACGACATGATTAAGGCGCTGGCAAAAACCGGAGGCGTAGTCAATGTGATCTTCTATCCTGAGCACCTTGAGCCCGGTTGGAACGAGAAGAAGAAAAAGCTTGACGCTGAGATAGCGCCCCGAGTCCAACGCGCTTCGGAAGAAGAGAAGGGCGATGGCGCGCATAAGAAGATGGCGCGCGATGCGGTGCGCCGTGAAGAGTATGCGAAGCTTTTGCCGCCGGTTACCGTCTCGCGTTTGGTGGACCACATCGATCACGTTGTGAAACTTGTCGGTATAGATCACGCTGGCATTGGATCGGATTTCGATGGCGTGCAATCGACGTTGAGTGACCTGGCAGACGTTTCTCAGTTGCCGAATCTAACTCGCGAGTTATTGCGGCGTGGCTATTCGGAAAGCGATGTCGATAAGATTTTAGGCGGCAACATGCTGCGCGTGATGGAAGAAGTTCAGAAGTAGCCGCGCATCCTTATTGGTTTTGCGGCTCCGCCGCATTCCGTGCGGTAAGGCTTTGCCTTACCGCCGTAAATTCTTCTTTTCTTTTCGAGGCTGCGCCTCGGAGTTATTCGAGGCACAGCCTCTTGATCCTTATTGCGTTTCGGAAAGGCAGAGCCTTTCCGCACGGAAAACGGCAGAGCCGCTGGAAAGGAAAGCTTGGTGTTGGGCAGTCTAAAGATGGAATTGACCAGTAAGTACCGAAGACCTCGCATCGGTTTTCATGCGCCCATCAAAGGCGGATTGCATAACGCATTGTTGGTGGCGCGCGATACCGGCTGCGACACGGTTCAAATCTTTTCGCGCAACCCACGCGGCTGGGCAGCGAAACCGTTGACATCTGCCGACGTCTTCCTTTTTCGGAAAGTAAGACGCGAAACAAAAATCACGCCGGTCGCAATTCACTGCAACTATCTGGTTAACCTGGCCGCGGCCGACGAACTACTCCTGAAAAAATCTCGAATCTCTTTTCGTGAAGAACTGCAGCGCGCGCTCTTGCTTGGCGCAGATTATCTGGTGGTCCATCCCGGCAGTGCCCGCGGCTCATGCGAAGCCGACGGCATTAAGACTTGCATCGATAGCATCAAGATTGCCTGCCGCCGCTTTGACTTAGGAAAACTGAGAATCCTTTTGGAGAACACGGCAGGCCAGGGCGAATGCATCGGGCATCGTTTCGAGCACCTACGTTCAATCATGGATGGCTGCCCGAAGATTCCGTTAGGGGTTTGTTTTGATACCGCCCACGCGTTCACGGCCGGTTACGACATTCGCGAGGAAGACGGTTTGGAAGCGTTGATGGTGAAACTTCAACGCACCGTGAAAACGCGAAACGTGCGCGCCATTCACTTCAACGACTCGCGTGCTCCCTATAATTCGCGTGTCGATCGACACTGGCACATCGGTGAAGGCCATATCGGCGCGGAAGCATTGCGCCGTGTGGCGCGCCATCCAAAACTCGCGCACGCCGCCTTCATTTTAGAGACACCTTACGACGATCCGCGCGCAGATTTGCAGAACTTGAATATGCTGCGCTCGTTCGTTGACAACGGCGACGCTTAGCCGCACGATTATTCCTAATCACCCCGTAATTTCCCGCCGCTAGTTTGACGTAACTACAATTTGTAACTACACTGCCTATGCGTTTCGGAATGGGACGAGGCCAAGCGGCGATCGAACATTCGGCGTCACGGAATCGACTTCGTGGATGCCGAAATAGTTTTTGCTGGAGAAACCGTCACTCTTCTCGACGATCGGTTTGATTACGGCGAGAAGCGCTTTCTAACTCTCGGGTTACTTTGGGGAAGAGTGGTGGCCATTTCCCATACCGAAAGAAGCGACGGGGTCAGAATAATATCGTTCAGAAGGGCATTGAAAAATGAACAAGAAATCTATTTCAAGGAAATCAGAAACTGACTTGAAACGCATTGATGCGATGAAGGACGAGGATATTGATCTCTCGGAAATACCAGAGGTTACTCCCGAAATGTTCGCTCGAGGTATTTTGCGGCGGAACTTTCTCCCGATTCCACCGAAGAAACAGCTAACTCTACGTATCGACAGTGATGTAGTGGAGTGGTACAAAAAACAAGGACGAGGCTACCAAACGAAGATCAACGCCCTGTTGCGCGCCTACATGAAAGAACATCAGCGCAAGACAGCTTGACCGTCGCCTCTGAACATTATCTGAACCGTTGGACAGTTCTTATCACTTTTACTAAAATGATCCTCATGACGACATTTCGCCTCAAGCTCCTCCTAACAGTGCCGCTGCTGCGTCGCGCGTAGGCGCGCTAACGCGGGGCGGCGAATCTTCCAATAGCAAAATAAATTCGGGAACAACGCAGACTCGACCGTTTGCGTAAGCCGCATTCGCAAAATAACAGTCTGCGTTACGACTTCCCGGCAATTTCATGTTAAGTGTAGGCACCGTTAGGAAAGCGACATGGACGAAAAATATTTTCCAGAACAAATAGAAAAGAAGTGGCAGGAGCGCTGGCGAGAAGCGCGCGCCTTCGAAGCCAGCAACGACGATCCGCGGCCCAAGTTTTATGCGCTCGAGATGTTGCCTTATCCTTCCGGCTTTTTGCACATGGGCCATGTGCGGAACTATGCAATCGGCGACGCGCTTGCCTGGTACAAGCGCCTGCAAGGCTTCAACGTGTTGCACCCGATTGGTTGGGACAGCTTTGGCCAGCCCGCCGAGCAGGCCGCTATCAAGCGCGGTATCAATCCTCGAGAGTGGACCGAAAAAAATATCGCTCACATGCGCGGGCAGATGCAGCGCCTGGGAATCAGTTATGACTGGTCGCGCGAAATCGCAGCGCATCGACCCGAGTATTACAAGTGGGACCAGTGGTTCTTCCTGAAAATGTATGAACGCGGTCTGGCGTACAAAAAGATGTCGCCGGTCAACTGGTGTCCAAATGAAGGCACAGTGCTTTCAAACGAACAGTCGTCGGGCGGCGTCTGCTGGCGTTGCGGCGCAACGGTAGAGAAGCGCGATCTCGAGCAATGGTTTCTGCGCATTACCGACTATGCCGAGCAACTCGTTGCCGACATCAAGCAGATCGAAACAGGTTGGCCGGAAAAAGTCTTAAAGCGTCAGCGCGACTGGGTTGGCCGCAGTGAAGGTGCGTTCATCGACTTCGCCGTTAAGGACGGCAAAGAAAAGATTCGTGTATTCACTACGCGCATCGACACCATCTACGGCGCCACGGCGGTCGTGCTTTCCGCGGCCCATCCGCTGCTCGCTACATTGCTTGAAGGTTCAGCGTTGAAAGATGACGTGGCAAGATTTGCCGAGAAGATGAGAAAGGAAAATGCCGGCGGCAGCCGAGTAGTAGACCAGGAAGAAGAGAAGCTGGGAATCAATACCGGTGTGCTGGCAATCAACCCCTTCAGCGGCGAAACGATTCCGGTGTGGGTTGCGAATTACGTGTTGATGGAATACGGCACCGGCGCAGTGATGAGCGTGCCGGCGCACGACGAACGCGACTACGAGTTTGCGCAAAAGTACTCGCTGCCAATCCGCCGGGTAATCGAACGCGTGTCACACGAACAGGAATCGATCGTGCATGACTCGTTGAGCGAAGATCAATCGTTAGCCATGCAGCATGCATTTACTGACTACGGAATCCTGGTGAACTCCGGCGAGTGGAGCGGAAAACTCTCAGAAGTTGCGATGCAGGAAATGGCCGCGTTTGCCAAGGCGAAAGGTTTTGGCGAGGCGGCTGTCACCTATCGCATTCGAGATTGGGGTGTCTCGCGGCAACGTTTCTGGGGCGCGCCCGTGCCGATGATTTACTGTGAAAACTGCGGCACGGTGCCGGTACCTTACGATCAGTTGCCGGTCGTGTTGCCTGAAACGGCAGCGTTCACGGGCACCGGTGAATCGCCGTTAGCAGGCGTTCCAGAGTTCGTAAATACGACCTGCCCGAAGTGTGAAAAACCCGGTCGCCGGGACACAGACACGATGGATACGTTCGTCGATTCGTCGTGGTATTTCTTTCGCTACTGCGATCCCCGCAACGAGACAGCGCCCTTTGACTCGGCGCTGGCCGAACATTGGACGCCGGTGGACCAGTACATTGGCGGCGATTCGCACGCGGTCATGCACCTCATTTACACGCGCTTCTGGACCAAGGTCATGCGCGACATCGGCTTGGTTTCTTTCGACGAGCCTGTCAAACGTTTGTTGACTCAAGGGATGGTAACGAACCGCGTCGAGGGAACCGATGAATGGAAAGCGATGTCCAAAAGTTTAGGCAATGGCGTCGATCCCGATGAAATGATTGCAGCGTTTGGCGCCGATGCTGCGCGAATGTTCGTACTCTTCGCAGCACCGGTTGAAAATGAATTGCGCTGGTCAGAGGCGGGCGTCGAAGGGGCAGTCAGGTTTTTGCGGCGCGTGTACACGATGGTTTGGCGCTGGCATGAACGTCTTTCACATGCGGGTTCACCAGATGAACCAGCAGTTGGTTTCACTTCGGCAGCGCGCGCGTTACGGCGCAAGACGCATCAGACAATCGCTCGCATTACTAACGAGTTCGACGACCTGCATTTCAACACGAACGTGGCGGCGCTGATGGAGTTGTTTAATGAGCTCAGCGACTTCAACGCAGATCCGGCAAATGCCGTAGCTGAAGATGTGTTTGTTGTGCGTGAAGCACTGGAAACGTTGGTCGCGATGCTTACTCCATTTGCTCCTCATGCAGCCGAGGAGCTGTGGGAAGCCTTGGGTCATCAAGGTGGCTTGTTGAATTCCGCTCGATGGCCGCAGGCCGATCGGGAATTAGCTCGCAGTGAAGAGTTGGAGATTCCAGTTCAGGTCAATGGCAAGCTGCGCTCGCGTCTGATCATGTCGCCCGAAGTTTCAGAAGCAGAACTGCGCACGGCCGCGCTCAATGACGCGAAGATTCGCGCGTTGATCGAAGGGCACGAGGTCGTAAAGGTGATCGTCGTGCCCCAGCGGTTAGTAAACATCGTGATTCGCTAGGAAGCTATTCGCCCGCTCAAAGCCTTGCGGCCGGACCTTTAGTGTTGCTTGCTCTATAACATAGCCGTTAGAATCAAACAGCGATGTTATCTCCGCCGCCGCTTCCATTGAGTAATAGATGAAAGAATGCCCAGCCTGTAGGCGCTGTTTCCCCGACGACGTAAACCACTGTCCGCAGGACGGCGACGCCACCACGCCTTCGCTGCTTGGGGAACCAATACTCGACGCGCGCTATCAACTGGAAAAGCGTTTGGGCCAGGGAGGCATGGGGGTTGTTTTTCAGGCGCGGCATATTTTCCTCAAGACATCTCACGCTATCAAAGTGATCCTGCCGGATTTGGTTGGCAACGATCCGATGCTCGTTACTCGCTTCCGCCAGGAAGCGCTGGCTGCTGCCGCGATCCGTCATCAAAACATTATTTCCGTCACCGATTTTGGTGTAGTGCGCGGCACCATGCCTTTTCTGGTGATGGAGTTTGTTAACGGCCAGTCGTTACAAGACATTCTGGCTGACGAAAAAGTGATGCCGCCGGCCCGCGCCCTGGAATTTGCCTCGGCAATCGGCGCGGGTGTAGCTGCCGCACATCGCCAGAACATCGTGCATCGCGATCTCAAACCTTTGAACATCATGACCCAGTTGGGCCAGCCGGTTTCGCAGGGTTTGAAGATACTCGACTTCGGTTTGGCCAAAATAAAGTCCGGTGAATTGCTCGGCTCGTTTATTCAAGCCAAGACAAGCGGGCTGATGGGCTCTCCTTTTTATATGGCGCCGGAGCAGTGGTCGGATGACGAGCCGGACGCGCGGGCCGACATCTACAGCCTGGGAATCATTCTCTACCAAATGCTCGCCGGCGATGTTCCGTACAAAGGCTCGTCCATTCCTTCGATCATGAAGAAACACCTCACGCTGCCGCTGCCTAGTTTCAAGTCGATGGGAGTCGATGTCTCACCGCGGCTTGAAGCAGTTGTGCAGCATGCTCTCGAGAAGGAAGTTGCCGATCGCACGCCTTCGGTAGAAGTGTTCCTCAATGAATTGCGCGCAGCCATCGGCGACTTTGGCTCAACCTTGAATATCAACCGGCAGACAGGTCATCTCGATGCTGGCGAAACAATGCATTCGCCGGCCGTCAGCACCGGCAGCCAATCAGTTCCGCCTAATTCGCAGGTAGCTTTCGATTCGATGGCAGGTACCGTTAGCTCAGCGGCCTTAGGTGCAGAAGAACAAGCACAGATTGCGGCGTCGCGCGCCGAGTACGAACGGGAACAGAAGCAACGCGATCAGATTGCGCGTGAAGAATTGGACCGCGAAGCCGAAGCCCGACGCAAGGCCACCGAGGAAAAGGAACGAAAGCGGAAAGAAGAAGAAGAGCAAAAGCGCAAGGCAGAAGAGGAGCGAGCTGAGAGAGAACGCCAGGCGCGCGAACAGATGGAGCGCGTTGAGCGACAAGCGAAAGAACTCGAAGAGCGTCTCTCTCGTTTGGCGACCAGCATGCCGCCGGGCGCTACCATCGCGGAATCAGCGCCAACCATCGGAACGAAAGCTGGTGTTGCGGGCAGCAACAGTTTTCCGGGAGTCGCAAGCTATCTTCCTGGTGCGGCGTCACTGCCCGGCACGATGGCACCGCCGGCCAAAGGCAATTCGATGTTGCTTATTGGCGGTGTGGTGCTCGTGGTCCTGCTAATTGGGGGCGGCGCAGCTGCTTACTTTCTAACTCGTCCAAAACCGACTCCTCCCGTAGCTGGGCCGACGACGCCACCAAATAATCCGACCAACCACTTGACCGGATCAACCAAGGCTGATCTCGTGGAAATTCCCGGCGGCACCTTCCAGATGGGCCGCAATGATGGACCACCGCAAGAGCGGCCTGAGCACGCGGTGACCGTGCCCAAGTTCTTAATGGACCGTACCGAAGTTACCAACGCTGAGTATGCCGAGTTTGTCCGCGACACGGGTTACGAAGTTCCCAGCCACTGGGTTAAAGGACAACCACTACCCGGACAGGAGCAGTGGCCGGTAGTAAATGTTTCGCCAAAGGATGCCGAAGCTTTCGCCGCGTGGCGTTCAAAGCGTGACGGCGTCGCCTATCGACTGCCGACTGAGGACGAATGGGAGTTTGCCGCGCGCAGCGGTGGCGAATACAAAGCTTATCCCTGGGGTGACGCGTGGCAAGACAAGCGGGCAGTTGTGAAAGAAGCTACGCCGCAGCCAGTGGGGACCTATCCCGACGGCAAAGATCGTTGGGGTGTGGTTGATCTCATCGGCAACGCCTGGGAGTGGACTTCTTCAAAGGCCTCGATTTACAACGACGCGGCAGAGATTCCGTCCGCATCGAAAGAATGGGTTGTGGCCCGCGGCGGTTCCTATGCCAGCGATCCCAAAGACCGCCAGATACCGGTTTCCGCCACCTACCGGGATTGGTTCCCGCCCACAACCAGACATCAGAATTTCGGCTTTCGTCTGGTCCGTTCTGCCTAAGCGCGCCGTCCGGCTAGCTTTTTCCCAAGCCAATTAACTTCTTAGTTAGATCATCTTCGCGAAATTAGGCTACAATTCCGCTACGTTTCAACGGCTTCTGCCAGGCTATCTACCAACTTATCGCTGTGGTTGAATCCATTAGTTACCCGACAGACCAGGAGTAGATCGATGAGAGCTGCCTCGATTATTCGCGCATCGTTGTCGCTTATTGCGCTTTCGTTTTGTTTAGCGGCGGCTGGAATTGATGCCCGCGGACAGGATGTCGGTGTCGACGTTGGCGGCGGCGCCGGAATTTTCAGACCAAAGAATCCCGAAACCAGGAAACGCACCGGTCGCACCGCTCCGAACAGCCGTCGTACTCCCGCCCCCGGCCCGCGCGCTACCGGTTCCACCAACGCAGAAGTCGAAGATCGCGTCGACGATCTGCTGGAGAAGGGAAATCAGTTTCGCGATGCGCGACGCTTTGCCGAAGCTGAAGATTCGTATCAAAGCATTCTCAAACTGAAACCTCGCGACGGCCGTGCAGCCTATGGTCTCGGTAATATCTATGCCGATCAGCAGCGTTGGGACGAGTCGGAAGCTGCTTATCGCAACGCCGTTTTGTGGAGCCCGTCAGACGTCGATGCGTTGGTCGCGTTGAGCGTGGTGCTGGTGCAGCCACGTGCCGGCGCCGGCAACGCGAAGCGATTTGCCGATGCTGAAAGTTTTGCCCGTCGCGCAATTCAGTTGCAACCGAAAAACGCAGTCGCGTGGGATCGCCTGGGTGTTGCCTTGCAGTCGCGCGGAGTATTCAACGAGGAAACTGAGCATGCGTATCGCCGCGCAGTCGAACTCGATCCGGAGTTTGCGGTTGGCTATGCCCATCTTGCTCGGGCGCTCAAGCACGCGGGAAGAAAAGATGAAGCAGCGCCCTTGTACGATCGGGCAATTCAACTCGCTAAGGACCCCGCCACGCTGAACTTAATCGCCGAATCATTGCAAGCAGAACAGCAATGGGAGAATTCTGAACCGGTATTAAAACGAGTGCTTGAGCTTGACGCTCGCAATCCGACCGCTGTGCTGTTGCTAGGTCGCATGCTGGTCGTTTTCAAGCGTTACCAGGAAGCGGAACCGTATTTGAAAACTGCGACGGAAATGAGCCCGCGCGCATTTCAGCCCTTCAACTTGTTGGGCCGCACCTATCTGGCGCTCGATCGCTTTGAAGACGCGGAGGTAACCTACGAACGCGCCGCGCAATTTGCTTCCGCCGGCGATCGCAGGCAGTTGGCGGGTGTCTTTGGCTTTGCTGGAGTCGGTGACGGTTACTTAAAGGCTAAGAAAAAACCGAGCGCCGCGCGTGCCTATCGCCGTGCCCTGGAACTGGATCCGGGAAACAAGGAACTCGAACAAAAACTTTCTAAAGCAAGTTAAGCTGTAACCTGCTTCGTTGTTCATATCTGAAATCGTCACCGTTTAATTAAGAACACAAGAGTGGAGTCCGTCTCATGAAGGTTTGCCCAAAGTGTAGTCGCACGTTCCCGGATGACAATCAAAAGTTTTGCACCATCGACGGTGGCTTGTTAGTCGCGGAACAACCTTTTGATCCGAACGCAACGTTCCGCGCGTCGGCGCCGCTGACGCCGCCCAGTGCTCCGCCGGAAGCCAAGACGCCACCACCCGCTCCGCAGCCCGGAGCTACCAAACCACAGCCGGATTTTGGGGCGACGATCGCAACCTCGTCATCCGCGCCGACTGCGGTATTGCCGAAGCATACCGGACCTACTGGCGCGCGCACCGTCGTCGATCAACCCGCGCCGGCTCCGAGCGCGCCATTGCCACAACAACGAAGCGCGCCATTGCCACCGCTAAAGACTCCGAGCCTTCCCACTCCGCCGCCGCAAGCGAAGAAGAAATCAAAATTGCCACTGATCATCGGCATATTGTTAATTCTCCTGGTGCTTGGCGTTGGTGCCGTGGCGGCGGTTTTCTTTCTGGTGATAAAGCCGCGCCTGAACGAAGTGCGCCCCGCACCGGTGGCGACCAGCCCAACGAAAGAAGAAAATACGAACAGCAATACAAGTGTCGCGGTTGAACAACCGAAGACTGAACCTGAGTTTGTTGCGCCCGCAGATACGGTTAAGTTTACAAACTCGCAGGCGAATCTCGACGGCAAGTTGGCGGAACACTACCTCGACTTTTCGTTTTACTATCCGAAAGAATGGCAGACAGATCCGAAAGCAGGAACGCCCGGTGCGAGCAACTTCGCCAAGTTCGAACGAAGGTTGCCGCCGGATTTCACACAGGAAAACTTTGCTGTCGGCTGGTACGGGAGTAAAGGAACCTTTGCGGCCGATGAAGCCACTTTCCCGCAACTGGTCCAGGTTCTTAGCAACACTTTGGCTAATGGTTTTCCCGAGTATCAGAAAGTTTCGGAAGGCCCAACCAAAGTAAACTCGTTGGATGGTTACGAATTTCGTTTCACCAGCATTTCCAAAGGAACAGAAAAAGGTGACCTCAAGGTTTGGGGTCGCGTAATATTTTTGCCAACCGGCGTTGCGGGAGATCAAACAGGCGCGACGCTGATCATGCTGGCAACATCGCTCGCTCCCGAACTGGCCAGCGTTGATGACGTGGGAGCAAAAGGCGAGACGCCGGTAATTCTGGAATCATTCCGCTTTGGAAAGAAACCTTAGAAGTAAACAGTCAACAGCAGACAGCAAACAGCCGGAGGAAGGTAAACGCCATCCAATGAACTGATCAGCTATCAACAGACCGGCTGTTTGCTGTTCACTGGTTGCTGTTTACTCTCTGGGTGCCCTATTCGTCCGTTCTCGGTTATAGTCGTTGCGGAATCCGAATTTTCTGAGTAAGCAATAATGAAAAAGTCGAAAACCACTGAGACAACAAAACCATTGTGGACGCCGCTGCGCGTCGCTTTCACAATCCTCGTGCTCTCGTTATTTGCAGCTTTTGGAATTTCAAGTTGCAGCTCGAGCGATGAAAAACGAGAAACGCCTGCGCCGGTAGTCAGGAATAATCCAGGTGCGCCGCAGCCGGTTGCCCCAGCCGCACCCGCGCCGATGCTTACGCTTCCGGCGAGCATAACTGCTGCAGAAATGCGGGCCGTTACCGGCGCGCCCATAAAACTCTCAAGCTATAACGGGAAGGTACTGCTGGTGAACCTGTGGGCGACCTGGTGTGGTCCATGCCGCTTGGAAACTCCCGAGCTGGTTAAGCTGCACAAAGAATTTCGCTCGCAAGGCGTGGAAGTATTGGGACTATCGACTGAGAATCCAGATGCGTCTGCCGACAAAGTGCGTGAGTTTGTGCAAAACTTTGACGTCGATTACCGCATCGGCTGGGCCACGCCGGAAGTAGCACTTACGTTAATGCAGGGACGCGATGCAATCCCACAGAGTTTTGTTATCTCTCGCAGCGGTCGCATCATCAAGCGGTTCGTTGGCTTTAATCCGCTGGACACGCCCAAGCAAATAAGAGAAGCCATTCAGGAAGCTCTTGACGACAAAGGTGCGGCAGACTAAACAAGCGACGCACGCGGTTCGCCGCTTCGCAACAGGATGTTGCACTACTGATCCTTGGCTTCCTCGAGTTCTCGTTCACCCTCTTTTTGTAGCCGCTCACCCTCTCGCGCCAGCTCGTCATCTTGCAATCCGTCCGCGACCTGCTGCTTGGCTTCGCCCTCGAGCTTTTTCATTCGCGCCTCGACGCGCGCTTCCACTTGATCCATCGCCGCTGCTTCGCCGGTTTCTTCCTGCGTTGTAATTCGATCTTTATTGATCTCCATGCCCACCTCGCTCTTCAAAGTAAAGTTTGCAAGGCAGTCTAACTAAACTGCCGAGCCGACGCCAACAGAGCTGAACTGGCAGACGCGCAGTTTGCTGCCGGGCTTTCGGGGACGGAGTTTTCCCCATGTGGCAGCGCAATGCTTCGCAGTTTTTACCGTCGGGTTGTAATTGCTGGTCAAAACTTGCGGCCTGCCATTTGCTGAGTTACCAAGGAGGATTGTTTTGCCCCCGCATCAATCCGCTCGACAGCCGCGCATTCGCCAGCTAGACTGACACTTCGTATGCCGTTCTCGCTTTTCAAAATGGTACGTGTGGTTCTGGCACTCGCCCTTGCTTTTTGGGTCGCCGGCGCCGGCTGTCTGCTGGGCTGCGAAGGAATGATGACGGCCGCAGCGAGTGAAAGCAGCACCATCGCGCATCGCGCGACCAGCGATCTGAGCCTGGTTGTTTCAGGCGATGCGTGTGCTTCCGCGAAATCTCACGACTGTTGCGCGAAACGAAATCACCGTGCTCAGCCAAAAGCTCAATCAACCGAAAAGCAAGCAGCAACCCTGATCGAAACCGACCCGGCATCCACCGCCATGTCTGACTGTCCGTTGGCGATGAGCCGGACGATAGTGGCTGCAAAGAAGGGCGTCCGGGAAACACGAGCGGCGACGACTGTCGCGAACGCCAACTTACCTACGCAGAATCTCATTGAACAAGCGGCCCCGATTGTTTCTCAGTTGCGCTTGCCGAATCGCGGGCACACCTACCTGCGCTGCTGTTCCTTCCTGATCTAAAAATCTGCCTGCTATAGGACAGACGTTGTTGTCTGTCCGCCGAACGTCGACAGACCTGAGTCTGTCGTGGTTTCACGTATCAGTGTGTTTGCTGATACCAGGCAATGATCTTTTTCCTAAGGAGACTCCCAAGTGAAAAACTTAAACCGGTATGGACTGGGTCTGGCCCTCGGACTTGGTCTGGTTCTTGCAAACCTTGGCTTTGCGCAAACCATTAAGCAAAGCGACCAAAAGAAAACCGCAGAATCGTGTTGCGCGATGGCGTGCTGCAGTCAGAATTCTGCTTCGATGAAAGAAGCGAAGGAGCATTCTTCGAAGCACGAGAGTTGTTGTGGCGGCGATTCCTGCAATATGAAGATGAAAGATGACGCGAAGAATCACGCGGCCGACTCTACAATGGCGGATTGCTGTGGCTGTTGTGGCGATTCGTGTGACATGAAGATGAAAGACAGCGCGAAGAACCATTCAGACCACTCGACCATGGCAGATTGCTGTGGCTGTTGTGGTGATTCGTGTGAAATGAAGAAGAAAGAAAGCGCGAAGAATCACGCGGCGGCAACTGCTTGCTGTGGCTGTTGTGGAGATTCGTGTGAGATGAACATGAAAGAGATGAAGAACAAGGAAAAGAAGAACTAAGCAGGAGACAGGTGCGGGCGTCTTGGGCTGTAGTTCGCCTGAGACGCTCGCGCCCTTAACCACAGGTCAGGACATCATGAAGAAAACGAAGCGAACTCATAAATATTTGCTCTTGGTGAGCGCGATAATTCTGTCCATCGGCATCGGCCGGGCGGTGTTCGCCCAACATGAAGGCCATGACATGTCCAAGATGCCGGGCATGAGCAAAGCCAAACCCAAGACCAAAGCGAAGACGAAAAGAAAGTTGGTGCGAAAGCGGAAACCCGCGGCACGCAAGAAACAACGGGTTAAGAAGCATGACATGAGCAGCATGCCGGGGATGAACATGCCGGGCCATCAGATGCCGGCGAGTTCACCAACGCCCAATCCGCAAGCATCGCCGCATCAGATGGATATGAACATGCCGGGGATGAATATGCCGGCGAATTCACCAACGCCCAATCCGCAAGCATCGCCGCATCAGATGGACATGAACATGCCGGGCCATCAAATGCCGGTGAATTCACCATCACCCAATCCGCAAGCGTCGCCGCACCAGATGGACATGAACCCGTCCGTGCCGGCGGCGAGTCCATCATCGGGAACCACGCACACCCACGGCGAGCAACCCGGAGCGATGGGCAACATGGACATGAGTTCAGCGAATGGTGCTCAACCCGGCTCGATGAACATGGGACCGCTGATGGTGATGTCGGGCAACGACATTGGAATTCGGGTTGGATCCAGCGACACAAACCTGATGTCGATGGGCGCGATGGGTTCAGGCACAACCTGGCAACCGTCATCGGGACCGATGCATATGATCCATAAGCAGTCGGGCGACTGGTTGCTGATGTTTCACTACAACGCAGTCATTGGCGTCAATCGCCAGGGTGGACCAAGAGGTGTGACCAAGTTTGAATCGTCTAACTGGTTCATGCCGATGGCCTATCACAAACTCGGCAAGGGAACTTTGCAACTTCGCAGCATGTTCAGCTTTGAGCCGTTCACGTTTCCGCCGGGAGGTTCACCGCTGCTGTTTCAAACCGGCGAAACATTCAAAGGTCAGCCGCTAATTGATAAGCAGCATCCGCACGACCTGTTTATGGAATTGTCGGCGCAGTACACGCACCCGCTCGGCGAGCGCGCCACCTGGTTCACCTATTTCGGCTATCCAGGCGAACCCGCGTTGGGACCGGTTGCCTTCATGCATCGCATGTCGGCGTCCGAGAATCCTTCGGCGACGCTCGCGCATCACTTACAAGACTCAACGCACATCTCTTTTGGCGTGTTGACCACCGGCTTTACTTATCGCTGGCTGAAACTGGAGGGTTCAGTCTTTAACGGACGCGAGCCGGATGAAAATCGCTACAACTTTGACGCGCACAAATGGAACTCGCGGTCCGCTCGGGTTTCAATCATGCCCAATCCCAATTGGGTCATTCAGGCGTCCTATGGTTTTCTGAGGAGTCCTGAGGCTGCGGAACCCGGCACTGACATACGGCGCACGACTGCTTCGGTCCAATACAACCGGCCGCTCAAGCGCGGCAATTGGGCTTCGGCTTTTGTTTGGGGCCGCAATCACACTAGCAGCCCCGGCGAAACGCATAACCTGAACGGCTATACGTTTGAGTCCACCGTTAATTTTCTCGACAAGAACTATCTCTACACGCGACTGGAATTAGTTGACAAGAACGAGCTGCTGCGCGCTGTGGATCGAGCGCTTTTGGGAATCACTGATGACCATCCGAGTTTTCGCATCGGCGCCTACACCTTCGGCGGCGCGCGCGACGTAGTCACCAGCGAAAAACTAACAATGGCCGTCGGCAGCGATCTTACTTTCTATTCGAAACCCGCGGTGCTCGATCAGCTTTATGGCAACAATCCTGTTTCGTGGAAATTATTTCTGCGCTTCCGGCCCGGCAAGATGGACATGAGCAGCATGCACGGCACGCATTAGTTTAAGGAGGAGAAATGGAACGACTCAAGTCAGTTTTGTTGACGCTTGTGTTGGGCGTGGCCATAGCCGTGCCCGTATCAAGCGCAGTCGGAAACTCAAACGCCAGGAAGACCGCCATACAAACCTTTGTGGGTTTCATCAGCGACAATCATTGCGGTCTGAAACACATGGAAGGCATGGAGAGTGACAAGGCTTGCGTACTTATGTGCGTGGTAAACGGCAAATTCGTGCTGGCGGATCGCGATCACCAGAAGGTCTACCAACTTGATAGGACTGGACAGGAAAAGGCGCGTGAGTTTGCCGGGCAGAAAGTAAAGATTACGGGTCGCATCACAGGCAAGACGATTCGTGTGATCGCGATCGAAGCCGCGTGAAGGATTGAGGCAACAGGATGAGAAGAATAATTTCGCTAACCGCATTGGGATTGGTTTTGTTATTTGGCAGTGCGTCAAACTCGCAGGCACAGGTGAAGCAAGTTGAGATGCACATCGCGGGCTATCTCTGCGGCAATTGAGTGTTCAATATTCAGAAGGCCGTGAGCCGTCTAGACTATGCACCAAAACTAAAGGAGATTCAGGTAACCGACATTAAGAAGGGCATCGGTGTCTTCACGCCGAAGCCTGATAAGCCGGTTTCGTTTGCCGCCCTCAAAGAAACCCTCAAGAAGGCCGGCTATGCGCTCGCCGCCGCAAACATAACTTTGGTCGGCAAGCTGATTAAGGAAGATAAGGCGTGGGCGTTGATCGTTCCCGCCTCGGGCCAGCGGTTTGTTCTAAGTGGAAGTGATCTCGATAAAGTTATTGTCGGCCTGGCTGCCGATAGCGCCGTCGAAATCAAAGGCGATTGGAAAACTGTCGTCGAAGGGACAAGCAGCCATGAAGTAATCGTTCCCAACTCAGCGATACTGGCTCAGAGCACGTCAGCGCCGAGAGTCGCCTTCTTCGGAACGAACCGACCGCGTCCCAGCATGAGGTTTGTTTCCGCCAAGTTCGTTGCTTCTGATGCAGATCCATTTGCTTATGTGGCTGAAGCGAGCGAATTACCTGGTACTACTGCAAAGCCAGCCGCGCCTATTCGCGTGACTTCGCCCGGGCTAACAGTCTACAAGGGCGGTGCGGTCACGCCGCGCCTCTATTTCATCCATCAGCACCTTGGCAATCTGAGTGTCGATCGTCAGTTGCTGGACGTAAGCGTTTCCTATACGCCGTCGCCCCGCGTGCAATTGGAAATTGAGGTGCCAGTCTCGCGCACGTCATTCGCGAACGGCACAACTTCGGGATCGGGAACTGGCTTGGGAAACATAACCGCATGGTCCAAGTACCGCTTCTTCCGCAAGGTCAAGACCTACGGAGACAGGCAGGCTGCGGTCCGCTTTGGTTTGGAACTGCCGACCGGCAAAAAAGATGCGCCGACTCAATTACAGCTCAACGTGCCTGCATTTGTTCGCCAGCAACTGACGCCAATCAGCGGCGGACTCTCGCCGCATTTCGATCTGGCCTTCTCACAAGCTGGCGGCAGATTTATTTTCGGCGGAAACGCTGAAGCAATCCTGCGAACCGAGCGTGACGGATTTCGCATGGGCCATGAGGTGCGCGTAAACACCGACACGGAATACGTGCTCTTGCCGCGGCACTACGCCGCGCCCGGTCACGAACTGTTCCTAATCATGGAAACCACCTTCGTTCATCGGGCTCCGGGCCGGCTGGCCGGCGCCTCCGTTTCGGGAAGCAATTCGACTGAGTACTACCTTGCGCCCGGGCTACAGTACGCAGCTGCGCCCCAATTCGTGATTGAAGGGAGTCTCCAATTTCCGCTGGTGCGCAACACAGGTCCATTGGTACTGCGCACCGACCGAAATATTCTCCTGGGCATGAAGTATCTTTTTTAAGACTCAATTATGCGAAGCACCTTCGTCACCTTATTGCTATTGATTGCCCCGCTATCAGCGCCGGCACAGAGTTCTCGGCCCGCACCGGCTCTACAACTAAAAAATATTCAAGGTCGCACTTTTCGTCTCGCGGATTACAAAGGAAAAGTTGTGCTCATCAACTTTTGGGCGACATGGTGCCCGCCTTGTCGTACGGAAATTCCGGAACTCATCAAGTGGCAGCGGGAGCACCGGCGGGATGGGTTGCAAATTATTGGCGTGACTTTCCCACCGCAGAGGCTCGCGGAAGTGCGCCGGTTTGCACGAAAAATGAAGATGAACTACGAGCTGGCTTTGGGCACAAAAGCCACGAAGCTTTTGTTTACAGACAGCGAAACTCTGCCGATGACGGTGGTGATCGATCGTGCAGGAAACGTGCGCGACGTGATCGAAGGGGTAATCTTTCCGGAAGAGTTCGACCAGAAAATCAAACCTCTCTTATTGATACTGAATTCAAAATGAAAGATCGGTTATCTCTTTTGGATAACTCGCGCTACAAGTGCGCATTGGAATTAGCAGCAGCCGAAATCCCGACGATGATGAAGACTATTGACTTTCCCTGCCCAGGGTAATATTGTCCGGCCGATCTCAGAATAACGGCTGAATTCTCACGAGCATCGGAATCCTCGCATACGCTCACACCAAGTCTCTTAAGAATTCGGCGAACGAAGTTTCCGCAGAACTTCGTTGGTTGTTGGTTATGCACCAAAGCGCCCTACAGCGAAAGGACTAAACTCATGAAGTCTCCGGTTGCCCGCCTAAAGCTCATCACACTGCTACTGATTCCTGTCGCCATCAGCCTCGGCTACTTTGGCTCGAGCGCGAGTTACACGAAATCGCCGGAACCCGGGAACGACGTGGCGCAGCTCTTGCTGATCCCTGTTCCGTTTCCCACGACCGGGTTCGATTACCCGCAACCGGCAAGCACGGTTGAGCAGTGGGTTTCGACACGGAACGAAAGCAGGGCCAGAGAGCACGGATGGTATCTATGGGCGGGCTTGAACACGCCCGCGCCGGACGGCTCGCCGGTCTGGCGCACCTGGCCCACTTCTACGCAGGCGTTCGCGAAGAGCGGCTCCGGGGCGCGGGCGCTTTCTGGCAGGCCGGTAAATCGTCAGCTCTCTATTAACGCCAAGCGGTTAGCGAACGCGAGCACCACGGGCAAGGATCCAATTAACTTTCCGAATCCACCCTACTATCCGATACCGTCGCAGGTTAAGCAGAAGTATCCGCAGTGTGTTGGCCCACTCACACCGGCCCCGGACGGAGTATTGGTCCAACAACTTCTCGATGGACCCACCTTCCAGAACAACGGCGACATCATGGTCGCGGGCGTGATCTACGACGAAGACGCATTCCAGTGGATTAGAGGTCAGAAACTCTATCTCGCTCAGACCCTGAACAATCAGATGCCCATACCTCCGGCGACGAGCGCGATCTCTCCGATGCCTCCGGGATCGATTGTGCTAAAGCCGATGATGTGGCCCGTGCAGGGCTCGGGCTACACGGCGGTTCCAGTTTGGGATGATCTCAACCCTGATGCCGACGATGGAAAATACGTCGGCTTTGAAGTGCAGAAGAAATGGAAGCGCGCTGTGGCTGTCACGCCGCGTCCGACAAGCGGCATTGCGCGGGCCAGCGCTACGTACCTTTACGGCGTCTATTACAACAAGATGCTGGGCAGCAAACAGATTGGTCCGCTAACCTACAAGGACGCGCAGGTCGTGCCGGTCCAGAACTTCTACTACTTCAGGTTCCCGAACCTTAAGACGATGGCATCGTGCGACCGCGCCATCCTCGACGCTTCCGCTTACTGGGCCTACAACCGGGAGTTCAGGAAGGACGACTTCTTGGTCCTGGTCGCGATGCACGTGCTCACCAAGGAACAACCCGACTGGACTTTCCAATCAGTCTGGTGGCACGACAAGCCGAACGATGGATCCTACGCTGCGAACCGGCCGAACATCCCGGTGAGTCAGGCGCCTGGGCCCTGGAGACACTACCTTCTGACGTCTACTTACGGGATCACGCAACACCCTGGAGGGAAGCAATGGCCCATCGCTTACAATCCTTATATCGAGTTGGCCGCCGACCATCCGATTGCGACTAATTGCATGAATTGTCACCACCGCGCTGCCTGGACCGCCCCACCCGCCAGCTATCTTGCAAAAGGCAAAGGCGCCCCAGACGCGTTGGACGTATACTCCTCAACCAACGCGATCTTTAATGGGTTGCTGACCGTTGACTCGATATGGTCCATCAGCGACCGGGCGATCGCAGCGGGGAGGTTACAAGGTCGTGGCCGGTGATCGGTCCACGCAATGACCTGTGACCTTCCTTGCACGGTGATCTGGAGATTGTTGGGGAGCAGTTAATAAGAGGCGTTAACGGCCTTTTCATAGGCGGCCGACAGCTCGTTCTGATTTGTAATGCAGATGTCGAGATCGCGTAGCAGTCCGTCCTTTATTCCATAAATCCAACCATGTACTGCTAACTCCTGCCCGCGGCTCCAGGCATTCTGCATGACTGTCGTGCGGCTGACATTGAGCACCTGTTCAATCACATTCAATTCACAAAGCTTGTTGAGCCGCTCCGTCTCGTCATCTACCTTAGCCAGCAGCGCCGCGTGGTTGTGCATCACGTCCTGCACATGTCGCAGCCAGTTATCTATCAAACCGAGTTGTAGGTTCTGCATTGCCGCCTGCACGCCGCCGCAGCCATAGTGGCCGCAGACGATAATGTGACTCACGCCCAGCACGTCGACCGCGAATTGCATCACCGACAGGCAGTTGAAGTCGGTATGGACCACCAGGTTCGCCACGTTGCGATGGACGAACATCTCGCCCGGCTGCAAACCAACGAGTTGAGTGGCCGGCACGCGACTGTCCGAACAACCGATCCACAGGTAGCGCGGATTCTGTTGTTTAGCGAGCGCATGAAAAAATTCCGAATCCTGGGCCTTGATCCCCTCGGACCAGACCCGATTTTTTTCAAGTAGGTCTTCCAGTTCCTTCATGATATTCAACTGAACGCATATCTGTTCAAGACGTCAGCAAAAACCGCTTGCGAAAGTGCGGCGGGAAATTGTTGGCCGGGCTTTCCCTGCACACAAATTTTTCTAAATGAAGTATTGTCAGGGAAGTTTCGCCGCCAACACATCAACCTTTTCGATCACCGGCGCTTGGGCCAGGAGTGCCGAAGCATTCGCCATTAAGGCCGCGGCGACTTTTCCTGAAAGGTGCGCTTGCCGTCCTGAGTCATCGGGGAAAGCGTCAAAGATCCCAAACGTTGACGGTCCCATGCGGATTGCGAACCAGGCCGTCGTTTCCGGTTCGTCTTCAACCAACGCCAGTCCGCTGTTCAGAAAACTTTCAACTTCAGCTTCTTTTCCGGGTTTCGCTTCCAGCCGTACAAGCAACGCTACTGTGACCATCAGTAATCTCCTTTGTGATTTCGCTTCGTAACTCTTAGGGTTGTTCCTGTAAAAAGTGGCGTGTCTAACCCGTGCTCATTAACTTAGTAAATTTGCACTACACCAATATCATACGAAGAGCCTAAGATAAAACATGCAGGTCCAAACGAGATGACTAACGCGCAGAATGTTGAGACCCCAGCAATCGATCCGGTTTGCGGCATGACCGTGTCGCCGAAAACTGCGGCGGGGTCTTTCGCTTACAACGGCCAAACCTATTATTTCTGTAGCAAACATTGTCTCGCAAAGTTTCAAAGTGATCCCGGCCCGTTTCTCAATAAACCCGCCGTGTCGATGACGCCTCAGCCCGTTGGAATACAGCGCGCAACGGCCCCGGCAAAAGGCGAAGACACGAGCGCGTACACCTGTCCGATGCATCCCGAGGTGCGCCAATCAAAGCCCGGCGCTTGTCCAAAATGCGGCATGAGTTTAGAACCGGTAACGATCACGGCTCCAAGAGAAAAGATCGAATACACCTGTCCAATGCATCCGGAGATCGTTCGCGACGCGCCGGGCAGTTGTCCCATCTGCGGCATGGCGCTCGAGCCGCGCACGGTTTCACTAGAGGACGAAGAAAATCCTGAACTCACTCAGATGTCGCGAAGACTTTGGGTGTGTGTTGGACTCTCGATTCCCTTGCTCATAATTGGCATGAGTGAATTGATTCCGAGTGCGCTACTCGAAAGAGTCGTGCCGATGGGAGTTCGCGGTTGGATCGAACTGGGAGTCGCGACGCCGGTGGTGCTTTGGGGCGCTTGGCCTTTCTTTGTCCGCGCCTGGCAATCGCTTGTCAATCGCTCGCTCAACATGTTCACGCTGATTGGGGTGGGCGTCGGCGTGGCTTACGTCTTCAGCGTTATCGCAAAACTCTTCCCGCAAATTTTTCCACAGTCGTTTCGCGATTCAATGGGCAACGTGCCGGTTTACTTTGAAGCCGCAGCCGTGATCACGACGCTGGTGTTGTTGGGCCAGGTCCTGGAATTGCGCGCGCGCAGCCGCACCGGGAAAGCCATTAAAGCCCTGCTCGGTTTGGCGCCGAAGACGGCGCGACGCATTCGCGCCGACAGCTCGGACGAGGATGTCGCCCTTGAACAGGTAAAGGTCGGCGATAAATTGCGCGTGCGTCCAGGAGAAAAAATCCCGGTTGATGGAGTAATCATCGAAGGTGGAAGCGCGGTCGACGAATCAATGATCAGCGGCGAACCGATTCCGGTCGCGAAGCAACCAGGTGACCGGGTGATTGGCGCTACGGTCAATGGCACCGGTTCGTTTGTAATGCAGACCGAGCGCGTCGGGTCTGAAACTCTGCTGGCGCAAATTGTGCGGATGGTTGCGGACGCACAACGCAGTCGGGCGCCGATTCAAAAACTGGCGGACCTGGTCTCGGCCTATTTTGTTCCGGCGGTTTTTGCGATCGCGGTTTTAACTTTCGTTGTTTGGAGCTTGTGGGGACCGGAGCCGCGCCTGGCTCACGGCCTGGTCAACGCGGTCGCGGTACTCATCATCGCCTGTCCCTGCGCGCTGGGCCTGGCCACGCCGATGTCGATCATGGTGGCCAGCGGAAAAGGCGCGGAAACGGGCGTATTATTCAAAAACGCTGAAGCAATCGAGCTGTTGCGGCAGATTGATACCCTGGTCGTTGACAAGACCGGCACGCTCACCGAAGGCAAGACAAAAGTGGTTTCGCTAATCGCGCTTTCCGGTTTCGATGAGCAAACATTGCTGCGCCTGGCCGCGAGCGTCGAGCGCAGCAGCGAGCATCCGTTGGCCGCTGCGATAATTGCTGAAGCTGCGGCGCGTGGAATTGAGCTAGCCAATACAAAAGAATTTGCATCACTGACTGGCAAGGGAATAAAAGGCGAAGTTGATGGACGGCGAGTGAGCCTCGGTAACAGCGCGCTGGCGGCGGAATTGAACATTGACGTCGACAATCTGAATGAGCGCGCTGAAGCGTTGCGCGCAGATGGTCAGACGGTGTTGTTCATCGGCGTTGATAACAAAGCAGCGGGCTTGATCGGCATCGCCGATCCAATCAAAGCCACGAGTGTGGAAGCGGTCAAACAACTTCACACAGAAGGCATTCGTATTGTGATGCTGACCGGTGATAGTGAAACAACCGCGCGAAGCGTCGCGGCGAAACTTTCCCTTGACGACGTGGTGGCCGAAGTCTTGCCAAACCAGAAGGCGGAAGTCGTGAAACGTTTGCAGGCTGAAGGGCGCAAGGTGGCGATGGCCGGCGACGGCATTAACGATGCGCCGGCATTGGCCCAGGCCGATGTCGGCATTGCAATGGGTACCGGCACCGATGTGGCCATTGAGAGTGCTGCGATAACTTTAGTAAAGGGTGACTTGCGCGGCATCGTGCGCGCCATCCGGCTCAGCCGCGCCACCATGAAGAACATCAAACAGAATCTTTTCTTCGCGTTTGTGTATAACGCGCTGGGGGTGCCGGTCGCCGCCGGCGTGCTTTATCCGTTTTTTGGCGTGCTGCTGAGTCCAATGATTGCCGCGGCGGCGATGAGTTTTAGTTCCGTCTCGGTGATTGCGAATTCGCTGCGACTACGAAGACTCTCTATTTAAATGAGGAATGCTTCAGCGCATCAACTGGGTAAGGTTGTTTACGGTGTATGGCACTCTTTGAAAGGCCATCCCCACCTGAGTGAAGTGATCGTCTTCGGTTAAGATATGTGCAACGGCACGATCGCGCATCAGCACCATTGAGGTGAAATCCGTAAAGGAGATGCGAGGCTTATCTTGAAACTTGAGACGGAGTTGAATCGCAAGATCGAACTGCTCCGGTGTGATCCGCAACAGAGTGAGATAACGTTCGGCGATCGCTTGGTTAATGCTTTCGAGTGATTCCCGGGCTTTTGTAAAAGGAAGCCTGCGAAAAAGAAGCGTCAGGGTTTCATCCAGCACGTAGTCGCTGGTGTAAGCAAGGCCTTGCTGGAAACGGAAGTCGCGATAATAACCGACCACTTCGTGATGGCGAGACTCGCGACTATCGAGCAGCGTCAACCGACCCCAAGTGTCCATAAACAGCTTCAAGGCTAGTTACCGTACAACTCGCGATCAATGTCGTGGGCCAAGGAACCATGCGAAACGCCACCGATGAATTTGAAGATCGGATCAAGCTCTGGGGCTCGATGACCAGCCGTGATTCCTTCCGATACCTCGCCATTGGACAAACGTCCCACAAAGTCGAGTACCTCATGAAGAGACTCCTCCGGTAAGTGGTCGATCTGTTCCACGATCTTGTTCACTAACTTTTCGCTTTCCGTCATCACCCTACCTTCCAAGCTTATCGCCCGACCAAGCGACGAACTTCGTTCAGCACTTGCTCTCCTGGAACGGCCTCCACCTTGCCGGAGCGAATTTCCTCTCGTCGTCGTATGGCTTCCGCAGTCCAGAGCTGCTGAATCCCATCGAGCGGCTCAGCATTCAAACCTTCTTCGAACCTGTCAGCGGGCGAAACTCTTGAGGCCGGTGGATTCCAAGTCGAGGAATGCTTCATCCAATATCACCGTAGCCAAAGTCATTTGCTGCTGCAAACTGAAATGGATTCCCGAGGATCTCACGCAATTCGTCGCCCTGTCGCCTCAGAACACTGAGTTCAACCTGAGTTTCGTCCGTCAGAGGTAATTCAATATCCATTTCTGCATCTATGATCGGCGCGCATGCGTTGTTGAACCTCACTCGATCCATCTTATCGCGTAAGATGAAACCACTTGCTTCATAAGCCACAATCCGCGCCCATATGAAACGGCGACGTCTTGCTTCGGTCCGACTGATAGTCCCAGCTTCCGCCTCCGCCTCAATTTGTTTCGCGCCGGATTGATAATTGAAGTACCTCTGCCGCGTCGCCTCAATGGCTGCGTCACTAACATCTTCAATATGCCCACTCTGCCGGTCAATGAATCTCTCCACCTTTTCCGCATTACGGTAATGACACCGATCGAGGAGATCCAACATCCAGCACCACATCGGGCAATCTTTCCATACATCTCGCAGCGTTTCGTGCTGCGCCAAGAAGTCCCTGAATTCGGATCCAATGTCGTTGTTGAGCGCTAAAAATTCGTTGACTTCAGTCATGAGTTTTCCTTTAGTCCTCAATATTGCCTGTAAGATAACACCCTCTGAACCGCCATCGAAGGACTCCAGGTTTCTGAGTGCAGCAACGCTATGATCGCTGGTAGCGCTATCTTCGTTTTGGTCCGGTTGTAATCTGCTTCCTTCCGAAGCCATTGTACTACCACTCTCGTGGCCAAGGAGTGTAGTATCAGACTATCCACGTGGAAAAAGTTTTGCACGGCTCAAGTGCCAGGGAGTCCTATTTCAATTGATGAGGAGAGTGAGGCGATGAAGTATTCGTTACGACAGCGGTTGATTGGCGCGTTTAGCGCCTGCTTAATGTTGGTGCTTGCTGCCAATCTGGCGTCCGCGCAGAAGAGTTCGAGGGTTCAGGATGCGACCCGCCACGCGCAGGAGGCGTCGGAGGTTTTCACCCAGATCATGAATGTGCGCGAGCGCGCGATTCCCAAGGAATTGCTCGATAAAGCTGAGGCAATTGCGGTTTTTCCGGATGTTGTAAAGGCTGCCTTCATCTTTGGCGCCAAGGGCGGTCACGGCTTAATTAGCAAGCGCACTCCGAAGGGTTGGTCGGCGCCGGCTTTCTTTAATATCGGCGGCGGCAGTTTTGGAGCTCAAATCGGAGCGACTAAGACAGACTATGTGCTGCTGATAATGAACCAGGACGGCTTGAACGGTTTGTTGAAGGACAAGTTTGAGATCGGCGGCGAAGTTGGTGTAGCGGCTGGACCAGTCGGACGCGAAGCTGCTGCCTCCACCAATCTAAGGTTGGATGCAGGCATTCTTTCATACTCTCGTAGCAAGGGAGCTTTCATCGGCGCGGCCATTAAAGGTGCGGCGATCAGTCCGGACAATGATCTAAATGAGGCTGTGTATGGCATGAAGGCCAAAGATGTATTGACGAACAACGCAATGACCTTGAGCCAGATGCCGGCCGGAGTTCGCATCTTTCCGCGCACGCTGGCGCGTTACTCAGTACGCTAAGAATCTGTTTTAAGTGGCATAGACTTTAGTCTGTGTGTTCTTCGGTGCGACAGAACACCGACTAAAGTCTGTGTTACGAAACAACAAACACTTGACGCTTTGCTTAGCGCGCCATAGAATGCGCGCGTTACCTCAAGGGGTCGTCCTGCTTTCTTCAGCGACCGTCACGTTTGAAATGAACTGATGCTGCCACGCACTCAACGACAGAAAGACATTCTGGATTACATCACCCGCTTTTCGGAGCGGCATGGTTACGAACCTTCCTACGCTCAGATCGCGCGGCACTTTGGCGTGAAGTCGCGCGCCACGATCGCCAAGCACATCGCTGCGCTTGAGCGTCGCGGACTGCTGGCCCGCAAACATGAAGACGGATCGTTTGCGCTCAACGTGACGGTTGACGATCCCAACGCGCTTTGTGAAGTAAAACTGCTGGGAAGGATTGCCGCGGGCGCGCCGCTGGATGTAGTTGAATGTGACGAGACAGTTGCCGTGCCGCGCTTCCTGCTCGGCCGCGTGCGACCCGAACGAGTTTATGCATTGAAGGTCAAGGGCGATTCGATGATTGACGAGCACATCTGTGACGGCGACATTGCCCTGATCGAAAATCGCACCGATGCGCGCGACGGCGAAATTGTTGTTGCGCTGCTGGTGGAGCAGAACCAGGCAACGCTGAAGAGACTGTACCGGCGCGGAGTCAACGTTGAACTGCATCCCGCCAATTCGCAATTGCAACCGCTCACCCTTCCCGCCAATCAGATCAGTGTCCAGGGCATCTTTCGCGGCCTGCTGCGACCGACTGCCTGATTACCAAAACAGCGAATAAGCCAGGAAAAACGTGGGTTACGGGGCTTTGCAGCCCCCGTGCGGAAAGACTCTGCGTACCAGCGGCTCTGCGGCATTCCGCGCGGAGATCTCTGCGTACCAACGGCTTTGCCGCACCCCGTCCGGAAAGGCGCGACCTGCCTAGCGGCTCTGCCGCAACCCGTGCGGAAAGGCTTTGCCTTTCCGACCTGTCCTCTTTTGAGTTTGAGGCTATGCCTCAAAGCGCTGAGGCGTAGCCTCGCAGCACTTGAAAACCAAACGGTAAGGCAGAGCCTTACCGCACGGGCTGCGGCGGAGCCGCAAGAACTCCGGCGCCGCAAGAACTCAGGTGGCGCCGCGCGAACTTCGGTGAGCCGTAAAGATTGACTGCGGCAAAAATCTCAACTCCATCGAAACCAATTGACTCCAGCAAAACCATTTAGTTCCACCGAAATCATTTTCCTTACGCAGCATTAGAAGCTTTTTAGCGGCATGCCCGCCGGACGTTGGAGCCAGTTATCGGCGGCATAGCTACTGTGCGCGTCAATCAAGTGCAACGTGTATGCATGTCGCGATCTTGAGGAACGATTGGCCAGACTTTTGTGAGGCAACAGCCCATGAAGGACGATCAAACTTCCTTTCGTTAATTCCAGGGGAACCAATTCATCTTCAGGCCAGGGTTCCGAGTTGTAAGTTTCAAAGTACATTCCTTCCGGCCCTCGCCGCCAACGCTGCTTGAGTCCCAGCCAGTGTCCGCCGGGGATGGCCCACAGGCAAGCGTTTTCAAGCGTAGCGTCTTCCAGAGCAAACCAAAGCCCGATAATGTTCTGCGGTTCGGTGTAAAGAAAAGTACTGTCCTGATGAAAACCGACTTCACCACCGATGCGTGGTTGCTTGAAAATGTACATCGACTGAAGCAAAAGAGGATCGACCAGACCAAGATCCGCGGCGAGTTGCCGCAGTTCCGGTGTGCGCGAGAACTGATTGAAGACGGGATCGAGATCGTGAAGCGCATGCCCGATCTTGTTGATCGAATGTTCCTTGCTTTGCTTGAGTGTGCCATCCGGCAGGAACGCATCTTCTTCAAAGAAGAAATGAATCTTGGCGGCGGACTCAAGAAAGTATTCGTTGGCAAGCCGGTTCTGTTCGTGCGTGGAAAAAATTGAGGCAACGCCGCGCGGATCAAAATTATGGACCAGATCCGCTGCGCGCGCTCGTAAATCATCGCAGGCTGCCTGTTCCACAAAGTCCGGCAAAACGAGAAATCCATCGCGCCTGTAGTCAGACAATTGTTGGGGAGTCAGTTGCATAGCAGCTCGCTTTGCCGCCCTTCACATTGATACCTATACTGTTGGGGATTGTTGGATTTTGCTGGAGCCGGCTGCCGGAGTTGAACCGGCGACCTTCTAATTACGAATCAGACGCTCTACCAACTGAGCTAAGCCGGCTACTGATTGCAATAGCTTGAAAGCGATTGCGAAGCGAGTCTGCACTATACGAATGCGCGCTTTTGAGTGTCAAGCAGACGAACAAGAACGGAGGACATAAGCAGTATGGGCAGAGAGCAGATGAGAAATCTTGACGTTGCCAAGGTTGGCGCCGGAAACACAGTAAACGAGTTTGAGTATCAAAAACTTCAGGGCGAGATAACCGAGCAGGAGCATGCGGGTCAACAGGGACGCAGCGCCAAACGATTGACGCAGGCTGAACGTGTCGCGCAGGTGACCGCGGCCGCTCATAAAAAGGTCGAGAAAAAGCGCAAGAAAGAAGGCGCAAAGGCTGCCTCCACCAAGCGCGCCGCGAAGGGTAAGAAGAAGTAGCTTACTGGGACCGCGGCCGTCTCGGCCGCAATGCCGGGGCACAGCCTCGCCTACAATGAGAAGGCCCAACCGTAGAGCCATAGGCTCTTGGCGCACCGGGTAGCAAACCACAAGTGTTATGGCCTGTTCCAAATGAAGAAAATAAATGTAATCGGCGGTGGATTCGCAGGTGTTGAAGCCGCGTGGCAAGCGGCGCGCGCCGGCGCTCAAGTGCGCCTATTTGAGATGCGCCCCGTCAAACAAACGCCAGCGCATCGCACCGACAAACTCGCGGAAATTGTCTGTTCAAACTCGCTGAAGTCAGACGAACCTGGCTCAGCTCCTTATTTATTAAAGGAGGAGCTGCGGCGCGCTGGTTCGCTCGTGATGCAAGTCGCTGCCGCGACAAAAGTTCCGGCCGGCGCCGCGCTGGCTGTCGATCGGCACAAGTTTGCCGAACTAATCACCGAGAGAATTGAAAGTGATCCGAACATCGAGTTGGTTCGGGAAGAAGCGACGGAGATTCGCGAGGATGAAATAACGATCATTGCGACCGGGCCGCTGTCCTCTGATGCGTTGACCGCCGAAATAATGAAAATCACCGGCAGTGATCAGCTCTACTTTTACGATGCAATTGCACCGATTGTCGCAGCCGATTCGGTTGACCGTTCGATAGCTTTTCTCGCCGCGCGTTATGGCAAGGGCGGCGATGATTACCTGAATTGTCCATTTGATAAAGACCAGTACGCGATATTTTATGACGCGCTGATCAATGCGCAGAGTGTTCCCTTGCAGCGCTTCGAAGACACGCGTTGGTTTGAAGCTTGTCTCCCGATTGAAGAATTAGCCCGGCGCGGAGTCGATACACCACGCTTTGGTCCGATGAAGCCCGTCGGTTTGGTAGATCCGCGCACTGGGCGCGAGCCGTATGCGGCGGTGCAGTTGCGGCAGGAAAATTTAATGGCCGACGCGTACAGCCTGGTTGGCTTTCAGAATCATCTACGTTACGGCGAACAGGCGCGCGTGCTGCGATTGATTCCGGGAATGGAGCGGGCCGAGTTTCTTCAGTTTGGCCAGATTCATCGGAACACTTACATTTGCTCGCCGCGTGTGCTGGCCGCGACCATGCAAATGCGCGAACGCTCGAATGTATTTTTTGCCGGCCAGATAACCGGCGTTGAAGGATATGTCGAGTCGGTCGCGATGGGTTGGCTGGCAGGCGTCAACGCGGCAAGGCTGGCTTTGGGGTTTGATCTAATTCGAGCGCCACGTTTGAGCGCAATCGGCGCGCTGGCACGTTATGTTTCGCGAACCGAAACCAAAAACTTCCAGCCGGTTAACATTACCTTCGCTTTGCTCGAGCCGCTGACGGACGAGCAGCGACGGGGTGTTCGGCGCAAACGTGATCGACACGAACTGCAAGTAAATCTGGCTTTGAAAGAATGGGACGCTTGGCTGCAGCAAAATCAGAATCGAGAACCGGCGCTGCAAGCTTCCGTCTAAAGAAGCTTGCTTCGCGAAGCATCGGCTTTCTTTCAAGCGTGTGTCTGCTGTTTTGTTTTAGTGGACTAACCCTGGCTGGGCAATCGGGACGGCTTAAAGAACCCACGCCAAAATCTTCCAGGAAGAAACCACAAACACCGGCCGGTCCGGTTGCCGAACCTTCCCCACCCGCAAATCCAAATAAGACGCCGTCGTCATCCGCTGGCGACGCAAACGGTGAAATCGATTCCACAGATATTGTGCGAGTTAGTTCGAACCTCGTGCCCATTCCCGTCTCGGTGTTTGACGCTCGCGGCATCGCGCTGACGGGACTGCGGCTGGAGGACTTTGAATTGCGCGTGGACGGTCAGTTGCGAAATATCAGCGACCTGACTCGCACGGAAACGAATGTGCGCATGGCGATGTTGTTTGATAACAGCGGCAGCATCGATTTTGCGCGCGAGTTTGAAAAGCAAGCCGCAAAACATTTTTTTCGCAAGGTCATGAGACCGATAGATGAAGCGGCAATTTTTTCGATCGGGTCGGACAACTACCTGGCCCAACCGTTGACGAAAGATGTTTCCTTACTCGAGCGGACGATTGAGAATTTTGCCAGACCCGAAGGATCGACCTCACTTTTCGATGCCATCATTGAGGCCGCGGCCTATCTGCGCCCCTACAGCGGACGGCGCGTGCTGGTGATCGTTTCCGACGGCGTAGAGACGACGAGCAGAAATGATTTCGAGACTACGATTCGGCAGGTGCTGGCGGACGACTGCCAGATCTTCATCGTGCAAACCGGTCTTTACGAAGGCGCGAACCTGCGCGCCCTGGCGGCCGAGCGACGCATGGAACAACTGTCCGGTCAGACAGGCGGCGCAGTTTACGTTCCCAAGACGACAGACGATTTGGATGCAGCTTTCCAACAAATCGCCGCGGACCTGGCCCAGCAGTATGTTCTGAGTTTCTATCCCGGAGAGGAGCGGCGCGACGGCCGGTTCCACTTGATCGACCTTCGAGTGAAGGCGAGAAAAGACGTGCGGGTTCGCGCGCGCAAGGGCTATTATTCGCCGAAGCCGTCAAACGTTGCGACGAATGATCGGTGAATCCCGCAATGCCAATAATTTTGTAAAAAGTTGACAGGCAAACTAACAAACATCCTTTGGAATCGGTCTTGACAAGATAGTAGATTGGCCTTAGAAGAGAAACCAATGAAAGAACTAAAGAAACAACCGAAGCCCGAGCGCCCAAAGCGAGAAAAAGTAGCTCGCGAGGAAGCCTTGGCGCGAATGAAGTCATTCCCAAAACGCAGGGAGAAATTCATTGCCGCTGTCCGAAAAGGTACGCATCGAGATCTTCATTCCTGATCCCTCGGACGTCGCGTATCGTGACTTGCTTAAGGAACTGGCGACTGAACTTAGCTATGCGTTCGGTGGATGCACGCAAGTGCCAGCCTCGGGCCAATACCGCTCCCTTGACGGTGCCATTTTCACCGACAAAATCACCATCCTCTTTTCCGACGCTTCACTTTTGTGGGACCGAGATCGACTAGCTATCGCGCAATACGTCGGGTAAGGAGCGCGGCTCAGCGGGCTTTGGAACGAGAAGAAGTAGTTTTGATCTGCGTCTACCCTGTTTGTCATGGCGAGTAACAGTATTCTTCGCGTATGGATGACCTTCTAACACAGTTTCTCGAGCACCTGCGTTACGAGCGCAACGTCAGCGAGCACACGCTTCGCAACTACCAAAGCGACCTCGAACAATTTCTTGAGTATCTTGCACCCGCTCATCCTAAAACAGGGAAGAGAAGTACGCCCGCGTTGGCGGCGATAGATCACATTACCATTCGCGAATGGCTGTCCACTCTGCACACTGCGCAAAAGAAGAAGGCTTCGATCGCACGCAAGCTGGCCGCGTTACGCACTTTTTTCCAATTCCTGGTGCGCGAAGGTGTGCTGGAAATGAATCCCGCGAAACTCGTCGCCACGCCACGACTGGAAAAGAAACTGCCGGTGCACCTCTCGATTGAGGAAGCAATCAGGTTTATTGAAACGCCGGACGTGACAACCGATCCCTTTTACCCAGATCGGTTGTCACGTCCGGCGTTTCAATAAACCTGAT
>DNND01000112.1:7200-19238 GCA_003488005.1 Blastocatellia bacterium | reverse complement strand
GGCGAGAGGATTCGAACCTCCGACATCTAGCTCCCAAAGCTAGCGCTCTACCAGGCTGAGCCACGCCCCGACAATTGAATTGGATGATAGGGAAGCGGCGATGCTCTGTCAAACGAGAGAACTCGAAATCGCTTAGTCCGAAGACTCCTCTTGTTCGATGTAATAAATCGCCCTTTCAGAACCTAATGTAACGGACGCGACCTTGCCCATAGGCTTTTTGCCAAATAACTCGCAAAGTTTCTCTCGACTATTCTGGCCTGTGGGTCGTCTAAATTGTTGACCCAGGGACCAGCGACAGTGGTATAGTCAATCCACGCCTGGGTTATTGGCCGGGTGGCCCCTCCACCAATCCAATTGGGATCAGCCTCATCAAATTGCCGTCGACGGTAGTACGTTTTTTGGCAGAAACTTGTGTTGGAGAGCCAGCCTATGACATTCAGTTTCCCCGCTCATTTCTCGCGCCGTGTTCTTGCGATCGTTGCTTGCATGGTTTTTGCGATCGTCGTTGGTAACCCCAACACCTTCGGCGCCAATCCCAACAAGGTTCCGGTATTAATCAGCGACTCTGCTTCCACTCGCGCCATCGCTTTGGAATCGGTCACGCTGAAGGCCGAGCCGTTTCCGTTGACGTCGAGTGTGAAGTTTGCCAGCGACTCGCGCACGCGCATTTGTGTGTTCGCGCAAAACCTGGAATTGCTCGCTGGCGAGGGCCTGACTGCATTCACCGCTGACGTTCAGGACGCGGCGGGGAAACTGTATTCGCTGAAAGTTGAATATGAGGCTCCAGTGGCTGGGTTCCCCGGAGTCAGCATGCTGGTATTGCGCCTCTCCGATGACCTTGGCGATACGGGCGATGTTTTGCTGCGCGTAAATCTCCACGGTGTATCGAGCAATCGAGTGCGCGTGGCGATTGGCCATCTCGGCGGTGGACCAGGCGACGATGCGGGTGCGGTCGCAACTCCAATTGTTGGCGATCCTACAGTCCCAGTGCCGGCGGCCACGCCGAACAGTTACGCCGATGCGGCGTTTGCATCAGGTCCCGACGGTATTAGATTTCTTGAACAGGCGACCTGGGGACCGTCCGATACTGATCTCGCGCACGTTCGCAGCGTTGGCTATGCGACATGGCTCAATGAGCAGTTCAATACTGCGGCTCAGTTCAGTGCGACACAGTCTGACTATCCGGCGTTCCCGCTTTATCCGCAGTTTTATCCCGCTGCACCCGCGCCACCTTGTGACTCGACGACTGCTTGCTTTCGGGATAATTACACTCTTTATCCGCTGCAAAAACAATTCTTCACCAACGCTTTGACCCAGTCTGATCAATTGCGACAGCGGGTCGCGTTTGCGCTGCACCAGTTCATCGTTGTCGGCGGCGTACAACTGAACGGCAACGAAACAAGTTGGTATGCACCCTACTTGCAAACGATCGATCGCAACGCGTTTGGTAACTTCCGCACGTTGCTGTTCGATGTCACGCTCAACCCGGGTATGGGCGAGTACTTAAACTTTCGGGGCAACTCGGTTGTTAACCGCGCGAATCCGACGCCGAACGAGAATTATGCGCGAGAGATCATGCAGCTATTCTCAATTGGGGTAGACACACTGAACCAGGACGGAACGCCGGTGCTGGACAGCCAGGGCAACCGACTTCCGAGCTACGACCAGAATACGATTGCGAATCTGGCGCGAGTCTTTACCGGCTGGAATCTCGCCCCTGCCAAACTGTGGAGCGTGGACGGAACTACCGCCGTCGCGAATTACCTGGATCCAATGGTTCCCACCGGCAATGTAAACTTTTACGATATTGCACAAAAGACACTGCTGACGGACGTCAATCACGCAAGTCCGGTAATTGTCCCGGCCTGCAGCAATTGCACCGGCAATTCTTCGGCAGTGAATCTCGCGAACACTCAAGCCTATGCAATCGCTTCGCTCAATATTGCGATCGACAACTTGTTCAATCATCCGAACACTGGGCCTTACGTTTGCACCCAAATGATTCATCAGTTGGTCACAAGTAATCCGAGCCCTGCATACGTTGGGCGTTGCGCGGCCGCCTTTGCTAACAACGGTTCCGGCGTCCGCGGCGATATGAAGGCCGTGATTACGTCCATCCTGCTCGACATCGAGGCGCGCGGCGATGTGAAGAATGCTCCCGAGTATGGACACTTGCGCGAGCCGGTGTTGCTGATGACGCACCTGATTCGCACCTTCAACGGAACCAGCGATGGTGTTTTGGCCAGTACGCCTTTTAGTTACACCAACGACCTTGGTCAAAATCTATTCAATCCGCCGACTGTCTTCAGCTATTACCCGGCTGATTATGGCTTACCGGGGACGAACCTCTTCGGACCCGAGTTTGGTTTGCTCGATACCTCGACAACTTATAAGCGGGCCAACTTTGTGAACACGTTGTTTCTTGGAAACAGCGGCAACGGCATTCCGATTAGCAATCCGAATCGACCACAGGGCACACAAGTCAACACCTCGACGTATCAAGCCCTGGCCGGCAATCCGCAGCAACTGGTCGACGCGTTAAATGTACGGCTAATGCACGGAACGATGTCCACGGCAATGAATACCAACATCGTTGCCAGCGTCACGGCCGTAACCAACGCAACCCCCGCGACGCAGGCCCTGCAGCGCACGCAAACGGCAATCTATTTAATAGCGACCTCATCGCAGTATCAGGTGGAGAAATAGAACAATGAGTGAATCACGGCGCAAATTTCTCAAGACATCGGTGTGCGGTTTAACCGGAGCTGCGATGCTCGCCAGTATGGACAAATTCAATCTGGTGAATGCGATGGTCCAGGAGCAAACCGAGGCCGCTACGGATTACAAAGCGCTAGTCTGCATTTTCCTTAACGGCGGGTCTGACGGCAATAACATGATAATTCCGTTTGACGACTACACGAATGCAGTCGGCGGGACAACAAACGGCTATGACAACGTGCGCACCGGTTCAGGGCTTGCAGTTCCTAAGTCGGCGCTGACGAATACAAAGATTACTCCGTCGAACACGAGCGGCGTTGCTTATGCGTTCCATCCGAATCTTTCGCCGGAGTTTGGCTCGGTTGCCGGACAGGCGAAAGGCCTCCTGGACATTTGGACGGCGGGTAAACTTGCAGTGCTGTGCAACGTTGGTTCTCTGGTGCGGCCAATCACTCGCGCGCAATATGCCGCGGGCATCGGACGTCCATATCAACTCTTCTCGCATTCAGATCAGGTAAGTCAGCAAATGACGGCGGTGGCCAACACGGTGGGCCAGACCGGTTGGGGCGGACGTGTTGCCGACAAAACGAATACGCTAAACGGTAACGTCGCGCTGCCCATGAATATCTCTCTGGCTGGCACCAGTCTTTTTTCTACCGGAATTAACTCGCGGCAACTGGCAATCGCGGCCGCACCCACGACGCTCGCGAACCTGCTGGTTCTGAATTGGAATGGAGTAAGCGGGGCAAATCCGAACACCAGTGGCAGCAGTTACCGCACGTTACTGGGATTCGATACAAGTTCGTTTCTGGTTAAAGGCGCAAGCGATACCACCAGTCAGGCACTGTCTGCGGACCAGGCATTGAATCAACCCGATCCGGCATTGGCCACCACCTTCCCTGTGACCTCCCTGGGAAATCAATTAAAGCAGATCGCCAAGCTGATAAAGATCCGGGACGCTGCCGGCATCACAATGAAACGTCAAATTTTCTTTTGCTCCGTTGGCGGGTATGACACGCACACGAATGAAACCGGAACCGACCCGGCAAATCCTGGCGGACAAGCTGCGCAGTCGGGAACGCAGGGCGGACTGCTTACGCAATTGAGTCAGGCGATGAAGGCTTTTTACGATGAGATGGCAGCGCAGGGAATGAGCAATAGCGTGACGACCTTTACGCTTTCCGATTTTGGCCGCACCTTGCAACCATCTGGTTCCGGCGCCGGCAGTGTCGGCACAGACCACGCCTGGGGCAGTCACGCGTTTATTATGGGTGGCTCAGTGCTGGGCGGTGCTTTCTACGGATCGACACGCCCCGATGGAACCGGCTTGCCATACGGTTATCCGGCACTGCAGCTTGCAGGACCCGATGATACGACCAGCAATCGTGGTCAGTGGATTCCCACGACTGCCATCGATCAATATGCAGCGACGCTTGCCAACTGGTATGGCCTCCCGCTGAGCGACCGGGCCGCGGTATTTCCCAATTTGGCGACATTTGCGACGCCGACTTTGCCGTTTCTGAGTTGATAAGAGCGAGCGATTAGTTTAATAGAATCAAGCGGAGAGTTGAGGGCCGGGGCGTTTGAACACAAGCTGAGTTTCGGTGTTCAGGCGCGCCCGGTTTTTTTGTGAATGACGTAAAGCAGACTGTTAGTCTGCCGGGAGTGGGTTACACTCAAGTTGAGAGGCTTTGCACGACCGCAAACTAACAGTTTGCTTTACAAGATACGCTGATTTGAGCCCGCGAAGCGCTGCGAAAGCATAAAGCCTGGGGTGGAGCGGAACCCCAGGATCAATCGCCGGATAAATAAGGAGCCCGCGAAGCGCGGCGGCACCCTATTCGTCATAATTAGATGGTAGGTTCATGCTATCGCACGCTTCGCGCGCTCGGTCTTTTCCGTTCCTGCAACCTGGGGTTCCGCTTCGCTTCACCCCAGGCTCTATGCCTCCACCCGCTACGCGGGTTCGGTAGCGCACTTGGGGATTCGTATTGAGCCTAAGAAAGAAAATTATTGTGGCTTGCCTAGGTGGCGTTGTTGCGTTGCTCGCACTCTGCTGGCCGGACTTTGCGACGAGAGTTACTGCCGGGCGAAGTCCAGACAAGACCAATGTAGCGATCCTCGAAAGGCCTGCCGCTCGACCATCCCGGGAACAGCGCAACTCGACACCGCTGAACCTGCGTGAGTTTACCGCGCGGCTGCCGCTCAGCTTTGAACAGAACATGGGCCAACTGGACAGCCGCGCACAATTCTCGGCTCGTGCCTCCGGCTACAATCTATTCCTTACTCCCACCGGCGCTCTGCTCGAGCTAAGGAAGAATGCGTCTAAGACCTCTGGGAAAACGCGGAAAGAGCGCACTCAACCGCGAAACTCATTCGCTTTGCTTGCACTGAAGTTGCAAGGTGCGAATGCGCAGGCGACCGCAAAAGGAGTGGACCAGCTTCAGGGTTACCGGAATTATTTTATCGGTAACGATCCGACAAAGTGGCGCACCGATGTGCCTACCTTCGGCGCTGTGCGTTACGAAGAAATCTATCCCGGGATCAGTCTCACCTACTACGGCAACCAGCAGGAATTGGAATACGACTTCATCGTCGCTCCCGGCGCCGATCCGCGGAAGATTCGCTTGGCTTTCGATGCGGCGGTGCGGCCGCGAATATCGGCTGAAGGTGATCTGGTGTTGCGTGCTCCTGGCGGAGAAGTTCGGCAACGCAAACCAGTTGTCTACCAGGAGATCGACGGTCAGCGTCGTTTGGTTGACGGACAGTTTGTCCTGACGGGCAAACAAGCCGGCTACGAAATTGGTCCGTACGATCACAGCAGAGAATTGATCATCGATCCCACGCTGGTCTACTCCACCTATCTCGGTGGCAGCGGTGATGACCTCGGCAGCAGCGTTGCCGTCGACAGCAACAACAATATCTATATTGCCGGAACGACGAGCTCAACCAACTTTCCTCTGCAAGGCGCCGCGTACAGCGCCAATGCCGGATTGTCCGATATCTTTGTGACGAAGATTGATGCGGCCGGCGCAAACATTCTTTATTCAACCTATATCGGCGGCATCGGTCAGGATCGCGGCGACGGCATCGCGATCGACGTTAACGGCAACGCTTATGTGGTGGGGCGGGTTGATTCTTCATCAATTAATTTTCCAACCACGCTCGGTTCTTTTGCGCCGAACTATCGTGGCGGCGATTTTGACGGGGTTGTTTTCAAACTTAACGGACAGGGCAATGCTCTGGTCTATTCGGGGTTTCTTGGCGGCGAAGAAAACGACTCGACCGAAGGCGTCGTCGTTGATGCGACGGGGAATGCCTATGTGACCGGCGGCACCAAGTCGACCGCCTTTCCCACTACGATCAGCGCTTACCAGGGGACACGCGCCGGCGACACTGATGCTTTCCTGACAAAAATAAACTCCGCGGGTTCGGGACTGCTTTATTCGACGTACCTTGGTGGTTCGGGCACTGATCGCGGCAGTGGCGTTGCGATCGACACCAACAGCAATGCGTATGTCTCAGGCTTTACCAGCGCCAGTGACTTTCCCACCGAAACCGCTTTTCAGAACAGCTTTGGCGGCAGTTTTGATGCCTTCGTTGCTAAATTCGACACCAATGGCAGCGGCGTGAGTTCGCTGAGTTTCTGTTCGTATCTTGGCGGGACAGGTGACGACAAGGCTTATGGAATCGCGATCGACAGCGGCGGAAATAATGTCTACGTCAGCGGTCAAACATCTTCGAACAACTTCCCCGTGCTGACGCCCGCCCAACCGGCTTTGGGCGGATCGTTCGATGCGTTCATCGCAAAGATTTCCAGCGCCGGAACGAAGGTCTACGCGACCTATCTTGGCGGATCCGGTGACGACCGTGGCAGTGGTGTCGCAGTAAACTCTGCCGGCGCCGCTTATGTGAGCGGCGCCACTTCGTCTACAAATTTTCCAACCGTCACTCCGTTACAGCTTTCAAATGGCGGAGGCTTTGATGCGTTTGTAGCCAAGCTAAATCCAGCGGGAAATATATTCCTCTATTCGACTTATCTTGGCGGCAGCTTGAACGAGAGCAACACGAGCACCGGCACTTCAACAAATCCGATCGCGCTTGATTCTTTCAGCAATGCCTACATCACCGGCTTTACTTCGTCTGTAAATTTTCCGACAGCGACGCCGTTGCAATCTCACAATGCCGGGGGCCAGGATTCTTTTATCGTCAAGATTGCCGACGCCACGCCGGCGGCTGACTTTTCGATCTCGGTCGTGCCCGGTTCACGCACCGTACTTCCCGGCGGCAGTACCACTTATACAATTACGGTAACGCCGGTGGGTGGCTTCACCGGTACGATTTCGTTGAGCGCCTCCGGTTTTCCAAATGATGCGACGGCGACTTTCAATCCTGCCACAATCGTGATCAGTGACACGTCGCCACACTCGTCAACATTAACAATTGCTACAACCGCGGGAACACCTGCGGGAACCTATTCTTTGAATATCAATGCGACGAGCGGAAACTTGCAGCACTCCGGTTCAACTCAACTAAGTGTTTCGGGAACGCCCAGCGCAAATCTGGCGATCACAAAAACTGCCTCACCCAATCCAGCGATCTCTTTGGCAAGTCTCACCTATCGCATTGTTGTGACGAACAATGGTCCATCGCCAGCGACGAATGTATCTGTGACCGATCAGTTGCCATCAGGTCCTGCGTTTGGTTCTGCGATCCCCAGTCAAGGTTCATGCACTGGCATAACGACTGTGACCTGCAACCTAGGGGCGATAGCGAACGCGTCGTCAGCAACCCTCAGCATCACGGTAACGCCGCAAGCGGTTGCGCAGCTCACCAACACAGCGAGTGTCGCGGGTACTGAAAACGATCCGGACCTGAATGACAATTCAGTCACGATACAGACGACGGTTGCTGCTCCTTCCAGCGGGCCAACAATGCTGGATCCTAATTTGTCGGTCCAAACAGTCATGAGCGGCCTCAGTCAACCAACGAGCATCGCGCTTTTCGGCAACGCATTTTTTGTAACTGAAAAAGATACCGGCAGAGTTAAATTTGTCATGAACGGCGCCGTGCAAGCTATAGCCCTTGACCTGGCAGTTAATAGCGCCTCAGAACGCGGCTTGCTCGGCATCGCCTTGCACCCGAATTTCGCATTCAATCATTTTGTTTATCTTTATTGGACTGAAAGCAGTACCGGATCGGATTCCACGAACCTTGCAGATGTTCCGCTGTTGGGAAACCGCGTCGATCGCTACATTTGGAATGGTTCAACCCTCGTCTTTGATCGCAACCTCATCAAGCTGCGCGCTTATCAGGCTGACGCCAATCAACCACTCCGCGGGAATCATAACGGTGGTGTGCTGCGCTTTGGTCCCGACGGCAAGCTTTACATTCTAATGGGTGACAATGGCCGCCGCGGCTTTCTGCAAAACAACCAGCTCGGTCCGGTGCCTGACGATCAATATGGCGGGCCAGAGCCGGATGATGCGCACCTTACGGGTTTTGTGCTTCGTCTAAATGACGATGGTTCGACGCCGGCGGACAATCCTTTCTACAACGCATCGACCAGCCTCACCGGCCAGGCTGCCACGAACATTAAAAAGCTTTACGCTTATGGCGTGCGCAATGGTTTTGGAATGGCGTTCGATCCGCTGTCTGGCAACCTGTGGAACCAGGAAAACGGTGACGACGCGTTTGATGAAATGAATCGCATAACCGCGGGATCTAATAATGGTTGGGTCCAGACAATGGGCCCGGTCAGTCGCGTTGCTGAATTCAAAGCTATTGAGACAACTTACGGCGGCGGTAATCTGCAACAGTTGCGTTGGCCGCCATCATTGATTGCCGACACACCCGCCGGCGCGCTCGCGCAGCTCTACATGTTGCCTGGTGCGCACTACAACGATCCGGAATTTAGTTGGAAGTATGCGTTGGCTCCGGCGGCGTTGGGTTTTGTGCAGGGCAGGGAGCTTGGCCCACAGTTTGAAGGTGACATGTTTGTCGGCGCCGGGCGAACTTTTCTATCCGGCGGATATCTCTTCCGCTTTAAGTTGACTCCGGATCGTTTGCATTTTTCTTTCGATGATTCCCGTCTCCTTGATCTGGTCGCAGACAACACAGACAAATTCGACATTACCGAAAGTGAGTCGCTGCTGATCGGCAAAGACTTTGGCATAGCGACCGACATCCAGACAGGTCCCAACGGTAATGTCTTCGTCGTTTCCAACACGAACGGCGCTGTTTACGAAATCTCGGGCAGTCAGCCGACTTTGTACGTGGCCCAACTCGATGGAGCGCAGGAAGTCCCTCCCAACAACTCGTCAGCAACCGGCACCGCTACACTTCTCCTCAGTCCCGATGAGACTAGTGCGCGCGTGTCACTAAATTTCAATGGGTTCTCCAGTGCTGAAACCGTCGCGCATATTCATGGTCCAGGCGCGCCCGGTGTGATCGCGCCGGTGCTGTTTCCACTGCCGCAAGGTGAGTTCAGCGATTTTGAGATTACGCTGACACCTTCCGACGCGCAAAATCTAAAAAACGGACTGCTGTACGCCGACATTCACAGCACTGCTTTTCCTACGGGCGAGATACGCGGCCAGTTTCAAGCGTTAAAAGCGGCGAGCACTTTTCAATTTACTTCCGCAACGCTGCTGGTGACCGAAACAGCCAGCGAAGCGGTCGTGAAAATAACGCGAATGGGCAAGACGACATCGCCGGCAACGGTAAACTTCTCAACCAGCGACGCGGCGGCAATCAATTGCAATGCGCCCAACACAGGAAATGCGTCCGCTCGTTGCGACTATGAAACTACTCTCGGAACGTTGAGTTTCGCCTCTAATGAAACTTTCAAGACGATCTCAATCCCGTTGATTGATGATTCCTACGCGGAGGGCAACGAAAGTTTTTTTGTCACGCTTACCAATCCCAGCGCCGCCGTCTCACTCGGTTCACCGGCCAGAATCTCAGTCACCATCACAGACAACGATTCGACGAATGGCCCAAACCCGATCGACACGCCCGAGTTCTTTGTACGGCAACACTACCTTGATTTTCTGAATCGCGAGCCCGACCCGCTGGGCTTCGCCTTCTGGGTAAATGAAATCAATCTCTGCGGCACGAACCAGCAATGCATTGAGGTAAAACGCATCAATGTCTCGGCCGCGTTTTTCCTGTCGATTGAGTTTCAAGAGACCGGATACCTGGTCTATCGAAGTTACAAAGCCGCTTATGGGAACATGCCGGGCGCGCCTGTGCCTTTGACGCTCAACGAGTTTTTACCAGACACCCAGCAGATCGATCAGGGAGTGATCGTTGGCTCGGGGAATTGGGCGGCGCAGTTGGAAACCAACAAAGCTGCTTTCTTCATCGACTTTGTTTCCAGGTCGCGTTTTTCGACTGCGTACCCGACGACCATGACCCCGGCACAGTTTGTCGATGCGCTATTCGTAAACGCAGGCGTCACACCCTCAGCATCCGATCGAACCGGCGCGATAAACGAGTTTGGCGGGGCGGGGAACACGTCAGACCAGGCGGCACGTGCGCGCGCATTGCGGCGCGTGGCTGAGAACACAACCTTCAAACAACAGGAATTCAACCGCGCGTTTGTGCTGATGCAATATTTCGGCTACTTGAGAAGGAATCCCAACGATCCGCCCGAGGTGGGATTAAATTTCAATGGCTACAACTTTTGGCTGAACAAGCTTAATCAATTCAACGGCAACTTCGTCAACGCCGAAATGGTCAAGGCCTTCCTCGTTTCCGGCGAATATCGCGGCCGCTTTGGTCCTTGACGTCGTTTTGACTTCAGGGAACAGCGGAAATCTCTCTCCTTGGCCCGGTGCCTCAGGCAACTTTGGAAGTGCCAATCGCCACTAATTCTCTTTTGTCTGCCAGCTTCACAACCCGAAGTTAAGCCCAGATACGTCAATTTCAACTTGTAGAAGGTCGCCAAGCCTTCGCGCGGAATTTCACTGCAAGAATTTCTGACTCCGGGACTCTAACCGGGGCAAGTGATTGACAACCTGATTGTCTAACCGTAGCATTTGGCGAATTTGCGACCCGCGTTAGCGTTGTTCTCTGGCCCGACGGCTAACGCACTCATCACGCAACAAACATCCAAGGGTAACTCCATGCCTCGCATCTGCCCTCGCCGTAGCTATGACAGCCAATCGCTGGCTGTTCGCCATTGCTGAGTTTGTCGAGCGAGATCCGAACCTTCTGCCAGGCGCGCATCCTCGAGAGCGAGCAACCCAGGTAATTGGCCTCAAGGTAACAAACAGATGAATGCCCCAAATCCCAGAAACAATTTCTCCCGATTAACCGTCGTCGGCCTATTGGTGGCAGCAGCCTTTTGTCTCCTCTTGGCCAGTCACCTGGTTCGGTCGGCGCTGGCAGGGCGCCCGGCGGACGCATCGATTCACCCAACAGCGAAAGCCACGACGCTGGACAAAATCGCAAATCAGTATGGCGACTTACCACTGCATTTTGAGACGAACGAGGGACAGACTGATCCGCAGGTCAAGTTTCTCTCTCGCGGTCCGGGCTACGATCTATTTCTTACGTCCACTGAGTCTGTACTCACGTTAAGAAGACGCGAAGCGCAGCGCGACAAGTTGCAGCCAGTTGCCCCCGCAGATCAACCATCGAACACTTCAGGAAAGCAAGCTTCGGTTCTGTATTTGAAGATGATCGGCGCCAACACCGAGGCGCGTATCGAAGGTCAAGACGCACTGCCTGGGAAAGTGAATTACTTAATCGGCGATGACCCTCAGAAGTGGCATGTGGATGTCCCGCTCTTCCGCAGGATCCATTACAAAGACATCTATCCCGGTGTCGACATGGTTTATTACGGAAACCAGCGACAGCTTGAGTACGATTTTGTCGTCGGGCCTGGCGCCGATGTTCGCGCCGTGAAATTTAAGCTGGAGGGCGCTGACCACCTGGGCGTTGATTCGACGGGCGATCTCTTAATAACCATCGATCACAGTGAAGTGAAACTCCGCAAACCTGTGATTTATCAGATTAGCGATCAGGGCGCACGAAGTGAAGTGATGGGAAGTTATGCATTGAAAGGGAGCGAGGTTAGTTTCAATGTAAAAAACTACAATACAAAGAAGGCCTTAATAATTGACCCGGTGCTTTCCTATTCCACGTACTTTGGTCCGGCTGCCACTTCTTTAGCCATAACGGTAGACGGTTCGGGAAATGCTTATCTGACCGGAAGCGCAACCGCGGCGATCTTTCCCACCACAGCCGGATCATTGAAAACGACGAGCTCGCAGGATGTGCCCGACGCTTTTGTGACCAAGCTGAATTCGACG
>DNND01000112.1:0-6905 GCA_003488005.1 Blastocatellia bacterium | reverse complement strand
ACCAAGCTGAATTCGACGGGAACAGCGCTCATCTACTCCACTTTCCTCGGCGGCAGCGGTCAGGACGTAGGCAATAGCATCGCTGTCGACGCATTGGGAAATGCGTTCATCACCGGCGACACCATTTCCACGAATTTCCCAGCGGTCAATGCAATCAGAAGCAGCACTTCGAATTTTCTCAAGACTCTCGACTCAGGCGGACATTGGACTGGTCAGTTCATCGGCCCGCCAAACGGAGTTGTCAATGTTCTGGCGGTCGATCCCCTAACACCCAGTACAATTTACGCGGGCATGGGTAGTAACGGCGGCGGGGTTTATAAAACTACAGATGGCGGCGTCAATTGGGTCGGTCTCAATACTGGGCTAACCAACGTTAATTGTCCCGCGTTGATAATCGATCCAGCTTCGCCGTCAACGCTTTATGCAAGTCTCAACCAGAACAACTCACAGGGAAGCGGGCTCTATAAAAGTATCGATGCGGGGACCACCTGGACCAGGCTGACAAACGGCTTGAGCGGAATTACGGTTAGCGCTTTGGCCGTCGATCCGTCGTCCCCCTCGACCGTCTACGCCGGCGCGGTTTCCTTTGGACTGTACAAGAGCACTAACGGCGGCGCCTCGTGGACCATTTCGAGCACCGGAATTAATTTCGGTGGGATCAATGCCATTGCAGTTGACCCCGCAAACACTGCAACTGTTTACGCCAGCGCCGGTGGCGGCGGGGTTTTCAAGACGACGAACGGCGCCGCCAATTGGGGTCAGGTAAATACGGGTCTGACTAACACCAATATCCGGGTCCTGACGATCGACTCTGCTTCGAACGTTTATGCCGGCAGTTCCGGCGCTGGTTTGTTCAAGAGCACCAACGGCGGTGGTAGCTGGAGTCCGCTGAACAACGGCCTACCAACTTTTACTTCTGTTTCTTCATTGGCGCTTAACTCCAACGCTTCAACAATCTTCATCGGTACTAGCGACGGTCGCATCTATAAGAGCATCGATAGCGGAGCTAACTGGTCCATAAGTTATGAGACTCTTACCAGGACGAGTTTCAATTCGCTGCTCACAAATCCAACCAGTAGCTCAGTTCTGTATGCAGGCGCGAGTATTCAGACCGGCTCACTAAATGATCACGAGGCGTTCGTCGCTAAACTTAATGCGAATGGCTCGGCGCTCATCTATTCGACTTACCTGGGTGGTAACAAAGACGATACCGGTAAAGGTATTGCGGTCGATTCAGTCGGCAATGCTTATGTGACTGGTCAAACCAATTCTGCCACGTTCCCTTTGGTTGCGGCCTTTCAACCTATCTTGAAGGGAACGACGGACGCGTTTCTAACGAAGCTAACAGCAAACGGTGACGCGATCGTTTATTCGACTTTTCTGGGCGGAGATGGTTTTGAAACTGCTAACAGCGTGGCCACGGACGGGAGCAACGCATACGTAACCGGCAGTACCGGCTCTTCGAACTTCCCACTGGCCAACGCGTTTCAGTCAGGCCTGGCGGATACGTTTTTTAATGGAGACGCCTTCGCTACAAAATTCAGCAGCAATGGCACGCTTGCGTATTCCACCTATCTTGGTGGCGATGGCGCTGACTCCGGGTTAGGAATCGCCGTTGATTCGTCAGGCAATGCGTACATTACGGGCGTTAGTACTTCGAGCAACTTCCCCACATTGAATCCCATTCAGTCAAGAAACCTCGGCGGTTTTGTAACCAAGCTGAACAACCTGGGATCGGGTTTGGTTTATTCCACCTACTTAGGAACCAGTCGTAGCATTGCGGTCGATTCCACAGGGAACGCTTATGTCATTGGGTTTACTAATTCGGCAGAGTTCCCATTGGTTCCAGGATCGCTGCGCACAAAGAGTCCGTTCTTTACGAGCGCCAATGGCGGCAACTGGAGCAATGACAATTACGGTCTCAAGAGTGAGATCATAACCGTTCTTACCTTGGATCCAACTCACCCAGCTACCATCTATGCTGGAACAAGAAGTGGCGTCTTCAAAAGCATCGACAGCGGCCGAAATTGGAATGCTATCAATACCGGTGTGGTACGTCCCAACGTGGTCGGGCTAGTCCTCGATCCGACCAACTCATCGACAGTTTACCTCGCTGCTAACTTTGGCGACTCCAGCAGCAGCGCCGGTGTTTACAAGAGCACTAATGGCGGCAGCACATGGAACCCGGCGAACAGCGGACTCGGCAATGGCGGTGTTACTTGTCTGGCTATTGATCCGATCACGCCTGGCATTCTTTATGCCGGCTGGGGTGGCGGAATCTTCAAAAGCATCAACGGTGGTGGTAATTGGACCACCGTCGGTCAGCCACTCTTTTCGGTCAGCGCAATTGAGATTGATCCAACGACACCGACGACAATCTATGTAGCAGAAAATTCTTCGGGGGGCGGTGTATTCAAGAGCATAGATGGCGGCACGAACTGGCAAAGTGTCAGCAATGGTTTGGCTAACACCTTCGTTCTAAGCTTAGCCATCGATCCGATAACTCCTTCGACAATCTATGCTGGGCTCAACGGTGGGCTGTTCAAAAGTGTGAACAGCGGCAATAGCTGGACAGCAATTAGCAATGGGTTAACCAATCTGTTTATCGCCGACATTGCGGTTGATCCTGTTACTCCATCGACGATTTACGTGGCCTCAAGCGGCGGCACTGGCGGTGTGTCCAGGAGCGTAAATGCAGGGGCCAACTGGGCGACGGTCGGCAGTGGCCTCAGATCCGGCTTTGTCTTATCAGTTGCAGTCAACCCCACGAACCCGTCGCGGGTTTATGCGGGGACCCAAAACTTTCCCAGCGACAACGATGCGTTTATTACCAAAATAAATCAGTCAGGGAGCGCCTTCGCCTACTCCACCTTACTTGGTGGCAACGGTAACCCGTTTGACGGTTCTGGTCTTAGTGACGAAGGGTACGCGATTGCGGTTGATCAATCCGGCAACGCTTATGTGACGGGTTCTACTCGAGAGCCTGATTTTCCGACCACGCCCAATTCTTACCTTCCTGTTCCGGCAGGCGGCTCGTTCGTGTCGAAGCTAACCATGTCCTACTCGATTAGCGGCCAGGTACTGGACGGAAGCAACGCTCCTGTAATTGGAGCGGACGTCACCCTGAGCGATGGTCTATCCCTCAGGTCGGCCACCACCGAGAGCGATGGCTCGTATCTGTTTTCGAATTTGCTGGAAGGAGGGAGCTTTACAGTAACTGCTGCCAAGCCTCATTTCACGATGGCGCCGCCGAGTCAAACTTTTGGTAACCTCAACAACAATCAAACCGCCAACTTCATCGCTACCGCCACCAACGCGCCGTTTTATGCGATTAGCGGTCAAGTCACAAACAACAGCATTGGACTGAGCGGCGTCACTGTGACGCTCAGCGGCTCGCAGCCGGGGCTCAGGACCACCGACAGCAACGGCAATTACTCATTCACGCTTGCCGCAGGCGGCAACTACACGGTGACGCCGGCGGTATTGGCTTTCACCTTTACTCCGCCGAGTCAGACGTTCAACAGCCTGAGCGCAGATCAAGCGGCGAATTTCCTTGCCACGCGGCAGAGCTTTGTTGTGACTACTGCGAGCGATCATGGAACGGGTTCATTACGTCAGGCCATTCTTGATGCCAACGCGACTGCGGGTCCAGACACAGTCATATTCAATATTCCCGGCAACGGAGTTCAGACTATTAACTTGCTGGTCGCGCTCCCGGAGATCACAGATCCGGTTGTAATCGACGGAACCACGCAACCAGGTTTTGCCGGAGTGCCGCTGATTGAGTTGAACGGAGCCTCGGCGGGAAGCAATGTGAGTGGCGTCGTTATTAGCGGTGGGAGTTCTACAATTCGTGGTTTCGTAATTAATCGATTCGGTGGTGCTGGAGTCGCGCTGCGAACGAATGGCAATAACTTAATTCAAGGGAACTACATTGGCATTGATCCCACCGGAACGATTAGACGTGGCAACTTCTATGGAATTTCAATCTCCAATAGTTCCAACAACACAATCGGGGGCACAACTCCGTCCGCGCGAAATGTGATCTCGGCGAACCAGTTTTACGGAATAACCATCGGCGCCGAAGGTAATCAGATACAAGGTAACTTCCTTGGCACTAACGCAGCCGGCACGGCTGAACTCGGCAATGGCCTTGCCGGCGTGGATATATCTGGCTCGCCGGCTTTTACCAATAACGTGATTGGCGGCACTACTGCCGGCGCCGGAAATCTAATCTCGGGAAACCAAACAGGAATCCGGATCTTCGTTCCGGGAAACCTGGTTCAGGGAAATCTGATTGGCACGGATGTCTCCGGCACAAAGGCCGTTGGGAACATGGGTGGTATTAATTCGAGTTCTAACAACACTGTCATAGGCGGGACGGTTCCAGGTGCGCGAAACGTTATATCTGGAAACAGCTTCGACGGCGTGAATTTCGGTGGCACCGGTAGTCGTCTCGAGGGCAATTTCATCGGCACCGATATTACAGGCACTGTCGCCCTGGGTAATGGTGGCAGCGGAGTAGTTACCGGTAACGGCGCTTTGATTGGTGGCACGACAGCGGCAGCAAGAAATGTGATCTCGGGAAATGGTGGATTTGGAAACATCTCACTTGGATCCAACAGCTCGGGCGCACAGGCGACCGTGCAAGGCAATTACATCGGAACGGACGTTACCGGAAACTTTGCTTTGACCAATCCACAGGCCGGCATTTCTATATCGGGTTCGGGTAACCTGATCGGGGGCTTAGTGCCGGGAGCTCAAAATGTAATTTCCGGCAACCGAGTTGGCATACAAGTTGGCGGATCCATCGCGCCCGGTCCTCTAAACAACACGATCAAGGGCAACCTAATTGGTCTTAACGCGCTCGGTACGAGTGCTCTGCCGAATTCCCTTGTTGGTATTCAGGTCAGTGACTCATCAAACAACATCATTGGCGGCACTGAAACTGGGGCAGCAAACACGATCAGTTTTAGCGGCGGCCCAGGTGTTAACGTTTCTTCCGGTACGGGCAATCTCATACGAGGGAATAACATATTTTCCAACACCGGCCTCGGAATCGATCTAAGCCCGCTTGGCATAACAAGCAATGACTCGGCAGACGGAGATAGCGGCCCTAATAACCTGCAAAATTTTCCAATACTGACGCAGGTAAACTCCGCTGGCGGCAGTACGACGATTCAAGGAATTATTAACTCCACGCCAAACACGGTTCTTAGAATCGATCTCTATTCCAATGCGGCTTGCCATCCCTCGGGAGCCGGCGAAGGAGCGCACTTTTTCGACTTTACGAATGTAACAACCGACGGCAACGGGAACGCGACTGTTAATTTCACCTCGTCACAAGCGTTGCCGACGGGCAGAGTTATCACCGCAACGGCAACAGATCCTGCCGGCAACACTTCCGAATTCTCGTCATGTGATTCGAGTAAGGCAACCGGCAGGATTCAATTCAGCAGTTCAAGCTACAACGTGCTGGAAGACGTTGGTAACGCTAGCGTCATCGTCGTGAGGTCCGGCGGCAGCAAGGGAACGCTTTCTGTCAATTACACCACAAGCGACGGAACCGCGCTGGCCGGATCTGACTATTCGGCGTCTGCCGGATCACTTACTTTTGCGGACGGTGAAACCAGCAAGACAATTAACATTCCGATTACTAATGATGGCGTTACTGAAGCGGCTGAATCATTCCAACTAACGTTCAGCGGTGTCACAGACCTCGAGACGTTAGGAAGTCCGTCGACGGCGACAGTCACCATTCAGGACAGCAGTACTCCACTCGTTCTTAATATGAACAGCGTTGATGTGACGGAAGGAAACAGTGGAACGACCAGTGCGGTGGTGACTGTCACTCTGTCGGCAGCCACCGGCCGAACTGTTTCCGCCGATTTTGGCACACTTGCGGGAACGGCAACTGGTGGGGTGGACTTTACAGCGGTGTCCGGCAATCTCACCTTTGCGCCCGGAGTAACCACGCAAACGATCAGCGTGCCAATCGTTGGCGATGCTTTGAACGAAAACACTGAGACGTTCCAGGTGCTGCTCTCAAATCCGGTCAATGCCAGCCTGGGATTTTCTTCGCTGGTGCGGATCTTTGACGATGACCCGTTGCCATCACTTGCAATAAGCGATGTGAGCATAACCGAGGGCAATAGCGGAACGGTCAGCGCGGTTTTTAGCGTTACTCTTTCGACAGCCAGCGGCAGGTCGCTTTCAGTAGGTTTTGCAACAGCCAACGGCACTGCTACTGCCGGTAACGACTACGTGTCCACCTCCGGCAGGGTGAATTTCAGTGCTGGCGACATCACAAAGACTGTTGCTGTCCCGATTAACGGCGACACGCTTACCGAGCCTGACGAGACGTTCTTCGTTAACCTGTCCGCTCCCGTGAATGCGACCGTCAGCGACACTCAAGGCCTCGGAACAATTTTGAATGACGATGGTGCGGTTGGCGCAATCAATTTTAGCCAGGCGAATTACAGCGTTGGCGAAAGCGACGGACTGGTTGCCATTACCGTCAACCGCACCGGCGATCTTTCCGCGGCTGCTTCGGTTGACTACGCCACTTCGGCCGATATTTCGGTCGTGCCCTGCTCAACGATAAACGGGCTGGCATCCTCGCGCTGTGACTATACCTCCGCCCTGGGCACATTGCGGTTCGCAGCGGGCGAGAGTTCGAAAGCTTTTGGGGTGCTGATCTCTCAGGATAATTATGTGGAAGGGCCGGAGACGCTAACCCTAACACTCTCGCAAGCCAGCGGAGCTGTGCTCGGCGGGACTTCTTCGGCGACGTTAGTTATTAACGACGATGTTATAGAACCGCCTGGGAATCCCGTCGATAACGCCGAGGTCTTTGTGCGCCAGCATTACCATGACTTCCTGAATCGCGAACCGGATGCCAGTGG
>DNND01000120.1:10003-42863 GCA_003488005.1 Blastocatellia bacterium | reverse complement strand
ACCTAAAGGTTGGACTCTGAACTACTTGAGTTACGCGCTATTCGTCGTAACGGCCACGCATCATGCGGCCGGCCATACGCGTCACCAGCGAACGCGGCGCCAGCCGTTCCGATTCCGTCATCACCCGATTGATCCATCCGGAAATGATATGACTCCTGCCGCGCGCAAGTCCTCGCAACGCAGTATCGACCACTTCTTCCGGAGTTTGCGAAGCGCGGGCAGGCGGCTTTTCGCCGCGCGCAGCCTCGAAGAAATTTGTATCTGTCACTCCAGGGCAAAGCGCCATGACCTTCACGCCGAATGCTCGATTCTCTTCCCACAACGCTTCGGAAAACGAAAGCACGAACGCTTTGGTCGCGGCGTAGGTTGCCATGAAGGGCACGGCCTGAAACGCGGCCGTAGAAGCGACGTTGATGATCGCACCCTGTTTGCGGTCACGCATCGGTTGTAAAAACCGATAGGTCAATTCCACCAGCGCTTTGACGTTGAGGTCGATCATGTTCAACTCGCGCGCCAAATCCGCTTTGGCAAAGTCGCCAAACGATCCAAAGCCGGCGTTGTTAACCAACAGGTCTATCGTCAGACCTCGCTTCTCGGCTTCTTCGAATAGCCGCGCGGGCGATTCCGGCAGGCTAAGATCGAGCGCGACGTATTGCGCGCGAATGCTGTTTGAGCGGCCCAGCTCGTTGCAAAGTGTGATTAGTTTCTCTTCCGAACGCGCCACCAACAAAACGTTGCGGCCACGCGCTGCCAGCCGGCGGGCAAAAACTTCGCCAATGCCGCTCGAGGCGCCGGTTATGAGGGTTGCATTCATTTCTCGTTCAACTGAAGCAAATCAAGTTCGATGATGTCGACATTATCCTTCTGTAGCTTATCCAGCATCGCGCGCGACGGTGCATTATCCAGATTGATGCGAGCCACTGCTGCTTCCGCGCCGTCAAACACAATGTTCTCCATCTCCTGCACGTTGATGTGTTCGCCTTTGATGGCGTCAAGTACGACGGCCAGCACGCCGGGACGATCAAGATGACGAACAACCAGTCGATGCGTCGCCGGAGTTTGACGCGCCAGATTCACGACGTTGGGCACTCGGCCTGTTTCCTTGAACTCCCGCACAATGCGCACTGTTTCCGCGGCAATCGCTTCCTGCGCCTGATCGGTTGAGGCGCCAATGTGATGCGTGCCATACAGGTTCGGCTCCTGCGCCATCGGATCGGTGAATTCTGCGATTGCGGAAGTTGGCTCACCTGCATAAACATCCAGCCCGGCACGAATGCCACGCGAATGCATTGCTTGCACCAGCGCTGCGTGATCGACTACTTCACCGCGCGCAGTGTTAATGAAATACGCGCCCGGCCGCATCGCCGCAAAAAACTTCGCGTCGAGCATTCCCTTAGTTTCGGAATTGAGCGCCACATGAGCGCTGACAACGTCGGCTTCGCGCGCGACGTCAGCCGGTGTGTTTTTGAATTCAACGCCAAGCTCGGCGGCGCGCTCCGGCGTCAAGCTGCGACTCCAGGCAATCACCCGCATGCCGAAAGTTTGCGCGCGTGGAATCATTTCCTGGCCGATTTTACCGACGCCAACCAGACCGAGCGTGCGGCCGAACAAACCGCGCGCCTTGGAAAACTCTTTCTTGTTCCATTCGCCGCGACGCAGCGCGATAACGTTATCGGCAACGCGCCGATCGAGCGCCAGTATCAGCGCAAAAGCCAGCTCAGCAACAGCAATCGAATTTTTTCCGGGACAGTTGGAAACATAAATTCCGCGCCGCGAGGCAGCAGCAACATCAATTGTGTTGTAGCCTGCGCCGGCCCTGACCACTAATTTTATTGGTCCAGCCGCAAGCATTTTCTCGTTCACCTTTGTGCCGCGAACTACCAAAACGTCAGGCGAGTGCTTTTCGATGGCGGCGACGAGCGCATCGTCCTTCAAATCCGGCTCAAATGTGATCTCGCAGCCGAGCGCTTCCAGTCCGTCGCGGCCTGATTGTTCGAATTTGTCAGCGATGAGAACGAGCATAATCGTCAGTGGTCAGTTGTCAGTGGTCAGTTGTTAGATATGAGCACGTCGGAACACGAGTGCTACTGACAACTGACCACGAACTACTGACTAGATAGTGTGAATCAACAAACCGTCGCGCAGCTTCGGCTCAAACCAGGTTGACTTGGGCGGCATGATTTCGCCTGCGTCCGACACGCGCAGTAGTTCTTCTATGGTTGTCGGGTGCAAAGAAAAAGCCACCGCCGCTTTGCCTTCATCGACCAGCTTTTCCAATTCCTTGGTACCACGGCTGCCGCCAATAAAATCGATGCGCTTATCAGTGCGCACGTCCTTGATTCCCAAGATCGGATCGAGCAAACGATCCTGGAGAATACTCACGTCAAGCGACGCCACAGTTCCCTGCGGCTCTGGCGAACCGGCGGCGACCATTAGCGTGTACCACTGCCCGCCCAGATACATGCTCCATTTGCCGCGGCGCTCTGGCGTCGGACTTCCGCCTTCAGTTACATCGAAACTCTTGCGAACTGCAGCGAGGAATTGTTCCGGCGACAACCCGTTCAGATCTCTCACTGCACGGTTGTAAGGCAGTATCTGTAATTGATCATCCGGAAACATCACTGCCAGAAAGAAGTTGTACTCTTCGTCGCCGGTATGTCCAAAGCTCTGCTCCTTAAGTTCAGCTCGAGCGCGCGCGGCGCTGGCTGCGCGATGGTGGCCATCGGCGATGTAGAGAAAAGGAATCTCGCGGAACGCGTGAACAAAGCGAACCGGATCGGGCACGCGCCAAACCGTATGTTCGACGCCATCGTCGGCGGTGAAATCGAAAATGGCGTTTGCCATCGTCGTCTCCATCACCATCGTGTCAATATCGCGACTGGCCCGGTAGGTTAGAAACACTGGTCCAGTTTGCGCGCGCAACACAAGCAGGTGCCGTGTCCGATCATCCTCTTTGTCGCGGCGTGTTCGCTCGTGCTTGCGGATTATTTCCTGGTCGTAATCATCAATCGAACAGCAAGCGACGACTCCAATCTGTTCGTGCTCACCCATAATTTGGCGGTAAAGGTAGATGCTCGGGACATCTTCATTTTCCAGTGGGCATTCTTTTTTCAGCCGTTCGTAATTTTCCAGAGCCTTGCGATACACCTGATCTGAATAAGGATCGGTGCCATCGGGTAAATCAATTTCCGGCCGCGAAACGTGCAGAAAGCTCAGCGGATTATCAGCGGCAAGGGCGCGCGCCTCGGCTGTGCTAACGACGTCGTAGGGCACGCTCGCTACTTGCCTCACACGCTCAGCCAGCGGGCGCAAAGCTCGGAAAGAACGGATGATTGCCACGAACCCTCCCCGCGCAGCAGATTTGCGAAGGTGCAAAAATCGCTGCTCGCAAACGAAAGTTTTTTGTTAATTGCTGAAGGCGTTCCTTAAGACTATCCGCTGCCCGCGGGTATTAGCAAGTCGTGAAATCGGCCCAAGCCGTTAGCGTCCGCACCAGGCCGTTCGGCGCTGCCGCCCAGCCAACGCAGCGTGTAGAATGTTTTCAAGATTGAATTTCAGGAGAAAAACAAATGAGCGACCTGGCAAGTCGGGATTGCGTTCCCTGCCGCGGCGGTGTCCCGCCACTGAAAGGCGATGAGCTTACCAAACTGCAAAGCGAAATCGCGGGCTGGGAGGTTGTAAACGAGCATCACTTGCGCAAGGAATACAAGTTTGGTGATTTTGCAAAGACGCTTGAGTTTGTAAACCGCGCGGGTCAACTGGCAGAAGAGCAGTGGCATCATCCGGACGTCTGCTTCGGTTGGGGCCGCGCAGAAGTAACAATTTGGACGCACAAGATCGATGGCCTGACAGAAAGCGATTTCATCCTGGCAGCCAAGATCGATGCTCTTTGAATTTACTCAAGACTCGCCCGATAGATTTTTTCAGTTTCATCAACCATGCGCTGGACGCTGAACCGCTCGGCTACATCTTTTTGCGCGGCTGCTGCAAACCGCAATCTCGTCGCCTCGTCATTCAACAGAGATTGGATCGCAACTGCCATTTCATTTGGATTGCCAATCGGGGTCAGCAGTCCAGTTGCTCCGTCCCGAACAATCTCGCGCGCGCCCTCAGTTTCGGTTGCGACCACTGCGGTGCGGCTGGCCATAGCTTCAACTATTGCGAGGCCAAACGATTCGGTATGCGATGCGGAAACAAAAACATCCAAGGCGCAATACAGTTGCGCCAAATCGTCGAGCCATTTTACGCGGCGCACCTGGCTTCTTAGATTTAGTTCGTCAATTAGCTTTTCGATTTGCGCTTCATTTTTCCCGTCCGGCGAGTGATCGATGCCAGCGATGATGAAATTGCACCCAGCGGTCTCTTTTGAAATCTGCGCCGCGGCGCGCAAAAAATCCTGATGGCCTTTCAACCGTGTCAACTCGCCGACTGTTCCCACCAGCCAGCCTGATTCCGGCAGTTTCCAACTCTCCAGAAATTCCTGGCGATCAAACTGTTGGCGCGTCCGCGCAAATCGTTGCGTGTCGATTCCGTTCAGCACCACGCTTATCTTTTCCGCGGCGGCTACTTTGTCGGCGCGAAGTTGGGAAGCCACTGCCTGCGAAACAGCAATAATCCGTGACGCTGCGGAAAAGGTAAGACGATGCAGGCGATTCAACGGAAAAAGAACGTGCCGCGTGAGTATTAACCGGGCGGCTGGATTCCGGCGCGCGGCGTAAGCGGCCAGCGGATAATCGCGCGCCATGTGCGCATGAATTATTTGGATAGCGTTTTCGCGCACCAGTTTCGCAAGCGCGCGGGCGCTGTTTACATCCAGCGAGTTCCGCAACGGCAGCGTCGTAATATTCTCTTTTGAAACTTTGCGGAGTTCATCGTTCAACGCCGAATGCCGGCGCAGCGCGACGGAGACCTCGTGGCCGCGTTCGACGAAACCGTTGGCAAGGTCGGCGAGATGGCGCTCACCGCCGCCGAGCGATTGGGCTGAACTTATCTGGAGAATTCTCAATAGGAATTAAGTGCGTCAGATTTCAATTAAAAGCGATTTGGAATTTACACAAGAAACGGCGCGGCAGCCATAGCAAAACCAGGTTTGCGATTCAATCGGTTCAGACACTCGTGCTGTCAGACGCGTACCGAAGCGAAACAGGGAACCTCCTTTGCTGTTTGCTTACCGCCGGGCGGGGGACGCTTTTTCAATCAAAACGCCGGTAAAACGGCGCGCTGAATCCGGCACACCCGTTGCCCTTTAGAAACATTTCTCCCGGGGTTGGAATCTATTTTGGCGACGGAAACTGAAGGAGGACGTTTATGGCAAAACCCAAATTGGTAACAGGTCTTTTCAAAAACAGGTTGGCTGCGGAAGCCGCCGTTGACGCAATCATGAAACGCGGATACACGCGTGACGACATCAGCGTGATGATGTCCGACGCAACGCACAGCAAAGAGTTTGCCCTGCAGGCACGGACCCATGCAGCTGACGGCGCCGGCATTGGCGGTGCTGTTGGTGGCGTTGTCGGTGCTGTACTTGCTGCCATCGTTGCTGTCGGCAGTACCATTTTGCTTCCCGGCATTAATCTGGTAATCGCTGGTCCAATTGCTGCGGCCCTGGCTGGAGCAGGCGCGGGCGCTGCCACTGGCGGTGTCATCGGCGCACTGATTGGCGCCGGCATTCCCGAGTATCGCGCTAAAGTTTATGAGGCCGGACTACTCGGCGGCGGCATTCTTCTGGGAGTCGAGGCGAAGACGGACGAAGAGGTTGATAAACTCGAGGAACTGCTCGAGGCGATCGGTGGTGAGCACGTGCGCACCGAGTAGCGGTCGTCCTTCTGTTTTTCAGAAGTAAAAAAAGAGGCTTACGACACTTTTGTCGTAAGCCTCTTGAGTGCTGAGGTGAAAACTTATTTGCGAACTGATTCGCCGAGATCTTCGATCGCTTCTCCAACCTTACGTCGAGCAGTTCCGAATCCTTCGCGGATCTCGCCACCGGCTTGATCGCCACGGCCCTCGTTTTCGAGTTCTCGATCATCCAGCGCGCGGCCTACGGTTTCTTTCGCCTGACCTTTCGCCTGATCAAACTTTCCTTTGACTTCATCTCGATTTGGCAAACCCATATTGCAGTCTCCTTCTTTGAAAGCCTGGTTATTCGGACGCTTTCCCAACTGCAACGAGTGTTCCCCGAACGGGAAGGACGCTTTTGCTCGCTTTTTGGAGAATTTCGGCTAAGGGCTTGAAAAGCTGACAAAGGCGGGCGGCGTAATCTGTATGTTTTCGCAGGGTCAATGCGTGATCTTAGGACAACTGTTTTTGGCGGGCCCATTACGCAGCATCGCTTTTAGGCGGGCTCAAGTGCTTCGTCGACTGCATCGCTCTTCTTTATGAACCGATCATTTTTTTCACAGATTGGCAGCCTCACTTCGAAGCGCGTCCCTTCACCCGGTTCGCTCACGACAACTATTTCGCCCCGGTGTCGAGTGACGATTCCGTGCGACGCTGAGAGTCCGAGACCGCTGCCGAGTTTTCCTTTGGTCGTAAAGAAAGGTTCAAAAATTCGCGAGGCTGTCTCTTGCGACATGCCGGAACCGTTATCAGCTACCCAGAAACAACCGCATTCGATCTCAGCGCGCATGCCGATTTCCATCGTTCCGCCTTCAGGCATCGCATCGACAGCGTTGAAAAGCAGATTGAGCACTACTTCACGCAACTCCGCTTGTTCGCCCATCACATAAACAGGAGTATTGCTTTCGATCTTCAAATTGATCGTGCCCTTGCGAGACTTGCTCTGCCATTTCGGCCGCGCGATGTCGACGCTGGAAGTGAGCAGGTAACCCAACTCAACCGGACAAAATTCGCTGGCAGAGTCACGACGCGCAAATTCCAGAATTCTACGGAGTGTCTTGGTGCCGTCCTCTACAGCGTTAGTAATTATTTGCAGACTCTTGGCAGACGCCTCGTCGGTGGCGTTGCGCAACAGAAGTTGGGCGCGACCCTGGATTACAGTCAACGAATTATTTAGATTATGAGCGACGCCAGCCGCCAGTTCACCAACCGCGCGCAACTTATCGGACTGGGCCATCAACTCGTGCTCGCGTTTGCGGTCAGTTATGTCGCGAAGGAACACTAATGCTCCGCCGATTTCACCGTCTTTCCAAAGCGGCGACGCATGGGCTTCCGCGTAACGAATAACGCCTTCGGCGTGTAGCACGCGCACTTCGCATTCGGTGTCATCGCCGGCCAGCGTCAGTCGCAGGTTTTGTTCGGCGGTGTCTTTCGACTCAGGAGAGATGATGTCAACGAAGCGGCCCCCAGCGATTGTCACCGGTTTAAGAGCTTCTGCGCGCTCGTTCATCCAGGTGATACAACCCGCGGCGTCAAGCGCATAAATTTCATCAGGAGTGCGATCCGCGACGCTTGCGATAAACGACTTGTGAGCGATCGCTTCAGCCTCGGCGCGGCGCAGGTCGGAAATGTCTCGAGTTATAACCAAGGCGCCTGGTCCACCGTCGTTGTCAGCCAGCGGCTCAACGATGATCGAGATTGAAAGATTCTGTTCTGCTCCCGATTGGATCTCTACCTCAACTCTTTCGCCACTCTCAATCGCACGATCGACCACGCAGCCGTCCGCGCCCTCAACCCGCCAAAACATTTCGCAGCAAGGCCGGCCAGGACAAAGATCGCCGTTTTGCAGTTGTGCTGCATTGGCATTCCCCTTTATCAAGCGGCGGTCACCGCCAAAAAGAAAGGCGCCGTCAGGCAAAGCATTGAAAGCATGGTCCAGCATCTGATCATTCCGCTGATTCACAAGCGGAGAGTTTTCGGGCAAAGCTTCAAGCAAAGTAGTCGCGTGTCGATGTGGCATTTATTTGTTACGGCAGGAAATGAAAAACTCGAGGCAGGCCTGAACAGGCACTCACATATTAGCAAAAACCTTTGTAAACGGGCCAGAAAATTCGTTTGCGGCAACTCGATTGGGGAGCCAGCGTGACAAAGTGGGCCGTTTCTCAGCTATTTGGCCCAGTCTGTATGGGACTGAGGGGCAATTGGCTGGCGTGTTGATGCCAGTCCCTTCAGCCAGTATCATCTTGATTAATTTCACAACCATGGTTATTGAGCCCGAGCTTATTCGTGACGTGTCCCCGGAAATAGACGCTTGCATACAGCGGGCCCTCGCCGAAGATCTGGGCGCGGGCGATGCAACCACAAACGCCATCGTTTCACCGGGCCTGAAGATTCACGGGGGCATAATTGCAAAGCAGGCTGGAATCATTGCCGGTCTGGATGTTGCGGCAAGGGTGTTCATCACGTTGGACGAAACCGTCGTTTTTGAAACGACCGTAAGGGAAGGCGAGCGTGTTGCCGCTGGGGCCGTGGTTGCCAAACTCTATGGACCAGCGCGCGCGTTATTAACTGCCGAGCGCACCGCCCTTAATTTTCTCGGAAGGATGTCGGGAATAGCCACGCTGACGAGAGAGTTTGTGGATCAGGTTGCGGGCACGTCGGCAAAGATTCTCGACACGCGCAAAACTGCGCCCGGATTGCGCGTCGTTGATAAGCTGGCTGTATTGCGTGGCGGTGGCTGCAATCATCGTCAGGGTTTGTTCGACATGATTCTAATCAAAGACAATCATATCGCCGCCGCCGGATCTTTGGTCCAGGCGGTCAATCGCGTCAGGGATTCCGGCACCAATCTCGAGATTGAGATTGAGGCGGCCAACCTCCAGGACGTGGAGGCGGCTATCGCATTAGGCATTCAGCGCATCTTACTCGACAATATGTCGCTTACGATGATGAAGGAAGCCGTGAAACTAACAGCCCGACGCGCGCAATTGGAAGCCTCAGGAAATGTAACGCTCGAGACTGTCGCCAAGATCGCCGAAACAGGAGTTGACTACATCTCAGTTGGGGCGCTGACGCATTCGGCGAAAGTTTTTGATGTCAGTTTGAAATTTGACCAGATTGAAGCAACGCCAAACGGCTGAAGAACTAAATGATTTCTGAGACCAACCCCGAGAAGATGTATCAGGCAATGAAGGCGAAGCTCGCCAACGTCGTGCCGGACTTTGAACTAAAGATCAAGGCGGAGCTGGCGGCAGAAATCAATCGCCTGAAGGCCGAGAAGAATGCAGTTATTCTCGGGCACAATTATATGGAAGCGGCGTTGTTCAATTCGGTGCCGGATTTCGTTGGCGACTCGCTCGAGCTGGCGCGCAAAGCGGCGCAAACCGACAAGGACATCATTGTCTTTTGTGGCGTGAAGTTTATGGCTGAGACGGCGAAGATTCTCAACCCGAGCAAGACCGTCTTATTGCCTTCCGAGAAGGCCGGCTGTTCGCTGGCGGCCAGCATTACCGCTGCCGACGTACGCGAACTGAAGCGAAGGTTTCCGGGCGTGCCGGTTGTCACTTACGTTAATACTTACGCTGATGTGAAAGCCGAATCGGATATCTGTTGCACTTCCGGCAACGCGCGCGCGGTCGTAGAATCGCTCAACACGGAAACTGTCATCTTCATTCCGGACGAATACCTGGCGAAAAACGTCGCAAAGGAAACCGGCAAACACATTATCTTTCCCACCATGGATCCGCGGAAAAAGTTTGATGGAGAATTGGACTACCAGATGATCGGCTGGCTGGGTAGGTGTGAAGTGCACGATAAGTTTACTGTTGAAGATATCGAAAACGTCAGGAAGCAGTTTCCCGACGTCACGATTCTTGCGCATCCTGAATGTAGTCCTGAGGTAGTCGCCGCATCAGACTTCTCCGGAAGCACGGGCGCGATGATCAGGTTCGTCGAAAATAGTTCTGCACCTCATTATCTGCTCCTCACCGAGTGCGCCATGGGCGACAACATCGCCGCGGCCAATCCTGAGAAAGACATGCTGCGCCTTTGCAGCGTTAGATGTCCCCACATGAATCAGATCACGCTTGAAGACACGCTCGAGTCGCTGCGAAAAAACCAGTATGTGATCGAGCTTCCTGAAGACATTCTGCAAAAGGCCGCCCGGTCGGTTGAAAGAATGATTGCCATCGGCTGAGTCACGATGAAGGAAGAATCCTTTTGAACAGGACCGATGTTTTGATCATCGGTTGCGGCATTGCCGGCGCAACCTCCGCGCTGCGATTGGCCCGCAATCCCAACCGTCTCGTCACCATTGTTACTCGTGCGCGCGATGCTCACGAATCAAATACGCTCTACGCGCAGGGTGGCATCGTGGGTCGTGGCGCCGGGGACACGCCCGAGCTGCTGCTTGCTGATATCTTGCAGGCAGGCGCCGGCGTTAGCTCGCCCAAAGCCGCTCGCATTCTTTCCGAAGAAGGACCAACCCTGCTTCATGAGGTGCTGGAAGGACTGGCGCAGGTTGAGTTTGATCAAGACCCGAATGGCGAGCCGCTCTTTACCCAGGAGGCCGCCCATTCACGACGGCGTATCCTTCATGTTGGCGACGGCACCGGCAGAGCCATCATGAACGGCCTGATTACGGCGTTGAGCCATTGTCCAAACGTAACGATCGAATCGCAAATGACGGCGGTTGATCTGATCACGTTCCCGCATCATTCGCGCAACCCGCTGGACAATTACGAAGGCATTACCTGTCACGGCGCCTATATGTTCGATCGCCAGGAACGAACGGTGCATCGTTGTCTGGCAACCACAACGGTCCTCGCGACCGGTGGCCTGGGACGCATTTATCGCAACACCACTAATCCGCTGGGCGCGCGCGGCGACGGTGTGGCGATGGCTAACCGGGCTGGCGCGCGGATTACCAATGCGGAATACGTTCAGTTTCATCCGACCGCACTCGCTGTTCCCGGCGCCGAGGGTTTCCTAATCAGCGAAGCAGTTCGCGGTGAAGGCGGCGTCTTGATTACGCCGGAGGGCCAGCCCTTCATGATGAAGTATGCGCCCGAATGGGGGGACCTGGCGCCACGCGATGTCGTGGCGCGCGCCATTCATCATGAGATGGAACGGAACGGCTACTCATACGTGCTGCTCGATATTGCCTCGAGAATGCCGGCGGAGAGTATTCGCGAGCGCTTCCCAAATATTTATGGCCGCTGTCTAAAAGCCGGCCTCGACATCACTCGCGAGCCTATCCCGGTAGTCCCCGCCGCCCATTACTTTTGCGGCGGCGTGCTGGTGGATGAGTGGGGCCGTTCCAGCGTTGAGCGCCTATATGGAGTTGGCGAAGTTAGTTGCACGGGAGTGCACGGCGCCAATCGTTTGGCTTCGACTTCGCTGTTGGAAGGCTTGGTTTGGGGAAATCGCGCGGCAAAACATATCGAACAGTTGTTGGACCAGCAGGACCTCGTGCGGGCCGAGTTTGAAAATGTGCCACCGTGGGATGAAAGCGGACTGGTCGCAGATGCGGACCCGGCGCTGATACAGGGCGACATGCAAACCATTCAGAATATTATGTGGCACTACGTAGGCTTGGTGCGCAGCGCAGAACGGATCTCACGAGCCATTCGCGAGCTGCGGCACCTTTGGAATGAGATTGAAACCTTTTATCGAACGACTAAGCTTGACGATGGTTTGATTGGTCTACGCAACGCCGTGGAAGTCGCATTGATCGTCGCGCAGGCCGCGCTGCACAATCGGCAGAGTCGCGGCTGCCATTACCGGCAGGATTCAGTTGCTGTTGAAGGCGATCGCTTGATCTAGACAATTCGAGGGTAACAAAACAAAAACCGGGTGGCCCTTAAGAAGGCACACCCGGTTTCTTTTTGTTTTCCAGTTTAGAAACTAGAAGTGGAAACGTAACGCGAATTGAATCTGGCGTTCGCGATACTTGTTGCTGTCTGTGGTGCTAACCGCGCCGAACAGCGGGCTGAAACAAAGTCCGTTCCCCGGTGCAGGTACCGCAACGCTAACACCGTCGACCGTACAGGTCGTGCTCGACGAGGTATATAGCGTGGCGGTTTGACCGAAGACCTGCGTGCGGTTGAACAGATTGAACGCCTCGCCTAACAATTCAAGATTGTATCTCTCTGAGAAGTTAATTCGCTTCGAAACTCTCAGGTCCATATTCTTGATTGCCGGCAGACGGAACGAGTTGCGCGGAAGGCGGAAGTAACGGAAGTCGCCGTTTGAGCCGTTGAGACCGTTAGTCACACCCGAAACGGTGGCACTGTATGGTTGACCGCTATAGATCACAAAGATCGGAGCAACTGACCAACCATTTAGGAAATAGTCGCCACCCGAACCGGCGCCGCCCTTGTAAAGCGTTGGCGCATAAACGGCGCTGAACACGAACTTGTGCCGCACGTCAAAGTTGCTCGGCCCGAAGTCATAAGCTTTACGATTGAACGGGTCCACCACAGTGTTGAAGGGACCAGTAATGATCGAGTTTTGGCCGGTGTCGGTCGATTTTGCGAAGGTGTAGCTCGACTGGAATTGCAGGCCGTTAGTAAAGCGGCGATTAACCTGCAGGACCAGTGCGCTGTATTCCGACTTCACCGAACTCTCTTCACGAAGCATAGCCGGCTGGGTCGAAAAGGCCTTGGCATACTGGGCCACCGTGAAACTCTGACCGTTTTCGGCGCCACCAAGAATTGTGTAGGTTTTGCTTGCGCCGGTTAGAGCAAGATTCATGTCGACGAAAGTCGGCAAGTTATAACCTCTCGCTCCCACGAACGAGGCTGAAGCGACCGTATTCTTGGCAATCTCACGCTCCAAAATAAAGTCATACTGAACAATCTTTGGAGTCTGGAAATTTCTTTGGAAGAAATTGATGGTACCGGATGACGTAAGTGAAGTCGTGTTCGGCAAGACATTGGGGAAGATTGGCGCGCAGGGAACAGTCGCCGTAGCAACCAGCGGGAAGCAGTTAGTAATCTGCGTCTGCGGTACCGTGATAGTTCCCTGTCCGCCCAAATTACCCGTCTTCAGCAGGTTGTTCCAAATATGGCCACCAAGTACGCGACCAAAATAAACTCCGAAACCACCACGGACTGAGGTCTTGCCGTCGCCATTAATGTCGTAAGCAAAACCAACCCGAGGACCCCAGTTGTTTTTGTCACTCGGCATAGTGGAGGTCGCCTGAACCACCGTTCTGCCGTCCAGCGGAATAATCTGTGTACTGGGGTTAGCGAGGGTTGCAGCCGGCAGTCTTTGGTATTCATAACGCAGGCCGGAATTCAGTGTTAACCGTGGCGTAACGCGAGTGTCGATCTGGCCAAAGAAACTGTACTCATCTTCGGCGAACTTAACACCTTGAATGCCAACGCCCTGAACGTAGCTACTGGTGTAGCAGCGGCCCCTTAGCCGGGTCGTGGTAGAGCAGGTGACTCCCGCTGCCAAAGGCGTCACGAAATTGACGTAGTCAATTACGAAGTCGCTGATGTTGGAGTACGAGTATGAACCTGCTTCGGAACCGCGGTTCAGGATTTCGTCGGTGACGTGATTGAAGTCGCCGCCAAACTTGATTGTGTGTATTCCCTTGGTCCAGGTGACGGTATCCGCAAACTGAATGCGTCGCTCGTCAGGATACTTGATACGCTCAAAGTTGGTGGTGGTGCCGAAGGTCAAGCCATTCGTCAAAAATACCTGCGGCGAACGTGTGCCGAGCTCCGTGGTGGCGGTTGTCGGTTCGCCTGGCAGAGGCTCCTGGCTCAAAGCAAATTCAAAGTCCTTCGAATACTGAAAACGCATTTCGTTTAGCAGGTTTGGCGTAAGCGTTGACTGCAAACGCGAGTTTACCGTGTCAACCTGGACAAAGTCGTCGCCGAAACTGTGTCGGGCGTTGGTGTTTGTCGCCTGTGTTTGTAGACCAGCCGGCGAGGCCCAGCGCAAACGGTTGTAAGAAGCCGTGAACAAATTGCTGCCGTTCACCTGCCAGTCAAACTTCGGAAAAATTATTTTCTGGTCGCCACGACGAGGTGTCGTGCCGGTCAACGAAGTAAGAAAAGCCAGGGTGTTGTCCAACTGGGTGGCACTTACTTTGGTCAAGATAGCCGTGCGCGCCGTACCCGCCACCGCCAGGGTATTCAAATAACCAGGCGCAAAGAAAACCGCCAGCCCAGGGAAGTTACGTTTTTGTTGATCGTAGCTGAAGAAGAAGAAGGCTTTGTTCTTCACGATTGGGCCGCCAACGTTGCCGCCGAATTGATGGCGAATGTCCAACGGCTTAATTCCGACTGGTGTCGAGACGCCATTGATCAAGACGCTTTGGGTAGCGCGTGGGTTGCGCGCGCCAAATTTGTTGTTGCGATAGTATTCAAAGAGATCGCCATGAAACTCGTTCGTGCCGCTCTTGGTAACTGAGTTGACGACGGCGCCGGCCGAGCGTCCATATTCAGCGGAGTAGTTCGAGGAGTTAACCTGAAACTCGCGAACTGCAGACTGGCTGACGACGTAGGGGATACGTGTGCGGCCTCGTTCTTCTGATTGGAACGATTGATTGTTGTCGCCACCGTCAACCGTGCTGTTGTTCAGCAAACCGGAAACCCCGCGGAAACTAATTAGTCCGAAGGGACCATCGGGAACCGACGCCGGCGTTAAGAGCACAAAGTCGGTAACGCGACGGCCGTTGACAGGCAGCTCGTTAATCGAAGTCTGATTGACGTTGGTGGAAAACTCCTGCGAGTTGGTATTGATTACGGGCGCCTCCGCTGTAATCTCGACACTCGCCGTAGTGCCGGCAACACCCAGCGGAACATTCAGCGAGGTAATCTGTCCAACTTCAACTACAACTTTTTCCTGGACAAAATCAGCGAAGCCGGCTACCGCAACCTTGATGGTATAGGTCCCCGGATCAAGGTTAACCACGCGAAAGCCGCCGTCGGAATCGCTGGTGGCGGTAACCTCTTTTGCAGTTCCGGTATTAGTCGCCGTCACCGCGGCATTTGGAATCGATGCGCCTTGCGGGTCGGTGACCTTGCCGCTGATGCCGCCAGTCAGCGTTGACTGTGCAAACGCGATGCTGCTAAGCGCGAGTATCGCGAAAATAACTAGGGGTAGTCGTACAAATTTCGACATAGGGGAACTCCTTAAGGATGAGTTGACGTTGAAGAATGTGCGCAGCCGATTTGGGCGCAGGTTGATGTCTGAAAAATAGAGAGCAAATTGAAGTTATGCAAAACAAGAAGGAAACGATCAGTGGACCCCGATTAGAGGCAAGCTTTTAACACGCATGAAGCAACTTTCGCAAGCTTAATACGCGTTAAAGTCGAGTAAAAATTCGTCATCAAAATTTCGTATTCTGGGAAGACCCGCTTGGGCATGTCTTGATCGCATTCCTGTTCGCAAAATGCATGCCGAATTAAGGCGCAACGCAGCCTAAGCAGAACCCTTCACTTTTCAAGGCTTATCTGAAAGCTCGGCTTCACGGCTATCTTAAACTTGGCCGAGAATTTGGATCAATATTGGAAAATCAGGAAATTGCAGTTTGTGTCGAGCGCTAACCAGCAAAGCGCTCAACGATCATGGCAATGCCCTGGCCCCCACCGATGCACGCAGTCGCAAGACCGTAGCGACCCGAGCGTCGCCGCAATTCATGTAAAAGCGTGAGCACCAGACGCGTGCCAGTTGCCCCTAACGGATGTCCCAACGCAATCGCTCCGCCGTTGACGTTTGTGCGCGAACGATCCAAACCTAATTCCTTTTCGACGGCAAGATACTGACCGGCGAAAGCTTCGTTCACCTCGATCAGATCCATGTCGGATAGTTCGAGTCCGGCTTTCTTCAAAGCCTGGCGCGTAGCAGGAACTGGGCCGATGCCCATGATTTCAGGCTCGACACCGGCGTATGCCCAACTCACGATGCGGCCCATCGGTTTCTTGTCTCCCTGCTTCAAATAATCTTCGCCGCAGATCACCAACGCTGCCGCGCCATCGACAATTCCCGAAGCATTACCAGCAGTTACAAACCCATCTTTGGCGAACGCTGGGCGTAACTTGCCCAGCACCTCCATTGTCGTCTCCGGTCGCATGTGATCGTCGTGGTCAAAAATAAAACTCGATTTGCGCGACTTAACTTCAACCGGAACGATCTCGTCGGCAAAGTATCCCGCATCGCTGGCGCGTTTGGCTTCCTGTTGCGAACGCAGTGCGTACTGGTCTTGCTCTTCTCGTGAGATGGAAAACTTGCGCGCCAGATTCTCAGCGGTGCCGGCCATCGGCGTGTTGCAGTACGTGTCGAGCAACGCCACCATCAGGCTGTCCTCGAGTTGTCCTCCACCCAGGGCAAAGCCCGAACGCGCGCCGCGAATGACGTGCGGCGCCTGCGACATCGACTCCATGCCGCCAACTAACGCCGTCTGCGCTTCGCCAAGTTGAATCATCTGCGCGCCCGAAACAATCGATTGAATCCCGCTGCCGCATAAGCGATTGACCGTAAGTGCCGGGCGATCGAAAGGCACGCCGGCCTTGAGCGCGACATGACGCGCGCCATAGATCGCGTCGCCCGAAGTTTGCAACGCATTTCCAAAAACCGTGTGATCAATCTCTTCCGGGGCGACGCCAGTCGTCTCCAAAGCAGCTTTTACCGCCGTCGCGCCAAGATCGATTGCCGAAATATCTTTCAGCGCGCCGACATACTCGCCCATCGGCGTTCGCTTGCCACCCAATATGAAAACATTTGTGCTCATCTCAATTGACCAACCCTTCGATGGTTTCGAATTTCGCGCAGATCAGAAACGGAAAGGTTAGCAAAGAATGGATTCCGGAATCAATTTGGCCCATCGTGGGGAACTGATGCACTTTGATTTGAGGCGACTGAGTGTCGTGAGGTCAGTACCGTCCGCGGTAGCGGATGGGTCGCTCGCTCCGACATTCAAAACTCGGCTTGCTGAGGTTTTTGCTTAATTCAAGAATCGTATTAAGGAATGCGCACACCCATCCGCTACCGCGGACGGTACTGATCTCACTGCGAGACTTTAATGCAAACTGCATCACTACTCATCGTGGGGCGAAGGTAGTTTCATTCTGAAAATCTGTGGTGGGCTCGATAGCGATGCAATAGTTCTTCGAGAAAACCTTCGTAGGTAAAGGTAGCGAGATCATAGGTCGGGCGAATTTTGTACATCAGCGGCAGCGAAACGCGCCAGGCCATCCACTGACGCGGAACATCCGACAGATCCCAACGGCGGCGCAGGAAAGTTTCCACGACTTCGATCTCGCGCTCGGTGAGGCTGTTCAAGTCGCCGGAAAACTCAACCCGCTTGAACGATCTGCGCAAGGCCACGTCACTCACCGACGTCTCAAATACCTGAGTAAATGCCGGCGCTTCGGCTTCGCGTTCCCGCACCACAACGGTTCCCGCAATCAGGTCGCCTACGCGCTGGTCCGAAGAACTAACAAAAACCGAGATCAGTCCAATCGAATAAAAAGGCGCGGGCATCATGTCGAAAGTGCGCAGCAAATTTCTAACTGCCGCTTCCCAAAAAGTGACCGGCCGTCCATCCTCGCGAATGACGCGAAGCTTGAGCCAGCGCTTGCCGGGTGTTTGCCCATTCCAGATCCATTCGAAAAAAGCGAAGTAGCCGGACAGAATCAAAAAGAGGATCACCACCAGCGCCGCCAGCACCCATTTTGGCGCAGTGGTAAGTCTCTCGCCGAAGCTTGAGTAATTTGCAACCAACGTAAACGCGATGATCATCAGGATGAGGGCGAGTAATTGCAATGCGTGATCAATCGCGCAGGCCAGGAAACGATTGCCAATCGAAGCGAGCGCAAAGTGAAGCGGCACGCGCTCCGGCGTTTCGATTATGAGGACGTCTTCAGTTGCGAGTGCAGCGGACATTGGATATTGGGGGTCCTCACGCTAAGAGCAACCCCTGAGATTGAAACGGCGTAAAGTCCGATTCGTTTGAGGTAGCCATTCGAGCCCGGCAACGCCGCGCAACTGCCGCGATCTGACAATCAGCCAGACTTCGTGATCGCCGCCCAGTCGCGTTGAATAGTTCTGCCGCTATTTGTGCATCCGAGGCGAGAAATGGTTCCGGTTCTGGAAAAAGTATTTGCGCCAACGTCTCATCATTGTGAGTTAGTGGCCCACAAAGAAACTCGCTCCACGCAATGGAGCTGATAGCTAACGCTTCACCGTCTTTTTTCCACGTTTGTAGCTTCGCTTCCGCCGCAGAAGTCGGAACGAGTGCTTGGATGAGAAAGTTGGTGTCGAGGTGAATCATCGCGCTATTAGCGGCGCGCTTCTCGGACGGCGTCTTGCCACTCAGCGGCTTTTGCCGGCGTCAGACCTAAATTCCTTTGCAAAGCCTTGAAAGCTTCTAGCCAGATTTCTTTTTCTAGTGAATCAGTGTGGGCATTAGTTTGGCCGTTGGTTTCTTTTCTTTCGGCCTCAAGGTCAGCCTCAATCTCTTCCTGATTGGCGTGGTAATGCGCTAACGCGGCATAGACCTGCGCCATCGTAAGGTGGGGGTATTCATCGGCAATACGCTCAGCGCTGTAACCTTGTTTGTACAAAACAGCAATTTGGAGGACGGTGATTCTGGTGCCGTCTATGCGCAGAAGTCCTCCACAAACATCGGGCGAGCTAACCAATAGTGTGTTTATTGCTGTGCTCATAATCCACGGTTACGGATACTGTAAGAAGTATTCAACTCGGCGGCAGATGGAGTCAAGGTGGAAATCTATTGCCCTCGGATCCGAACAAACCGGCGCGGCCCCACCTGAATGACGGTCGTCATGTCCGGCCTTATCGGTACGCTTTGATTAACAATCGTTTCTCGGGTTCCGTCGATGTAGACCCCGCCTCCTTCAATTAACTTTTTTGCATCTGTCTTTGACGTCGCTAATCCAAGCTCGACTAGTAGCGCCCGCAATCCCCAGTTAGTTGCGGTGACCTGCCGCTCTTCAATTTCGTTAGGTACTTCTTTCAACCTAAACCTGCGTGTAAAGGCTTCTTCAGCGGAATCCGCATCATTCGACGAATAAAAATCAGCAATAATTGATTTCGCGAGCTCGACCTTAATGTCCCGCGGATTGCGTTCACCCTTCTCAGCCTGATTCTTCAGAGCAGCTATTTGTTCAGTTGTTAGATCAGTCAACAGCTCATAGTAACGCCACATCAAATCGTCGGAGATTGACATAACTTTGCCGAAAATCTCCGCAGGCGGTTCATTGATACCGATGTAGTTGCCCAAGGATTTCGACATCTTTTGCACGCCATCTGTCCCCTCGAGCAGCGGCATGATGACGCAGACTTGTGCGTCCTGCTTGTATTCGCGTTGCAGGTTTCGGCCCATCAGCAAATTGAATTTTTGATCGGTGCCGCCAAGCTCGACATCGGCATTAAGTGCGACTGAATCGTATGCCTGCGTCAGCGGATACAGCAGCTCGTGCAGCGCGATTGGCTTTTCTTCATTTAGGCGCTTCGTAAAATCGTCGCGCTCCAGGATTTGTTTGACGGTGACGTGCGCAGCCAGCCGAATGAAGCCATCCGAACCGAGCTTATCCATCCATTCAGAATTGAATCGTATCTCGGTCTTTTCCGGATCGAGCAACTTAAATATTTGCTGCTTGTAAGTTTCCGCGTTGGCGTTGATTTCCTCGCGGGTGAGTTGCGGCCGCGTCGCAGAATTGCCGGAAGGGTCGCCGATGAGTCCGGTGAAATCGCCTATTAGGAAAATCACCGTGTGGCCCAACTCCTGAAAAGCACGCAGCTTGCGAATGACAACCGTGTGGCCCAAGTGAATGTCTGGAGCGGTGGGATCGACACCGAGTTTCACGCGCAACGGCTTGCCGCTTTTTGCAGACTTCTCAAGTTTCGCGCGCAATTCTTCCTTGCGGATGATCTCGGTGGTCCCTTTGCGAAGGTAGTCGAGCTGTTCGTCAATCGTCATTGCGTTCATCGTAAATGGTCAATCGTGAATCGTAAATAGAATAAGAGGCGCCGCGTCTTGTGTGCCAGCGACTTTACTTGAGCACCACTCGCCTGCCAACAATCTCGTAAGCGCCAGCGGCGACCAAGGCGACTGCTTCCGCATACAGCTTGTGCTCTTCTTCCAGTATGCGCGCGGAAAGCGTCTCTTCGGTATCGCCCTCGATGATGGGAACGATTCGTTGCGCGATGATCGGCCCGCCATCGAGCGTTTGGTCAACGAAATGGACGGTACACCCGGTGAACTTGACGCCATGCTCGAGCGCCTGCCGTTGCGCGTCGAGTCCGGGAAATGCCGGCAGGAGGCTAGGGTGAATGTTCAAGATGCGATTGCGATAGGCTGAAAGAAAGCGCGACGACAAGAGGCGCATGTAACCTGCAAGGCAAACGAAATCGACTTGGTGTTCCTGCAGCACCGTTACGAGTTCGCAATCGTGTTCGTCGCGCGCGCGGTTTCTTCGTTCGACAACTGCTGTCGGCAGATTTTGTGCCTGGGCAAGCGCGAGACCGGCGGCGTTTGATTGGTCGCTAACAACTATCGCAATCTCGGTTTCCGGAATACGTCCTTTGCGAACCGCTTCGGCAAGTGCCAGCATGTTCGAGCCGCGCCCGGAAATCAGGATACCGATCTTGATTTTCACTTCGCCTTTCTCTGCTGGGATTGGCTCAAGTTCCGAATCGGCTATGCCGTCTGATGTGCGGAAGGTCTTTGACCTTCCGTCACAGTCGCAAGTCGTTAGGGCTACGCCCTTTTGTCCGGGGCATAGCCCCAAAAAAATTCTTCGAGCTGACTGCTCGGTGGGGCAAAGCCGCCACCGCACATCTGACGGCAAAGCCGAGCCGGCGGCGATTAGATCAATTTAACGAAGCGTTCCCCTTCGACCACGCGGCCGATGTCATAAACCTGTTCGCCGCAGTCCTGGAAATGCGATTTGACAACGCCACCATCCGATTGCGAGACGACGATAACCATCCCCACACCCATATTGAAAGTGCGATACATCTCTGCTTCAGATACATTGCCAATTTTCTGCATGAGTTGAAAAACCGGCAACACCGGCCAACTGTTCTTTTTGATTTCAACGGCCGTGCCTTCGGGCAGAATGCGCGGAATATTGTCCGTCAGCCCCCCACCGGTGATGTGCGCTAGACCTTTTATCATTCCCGAATCAAGCAAGCCGTCAAGCGGCTTCAGATAACTCAGGTGCTGCTGCAACAGCGCTTCGCCAACTGTCATGCCCAGCTCCGCAACCTGCGTGTTTACCTCGTGGCCGGCTACTTCGAAAAACAATTTACGCGCGAGTGAGTAACCATTGGTGTGCAATCCAACTGATGGCAAAGCCAGCAGGACATCTCCCGCCGCAATTTGTTTACCGTCGATAATTTTTTCTCTATCCACGACTCCCACAATGAATCCGGCAACGTCATATTCACCCTGGGCATAGAAATCCGGCATCTCGGCTGTTTCACCGCCGAGTAGAACACAACCATTTTCTTTCGCACCCTGGGCAATGCCTTCGACGATCGACGCAACTACCTCTGGGAAAAGCTTGCCGGTCGCGATGTAGTCGAGAAAAAAGAGCGGGCGCGCGCCCTGGACCAGAATGTCATTGACGCAATGGTTAACCAGATCGCGGCCGACGGTATTGTTGACGCCGGCGAGGAATGCAATCTTGAGTTTTGTGCCGACGCCGTCAGCCGAAGCAACCAGGACCGGTTGGTTCAACTTGGGAAATGCGCCGTCAAACATTCCTCCAAAGCTGCCAATCTCGGAAAGCGTCTGCGCATTGAAGGTCTGTTTCGCGAGCTGCTTGATCCTGTCGGTAGCGCGCGTGGCGGCGTCAATATCAACGCCGGCATCTGCATATGAAATTGGCTTTGTCATTTTGGCTGGTGAATGGTAAATGGTGAATAGTGAAATACATGGCACCGCCGTTCACCATTTACCATTCACTATTTACGATTTACCGCTTTCGGGGGTGGTCCAAAGTCGCCATAGGCAATGAAGCCTGAACGGGTAGAATCATCCTTCTGCGCGGTCCGCCCGTTCCACACGTCAACCGCCCCTTCTTTTGCAGTCTTGATTACGTAATCTTTATCTTTGCCGCGCGTCGTAATCGTTATCTCGCCTTGTAGGTCAGTCCGGAACAACTTCGCGTTCGCCGCTTTCAACCTATCCAGCACCACCTGCGAAGGATGGCCATAACGATTCCATTCGCCGCTGGAGATGACAGCCACTTCCGGCTTCACGCGATCCACGAAGTCCTGTGCCGTTGCATACTTCGACCCGTGATGACTAACTTTCAAGATTGTCGAACGCAGGTTTACGTCCTTCGTCAGCATGCGGTGTTCGGTTTGCTCTTCAGCGTCGCCAGTCAAGAGCATCGAGAAGTCACCGTAGTCCAGCCTGATGACAATCGAGTTTGCGTTAGGCAGGTTGCCGCCGGTCTTCATCTGGTCCCTGGTAAACAAAGGTTCGGTCGGCGCAAGCACCGTCAATTGCGCACCGCCGCCGATATCGTATTTCGTGCCGGCTTGAACTTTCTCGTAGCTCGCGCCGCTTTGCGTCACCGCGTCTCTGTAGTCATCGTAAAATTTTGTAATTGAATTCGACCTGGCAGCGGGCTTCTTCTTATCCTCAGCGGGTTTCTTGTCTTGAGCAGATTTCTTTTGAACTGCTTTCGGATTCTGTTTCACGGCCAGCGACTCGGGAACGTCGGGTTCCGTGCCGTTGTCGATTACGCGCAAGACTTTAGTGCCTTTGATTACTTCGTCGGCGCCGCCAATGTGATCGGGATGCGGATGCGTGGCGATGAAAAAGTCGAGCTGTTGCACGTTGTAACGCTTCAACGCTTCGAGGACAACTTTGCCTTTGTTGGTGTCGCCGGCATCAATCAGCACAGACGTGCCGGTAGGCGAGATGATCAGAATTGAATCGCCTTCCACTGGGCCAACATCCAGAATGTGCACCTGAAGTTCTTTGCCGGATGGCGTCGGCGGTTTCGTTTTCCACCAGGGCAGGACATATTTCCAGCCAATGTAACCGGCCGGAATCAGCAGCAACACCAGCACCGCTCCCGCGCATCCACAGCCCTTTGTTGCTCGACTCACTAAGCTTTTCCTCCGAGCTGCTGGGCCGCATACACCATGCAAGCTCGCAAGTCGTCTTCGTTAAGGTCCGGCAACTCCTGAAGGATTTCGTCAGGTTTAAGAGAATTGGCTAGAAGCGCAAGTACATCCGTCACGCGGATTCGCATCCCGCGTATGCAAGGACGACCACCACACTGTTCGGGATTGATAGTAATTCGCTTGAGTAAGTTCAATCGTTGCTCAGAGTGCATTAGAGATAAAGATCCAAGTTTTCAGAGAAATCTGCGGGTTCGTCAATCGATATGGTCTTGAGTTTGGCCAGTAGAGCCCTTCCGTTATTCTCAGTCTCGCCTCGACTGTAGACTTTCACGACTTCGTACAACTCTTCCAGACGTTCTGTTGGCACCTTCTCAATCTCTGACTGAATAATCTCTTTTGTAACCATCACCATGGCCCACCTCCTTCAAACACCATTTAACATTAGACTACGCCTCAGACGTTGCAGCTTCGTGATCGCGCTCCCACATCGTCTCTGCCTCGCTGGTAATGCGCGTCGGGTACTGCTCAGTCCAACAGGCCACGCATGACGAATCGCGGCTGATCCCAATCGCCTCGACCATACCCTCAAGCGAAAGGTAACCAAGCGAGTCGGCTTCAATAAACTTGCGAATTTCTTCGATCGACATTTGCGCGGCGATCAAGTCGGCTTTATTCGGCGTGTCGATGCCGTAGTAGCAGGGACTAATGGTCGGTGGACAGCTAATGCGCATGTGGACTTCCCTGGCGCCGGCTTCACGCACCATGCGCACAATTTTCTTTGAGGTCGTGCCACGCACAATCGAATCATCGATTAGCACCACTCGTCTGCCGGCGATCAACTCGCGCACCGGATTCAACTTAATGCGCACGCCAAACGAGCGAATCGACTGGCGCGGTTCGATGAAGGTGCGGCCAACATAGTGATTTCGTACCAAGCCAAAACGAAAACTAACGCCGCTTTGCGCGGAATAACCAATCGCCGCAACTGTTCCCGAATCCGGTACCGGCACCACAACATCCGCATCCGCGGGTTGTTCGATGGCGAGTTGCGCGCCCATGCGGTGCCGCGACTCGTTCACCGAGTGGCTAAAAATAAGCGAATCGGGTCGCGCAAAATAGACGTGCTCAAACAAACACATTGATGCTTGTTGTTTCGGCAACGGATGCGAAGATCGCAAGCCATCCTGATCGATGACCAACATCTCGCCGGGCTCGACGTCGCGAACGTATTGCGCATCGATCAAATCAAAAGCACACGTCTCGGAAGCGACCACCCAGGCATCGCCCAAACGGCCCAGGGCCAGCGGACGAAAGCCGCGCGGGTCGCGAATCGCGATCAGTTCCTTCGGCGTTAGAAACAACATCGAGAATGCGCCTTCGGTATCGCGCAAGACTTCGGGGATCGCTTCGCGCACAGACGACGCCTTTGATCGCGCCACGCCATGCAGAATCACTTCAGTGTCAGAAGTCGCCGAAAAGATCGCGCCTTCCTTTTCCAGTTTGTGCCGCTCTTCGCGCGCGAACGGCAAGTTGCCATTGTGACAGATGGCGATCTGACCGTGCTGGCAAGTTACCAGGAATGGTTGTGCTTCGCGGATCGAAACTTCGCCGGCAGTCGAATAGCGCACATGACCAATGGCGCTGGCGCCCGGCAAGCGATCGAGCGTTGATTGATCAAACGCGTCAGCTACGTGGCCCATCGCGCGCTCAAGCCGCAACTCGGCGCCGTTGGACGCCGTTATGCCGCACGATTCCTGACCGCGATGCTGCAGCGCGTACAGTCCCAGATAAGTTAGTCGCGCGGCATCAGCGTGTCCGTAGATGCCGAATACGCCACACTCATCCCTGAATTTGTCCTTCAGTTCGAACTGCACCGGTTACCTTTGGTCGAGAAAACTATTCATTTGGAAAAGCGAGCTTACTTTGCATTACCGCGCGATTCAACTCGCGTAGGCGATCCACAGATACACAAAACATTCTCAGTTGGGTATCATAAGTTTAGAACCTAAAGCCAGGCGCCGGAAATTGCTGCAGCAATAGTAAAGCGGAATCGAGGGGACTGACCTTAATGAAACATGTTTTTTTCGTTGTTTTGCTGGCAACGTTTGCAACAACTTATCCAAGTCTCCTTGCGACAAAGTCTTTGACGGCGAATGCCGGCAGTTTTCCCGCGGTCAATGCCGCGCAACTATACGCAAAACAGTGCGCCTCGTGTCATGGCAAAGATGGTCGCTCAAAAACATTCAAGGGCAAACTCAAACACGCGCGCAACCTGACGGATGCCGAGTGGCAGGAAAAAGTCAGCGACGAGCGCATCTTTAATTCCATAATGAACGGCAAGGAAAAGATGCCGGCTTACGGGAAAAAACTCTCGCAGGAACAAATCGAGGCACTGGTCACTTACGTTCGCGCTTTTAAGAAATAGGGTTCCTGTTTACGCAAGTCTTGACCGCTGCTGCCAGGTCCGCTGAAACCTTTGGATTCATTTCGGTGAAACAGCCAAACACATTACGTCGCCTATCTGTTTCGCTTCTGCGAGCGATGCTGGTTGCGGCCCTGCTGTTTTCGGGTTGGCTGATCTATTCAAAACTTCCGCACCGTTCAAACACCGACGCCCGCTCGTCTCATAATGAAACGTCGCTGCAGATAGTGTTGCGGCCCGTCGGCATTAGTGCCGCGGCACTGGACATTCCAGTCGAGCTATATCCGGTCGACATCGTTGCGGTGCGGCATGAATACTTTACCGAACGGCGCGCCGGCAAACGCTTTGACGATTTCCTGAACGAGCGCATGCAGGGTCGCCGTCCGGTCAATGCCAAACTTGATCAGGACGGCCAGGCAACAGTAGTGGTCACTGCCGGCAGTTGGTGGCTCAATGCTGTCTTGCCGGGCGAAGAAAATTTGGAGTGGCGTCTACCGATCAATGTTGCCGGCAACAAACAGATTGTGGAACTGACCTCACAAAACATCTACACACGCACAAAAAGCTTTTGAAGCTTGGTCAGTTGTCAGTTGTTCTTTGTCAGCTGCAAACGAATCAGTGGGAATTCGAGTGTCGATACAACTAGCAACTAACAACTGACGACGGACAACTGACAACCCGCAAATGAAAGCCCTTCGCGTAGAAAAGAAAAAGCTGACCGTGCGTGAGGTTGAAAAGCCTGCGCCCGAAGACGAAGCACTAGTGCGTGTATTGCTTTCGGGAATCTGCAATACAGATCTGGAAATCGCGCGTGGTTATGCCGGCTTTAAAGGAACGATCGGACACGAGTTTGTCGGCGTCGTTGAAGCAGCCGCTGACACAACGCTTATCGGACAGCGGGTAGTCGGTGAAATCAACGCTGGTTGCGGAGAGTGCGCGTTATGCAGCGCCGGTGACCCACGTCATTGCGCCGCGCGAACCGTACTGGGCATCGTTGGACGCGACGGCGCTCACGCCGAATTTCTCAAGCTGCCGCAAACAAATCTTTTTAAGGTTCCGGATATCGTGCTGGATGAGCACGCGGTTTTCACTGAACCACTGGCAGCCGCTTGCGGCGTTTTGGAATGCGTACAAACTAAACCAACCGATCGAGTAGCGGTGATCGGTGACGGCAAACTCGGCCTGCTGTGCGCGCAAGTGCTTGCGCTCACCGGCGCCCAGGTTGTCTTGATTGGCAAACACGCCGAGAAGTTGCGCATTGCCGAACGTCGCGGCATTGAAACCGTTACGGCAAAGAGCGCAGCCAAGCACAAGCGCGAATTTGACGTAGTGGTCGAAGCCTCCGGCTCGCCATCCGGATTTGCCGGCGCGCTTCAGTTGCTGCGTCCGCGCGGTGTGCTGGTTTTGAAATCAACGTTTGAAGGCAAGGCGGAATTCGTTCAGGCGCCGCTGGTCGTTGACGAGATTAGTATCGTGGGCTCGCGCTGCGGACGTTTTCAGCCGGCGCTCGATCTGCTCAAAAAAGGCGCTATCGACATCGACAGTTTGATAAGTGAAGAGTATCCGCTCACGCGCGGCGTGTATGCGATGGAACGCGCCGGGAAGAAAGGCGCGCTTAAGGTATTTCTCCGGCCCTGAGGAATAAAAGGCAGTAGGCAGAAAACTGAGCTCGCTGACGCTAGACTGCGGAAAAAAATTTACCATTTTCCATTTGCCATTTCTCATTTTCCATTTCTGATTTGCCATTGCACTCGACCGGTTCATTTATGAGCACCCGCTTGAAAAAAACTCCTGGGTTTCAATGAAAAATGATAAATGGCAAATGGTAAATGGTAAATCCTGGTTCTCTGCTTTCTGCCTACTGCCTTCTTCTTTCTTCCTTCTGCCTTCTCGCTTCGCTCGTTTCTTTGCTCCCTGATTCCCGTTTAGCTATACTTCACTCCTTCCCTTCTGCGGCCTGACGATTACCGGGTTCTGGCGTTCCAAAAGGTCGCGACGTGCAGCTTTTCTTGAAGGCGGTGCTTTATGCTCGAATCTAATAAAGATCAAACAACTGTGAACGAACGGACCATTCTGCGAAAGCTTCGGGTGTGGATTGTGGCGCTCGGGACCGCCTGCCTGTTGGCCGGTATGGGAATCGGCGCGATGCTTTCCGGCAAACCGACGGTGGCGCAGAACGAAATGCAGATCGCGCGCGCGCCCGAAGCCTTGTCCGCCTCGTTTGCGGAAATTGCCCGACGGGTCGAGCCGGCTGTGGTGAACATCGATACGATCACCGCCGCTCCGGAAGTTAGCGAGAAGGACAGCGCGGACCAGGAAGATCTGCCGTCGAATAATCCCTTGTTTGATATGTTTCGACGGCAACCCCGCCGGCCATCGCACGGCGTCGGCAGCGGCTTCATCGTCAGTCCCAAGGGCTACATCCTGACGAATGAGCACGTAGTCGAGGGGTCGACACGAATAATCGTGGGATTGCAAAACGGTCAAACCTATCCGGGCAAGGTCGTCGGCATCGACGAAGAGACCGACGTGGCCGTCATAAAAATTGACGCGCCGCAGGATCTGCCAACAGTGACGCTGGGCGATTCGAATGCCGCGCAAGTAGGCGACTGGGTGCTGGCGGTTGGTTCGCCCTTTGGTCTGGATCAAACCGTTACCGCCGGCATCATCTCCAAAAAGGAACGAGAAACCCCATCCGCAACTTCAAATTTCCAGCGTTTCATCCAGACTGACGCCGCCATCAATCGCGGCAACAGCGGTGGTCCATTGGTAAACATGCGTGGCGAAGTCATCGGCATTAATTCCCAGATCGCAACCTCAACCGGTGACTATAACGGCATCGGCTTCGCGCTGCCTGCGTCTGAAGCAAACTTCGTCTATCGGCAGATTGTGGACCAGGGCAAAGTGCGCCGCGGGTATTTGGGCGTAACGCTTGACTCGGTCAGGGACGAATTCGCGCGCGTCTATGGTTTGCCCGAAGCAAAGGGCGCGATCATTCTCGACGTGCAACAAACAAAAGAGGGCCAGCCGACGCCGGCGGCGAAGGCAGGTTTGCAGTCAAGTGACATCATCGTCGAATTCAATGGCCAACCGATTGCAAACGCTCAGGACTTAATTCAGAGAGTGGCTGCCAGCCCGATCGGTCAATCAGTGGCACTGACCTATCTCCGCGAGCGTGACAACAAGTTTGAGAAGCACAGCGCCGACATTGTTCTGGGCGAGCGTCCCGGGAGACAACAACTGCGCGACCCGGCGGATTCAACGCCGCCCAAGCGCAAGGAGTCGGATCCGAAGGGCAATGGCTTGCATCTCGGTATTACACTCGCCGAACTAACGCAAACGCTGAGCGCTGACAAGCATCTCGCCGGCGTGCGCGGTCTCTACGTTAAAGAGGTGGACCCCAGCGGACTGGCGGCGGAGGTAAGAAGTGTCAATGGACAGCCGACACTGATCGAAGGCGACGTCATCACGCGCATCAATCGTGTTCCGGTAACGGCGCTGGCCGATTTCCAAAGGGTCATTAACTCTTTGAAGCCGGGCGATCCGGTGGTGATGCAGGTGTCGCGCTACTCGCGAGACCTCGATCTAAGAACAACCAAAATCGTGCAGTTTACTTACCAATAGCTGTTTCGAGTTTCCGGTTTCGGGTTTCGAGTTAGTTGAAAACCCGAAACTCGAAACTCGGAACTCGAAACCAAAAATGGCCCAGGCAAAAAAAGCTGTCGCAAAAAACAATTCCCGCCCAGCATCGGTACGCATGGTCCGCTCCGCTGTTAAGACCTACGACAATTACATCGGCGGCAAGTGGGTACCGAGCGAATCAGGCGAACACTTCGAAAACATCAACCCGGCAAACACCAACGACATAATCGGGCGTTTCGCGTTGTCGACCAGTAAGGATGTGAACACCGCGGTGAATGCCGCGCGTGAAGCTTTCGACGGTTGGCGCAATACGCCGGCTCCGCGACGCGCGGAAATTCTTTTTCGGCTCGGCGAAATCCTGCTGGGAAACAAACCGCGCTTCACTGCCGACATGACCCGCGAGATGGGCAAGGTTTTGCAGGAAGCCGGCGGCGACGTGCAGGAAGCAATCGACTGCACTTATTACACGGCCGGCGAAGGCCGGCGGCTGCACGGCTTTACCACGCCGGCGGAAATGCCCGACAAATTTGCGATGTGCGTGCGGCAACCGGTGGGACTCTGCGGGCTAATCACGCCATGGAATTTTCCCATGGCGATTCCTTCCTGGAAACTGATCCCCGCCCTGGTCTGCGGCAACACAGTGGTGCTTAAGCCAGCCGAAGATACACCGCTCTCAACTTACAACCTGGTCGAGGCTTGCGAGCAGGCAGGCGTTCCGCCGGGAGTCGTGAATCTGGTTACCGGCTACGGTGAAAACGCCGGTGCTGCCATTACCAATCACACGGCGCTGCGGCTCATATCTTTTACTGGTTCAACTGAAACCGGGCGAACCGTTGCCTCCGCTTGTGCCGAACGCAACGCGATCTGTTCGCTCGAGATGGGCGGCAAGAACGTCATCATCGTCATGGATGATGCCGACATCGACCTCGCGATCGAAGGCGCCGTCTGGGGCGCGTTTGGAACTTCCGGGCAACGTTGCACCGCGTCGTCGCGCCTGGTGGTCCATAAAAAGATCTATAAGCAGTTTTGCAAAAAACTGGTCGAACATGCGAAGCGTTTGCGCGTCGGTAACGGTGCTGACGCGAAAACCGATATGGGACCGGTAATCAATACTGACGCGGTCAAGAAAATTATGGGTTACATCGATATCGGCCAGAAGGAAGACGGCGCCAAGCTGGCGTGCGGCGGCAAGCGTCTGACGCGCGGCGAGTATGCGCGCGGTTTCTTCATCGAGCCGACTGTCTTTACCGATGTCGCGCCGGATATGCGAATTGCTCAAGAGGAAATCTTCGGTCCAGTTACCACTGTGATTCCCACTCGTTCGTTGGACGAAGCGGTAGAGATTGCCAACGGCGTTCGCTATGGCCTGTCCGCCGCGATTTACACCACCGACGTCAATCGCGCTTTTCGCGCCATGAACGATATGTACACCGGCATCTTTTATGTGAATGCTTCGACGATTGGCGCTGAAGTGCATCTGCCGTTCGGCGGCACCAAGGCCACCGGTAACGGCCATCGCGAAGCAGGCACTCAAGTGCTGGACATTTTTTCCGAATGGAAATCCATCTATGTCGACTATAGCGGCAAACTGCAGCGCGCGCAGATCGACATGATTGACGGCATGGGCTAAGAAAGCAGAGGCCAGAGATCAGAGGTCAGAAGTCAGAGATCAGAATCAGAAAGAGCGGCGGTATTGTCTGACCTCTGACTTCTGACCTCTGGCCTCTGACTTCTGCTCTCTGACTTCAAACCTGGAGGACTCCGCACGTGATTGTCGGCTTGCCGAAAGAAATTAAAGACAACGAATACCGAGTTGGTTTGACGCCGGCGGGCGTGCGCGCGCTCAGCGATGGCAATCATCAGGTCATCGTCGAACGTAGCGCCGGTGAAGGCTCGGGATTTGATGATGCCCTTTACCAGCGGGCCGGTGCGCAAATTATTGATTCAGCCGATGACGTCTGGGCCAAAGCCGACATGATCGTCAAGGTGAAGGAGCCCATCGAACCCGAATACCCGCGCATGCGCGAAGGTCAGTTGCTGTTTACTTACCTGCACCTTGCTCCGGACCGAAAGCTCACTGAACAACTTGTCCAGCGCAAAGTCACCGGTATTGCTTACGAAACAATCACCGATCGACGTGGTGGCTTGCCGCTGCTCACGCCGATGTCTGAAGTCGCGGGTCGCATGGCGATTCAGGTTGGCGCGCATTATCTGGAAAAGATGGCCGGCGGCCGCGGTATCTTGTTGGGCGGCGTTCCCGGCGTCCCTGCTGCTCGAGTCGTAATCATTGGCGGCGGCGTCGTGGGAACAAACGCGGCGAAGATTGCGGTCGGTATGGGTGCTCACGTCACGATGATCGATAACAATCTCGAACGGTTGCGCGAGTTGGACGATATTTTTCTGTCGAAAATTTCCACACTCGCTTCCAGCGCCTACATGATTCACGACGCTATCTCAAACGCCGATTTGATTATTGGCGCGGTATTAGTTCCCGGCGCGGCGGCGCCCATGCTAGTAACGCGAAATATGCTCAAAGATGTACCGAACGGCGCGGTGATTGTCGATGTGGCGGTGGACCAGGGCGGCTGCATCGAGACAACGCATCCGACAACGCACTCGAACCCAACCTATTACGTTGAAGGCGTGCTGCATTACTGCGTCGCCAACATGCCCGGCGCCGTGCCGCGCACGTCAACGTTCGCCCTGACGAATGCGACGCTGCCTTATGCTCTTAAGCTGGCCAATCTTGGTTTCCTCGACGCCATACGCAGCGACGCCGGATTGAAGGCGGGGGTGAACACTTACGCCGGTCATTGCACCTACGAAGCGGTGGCGCAGGCGCAGCAGATACCGTATACCGGCCTCGACGCGCTGATCGAAGTTACCAGCGCCACCAGTGCTTGATAGAAATCATTTCTAAAAAGTGAGGCGACCCGAAAGTTTGGGTCGCCTCTTTTGTTTTCGCTGACTGACGGCTTCGCCGTGTCCCGTGCGGTAAGGCTGTGCCTTACCGACAGCGTCCACCCCCAAATAATTTCGCGAGGCTGAGCCTCGCGAAGGTTTCAATAAGTGGCGACGGAAAGGCAGAGCCTTTCCGCACGGAACGCGGCAAAGCCGCAAAGCAGCTTCATTTAAGGCTTGGTCACTCTGCGCGCCAACAACTTCTCGATACAGTTAACGAGGTCTTCGCCGGCGACAGGTTTCGAGAGAAACGCGTCAACCTGTTCCCCCTCGTTTGGCTCTTTTTGTTCCAAAGCGCTCAACAAAATTACAGGCAGGTGAGCCAGCGTCTGGCTGTTGCGAATAAAGCGGCAAAGCTCGTGGCCGCTGAGGTTCGGCATCATCGCGTCGGTTACCACCACATCGACCGGCGACGAGAGTGCGATCTTCATGGCTTCCAAACCATCGGCGGCCGGCACAACCGTGTAGCCGGCGCGCTCAAGTATGATTTGGAGAAAACGACGCAAGGCGCGGTCGTCTTCAGCAAGCAACACGCGCGCTCCGGGTGTTGGCGCCTGTCTCCGGGCGCTACTTGATTCTGTTACTGAAATTTTCTTTTGGGCCATCTAACTAACTTGGAACTTTGCCGGGGAGGTAAGGATTTAAGAAAGCCTCGCGCTAGGCGTTCAGCCAAATTCAGAATAAGACCGCCTTGAGGGGGTTGTCAACGTCTTCACTTTTTCCGGGTGCTGAATCACAGTTTTGAATTCGTTACCAAATCATTTTCGCTGACATCGCTCTTAGTGTCATGAGGTCAGTACTGCGGTAGCGGATGGGGCCCGTGATTGGCAAGCGGCACTGGACGGAACCCATCCGCTACCGCAGACGGTACTG
>DNND01000120.1:0-9702 GCA_003488005.1 Blastocatellia bacterium | reverse complement strand
CCGCAGACGGTACTGACCTCATCACAACGTTCGCCGAGTGTCCGCGGGACGAGACGTAAGCCACCTGCTAGCGCGAGGTCGTCTGACATTATGCGGCTGCAATGAACGGGATTGACGCATTCAATAACCGACGAACCGAGTCAAACTCATCAATATTAATTCTCAATACTCTTTCGCAGTTTCAATCCATGAAATGTCGCTGCCAAAGCTCGAGATTCAATAACTGAAACACCTGAAGATTATAATCTTCACGACCGGAAAGGTTCGCGTCGATGATGCGGCGCACTTCGGCTGGTCTAAATAACCCGCGGCGGTTGATTGTTTCTTCTGACAAAAGATCGTCAACCATTGGACGCAGCGGGCCGCGCAGCCAGGAACGTATCGGCGCGCCAAAGCCGGCCTTCTTTCGCCAGACAACGTCGTGCGGTAAGAATTTTTCCAGCGCGCGCTTGAGAATGTATTTCCGCTTGAAGCCGCGCAGTTTTAGTTCCGGCGGCATGCGTGCAGTCAGCTCAATCATCCTGCGGTTGAGGAAAGGCACGCGCACCTCCAGATTTGCCGCCATCGAAGTTTTGTCCGTAGTTATCAGATTCAAACAAGGCAGGAAAGTTTTCAGATCGACGTAGAGCAAACGGTTCAGCGGCGCCGCGTTTTTCACGCGCGCAAAGTAACGACGATGCGCCGCATAAGCATCAAATTCGCGAGTCGAGGCACGCATATCGTCCGAATAAAGCCGCTGCTTGGCCTCGTCCGTAAAGTAGGTTCCGTACCCCAGGTATCGTTCCTCAAAATCGAGGCCCGCACTGCGCGCAAACTTTTTGGCGTTACGCAATGGCGCCGTCAATCGTCCCGGCAGTCCTCCCGGCAACGTGCGCTCAATCGTCTTCATCAGCGGGCGACGCAACATCCCGGGCACCGGATCAAACGCGCCGGCAATCTTCATCGCGAGCTGGCGGGGATAGCCGGCGAAAACTTCATCTCCGCCCATGCCCGACAACATCACGCGCAGGGTTTCGCGTGCGGCTTGCGAAACCAGGTAGCTTGGTATGGCCATGTCTATCGCCGGTTCGTCCATGTGATAGACCAGTTTCGGCAGCAACTCGGCGACCGCCGGTTGCAGCATGATCTCGTGGTAGTCAGTATCCAAATGTTTGTTAACGCGCCGCGCCCATTCGACGTCGTCCGGGATGATGTCGTAACGCAGGTCCTCGGATTCGATGCCAACCGTGTAGGTTGAAACTCTGCGTCCGTCACTGTGACGCTTCATCATCGCCACGATTCCTGACGAATCGATGCCGCCTGAAAGAAACGAACCGAGCGGCACGTCGGCAACCATCTCCAGGTTGACTACTTCGTCCAGTGTTTCCAGCACGCGGTCCTGCCACCACGCTTCGCTGCGCCCTTCGTCGACTTCGTCAAACGAGACGTCCCACCATTCGTCAATTTTGATTTGGTCCTGCTGGAACGTAAGCACGTGGGCCGGAGGCAAGGTTTTGATTCCACGAAACAGAGTGTTCGGATCGGGCGCCCAAAGGAAGGTCAGAAACTGGTTCAGCGCTTCGGTGTCGAGAGTACGTTCCACCAAACCGGTCGCCAATATGGCTTTAACTTCCGACGCGAAAATTAACAAACCCGGTTTTACGCCGGCTGCGGGTTCATAGAAATAATAAAGCGGCTTGATGCCGACGTGGTCGCGGGCGAGTGTCAGCTTGCGTTCGTTGTTGTCCCAGACGGCGAAGTGGAACATGCCGTTAAGACGCGGCAGACATTCTTTGCCCCACTCAGCAAATGCGGTCAGTAGAACTTCGGTGTCGGTTTCAGTTTGAAAGACATGGCCCTTACTTTGAAGTTCGCTACGCAACTCGCGATAGTTATAAATCTCCCCGCCGAAAGTCAGCACGTAACGGCCATCAGCCGAAAGCATTGGTTGGTGACCGGCGCTGCTGGTGTCGATGATCGCCAGACGGCGATGACCGAGACACGCGCGCCGGCCTGCGTCATCGATTGCTTCCGAAGTCCAAGCACCTTCATCGTCGCGGCCGCGATGCTCAATCGTACTGAGCATCGCCCCGATTTCTCGATCTGGATTGAGAGCGATGAGTCCAGCTATTCCACACATGGCTTCAAAAGAGAAATGATGATGATGGATGAGTAGGAACGAAGTTCCCAAGCGCCAAGGGCGCGAAATGCAAAAGCCTGGGGCAACGCCCCAGGTATCATACAAAAAGGATTAGGAGCGCTGTAGGCGCGAAATTGCGCGACTTCGACGGCCATTCCGCTCCTTCAGAGCTCAGGGTTCATTGAAACATCGTCCTGGGGCGCCGCCCCAGGCTCTTACATTTCTCGCCTTTGGCGCTTCGGAATCTTACTCGTTACTCATCACTTTGACTCGTTGTCCTGTTCTCAGTGAATCGAGTATGCGAAAGGTAGCTCGGGTTGTAGATTCAAGTTCTTGAAGATTAATGGGCGCGGGCTTGCCCTCAGCGACAACGGCGCAGGCCACACGTGTTTCCTCAGCCTGGCCCTTGTCCTGCTGGCGCAGCGTTTCCTTTTTCTCGCGACCACCGGCATAAAGCCGAGCGCTGCGAAAATCTTCAATGACGAAAGTTTTTCCTTCGCCGAAAATTTCGATGTGTTCTTTCTGCAGGCTGGCGTCGCCTTCGGCGAGATAGGCAATCACGCCGTTTGAGCCGTCAGCGAACTGCAAGGTAATGAAGGCGGAGTCCTCGCTAATGACATTGCCATGATCGCCGCCAACGGCTTGCGCGAATACGCTCGTTGGAGCCGCGCCGGTAAGAAACTGCATCAGGTCGATGAAATGACAAACTTCGCCGACGATGCGTCCGCCACCTTCATTCGGGTCCTGCGTCCAGTGCTCACGTGGAATACGTCCGGCGTTCACGCGGTAAACAATCGAAAGCGGTGACTGGCGATTCTGAAAAACCTCCTTCGCCTTAAATGCCAGGGGCGAAAAACGCCGGTTGAAACCAACCAACAACTGTCCTGCAGAACGCTCGGCAGCAGCAACGACGCTATCAAGTTCTGCATCGTTGAGCGCTAAGGGCTTCTCGACGAATACGTGTTTCCCGCGCTCAAGTGCCTGCGCCGCCAATGCAGCATGCGACCCGTGCCGCGTAGCGATAACGATCAGGTTCGCCTGTGGGTCATCAATCACACTCTGCGCATCGGAAACAAAACGCGCGAAGCCGTACTTCGTTCCCAAGTCACGCGCTGAAACGCCGGACGCGGACGCAATTGAACAAAACTCAGCGCCTGCTGCCTTGAAGTTTGGCAACAGAACTTTTTGCGCGTAGCCACCAGCGCCGATCAGACCAATACCAACGCGTCCTGCCGCCGTTGCTGCTTGTTTGGTTACAACTGGATTTTCAATGCGGCGGCTAACTTCGCTTTCAGTGTCGTAGGTCAGCAGCACCGCCAGATACTTTTCAACTGACTTGCCGGATATCAGTTGGTACGCTCCAGGCGCATCCTCGATGCGAAAGCGATGCGTGATGAGTTGCTTAACATCAATTCGTCGCGCCGCCGTCAGGTCGAGGAATGCTTCGATGTTTCGCCCTTCGGTCCAACGCACATAGGCCAGCGGATAATCATGGCCATGCTCTTCATATTCGGGATCGTGCCGGCCCGGCCCGTAAGACAGCGAGACTTTCAGGGTGAGCTCGCGCTGGTAATAAACATTCCGCGGTAAGTTCATTCCGACCAAACCAACCGTCACCACCCGACCCTTCAAGCGGGAAATTTCGCCGGCCAGCTCAATAGGTTCGTTACCCGAAGTGGCGGCGGCAATGATGCAGGCATCAGCGCCGCGTCCTTTGGACCAGGCCAGCACTTGTTCTTTCGCAGACGCGGGAACGCAGCCACCCTCGGCGCCCAGGTCGCGCGCGAGTTGAATGCGTGCTTCATCGATGTCGACTCCAAAGACGCGACAGCCGTTCGCTTTCAAGAGTTGCACCGTAAGCTGGCCGACAAGACCCAGCCCAATCACAACCACAGATTCGCCAAGCGTCGGCTCGGCAAGCCGCACACCTTGCAGGGCAATCGCGCCAACCGTTCCAAACGCCGCTTCTTCAAAACTCAACCCGTCAGGTAAACGAACGCACAAGTTTCGCGGCACCGAAATAACTTCCGCGTGCGAGGCGTAATCAGTTCCGGCACAGGCCACCCGATCGCCCGCGCGAAACTCCGTTACGTCTGGGGCCGTTTCAATCACGATGCCGGCGGCGCTGTAACCGACTGGGTGCGATTGATCCAGTTTGTCACGGACACCTTCAAGCGCCTGCGCAATGCCTTCCGTCTTCACCTTCTCCCAAACTTTTCCAATCAATTCTGGCCGCTCTCGCGCTTTACCTAATAGATTTTTTTGTCCCAACTCGGTCAGCGCGCGCTCAGTTCCCGCGCTGATTAGCGATGCTGCGGTGCGAACGAGAACGCGGCCAGGCTGCACGATAGGCACCGGCACTTCGGCAACAGTGGCTTCGCCGGTTCTTAAGTTTTGCAAGAGCTGCTTCATCTGTTTTCCTGCGAAAACGTTTACTAATCGCCAAATTTAGCCGCGGATTTTCGCGGAAGAACGCGGATCAGATCCGAGCAGTAAGACAATTCAAGTAGATATTCGGTGCTCGCAGTCCGTGGATCTTGATTTGATTTTTCAGATCCGCGTTCATCTGCGTGAATCCGCGGCTAACGTTTGTTCTATCAAATTCGAAACCCACTCGGCACGCGCGTCCCAAGTTCCATTCGAAACCGCTGCCTGCCTTGCTCGCGCCGCGGTTGGGTCCTTTTCGTCTAATGCCTCAGCAACTAACCGAAACCAATCATCATGACTGCGCGCAATGCGCAATACGTCGCTCATCTCCTCGTATTCAGGCAGCGGCGAAATAACTACCGGCAGTCCGGTCGCCAAATACTCGCGCACCTTGATTGCCGAGCCGTAACTAGTGAACGAGTGCGCAGTGTCCCACGGCAACACGCAGACATCAAAACCGGCGGCATAATGCGGCAACTCCTGATAAGGGACGGGCGGCAGAAAATGGGTGTTCGGCAAAGCTTCAACTTCAACGCCGCGTGACTTGTTGCCAATGAAGATCCACTGCCAATCGGGCCGCTCTCGTGCCGCGCGTTTGATCAATTCCTGATCGATCAGCCACGGCTCGATCGCGCCAAAGTATCCCAGACGCGGATGGGGAATACGCGCCACCGCCTCAGCGATTTCAAGTTTGCCGGCACCGACCGGCGACCAATGATCAAAGTCGACGGCTTGTTCCAGCAGAAAGGATCGTTCACGACCACGCTCAGCTTCCGCCAACAATTTCTGTCCGGAATAGAGCACGATGTCGGCCTTGTCGATGGCGCGTTCGTGAAGCTTCCTGATCGTCGCCAGGTCAGTCGCATGGTCCATCAGGTTCGCATCATACTTGTCCGACACCTGATAGATCACCAGTTGTTCGTTAAACTCGCCAATCATATCTGCCGCGGTGGGAATCGCTATCCAAAGAATTGGCCGCTTCAGACCACCCCGGCGCGCGAGCCGGCCGATTTGCATCGCCAACAATTTACGATTCACAGCGCGTGCAGCTCGAGTTCCAAAAAACGGAATGACTGCCGGCGAAACAACAGTGACACCTTCCGGCGTTGAACGAGCAAGACGAGCATAAGACCGCAGCTTGCGCGCAATGCGCGGCAGTAAGTCCTTGTTCGCAAGGCCCGGCAGGCCCATCGAAATCGAGTTTACAAACAGCACGCGATTGCCGGCTTTGGCAAAGCGCCGCATCAAGTGGTACTTCGAGTGTGGATGGTGATACCACCAGTCCTCACCGCCAAAACAAATAATCGAATGTCCTTGAATCACTTTGGGTCTGTATAATCCGCCGCGTAATGAAGCACGAAAACGGCGACGCCACAAAACTGAAAATCAGTGACGCCCATCAGCGTTCCGTCGCGCGTCGTAATCTTCTAATTCTCTCTCTAATATTTTGCACGGCGCTGGGAGTCAGGCTGCTAAATTGGCAGGCCGCGCGCCATGAAGCCTTTCGGGTGCAATCCAGTGTTGCTCTCAACTACAAACACCTGGCCGCGCTGATTCGCGCGAATGGTGTCAGTTCGCTTTACAATGCCTCGTCTTCAACCAGCAATCCTGATTTGCTGGGACACCCGCCCGGTTATCCAATTCTGCTCTCGTTCATTTATCGTGTCGCTCCGGATTCAGATACAGCGACCCAGCTTTTGCAAATGGTTCTCGACTCGCTGTCCGTAATCATTGTCGTGCTGATTGCTTTTGAGCTCTTTCCTACCGCCGTCGGCGTTATTGCCGGGTTCCTCGCCGCGCTGGCACCGCAGTTTAGCTGGAATTCGATCCTGCTTTTGCCGGACTCACTTGCCGCACTGCCAATACTGTTGGCGATATGGCTGATAACCAAAACCCTGCGGCGAAAAAATCCCGCAAGCAATCGATCTTCTATTATTTCCATCTTCGCAGCGGGCGCTCTGATCGGCGTTTCCGTTTGGCTGCGTGCTAACTCGCTCTTGCTCGCGCCTTTTCTGGCGTTGCTGTTTCTCTTTGTCAGCAAACGTAGCGCCCGATTACGCCCGGCTGTCGTGTTGCTCTGCGGCGCTTTACTACTCATTGCGCCGATCACAATTCGCAATGCGATCGTTTATGGCAAGTTCATTCCCGTATCGCTGGGAGCCGGGCAAACGCTTATCGAAGGCATTGCAGATTACAACAGCGACGGCAGTCTTGGCTTGCCGCAAACTGACATGGAACTCATTCGCGCTGAAGCCGAAGCTGCTCAACGGCCCGAATATGCCAATTCTCTCTTCACGCCGGACGGAATCGAGCGCGATCGCGCGAGAATGGCGCGCGGCCTTGCGGTTATTCGAGCGCATCCAATCTGGTTCGCTGGAGTGATGATACGAAGAGCAGCGTCTATGCTGCGGCTCGAGCGCACGCCGCTGCGACTGGCAGCTACCGGTTCCGGAACGTGGCAATCGCTAGTTCAATGGCCTTTGCGAGCCGTGCAAAAAATCTTTATCACTGCGATTTTCCTGCCGCTGGTTTTGATCGGGGGCGGCATTCTGGTCTACCAGCGCCAGTTTCAAAGCCTCGCGATCTTGTTGATAGTTCCCTGTTATTACTTTTGCACGCAGTCTGCCTTGCATACTGAATATCGCTACGTGCTGGTTATTCATTATTTTCTGTTTGTGCTGGCGGCAGTTGCGCTCTATTCAATAGCTGGCAAATTAAACCCGATGTTCCGAAAGCGACTCGCACCAATGAAGCCGAGCTAGTTAACTACGGCTATGCCGTCTGATGTGCGGTGGTGGCTCTGCCCCACCGGCAATCCGTCTATTTTTTTTTGGGCTTTGCCCTGAAAAGGTGGGCGGAACCCCGGGAAGGTTAACAGACTCGCCGGAAGGTCATAGACCTTCCGCACATCAGACGGCATAGCCGGATGGTTAGGTTTGGGTTATGCCCTAGCTCTGCAGACTCTTTCCGCGGACTCTTTCGGTTATGGCCTAGCTCTTTTCAATCCCCAGTACCGTTGCCACCGCGCGCAAATTCTCTTCCGCTTCGCGCCGGTATTGCGCCGCCCACGGATTCGGCTCTTCCCAAATTGGGTACAACAACACTGCCTGTAACTGATTGACTAACTGGTCCACGTCACCGAAATCATAAAGCAGCATGCCACGCGTTTCGCCGGCGCGCGTGGCGATCACCGGCAGTCCGGCCCAGAGCGCCTCAACGCGGGAAATGCCGTAGCTCTCATCGGCAAAGCCGCGCACAAACACTTCGCTGCGTTTCAGGATTTCGTGAATCTCAGGGTTGGGCACTTCTTTAAGCACCGTGATCCAATCGCGCTGCCACAAAACTTCAGCGCGATAAGTTTCATCGCAAATGAACCCGCCATCCATCAACAGCAAGCCAATGTCTTTCCGAGTCCTTTCGCGCAGCTCTTCAACAGCCGCAGCCACATCCTTGAACCCATAGCTGGGAAAGAAGACGCCGATTGAACAGACTCGATTCTCATGCGCGAGGTAAGCTTTAATGAGTTCTTCGGTTTTGCGCGATAGCTTCACGCGCTCGTCGCCCGGCGGAGTTGGCACCAGGCAAGGTATGACTGTGACCGGTTGTTGCACCTTGATCTCTTCCTGCAACCAGCGGCGCAGGTCTTCACTAACGACAACAAAATGATCGACCGCCTTGACTGCACGATGAAAGCGCCGGCGCTTGAGCGGTCCAAACTCCGGATAACGCTTTGGCAAGGAGCCGTCAAGAATATTTTTGAACCACTCAAAACCCAGCACGCGTTTGAGCATGAGCCAAACTGGAACCAACAGTGGATTCGGGTATTCCAGATGAAAATGAGAGGCATCAAGAATGCGCGCGTTTCGCCCCTCGGCAAGCAAAGCCCAAAACGTCCCCAGTTTCCGGTGAGCGATGAAGCGAATACTCTTGTCATCAGGCTTCGCGCCACTGTAAGTCCACACCCGCACGTTCGGACCGCGCAGGCGCGCCACCAGTGCCTTCATGTAAATGGCGACGCCACCATAAGGCGGCGGCAGTGGTCCAAAGAGTATAATTCGCCTGCTCATTATTGCTTGAAGGCAACGACTGTAAGATAACTAAAAAATGATAGCAACCGAGATACAGGAAGAGACTGAACAGACATTCGGCGGCCAGCACGCATCTGTTTCGGTAGTCGTGCCTTCATACAATCATGCGGCGTTTGTTGAAGCGACCCTGCGCTCGATCATGAAGCAGACACTGCGGCCGGCAAAGTTGTTGGTGATCGACGATGGTTCGCGGGACGACTCGCCCGCCGTAATCGAACGCGTGCTAAACGATTGCCCCTTTCCCTCTGAACTCATCGCCCGGGAAAATCGTGGTTTGTCAGCAACTTTGAACGAAGGCTTCCGGCGAACTCACGGCGACTATTTCGCCTATCTCGGTTCGGACGATTTATGGCTGCCTGACTTTCTCAAGGCGCGGGTGGGATTGCTCGCGGAACGGCCTGCTGCTGTACTTGCTTACGGCCATGCTTATTTTGTCGACGAACAAAACGCGATCGTCGATTCCACGGCCGACTGGGCCCGTTACGTCGATGGCGATGTGCGCGAGATGCTGTTGCAAACAACGGCGCCGATGAGCCCGACGGTGTTGTATCGGCGCGACGCTCTCGAGCACGAGCGTTGGAATGAAGAGTCGAAACTGGAGGACTACGAGCTCTATCTGCGCCTGAGCGCGGCTGGTGAGTTCGCCTTCGATCCGCAAATCCTGTCAGCCTGGCGGCGGCATGGTGGAAATGTCAGTTGGGATCAAAGCTTGATGCTTGAAGAGCAGTTACGGGCGCAGCGCGCTGCGGCTTTGCGATTGGGTTACACAGAAGATCAGGTTGACAAGTTGCAAAGGACCACGCGATTCATACGTGCAGAAGATTTTCTGCGAGTAGGCCGAAAGTCCGAGGCATTGAGTTTGATAATGAACAACCTGCGTGGCGCTAATTCGCCTCGCGCAAGCGCTCGCATGTTCCTGCGACTGTTGCTGCCGAATACGATTTTGCGCCGGCGCGCCCGAGCCCGGCTGCGCAATGCGCACGAGCGGTACGGAAACTTGTAAAGCAAACTGTTAGTTTGCGTTGTGTGTCCAATGCTCAACTTCGTGGCATGAGGTCAGTACCACCA
>DNND01000101.1:16081-22422 GCA_003488005.1 Blastocatellia bacterium | reverse complement strand
ACTGACGACTGACCACTGACAAACGGAGAGAAGCTGACAACTGACCACTGACGACTGACCACTGACAAAACAAAGAATGGTTACCGCAAAAGACAAAATTCTCGTAGTTGACGATCAGCCTTCGGTGCGTTTTGGTCTGCGCCAATTGCTGGAAGGCGAAGGCTATCGCGTCCTTGAAGCGGAGAGCGGAGCGCAGGCACTACCAATCGTGACTGAAAATGCGCTCGAAGTAATCTTGCTCGATCTGCGTTTGCCGGACGTTAGCGGCCTTGAGTTGCTGACGCGGATAAAAGAGATCGACGACGACGTGCCGGTGATCATCCTGACTGCACACGGAACAATCGAGACTGCAATTCTGGCGCTGAAAAATGGTGCGGAAAATTTCTTTACCAAGCCTTTCGATCCCGAAAGCCTGCTTATTCTGATCGCAAAAACTTTGGAACAGAGTCGCGCGCGTCGCGAGCTATTGCTCGCCGGACTGGTCCAGCAGCGCATGGCGGCTGAGCATTTTCAGGGGACGAGCGATGCGATCCTGCGCATTTATCAAACGGTTGAACTGCTCGCGCCGTCGGACACAACGGTGCTGCTGCAGGGTGAAACCGGAACTGGAAAAGGTGTCATTGCCCGCCTGATTCACCGGCTTAGCGTCCGTCATGAAAAGCCCTTTGTCGCTGTGAATTGCGCCGGACTGAGCCGCGAGTTGTTAGAGTCGGAACTCTTCGGACACGAAAAAGGCTCGTTCACCGGCGCCGTTGCAAATAAGCCGGGACTGTTCGAGTTGGCCCATGCCGGCACGATTTTTTTCGATGAGATAGCCGAGATGGAGCCGGCTATTCAAGCGCGCGTGCTGACCGTGTTGGAGGAAAAGCGTTTCCGGCGCGTTGGCGGAATTCAGGAAAAAGAAGTTGACGTGCGCGTCGTCGCCGCGACGAATCGCAATCTGCAATCAGAAATAAAGCGCGGGCGGTTTCGCGAAGATTTGTATTACCGTCTCAACGTCGTGCCTTTAACGATGCCGTCGCTCAAAGGACGCCGCGAAGACATCTTGCCGCTCGCGCAACATTTCGTCGAACACTACAGCCAGAAACTAAACCGGCGCGTGCAAGGCATGACGCCGAAAGCGGAAGTGCTGCTTGAAAGTTATAACTGGCCCGGCAACATCCGCGAGCTGCGCAATGTTATTGAGCGTGCAGTTATTTTGTGTTCGGGTGATCGTATTCACGCGCGCGATCTGCCGCTTGGTGGGCCGGAGCTACTGGAAACGAAACAGACCAGCGACGGTGATGAGTTTCTATCGCTTGATGAAATTGAAAGAATGCATATCGAGAGAATATTAAGGGCCACCGGCAACAACCTCAGCCGTGGCGCTGAGATTCTCGGCGTTACGCGAAACACGCTTTACAACAAGATGCGCAAGTATCAGGTTGAACCCACAACCTGAGATCTCAAATTTGAGATCTCAGATCTCAGATCTCAGATCTCAGAACCAGAACGTGCGCGAATCTTAGTTTGAGATCTTAGATTTGAGATCTGAGATCCAAAGCCAGAGTGCCCAAAGATCGAGCGGTCCGCCAATTTCACTGCTCATTAATTGAGCAGTCGCGCCACTTGTTCGCCGTTTACCTGGTTCTGCAAATTCGCAAACAACGTCCGTTTCAATCACAAAAATCGGCAATTCTCGCCTTGGTGAGAAATCTGTCCGGGATGGAGCGCCGTTTGCACCAAAGCTTTCGGCCAAACATCTCCGGGCGACGTTGCCGTGTGGTTCTGCGCAGGTCAGTCGCCATCCAATCAATCAGATTGCAGCCCCGTTTTTACGTGAAGGAGAATCTCAAGCGATGACTATGCGAAGAGCCTTTAAAACTCTAACCACCCTTTCTCTGTTGGTCCTGTTCAGTTTTACGGCGTTTGCCCAAAGTCAGACCAGCGGCCGCATCGCCGGCAATGTTACCGACGAGACGGGCGCTTCGGTGCCTGGCGCGGAAGTGACTGTGACCAATAAGGGCACTGGCGAAGTACGCACCGTCATCGCGGATGAATCGGGTAACTTTGTTGTCCCCCTGTTGGCACCTGGCGAATACACCGTTAGTGCGACGGCGAATGGCTTCAAGAAATTCATCGCCGATAATGTCAAAGTCGCGCTCACGGAAACCACGACGCTTAATCCGAGTTTGGTGGTAGGCGCTGTTTCCGAGTCAGTGACAATCGACGCCGCCCCACAGTTAGCACAAACTGAAGGTCCGCAGTTGGGCCGCGTAGTTGACAGCCGAACGGTTTCGGAATTGCCATTGGCGACGCGCAACTTCACCCAAATTCTCGGACTATCGCCGGGCGCCGCAACGTATCTGCCGGACAACACTTCGGTCGGTCGTAACTCGCAGAACATCTCAGTCAATGGCGCACGCGTAACGAACAATAATTTTCAGATTAACGGCATCGACGCAAACTCAATGGGTACCAACTCTGCGCCGTCGCTTGCCGTACCGGCGCCGGAAACGATTCAGGAGTTTAAAGTTCAGACTTCACTTTACGATGCAACCTTTGGCCGGTCAGGCGGCGGTAACATTCAGGCCGTAACGAAAAGTGGTGGCAACGAGTTTCATGGTGGCGCTTATGGTTTTCTCCGCAACGCGCGGTTCAACGCCAACAATCCTTTTCTGATAGCGTCGGGCGTAGCTCGCCCGGTGTTGACGCGTAAAGTGCTGGGAGCGTATATCGGCGGCCCAATTAAGAAGGACAAACTATTCTTTTTCGGTTCCTTCCAGGCCACCCGCGAGCGCAACGGTGCTTCGCTCATCAACAGTGTTTCTTCAAGCATCCTTGTCGATCCGCGTTTGACGAACGATCGGTCGGCGGCTACTTTGCAGGCGACGTACGGTTTCCCGATTAACGCGGTCGCCCTCAACCTTTTGAACGCCAAGCTTCCGAATGGAAGTTTCCTGATCCCTACGCCTAACGGTCCCAACGGAACCTATACCGGTTCGACGCCTTCGGTGTTTGAGGAAAACCAGTTCAACGCCAACCTCGACTATCGCTACAACGAGAACAACACATTCGCTTTCAAGTTTTATTATTCTAACGCGCCGCAGACCCTCGTGCTGCCCAGTTTCCTTGGCGGTGGGCCCAACGTACCCGGCTTTGGCAACTTCCAGCAAAACAACAACCGCCTGCTGACGTTGCAGCACACACACATCTTCAGCCCAACTGTTTTCAACGAGCTGCGCTTCGGTTACAACTTCATTCGCGTTGATGCCTTCCCGCAGGAACCGATCACCGATTCCAGCGTCGGCATTACTCGCTCTAATGCGAACCTATTCCCCGGTTTGGGGCTGATTCAAATCAATCCGTCTGCCGGTGGTGTAACAATCGGCACGTCGGCCACGATCGATGTGAGGGCAGTCGCTCCATCGACGACTCTCGCCGATACCCTTTCGATTACGAAAGGCAGTCACAACCTGCGCGTGGGTGGCGAGTATCGCTATAACGAAAACAACTACGTGCTGAACTTCTTTACGCGCGGTCAGATTCAATACCTAACCTTTGCAAACTTTCTACAAGGCATCCCGTTCATTACAGTTTTCGGAAGTGGTATTGGAAATCGCAGTCTGCGCGCCTCGGACTACAACTTCTTTGCGCAGGACGACTGGAAGGTTAACCGAAAACTGACGCTGAATCTGGGGCTGCGTTACGAGCTCGATCTACCGCCGTATGACACGCGCGGTCGCATCGCTACTTTCGATCCGGCCCTTTATGTTCCGCGGCCTCTTGCCGTAGCCGGAACTCCGGTTGGACCACCTATCGGCGGTTATGTGCAGGCGGGAAACGTGATTCCACAATATGACGTCGCTAGCATACCGAATGTGGGCAAACGCGTGGTCAACAGCATTGACCCAAACAACTTCGCGCCGCGGCTGGGCTTTGCTTATTCGCCGACTGATTCAGGAAAGTTAGTGCTCCGGGGCGGCTATGGGATCTTCTATTCGCGTACGTCGTTTCAATACATCACACTTAACGTGATCGCTCCACCAACCTACGTGTTCGGCGCCCTCGTGTTCCCCCCAGTTGCGAATCCGTTCTTCCCCGCGCCGCCGATAAGTGCGTTCCCGACCCTGGTGCCGGGTGTGGCGCTATCGGGAACACTCTTCGATCGAAACATTCGCACCCCGTACCTTCATCAATTCAACTTTAATGCGCAGTACGAAATCCACAAGAACTACCTTTTCGAAATCGGATATGTGGGCACGCGCGGAAAAAATCTATTTCGTCAAGTCGGTATTAACCAGGCAAGGCTTGCAACACCCGCTAGTCCGATTACGAACGCGGTGACCGGCCAGGTAATCACGACCAACACGCCCGCGAATGCCTCGCTACGCGCGCCGTACCAAGGTGTCGGCATCAATAATTTCTTTCAGAATCAATCGACGGCGTATTCGCATTACAACTCGCTGCAAATGAGTTTGACGAGACGGTTTACAAACGGGCTTAGTTTTCTCGCTTCTTACACGCTGGCCAAATCGATCGATAATGCCTCAGGGCAGGGTGGTGGACCCGGTGCGGGTGGGGTGCTGAATCCTGGCGCAGTCGGAGAAACAAGTCCAATTCTCGGCAATCAACTGGATTTTAATGCCAACCGCGGGCGGTCCGATTTTGATCGCAAACATCGTTTGGTGTTCAGTGCCATCTATGAAATTCCGACACCGCAGTTCGGTAAAGACTCCAGTGCCGGCAAGTTATTGTTGGGCGGCTGGCAGCTCGCGGGGATCGTGACTTCCATGTCAGGTCTGCCGATCGACATCGTGGACACTGGCGCTGGATCGTTATATGGACTTAATGGCGCGGCGCTGTCCCGCCCAAATCTGGTAGGCGATCCGTTTAGCAATGTGCCGGCGGGTTATTACTTCAATCCGCTCGCCTTTGCTCGACCGGTCGTAGCAGCAGGAGCTGTAATACCGAGTTCCGGAGGTTTGGCAACTGCAGCCGCCGTTGGCACGGACATCGGCACCCTCACGCGCAACATCCTGCGTGGACCACATCAGAACAATGTGGATTTTTCCGTCATCAAGCGCTTCCGCTTTATGGAAAGCAAGGCCATTGAGTTTCGCACCGAGTTCTTTAATCTCCTGAACACGGTGAACTTTGCGAACCCAATCAGCGATCTCAATGCTGTTCCGGCTACAAACTTCAATGCCGACGGCACAATCAATGCGGCACTGGGATCGGGGCGCTTTGGAAAAATCATTTCCACGAGTAGCAACCCACGCTTGATTCAATTCGGGCTCAAGTTCAGTTTCTAGGGAGACGCTAATGGCACGTGCCGCTCAGTTGCAAGTCGCTTTAAAAGTGACGAGAGAGGCACGAGGTCGCGTGCCCGGTGATGGTATTGAACTCAACTTTGGTTACTGGCCGGGGCGTGGCGCCGCGGTCGTCGCACTCCACGGACTGACAGCCTCTTACGTCAACTTCATCGGCGTCGCCGAGCGGCTCGAGGGAAGGCGCCCGCTTCTCGCCCTCGACTTGAGAGGTCGCGGCGACTCGGATAAACCCGACGGTCCTTACGGCAATGCACAACATGCCCGCGACGTAGCCGCAGCGATGCGCGCGCTCGATCTTGGCCCCAGCGTTATCGTGGGCCATTCAATGGGCGCCTTCATCGCAACTGCACTTGCAATGCAAAATCCGGAACTAGTCGCGGGTTTGATCTTGATCGACGGTGGCTATCTTCTCGACATGCCCGTCGGAGTTGATGCTGAGCAGGTACTTGACACCGTGCTCGCGCAGCGAATTACGCAGCTTCAGGAAACCTACCCTTCGCGTGAGGTCTACCGGGAGTTTTGGCGGCAGCGCCCAAATTTTCCGGCGGCAGATTGGGGACCCTGGACGGAAGCGTTCCTGGACTACGAGGTTGGAGGTGAAGCTCCGTTGTTGCGTCCGAAAGCATCGGAAGCGGCAGTGCGTTTCGATGTGGCGGAAAGTTTTAAGACGGCGGAAATCACCGCGCGCCTCGAATCGTTGCGCGTGCCTGTGATATTGCTGCGGGCCGAAACGGGCTTTGCATTGGATCGACCGCCCCTGATTCCTGACGCCGCGGTGAAACAGATGCGCACTTTTCTTCCGGAACTCGAGGATGAGATGATTCCGGGAACGACGCATTACACGATCGTGCTCGGCGAGCGCGGCGCGTCAAGAGTGGCTGACGTGATTGAAGAGTTCTCTGAACGTTGTGAGCAACACCAGCAATCCTGATCCTTCCGGACTTTGCAAAGAAGTGGACCATGTCTGATCACGAGTAGCGTTCCCAGCATTGGCGTTCCAGTTATCACGCGGAGCGATTTCATTAGCAC
>DNND01000101.1:12057-15747 GCA_003488005.1 Blastocatellia bacterium | reverse complement strand
TGGCTTTAGCCCGGTGACAAAAGGGATTTTCTAAATTTCCTCAACCGTTTTAACGGTTTGGCTTATGCGAGAAAACCGTTGAAACGGTTAAGGTCCTAATGACCGGATTTCGTCACCGGGCTAAAGCCACGGTGCTAATGAAATCGCTCCGCGTCATCTTAGATAGGCCTTCTTATTCAACGCTATGTGTCTTGAGATTTTCGGCGGCTGAACTCGTATCTTATGTTTTCCAAACCGGTGTTCTTGGTGTTCCTGATTGTAATGGCCCTTCCAATAGCCACGCGCGCTGGCAACTGGGCCTATGGAAGTGCCACAGCTCCTGCCGGCTCGCGCAACTTTGCATTGTGGGTTCCAGCCGGTTACGACAAACAAAAAGCAACACCGCTCGTGATGATGCTGCATGGCTGCATGCAGAACCCGGAAGACCTCGCGGCGATTTCCGGAATGAATGCAGTCGCCGAGAAACAGAACTTTCTCGTTGTCTACCCGGAACAAATAGCGGACGCTAATCCGCTGAAGTGCTGGAACTGGTTTGATCCAAAGAATCAGATACGCGGCACTGGAGAACCTTCGTTGCTCGCCGCAATCGTGGAAAAGGTTCAGTCGTCGCATAACGTAAACGTGAAGAAGGTTTACGTTGTGGGAATTTCTGCCGGCGGCGCGATGGCAGTCGTCATGGCCGCGACTTATCCTGATTTGTTCTCGGGGGTCGGCGCCAGCGCTGGTCTTGCATTTAAATCAGCCACGAGTGTTGAAAGTGGCCTCGCGGCGATGAAGCAAGGAAATCCCAATCCGCAGCAGTTAGGTTTGTTGGCTTATACGGCGATGAATGATGGCTTGCGTGTTCGACGAAAGAAGTTGTTGCCGCTAATTGTTTTCCAGGGCAGCGCCGATCCCTATGTCAATCCTTTGAATGCGGACCAGCTAATTACACAATGGGCCGGCGCGAACGATTATCTCGATGACGGCAAAGATAACCAGAGAGTGAAGGCGCAACCGGTCGAGACCATCGAGGGAAACATCCCCGGTGGTTACAGCTACGCAAGATCGATCTACCACGATAGAGCAGGGCGCTTGGTGATGGAGAAATGGATCGTTAAAGGACTCGCGCACGCTTGGTCCGGCAGTCCGACGGCGGGTCCGTTTGCCGATCCGAAAGGGCCAAACGCGAGCGAAGAAATGTGGCGCTTCTTTAGTGAAACAACGGAGCGCGGACGCAAACCAAAAGTTACAAAACGCAAGGGTGCAGAGTAGTGCTGAAGTTCGCGCTTAGGCCAAAGCGGCGCCAGGCCGTCGCACTCCAAAGGAGAAGTCAATGAACATTGGCTCGCTTCTTCCCAGACACGCGCGCTACCGGCCCGATCACATCGCCGTCGTCTTCAACGAGCAGCGCCTGACCTTCAATCAGTTCAACCGGCGCGTCAATCGGCTTGCCAATGCTTTGCTTGACTTGGGCCTGCGCAAGGGCGACAAGATTGCGACAATTCTGCCGAATTGCCTGGAGCTGCTTGATGTTTATTGGGCGGTAGCGAAAATCGGCGCCGTAGTTGTGCCGCTCAGTACCTTAACGCGCGGCAAAGGACTGGTGAATCTTCTTAACGATTCGGATGTGACGACCGTCGTTACGAATCAAGGTTTCGTCAATGAGGTTGACGCAATTAAGAGCGAGCTGCCGGGAATCGCGAACGATCGTTATGTGGTTACGGGCGCAGGTTCCGTAAGCGGTTATCGCAATTACGATGAACTGACCGCCGCCGCCGGCGAGCAAGAACCGCAGCACATCGAAATCAGCGACGACGATCTTTTCAACATCATCTACAGCAGCGGCACGACCGGGCAGCCGAAGGGGATTGTGCACACGCATTACATTCGCGCGATGTATTGCACTCTCTTCGCCTCGGCTTATCGAATTCACCCGGAAAGCATCATCCTGCATGCCGGATCGATAGTTTTTAATGGAGCCTTTCTGACCTTGATGCCCTGGATGTACCTCGGCGCCACCTACATACTTCAGGAAAGTTTTCACCCGAAAGAGTTCATCGAAACCATTGAACGCGAACGCGTGACACACGTGAAGATGGTGCCTTCGCAGATCGTCGCGATGATCAATGCGGCAAACTTTTCGGCGGAAGCTTTGTCGTCACTCGAGATGGTTGGCGCGGTTGGCGCGCCGCTTCACCTTAGCCACAAGGAAAAGTTGAACAAAGAACTGCCCGGGCGTTTTTATGAGCTTTACGGTTTGACCGAAGGGTTTATGACCATTCTCGATAAGAACGATTACGCCGCCAAGCCCAACTCTGTCGGCGCGCCGCCGCCCTTTTTTGAAATGAGGATTGTTAACGACGAAGGTAAGGACGCCGCCGTCGGTGAAGTTGGTGAGATTGTCGGCCGTGGGCCGGCGCTGATGCCAGGCTATTACAAGCGTCCTGATCTGACTGAGCAAACAATAATCGACGGCTGGTTGCACACCGGCGATTTGGGCTACATGGATAAAGACGGTTTTCTTTTTCTCGTGGATCGCATGAAGGACTTGATCATTAGTGGCGGCTGCAATGTATTTCCCCGGGACATTGAAGAGATCATCGTGCAGCATTCGGCCGTGCGCGAGGTCGCTGTGTTTGGAATTCCCAGCGAGAAATGGGGAGAGACACCGATGGCCGTGGTGATTCTGCGCGAGGCCGGCAGCGTCAGCGAAGATGAGTTGCGCGATTGGATCAATGAGCGAGTCGACAGCAAGCTGCAGCGCGTTCACGGCGTCGTGATCATGGAAGACTTTCCGCGCAGCACTGCCGGCAAGACGCTCAAGCGAGTGATGCGCGATCCGTATTGGGCCGGCCGCGACACTCGTATCTGACGAATCCGATCGTTCAAAGCGTTTTTCAGCCGCGGATTAACGCGAATGGAACGAGGATCAGACCCGAAGACAGAAGCAAGACTAGAAACAAGGCCGGCACTTCTTTTTCAAAAACGCTTTTTTTCATATCCGCGCGCATCCGCGTTAATCCGCGGCCAGTAAGCGTTCTATAGGCACGGGTAGATACGATGAACCTAAAGGTTGGCGATACGGTCTCGCTGTCGAAAGAAATTACGGACGCCGATATCCGTGCGTTTGCCGAACTGAGCGGCGATTTCAATCCGGTCCATCTCGATGACGAGTTTGCCCGCACGACGAGATTCGGCCGGCGCATCGCCCACGGCATGTTGGGGGCGTCGCTGATCTCAACCGTGCTGGGAACAAAGCTGCCCGGACAAGGGGCGATTTACTTAAGCCAGACGCTTCAGTTTCTGGCGCCAGTTTTTCCCGGCGACACAGTCACCGCCTCAGTCACGGTAAAGAAGATCAAAGAAGGAAAGCCGATCGTGACACTGGAAACCGTTTGCGAGAACCAACGCGGCGAGACGCTGATCCGCGGGGAGGCCGTAGTGCTGCTGGAGTGAGCCCGCCGCGCACAGCAAAGAGTTTGAATAGAGTGGAAACGGAAGCTCGCGAAGCGCGGCGAAAGCATAAAGCCTGGGGTGAAGCAAAGCGGAACCCCAGGATTGTTAGCGTTCAAAAGAACAAGCCCGCGGAGTGGGCGACAGCGAATGTGGCATTAGTAAATTGCAGCTTTCCCGCTGTCGCACGTTTCGCGCGCTTGGCTTAGACATCGTTGGTTTGTCCTGGGGTTCCGCTTCGCTCCACCCCAGGCT
>DNND01000101.1:0-11762 GCA_003488005.1 Blastocatellia bacterium | reverse complement strand
GCTCCACCCCAGGCTTTATGCTCTCACCCGCTTCGCGGGTTGAAGCGCGGGAGTTGATTACACGAATGCGGGCGAGACGCCCGCGTTCGCTAAGCCGCTAGCGTTAAAGACTGGATGAGCACCAGAACGAATCAAATATCGGATCAACCGTTAGTAACCGCGGATCGCGTACCCGCCTACTCCTGGTACGCGCTGGTCGTGCTCACCTCGGTTTACGTCCTTAACTTTCTCGATCGCACGCTCATCTACATTCTATTCACGCCTATCAAGAAAGAAATGGCGTTTACCGATCTGCAACTGGCCCTGCTCGGCAGCACCTCGTTCGTCATCTTTTATACGCTGCTGGGCATTCCGTTTGGCTGGCTCGCTGATCGGGCCGTGCGGAAAAACATGATCGCCGGCGGTCTTGCGGTTTGGAGTCTCTTCTCGGGGTTGACCGGATTTGCTAAAGGCTTTTGGACGATGTTTTTTTGTCGCTTGATGGTTGGAGTTGGCGAGGCGACACTTGGACCAGCCGCGCTCTCGTTATTAAGCGATTATTTTCCGCCACGCATGCGCGCGACGGTGCAGGGTGTCTACTCTTCCGGCATCGCTATCGGCAGCGGCCTGGCATTTTTTCTTGGCGGCTGGATCGGACAAACCTTTGGCTGGCGCTGGGCATTTTACTTTCTCGGTTTTCCCGGTTTGGCGTTGGCGGTCGTAGTGTTTTTTCTGCGCGAACAACAGCGCGGTCGAACGGAAACCGCCGCGGTTCACTTCAGCAGCAAGGATTGGAAGATTCTGTTTAGCTCGGTGCCGCTGCGTTATCTTTATCTCGGTTATGGTTTCTTCGGAATAGCCTCGAACAACCTGGGCATCTGGGTGCCCTCGTTCTTCGTGCGCGTTCATGGGATGAGTTTGAGTACGATTGGCATGGTGGCGGGCACTCTCTCGATCGTCGTCGGCGTGCCGGTGACGATCCTCGGCGGTTACATGTCAGATCGCTTCCGCAGATTTGGTAAAGGCGGTCGCATGCTTTTCAGCGCCGGTCTGGCGATTGCTTCGGTGCCGCTTTGGTTAGTGCTCTTATTCAACAACAACCTGATCGTGTTATTGCTCTTGAACTCCGTTTTGTTTGGGCTGGCCTTAATGTGGTTGGGGCCGGCCGCGGCGGACGTGCACGACATTGCTGGTCCTAATTTAAGGGGACTCGGGATCGGCATCTACTTTTCAACAGTAAATATTTTCGCGTATGGCATCGGCTCGCCGTTGATTGGCAAACTCAGCGACAAGCTGGGGGTCGCGGTTACGCCAGGCGTAATGCGCTATTCGCTTTTGGTGTGTCCCGTCGCCTGCGTATTGAGCGCCTTGTTACTGTGGCGCGGCAGCCGCGCTTTGCAATCGCAAAGAAAAGCAGAACAGTCGAACGTTTGATCATTCCATCCTCTGCAAGTAGTATTTGCCGCAACCTGACTTCTGGAAAACTCTTAATAAGAAATGGATCCATCATTCACCTCCATCGGCGTGTTCGCCCTGCTTGGACTGGGACTCATGTTTGGTCTGAAGCACGCGACTGAGGTCGACCATGTGGTGGCGGTTTCAACAATCGTCAGTGAACATCGCAACATTTTGCGAGCAGCATTCGTCGGCGGCTTGTGGGGGGCCGGCCACACGGCTGCGCTGGTGATTGTCGGCGTGCTGGGATTGGTTTTTCGTGTCGCCATTCCACTGCCCGTGGCAAATTGGCTTGAGTTTGGCGTGGCCTTGATGATTATTTCGCTCGGCGTGTTGGCCGTTGTCAGGGTGCTGCGCAAACGCCCCGACGTGCACCTGCACCGGCACAGTCATGATGGACAATCGCATGTCCACATTCATTTTCATGAACAGGGAACCGAACACGCTCCGGTTGTGACGGCCGATCATTCGAGTGAAGCAAAGCCGTCATCGCATTCACATGCAATCGCTCAAATTGGTTTTAAGCCGCTCATGGTTGGTGCGATGCACGGTCTGGCAGGTTCGGCGGCTTTGACTCTGTTGGTGCTCACGCAGATTCAGTCCGTCGGGTTGGGACTGTTATATCTGGCGCTGTTCGGCATTGGCTCTACGCTTGGAATGCTGCTGATGTCCGGCTTGATCGGTTTGCCGTTCGCGTTGAGTGCGCGGCGGCTTTCCCGTTTTAATCACGCCCTGCAGACGGTTGCCGGCATTTTGAGCGTGGCCTTCGGACTGTGGTATGCCTACGAGACGGCGTTCAGATTTCACTGAGCAGGTCCCGAAAAACTAACCCGCATACTTCTTCCACCGTTACAGCAAAAACAAGCCTACCGATAAGTCCAATAACGCACTCCAGCCGCACAGCGCTCTGTCGCTGAGGCAATCGAGACGTTTCGTTCGAGACTGAGAAGATCTTGTTAGGCGTTCGCGCCTGGCCACGGCGTGGGCTACCCGCCGATCGGTGGATCAGATATCGCGGCTGGTTGCGTCGAATTCACGTGAATTGTGTTGCTGTTTGAGTCCAAAAAGAAATGGTTTTTGCCGGTGGCGCCGACGCCTTCGGTCACTTGCGGATCCGAGTTGACGGCAAAACCTGGTTGGGCAGTAGTGGATTTCGGAGTGACGCGCATGACGTAAACGTAGCCGTCTACCACCGGCGTCGTGCCGGCAAAACGCGTATCAAGCAAGCCTTCCTTAAGCATCTCGTCAAAGGTTCCAAAGGCGGTCCGTTGATGCGCGTTGTAGTAGAGCATCTGTTGCTCGGCAATGGTTTTGAGTGTCTTGATGGCCGCCGCCTCGTTAGCCGACCTGACAGCTGCTTTCCAGCCGGTCACACCGACGGCAATCAGGATGCCGATGATGGCGATAACGATCATTAGTTCGATTAACGAAAAGCCGCTTTGGTTATTGCGATGAGTATGATTGCGTTTCATAAATTCTCCTTGCTCGATTTAACGCCGCATCTATTGTGGGGTTCCCTAATTTCGTAGCTCGCAGGCAACAAGCTTCAGCCGAGTTGCGCCAAGTTTACTACATGAGGCGCGCAACGTCATGTGAGTGCCACTTTTCAGGGTGCGATGCTGGTGCACAGCATGTAGAATGACGGCATTTCGGTGAATATTAATGAGACGACTTGAAACAGTAAGCGGTCAGGGACCAGCGACGACCCTCGAAGCCGTTGAGAAGATCAATCGTCTGCAAGCTGCGATCGAAACCGTCATCAAGGGCAAGCCCGAAGCGGTGCGACTCGGCATTGTCGGTCTAATTGCCGGGGGACATCTGCTTATCGAAGACGTACCCGGGGTGGGAAAGACGACGCTGGCCCACGCCATGGCGCGTGCCCTTCGCTGCAACTTTCAGCGCATTCAGTTTACTTCCGATCTATTGCCTTCGGATGTGATTGGGCTTTCCGTTTTCAACCAGCACACCTCAGTCTTCGAATGGAAGCCTGGCCCAATCTTCGCCAACGTCGTGCTGGCGGACGAAATCAACCGCACCACGCCGAAAACACAATCGGCGCTGCTCGAAGCTATGGCCGAACGGCATGTGACTGCCGAAGGCGTAACGCATCCATTGCCGGCGCCGTTTATTGTGTTAGCGACGCAAAATCCGATCGAACACCACGGCACTTATCCGCTGCCGGAGTCGCAATTGGATCGTTTTATGCTGCGGCTGCGGATTGGCTATCCCTCGACTGAAGACGAAAAACAGATTCTGCGCGATCGCGAATACCGAGATCCGTTGGAAGAATTACAGCCGGTAATGACGGCTGCGGAGATTGTTGAGCTGCAACGCAGCGTCACCGAAGTTTCGGTTGACGACGCCCTGGTTGAATACCTGATGCGCATCGTTGCTGCTACGCGCGAATCTGAAATGCTCGATCTCGGCGTCAGCCCGCGCGCTACTCTGGCGCTGTTTCGTGCGTCGCAGGCGCTGGCTCTTTCCGAAGAACGCTCCTACTGCATTCCCGATGACATCAAACGCCTGGTGATCCCCACGTTCGCCCATCGCATACTCGTCAGCACGCGCTTCTCTTCATCCCTGCGACGCAGCGAAGAAGCGGAAGCCGTCCTGACCGAGATAATGAAGACAGTCAGCGTGCCGCTCTAAAAAGGATGAAGGCGGAAGGATGAAGGATGAAGGATGATGGTGCGATAAGCGGTAGTGGTCGTCCTTCATCCTTCATCCTTCCGCCTTCATCCTTATCAAGGTGGCGTAATGCAATCCTGGGGACCTTGCTCGTCCTCGCCGGACTGGCGACCGCGCTCGTAACTATCCTCGCTCGCCAAACTGAAAACTACACGCTGGCTGGCGCGGCAGCGATCTTGTCGCTGGTCATTGCGCTGCTGATGTTGATTTTCATTGTGCCGCGGCTGGCAAAGTCGGCGCGGCTCGAGGTGATGCGGCTCGATCTGCCACTTGAAATTACAACTGGCGGGGCGATTTTTCTTTTGATTCTTGGCGTAGTGGGCTTTGCCGCCTGGAACACCGGAAACAATCTGCTGTTCCTGGTTTTCTCGTTGCTCGTCTCTACTCTCTTTGTGGGCGGCGCCGCGGCCAGAGGCTCTTTACGTGACCTGATCGTGTCGGCACGTTTTCCAGATCACATTTTCGCCGCCGATCCGGCGCCAGTCATCGTCACGCTAAGAAACGCCAAGCGCCTGTTGCCATCCTTCTCGATCATGGTCGCGGCTCGTGGTCCAGCCGAGCCCGCGCAGCAAAAACGCAAACGGCGTTCGCCGCGTTTTTCCAAAAGACTGCTGGCGTACTTCACTTACGTGCCGCACCACGCCGCCGCAGAGCAACGAGTCGAGCAGGTTTTTCCGCAACGCGGTCATGTGCTAATCAACGGATTTGAACTGGCCACACTTTTCCCGTTTGGTTTCTTTCGTTTTCGCCGCCGCTTGCGGGCGCGCGACGTCGACATCATCGTGTATCCCAAGCCGGAGCCGATCGGCGATGAACTTCATCTTCTGCCGACCTTCGCCGGCCGCATGGTTTCATCCCGGCGCGGCATCGGGCAGGATCTTTTTTCACTTCGCGACTATCAGCCGCAGGACGATTTGCGCCACATCGATTGGAAAGCCACCGCGCGTTCGCGACAACTTACGGTGCGTGAATTCACGGCAGAGGACGAGCGACGAACAACCATCATCCTCGACACTACCGAGCCGGCGGGGTCGGACGCTGAAGAATTCAATACCAGGTTCGAGCGCGGAGTAGTTCAGGCTGCGTCGCTGCTAAAGCATTTTATTGACGAACGCGCGGAAGTGCGATTGATGTTGGGCGCTGATCTCGGGCCCTATGGCACGGGCGTTAACCATCTCTATGCCTGTCTGCGCAGACTCGCCGTCGTGAAAGGGCAACGGGAGAACGGCGAGGCTGAGTTGTTGAGTTCAGTTACCGACGTGGACCAGAGGCAGAATGTTCTTAGCGAAGACTACGCAATTATTCTGACGGCCGCTGCACCCGGTTCAATTCCCGCGCAAATCTGGCGCGCGTCGTTTGTCATACATATTTGAGTAAGGCGAAGCAGGGGCGCTAAGAGATCGGGCAAGCCTGGACTGAAACAAGTTGCCACTTTTCATTCCGCAGAGCATAGACATGCATGACCTTGAAGTGACCACTGTAATCGTGCCCTTTGTAAAACCAGCGGGTTGAATCTTTGCACGTCGCAATCGCGGTGTTGCCCCAGATGCGAATATCAACGTTTTCCCGATTGAGATGTTCGACCTTGATCTCAGCGGAGGTGACGTCGTCAATGAATTGCTCTTTGCCGTCTCCCTCAAACGGGTAAGCAAAATAAAAGTCGTCGGCCATTATCAGGCCCAGCGATTCGCCATCACCGCGAACAAGCGCCTTGGCCCATTCGTCTGTCATCTGCCGCAGCAACTGTTCGGTCTCGACTCTTGAAGGTGAAGATGACTCGTCTGACATAGGGAGACTCCTAATTATGGTTGCTGAGGTAGCGCCTGCTTGGAGTATTAGTTTCGCCGAAATGCTTCTACGCCAGAATGAAAGAGCCGTCAACTGTTAACTCGTGGCTGGTAGTGATGTAGTTCGAATTAAAGCCCTCGCTGTCGTAATGAAGTCAGTACCGTCTGCGGTAGCGGATGGGTTCCGACATTGCGGACGTTCGATTGCCGATTGCCAATTGGCCCGATCGCTGGACACCAATCGGAAATCGGCAATTGCCAATCGACAATCACCGAACCCATCCGCTACCGCGGACGGTACTGACTTCATTGCCACTCGGTAGCCTCGAATCAAACTGCAATAGTACTTGTATTGGAAGGCTGAAGACCGTCTGCAAGGAGAACAGGACTCACGACTTCAGGCCTTTCATGATCTCCGCATGTGACTGGAGGATTGAGGTGGTCTGCTCGGGCTTAGGTGTGAGCGACCAGTCGCCGTGCCCCCAGGTGCCGCCGAGGACGATGCCGTCGTGGCGTGGGAACATATATTCGCCGCCGCCGAGATAACAGTAGTCAATTTCCGGTTGCGGCAACAGCACTTCCAGTTGGCCGCGCACTGGTTCCAATTGCTGATCATCAAATAACGCTTTGGCGCCGAGGCCGGTGCAGTTGAAGATAACTTGCGCGGGCAGACGATTGATTTCTTCACGACTGCGAAATTCCTTCACCACCAATTTGCCGCCGGCAATATAGAAGTCACGCAACAGGGCGTTGAGATAAACGGGCGGCTCGATCAGCATGGTGCTGAACTGCTTCACGTAAGGGAAGCCAAAGTAATGATCCGGGTCGCGATGAATTTCTCTTGCGGGATAGAGATCGTCGCCGCCCGTAAGTTGGCGGGCGAGCGAAGTCTCATCGCGCAGCAGGTCAAAAGTGTCGATCCAGCGCACGCCGTAGTCCGGTCCGACGAGATTTTGAAATGCGCGATTAGAGATGCGGCACGCAAGCCGAAACTGTTCGGTAAATTTTGTGGTGACAACTGTGTCGTCAAAAACTGAAGTCGGGGACCAGAAACCGCCGGCGATGTTGGAAGTGGTTTCGGGCGGCAGGTCTTTCGCATAGATGGTTACGGTGCCCCCGAACTGGCGTTGCAGCAGGCGCGCGGTTGAAAGTCCGTTGACGCCGCAGCCGAGGACGGCGAAGTGAAGAGGACGCGTGGACAATCGGCGAGACCCATCGGCTACCGCGGACGGTATTGACCTCACTGCGCCGCTCGATGGCGCGACCGCGCCCGCTGAGGTGGGCCGTCCAATCAGGAAATCGCGGGTTAAATCCAAGGCCAACGCTGCAGTGCCCCAGGAGAGCGTGATGCCGGCGCCGCCGTGGCCGTAGTTATGGACCAACAGTTTGTTGCCAACTCGCTCAGCCTCAACTCTAAATCCCTCGGGTCGATAGGGTCGGAGTCCGACAACCTCACGAATGACGCGATCGCGCGAGACCTTCACGGGCGCGAGATGGCGCGCTTGATCGAACGCGATTGCGAGCGCCCGCGAGCGCGTCGCCATGAGGAGCGCGCTTGTTGCCAACGCGCCGCCAAGAAAGCCTCGGCGATCTGTTTGAGAGATCATCGGAATCATCCTAAATCTTAAACCGTAAATCGTAAATGGAAAGAGAGTGTGCGTCTGTCATGAGGTCGGTACCGTCCGCTGTAGCGGATGGGTCTCGGGATTTTTTGCGACTGCCGAGTGTCAACTGGCTCCAGCGCCAGACACCAATCGGAAATCGGCAATCGACAATTGGCAATAAGGAAACCCATCCGCTACCGCGGACGGTACTGACCTCATCACGGCGCTGGGTGAGTCTGGGTTGAGAAGCAAGGCCCCAGCCCAGTCAAGCAGTTCCAAGATTTCAGTTTCAGTCGGATTCGTCGCTTAGGCGGCGTCGGCTTTCGCTTTAGGTTTCCAGCGGAGCACTGGTTTGCGGGCGGCGGCGGCTTCGTCGAGGCGTCCGATGCGCGTCGTGTGCGGTGCATTCAATACTAGTTCAGGATCGTCAACTGCCTCGCGCGCGATCGAACGCATGGCTTCGATAAACTGATCGAGTTCCTGGAGGCCCACCGATTCAGTTGGCTCAATCAACATTGCCCCCTGAACAATCAGCGGGAAGTAGATTGTCATCGGATGAAAGCCGTAGTCGATCAGACGCTTGGCAATGTCGAGCGTGTGTACGCCTTTGCGCGTTTGGCGTTTGTCGGTGAAGACGACTTCATGCATCGGCGGATTGTTGTAGGGCTTGTCATAGTCACTAGTCAGCCCATGTGCAATGTAGCGCGCGTTGAGCACTGCGGCTTCGGTTGCTTCGCGCAGCCCATCGTTGCCATGCGTTTGTATGTAAGCCAGGGCGCGCAGCATCATGCCGTAGTTACCAAAGAAAGCTTTGACGCGGCCGATCGATTGCGGCTGATCAAAGTCCAGTTTGAGAACGAAGTTTCGAGTTTCGAGTTTCGAGTTTGGAGTTTGAACGGCGTTAATGCTGCCTTCGGTTTTGATGATTCTTGGAACGGGTAGAAAGGGTTCGAGTTCCTTCGTGCAGCAGCATGGTCCACAGCCTGGGCCACCACCACCGTGCGGCGTTGAGAAAGTCTTATGCAGGTTCAGGTGAATAACATCGACGCCCATGTCGCCCGGTCGTGCAACGCCCACCAGCGCGTTCATGTTCGCGCCGTCCATGTAAACCAACCCGCCCGCCTCATGCACGATGCGGCATATTTCCTGAATGTTCCTTTCAAATAATCCGAGTGTGTTGGGATTCGTCAACATCAGTCCCGCAACTTCGCCATGCGAACAAAGCTCGCGCAAATGATCGAGGTCCGTAAGCCCCTCGGCCGTCGAGCGAATTGTTTTGACTGAAAAGCCGGACAGATGAGCCGAGGCCGGATTTGTGCCGTGGGCGGAATCGGGAATCAGCATCGTGCGTCGTTTTGCAGAGCCGGCTTCGCCGTCACGCGCGTCGATGAATGCGCGAATGATCATGACTCCGGTCATCTCGCCATGCGCGCCGGCCGCGGGCTGCAATGAAATTCCGGGCAGTCCGGTAATTTCAGCGAGATGCTGTTGCAGTTCGTAAATAACTTCGAGCGCGCCTTGGGCATCCTCAGCCTCAGTCAACGGATGCAAGCCTGCAAACCCGGGAATGCGCGCGACCTTTTCGTTCAGCCGCGAATTGTATTTCATCGTGCACGAGCCGAGCGGGTACATGCCCTGATCGATGGAGTAGTTCCAGGTAGACATGCGCACGAAGTGACGAATGATATCCACTTCGCTGACTTCCGGGACGCCTTCAAGATCGTCGTCTCGCAGAAACGCTTTTGGAATCAGTTTCTCAATCGCTTGTTCGTCGACATCGAGCGGCGGCAGACGATAGCCAATGCGCCCCGGCTGCGAGCGCTCGAAGATCAAGCTCTCGTTCGGGTTGATGTGCGACGTGACTTTTGTGATTTCAGACATGACTAATCAATGTAGCCTTCTCGTCTTTCGTCGGCTGTGTGTTTTCCTTGGCACGGCGGCGCCAAGCGACTTTGGGTAATACCGATCAAACAGCATAGCGGGCGCCGGAGGGGTTCCGGGGAGAATTGAACATGATGCTGTTGCCGGGCAACTCTGATCAAACCCTCCAATACTCACAGTACCCGTGAAGGTGCGGCCGAAACCCAGGGTATCAACTTTAATCGCGGACGTTCCTTGACCCTGAATAATCCGGCCGACTGCAATAGTCCAGTAATAACTGGGGACGACACTTGGATTTCCACCGACAACATTTGCGGTGAACGTAATTGCCTCACCATCTTCGAAGGACGAAGGGCAGGAGACGCTGATTATGGGACAGGCCGGTTGCGGTTTACGCGGTGCATGCTCGCTATCCGTTACCGAGCTTTGTGCAGCGCTGCTCAGAGTCGTCAACAAAGAAAATGCACAAGCACCTGCAAAAGAAAGACGAATACTCATATCCGACCTTGCTTATGAGCGAAGCCCCTCAACCAGCGCATCGATGTCGGCGCGCGAATTCATTTCGGTTACACAAACCAGAAATTCATTTGGCCGATCCTTGAAGTAACGCGATAACGGCAACCCACCCGTTATGTTTCTCTCCGACGCCAGGCGCGCCAGCAATTCTTTCGCAGGCTGCGGAGCGCGCACCACAAACTCGTTAAAGCGCGGCGCAGAGAAGGGAACTGAGAATCCTTCGAGCGCAGCAATTTGTTTGGCCGCGTAAGCCGTTTTCTGCGCGCATTGCTGGGCGACTTCTTGAAGCCCGCGCCTCCCCATCGTTTCCAGATAAACCGTGGCTGCCAACGCAATCAGGCCTTCGTTGGTGCAAATATTTGAAGTGGCCTTCTCACGACGAATGTGTTGCTCGCGCGTGGCAAGAGTCAGAACAAAACCGCGGCGGCCTTGTTTGTCATAGGCTTCACCAACCAAACGGCCGGGAATCTGGCGCGCATATTTTTCGCGCGTTGCAAATAGGCCCACGTATGGGCCACCAAACGAAAGTGGAACGCCGAACGATTGGCCCTCAGCGACGACTATGTCGGCGCCGCAAGCTCCCGGCGATCTGAGCAAAGCAAGCGAGATAGCTTCGGTCACCGCGACAATCAACAAAGCGCCGGCTGCATGCGCTTGTTCTGCCAGTGCCGCGACGTCTTCGATGCAGCCGAAAAAGTTGGGCGACTGCACCACCAGCGCGGCGGTGTTGTCGTCAATCAGATCCGCAACGTCGGATGTTTGGCCGGTTACAGAATCAAGCTCCGCTCGCGCCAGCTCAATGCCCGCATGCTGCACGTAAGTTGTGACGACGTCGAGATACTCCGGATGGATGGCGCCGCAGGCAATCACTTTTGTTCGCTTGGTAACGCGCTCGGCCATCAACACCGCTTCTGCGAGCGCGGTCGATCCGTCGTACATCGAAGCGTTCGCCACTTCCAAACCAGTCAGTTGGCAAACGAGTGTTTGGAATTCAAAAATCGCTTGCAGCGTGCCTTGCGAAATTTCCGGCTGGTAAGGCGTATAGGCGGTGAAAAACTCCGAGCGAGAAATGATGTGATCGACTACGGTGGGAATGTAATGTTGATAAGCGCCGGCGCCGAGAAAACTTGTTCGTTTCGCTGCGCGATTCTGTTCAGCCAGCTTGTCAAAACCGGCCAGCAGTTCGATCTCGGAAAGCGCCGAGGGCGTGTTCAGATTTCGGGTTAAGCGTAGTTCCTGCGGAATGGAATCAAATAGTTCATCAGCCGAGTTGAGGCCGACGTGTTGCAGCATTTCAGCCCGCTCTTCAGGCGAGTTCGGTATGTAACGCAATTTACTCCGTGTCACCTTTCGTAAAGTCTTCGTATTCGGCGGCAGTCAGCAGGCTGTCCACTTCGCCCGGCGCCGACATCTTCACGCGTATCATCCAGCCATCGCCATACGGATCGGTGTTCACCTTTTCAGGTGCATCGGTGAGCGAGTCATTAGCTTCTGCTATTTCGCCGGAAACGGGCGAGAAGACTTCAGAAACGGCTTTCACGGATTCGACTGAACCAAACGATTCGTTGGCGGTAAACTTCTCGCCGGGTTTGGGCAGCTCGACATAAACGACATCGCCGAGGGAGTCCTGCGCGTAGTCGGTGATCCCGACGATCGCGATGTTGCCGTCAACGCGAACCCACTCGTGGTCCTTGCTGTAGTGCAGGTCTTCCGGAATGTTCGCCATGATTCCTCCGCAACCAAGTTTCAAGTTTCAAGTTCGCTGACCGCAAACTGACTTTGTTTAGTGGTGGTGATGCAGTTTGAATTAAAAGCCTCGCAGTGGCAACGAGGTCAGTACCGTCCGCGGTAG
>DNND01000102.1:20764-21335 GCA_003488005.1 Blastocatellia bacterium | reverse complement strand
ATCCAGCAGGAGCCGTCGAAATCCTGCGTGCTACAGCAAAATACGAATTAGCAATGCCCGGTGGTTTCGACAGTCTTTATCCTGTCTACATTCGCGGGCTGGCGTACCTCCGGATGGGCGAAGGGCGTCTGGCAACGGCAGAGTTTCAGAAACTGCTCGACCATCCGGGTATCATCGGAAGATTTGTAATTGGAGCGTTGTCACACTTGCAGATGGCAAGGGCACAGAAAATGGCGGGTAATGAAGCCGCCGCACGCAAGTCCTATGAAGATTTCCTGACCCTGTGGAAGGATGCCGACGCCGATCTTCCCGTCTACCAGCAAGCCAAAGCCGAGTACGCAAAGCTGCGCAAAGACTAGAGTCACGTTCCCAACCCGCGGAGCGGGCGACAGCATAAAGCCTGGGGTGGAGCGCAGCGGAACCCCAGGTTAATAGTCCAAGAATAGTCGTAGCCCGCGGGGTGGGCGACAGCGTTTACCGCGATCATGGGCTGTCGCCCGCTACCGCGGGCTCCGGTCTTTCGGTCCGCAGTTCCTGGGGTTCCGCTAACGCTCCACCCCAGGCTTTATGC
>DNND01000102.1:17562-20458 GCA_003488005.1 Blastocatellia bacterium | reverse complement strand
CCAGGCTTTATGCTGTCGCCCGCAGCCGCGGGCTACGCGTGGAACGGATCCAAGAAAGAAACCGTTAAGGAATAAACCTACCCTCAGCAAGACGCTAGCGGAGCAATACCAAACTTCCGGGCTGCTCTCAGGCGGATGCGCGTGTCTTCGCCTCGTCGTCCTCAGGCTTAATAATAATTCTCGCGGCTCGGTCGTGGGTGAGCGCAGACCAACCCCAGTTCCAAAGTGTTTCTATCCGGTTACGCATTCCAGTCAGTAGCGTCAGGTGAACTCCCAGCCAAGCGAAGTATGCCAACTGCCCATGAAGAGTTCGCTGGTTCGGAAACTCCACGACCGCAGCTCCACGCCCGATGGTTGCCATAAAACCCTTGTCCCAATACTTGAATGGTTGCGCCGGCTGTCCAGCTAAGCATCGGGAAATCTGTTGCGCCACGTGCCCTCCCGACTGCATCGCTACCGAGCCGAGTTGCGGCAGAATCTTTCCGTCTGACGCCACCTCACCCATATCCCCGACAACAAATATTTCCGGATGTTCCGGCACACTCAAATCAGAATTCAGTTTGATGCGGCCGCCATGTCCCTGTGGCAATCCGAGAATATCCGTCAATAGATTGGCTCGCACACCAGCCGCCCAGATGAGTGTGTGGGTCTTGATTTCTTCCCCGGACTTAAGACGCACAAAGCTAAGTCCAACCTCTGAGACTGCTTCTCCCAGACGGACTTCCACTCGTCGCTCCTCAAGCTCTTCTTTAGCGTACGCACGCAGATTGTCTTTGAATGGAGCGAGCACTTCCTTACCCATCTCAACAATGATTACTCGCGCGTTTTCAGTCGCGAGCTGGTGATAATCGTCAGGCAGAAGGTTGTATGTGAGATCCGAGAGCGCACCTGCTATCTCAACGCCTGTTGGGCCTGCTCCAACGATGACAAAATTCAACACGCCGTCTTCAATCAACGTAGAGTCGCGGTCGGCCGTTTCGAATCGCTCCAGGATTCTGTTGCGAAGGGTAACTGCATTCATCAGCGTGTAGAGCGGAAACGCATGCTCCGCTGCACCAGGCGTATCGAAGTAGTTAACAGTCGCTCCCCCCGCGAGCACCAAATAATCGTAAGGGATCTGGGTGCCGTCCTCTAGTTGTATTCTCTGGCTTGGAATATCAACGCCCGAAACCGTTGCCATGCGAAAGGTCACATTTTCCTGGCGTCGAAAAATGCTGCGCACCGGAACCCCGACATCTTCAGCATTAAGCAGAGACGTTGCGACTTGATAAAGAAGCGGCTGGAACGTGTGGTAGTTGTGGCGGTCAATCAGGGTCACATCGACGGGGACGTGCGCCAATTCCTCGGCCACTCCCAAACCACCAAACCCCGCGCCGACAATAACGACGTGTGGGTTGTTACTCATGACTTTTCATCACCTTCGCGCCCACTACTTCATTTGCGGCGACAGCCCGCGCCAATAGGTCGTACGCGCGTGGCGTCTTGCGAATCTCGATATTCATTCTCGCCAACCGGAGTGCCTTGTCCGGATTAGCGCCCGCAGCAAGCCAGAATTCGGCTGCATGATCCGCGAAGGCCTCCGGGTGAGTCGCGACCAACTCGTCATAACGCGCGGCGGCCAGCCCGCACCAATGCCGGAATTGGGAGCAGCCCGCGTCCCTGAGAATGCGCGCGAGTTGCGCAGCGTAATCAGGATCATCCGAAGAGGCTGCTAACGAACGCAGGCGGGCGAGTGCTGACCCGGTTTCCCCCAATTCTGCTTCGACCTCGGCGAGATGGCCTTGCGCCGGCGCGTAAGCCGGGACACGGCGTCGCGCGGCATCGAATGACGTGCGTGCATCATCCAACCGGCCCTTGTTCATCCACATCAGGCCCAACTGGAAGTCGAGAAGCGCCAGCGGAAACGGTGAGACACCGCGGTATCGTCGGCGGCTTTCCGCGTACAGTCGTTCTGCTGCGTCGATTTCGCCGATTTCGGAATAGAGTCCAACCAGGGCCGCGACATTTTCAAAACTCGCTCGACGGTCTGCAGCTTCTTCGCGTATGGCAAGGGCTTCATCGTAGCGACCGAGGGCTTGGAAGATTGCGGCACGGTCGCCATTTGTAGTTTCGGAATTGAGCCCGAGTCTCTCAGCTCGATCGATGTCGTCTAAAGCATCGGTAAACCGATGGAAGACAGCCCTTGTTCGCGCACGTGCGACAAAAGCAGCCCCGTCAGTGGGCGCGTCGCGTACGAGTTGTTCCGCCATCTCGTCTGCCCGCTCATAATCGGCGATGTGGCCGAGGATGAGCCCGCGAAGCGTGATTAGTTCGATAAGAACAACTTGACTTTCAACGGTGGAGTTAACGAGCCTGACGTCCGCTTCCAGACTGTCGATTTGCGCCTGGAGATTCAGCAGCGCAATGGTCCCATCAGTGATCCGCAGCTCGGTAACATCGTACATGTGTGTTGCGGCAATCATTTCGAGGCAGCCTGCGTGCGATTCGGTGGAGCCATGTAGGGAAATACTTTGGATGACCAAGCTATCGGCCCGTCGACACCGTCGCTGATGCGTGGACCGTTTCCGGCGTTGACGTACAGCGTAAGAATAGAGTCGACGACGTCCTCATTGAGCCATCGTCCTCCGCATGTAATATGCGCGCGCTCCTCGAGCATCGCCTGCTCAATCTCAAAGTAGCTGGTTTCACAGAACGGCTCAGAAGCATCAACGACCAGGTAATCCGCGAGCAGGAGTTCCGTCAGCGGATGGTTCCCGTGCTCGTCGAGCGGCCAATCAGTTTTTCCGTCGAGGCCATCGTAGAAAGCGAGATTAGCGTTCAGCCGTGCGCGATACGCTCCAACGTAGTGCTCGGAAAGGTTGAAGGCGTCTTCATTGTTGTACAGGTCGCGAATCTC
>DNND01000102.1:15755-17163 GCA_003488005.1 Blastocatellia bacterium | reverse complement strand
ATCGGCCGTTTGCCGGTCGTCAGAGTCTCGCAGACGACAGCGAACATAGGCCCGCCCTTAAGCAAAGTTGCCCACTCGATTCTCAGCACAATTCCCAGGACATTCTTGCCGTAGAGTCTGTCGGAACCGACTTGCTTGAACGCGAGTTGTCTCGTCGCGAGCGTTTGTGCGGCCATCGGACCGTCAAGGAAGAACGGATCGGACCTTTGTCCTGCGAAGACATGTAGGCCTTCGCCATCACCACCGTTCTCGTCGTTCACGCGAAAGAGAACGGTCTCACCGTTTGGCATCTTGCAGCGGCCCTGTTGTACTAGTTCTCCCCCGCCGTCCGGACTAACTGGGACATCGAACGTGCAATCGAATGTGAATTCATCGGCTCCAACGGCGAACGCGCGTCTATTGGGCGCGAGAGATACTGAGCGCACACGCAACCGGTATATGACCGCATCGGAAAAAACGGCGGACGCACCGGCGTAGGGAAATACATTCATGATCAAGACGAGATGCCGCGGACTCTCGGGACAGGGAAAAGCAAAGACGTCCGTGATGTCAGTGACTGGGTCGGCGATAGCGCGAGGTCCTGAGATGTGGTCAGACATGCGATATCCTCTTGTTATTGTAATTGTTTGGCTCTTGCTGATTGGCAATCCGATGCACCGATCGCGTCCAAGAGCCGATAGCGGGTCCTGTGCGCGCGAATGACTCGCCACAGGGAGGCGCCGATCAGAAGCACGGCTAGGCCGAGCGCTCCGCCGACCAGGTGGACGGGCTCGGTGAAATAGTGGCGGCCACTCCAGTTGCCTCCGTCGGCGCCGTGACCTGGATGCGCCCAGCAAATCCCAGGGATCAGAACGCCAACCACGAGGCTCCCGGCCTGCTTTGCTACGTTTCTCATCATCGAATCCTCATGCTTCATTTCAGCCCTCACTTTCCTTGCTCTCGCTTAGAATTGTTTCTGCTGCCTGGAAGCAATCTGCGCCGACCGGGATCCCACAATAGATGGTGATGTGGACGAGCACCGCACGCAGTTCGTTCCGTGTAAGGCCGTTGACGCGTGCGCCACGGAGATGGCTGGCAAACTCGCCCCTCTCGCCGATCGCAGCGACGATGCCGAGGGTGAGGATGCTGCGCTCGCGAGGCGATAAGGTCTCGTCGCCCCATGCCTCACCCCAACAATATTCGGTCACCAACCGTTGGAAATCGCGATTGAAGTCATCAACGTTCGCGAGTGCGCGGTCTACATAAGCATCGCCCAGCACCTGGCGGCGCTTGGCAAGACCACGGTCGTACAGGTGTTTATCCATGACACTCACGCTGACCTTTCCACCGTTTCCGCATTCAAGCCGGCCAACCACTTCAGCGCGGACAAGCTCGGCATGAAAAGGTACTCGCCGCCGCGAAGCACATT
>DNND01000102.1:14320-15324 GCA_003488005.1 Blastocatellia bacterium | reverse complement strand
CATGAACGTGCCGTCATTGATCCAGTCTTGCTGGAGAAATTCGAGCGTACTCATCGCCTTGGCGCTGATGAATAAGAAATAGATGCCTCGCGCGCCTTCGTCATCGAGCTCGGAGATTGTGTTCGCATCGTAGGGCGCTCCGTAGGTCGTGCTGCGCCTGATAATGCGATGGATGTTCACGTCCGTGAGCACCGGCATCTTCGTGTCCCGTGGGTTCATGCGACGCATGTGGCAGCCCAACGGGACCTGTTTGCCCTGTGGATCGTTGGCGTAGGTGAAATCGTTATTTCGGTGCGGATCTTCGCCAAGCGCCGCATCGTCCTTTGCCGGTGCGAGCGTCAATGGCGCGCCGCTACGCCAGCGCCCGACGAGCTTCGCGGCCAGCAGCTCGCGCTCCTCGTCGGTCTGACCGTTCTCTCGCAGGAACCGGTTGAACGCTCCGACGCGGGACTGGTATTTTCGCAAACCAACGTAAGTGCCGTTGCGGCCTAACGTGTCCGGCTGAGGCATCGCAAGGGGAACGCCGGCCTCGCCTGGATAGCTGAGGATGAACTCGCCGGCTTTGATAGGTCGCCCCTGACCAGGAAGCGGCTCGACGCCACTGCCCTCAATGGCGGGTTGGCCGATACTGTCTTTATAACCAAGCGAATTGAGACTATCCGGTTGAGCGCCGAAGTCTTGAATCAGCAGGACGGTGACGCCAGAAAAGCCTTCATACTGCTGCCGCGCCGTCTCCATGGTACGGCGCCACTTATCCTCAGTGGGGCTGACAATGCTGACTTGGACGTGAATCTGTCCGCTACCGAACGGCCGTTCCCAGTTCTTTGGATCGTTTGCTCCATAGTCACGAAGCTCCTCCGCACGTGCAGCCATTCCCGCCCGAAATGCTTCCGGAAAGCTTCGCAGCGAGTCGTCGGGCACGCCCAATGCCACCAGCCCCGGATAGCTGATGGCAACCGCGATCCAGGCATCCCCCGCTTTCCACCAATCGGCGGCAGAACCGA
>DNND01000102.1:7170-13949 GCA_003488005.1 Blastocatellia bacterium | reverse complement strand
GAAGACGTGCGTGCCGAAGTACGGCTCCGGACGATGGCGCAGAATAGTCGCTTGAATGTCGTGGAGGTCGACGGCGATGCAGTTGCGTGAATCTTCGCCGACTCGATCTTCTGATGACATGGCGTCCTTCCGTGATTAGCTGATCTTGTCGAGGAATTCTTCGGTCGCTTTGCCGATACGCTCAAGCCGTCTCGTCTCCACCACGGTCAGATTAGGATTGGCGACGTACCAGAAGTCCGCTGTGATCTGGTGGCTCGCGATGAAGTCCTTGACCTTCGGGCTACGGACGCCGGGCCAACCTTCGACATCGCCGAACTGGAGGTCGAGGATGTCGGGGATCTTCGTCGCGAAGTCTTCGATGTAGGGATCCCAGTCGAGATCGTAGGCAGTGCAGAAAAGAAGCTTCGTATCGTTATCCAGAATCACGAAGCGCATGTCATGGACGGTGCCAACCATATCCACCATTTCATTGCCAATGCTGCCGTGAAGAATCTCCAGAAAAGCGCGCATCCGCTTGGCTCCGCCTGGTGCGAGCGGAGCGATCACCGTCAGCTCCGACACCTTACCCTGCCGGCGACCGATCCGGCCCGCGGTTCGAACCGGCGCTGCCGGGTCCTTTGCCGGCGCGCCCGACTCTAGAGCGCGGATCACGTTCTCCAGCGCGGATTTCTGAATGTCTGTCCCGTCAGCGTAAAGCTGCCGTAGTTTTTGCACCTTCTCCTCGAGGTCCGTCGACTGCTCCGATTTTGTCTTCACTTGCTTTTGTGTTGCCATGGTTGGTCCCCTTTCTTGTTGATTGTTGTTCCGTGGCGTGTCGCTCAACGTCCACGTCCGGCGGTTGCTTCTACCGGAGGCAAAAGGTGCGGGATAGCTCCACTGGTTCTTAGATTCCGAAGTGCTTAAACCGCATAGGAGCCATGCTCTACGTCTTCCAAAATGTCATATCTGGTCGGCGTCCAGTTCAGAACTTTTCGGGTCTTCTCGCTGGCGAGGCGCTTATTCACCGACAGGCTCACGCCGCCTCCGCCTCCTCGGGTGTACATCTCCAGAAGTGACAAGGCCTCGGTTCGGCCGCCCGCGCCCACAAGTCGGCTGGCCGCCGCGGCTAGATCCCCAAGGGCGATCTCGTCGGTCACGGCATGGAGCATCGTGCCAGCCGGGGCGCGTTCAAGTGCCAGGACGTAGACTTCAACCAGGTCGTCGAGATGCACGTAGCCCTGCCGAACGCCGCCTATTCCGAGATGCGGTGCAGCGCCATGCGTCTTGGTCAGGGCGATCAGATTGGGCAGGTCGTAGCCCCTGCCCTCGCCGTAGACGAGACCCGGTCGAATCACCATTCCGCGAACGCCGGTTGCGTTGAGCACAGCTCTCTCCGTCTCGGCTCGGGGCGCCATTGAGCCACCGAAGCCGTCGATTAACGGCTGCGGTATCTCAGCCTTGGGCGGTGCAAATACCGACGCGGGAAGCGGGACGGGGTGGTCTTCATCGAAGATGGTCGGGCTGGCCTCACCCTTGGTGAAGACACCGAAGATCGCCGAGCCGCTGGTGAAGATGAATGGATTTCCCGCATCGCCGGCGGCCTTGATCATCACCTCCACGGCGTCACGATCCTTGGCGAAGCTCTCCGGAGTCCCCTCGATTTGTCCGATGCTGGCGAGGCTGACGACCGCATCTACCTCGGTTACGGGAGCGACCAGGCTCGCGGGATTAGCGAAGTCGCCGATGACTGGTGTCATCCCAGCGGCTCGCAGCTTTGCGAAGGCGTCCTCAGTTTGCGACATAGCCACGACCTGATGGCCTTGCTGCAACAGCTTTCGGGCGACGGCGCCGCCGATGAATCCGGTTGCGCCGGTGACGAGAATCTTCATGTGCCTCGATTACCTCAATCTTAATTATCCGAGCCGGCAATAGCTGAAACTCCACGGTGCGAGAGCGCGAAATTTGGAGTGCGCCGACAACGGCGGCGCTTTGGATCTCTTCGCATTTCGGCATCTGCAAATCCAAAGCGGCGTCGCGCTGCGCTTGCCGCCGCACTCCAAATGTGTCTCTCAACAGCTAGCTAGACGCGGGCGCGGGTGCTACCCAGATCAATTTCTTGTTCACAAACTCCTCGATGCCGAGGTTGGAAAGCTCCTTGCCATATCCGGAACGCTTGATTCCGCCGAACGGCAAATCGGGGGCGCTCATCGATGGATAATTAATAAACACCATGCCGGTTTCGATACGGCTGGCAACTTGCTTTCCGTGCTCGATATCGGAAGTGTAGACCGAGCCACCCAATCCATAGGGCGAATCGTTTGCAATAGCTACGGCCTCATCCTCGTCCTTAGCGGTAAAGAAGAGCGCGACTGGTCCAAAGAATTCCTGCCGGTAGGCCGGATTGTCGGGAGTGACGTCGGTGAGAATCGTTGGTTGCATATACGCGCCCGTTTTTCCAAGCCGATCGCCTCCCGTGAAGACCTGCGCACCATTGGCAACCGCTTCACCGACCTGGTTGAGCAAAAGTTTCAGAGCCGCGTCAGAGGACAACGGCGCCAGCGTGGTCGCTTCATCCAACGGATCGCCCGGCTTGAGTCGTTCGAGAGCATCACGAAACGCCTCAAGGAACTGCTTTGCACGCGCGCCAACCACAATGAAGCGTTTCGAACCGATGCAAGTTTGTCCCGCGTTGCTCATACGACCTGCGACCGCCATTTGAACCGCGTACTTGAGATCGCAATCTTCCAGCACAATAAAACAATCACTTCCGCCCAGCTCCATCGTCGATTTCTTCAAATTCTTGCCGGCGCGCGACGCGAGTGATTCGCCCGCTCGTTCCGATCCAGTAAGCGCGATGCCGCGAACGCGCGGATCGTCAATCAGGGCGCCGACCTGATCGTTTGAAAGAAATAGATTTGTATAAGCGCCAGCCGGCGATCCCGCATCAGTGAAGAGTCGCTCGAAGGCAAGCGCGCACTGCGGGACACCCGATGCATGCTTCACTAAGAGAACATTGCCGGCCATCAAATGGGGCGCGGCAAATCGAGAGAGTTGATAGTAGGGATAGTTCCAGGGTTGAATGCCGATCAGCACTCCAAGCGGAGAGTATTCAAGGCGCGCAGATCCGGTTTTCGATTCGATGATCTTTGGCGAAAGGAACTTCTCTGCATTATCTGCATAGTATTGAAGAATGGAGGCGCTGAGATTAACCTCATCGCGTCCTTCCGAGATCCGCTTGCCCATCTCGAGTGATGCCAGGCGTGCGAGATTCTCTATACGTTCCCGCATCAGAGAAGCTGCTCGGCCGACAATTTTGGCCCGGTCGCGAATAGGCATCCTGGACCAAACGCTTCGATATGTGTTGTCAGCCGTCGCAAGCGCGCTTCGCATTTGCTCATCGGTATGCTCATCGAAACTGCGAAGTATCTCGCCGTTGGCGGGGTTGACGCTTTGGTATGCCATGCTTGTTTCTCCTAAGAATTGGTTTGCTGTTTCTTTTCCTCAGTGCGTAACAACGAGCTAGAAGCGCGAGAACCCGCCCCAGGCGGAGCGATAGCTGGCGCCGAGCCGGTCGAGAATCTCGCGGGCTGCGGCGTTCGGGTCGCCGTAGACGACGCACCGCGTCGAGTCGACACAGTCCATGAATCGTCCGGCCCAGTTCTTCATCATGAACCCCTCGCTGATGTGGTGGGCCACCACGGCTTCCGAGTCGGCGTAAATCTCGAAGACATGGACGGTGCCGCCATCGCGCGAGATGTACCACTCGTACGCGAGCGTCCCCGGCTCGGCTCTGGTGCCCGAAACCATTTCCTCCATCAGCCCCTTGAAGGTATCGAGCGCACCGTCTTTGATTGCCAGCTCGTTAACCCAGGAAACGTGTGCCTTCATCGCGTCCTCCGTCACATGTATCTTCAACCGATGCGAAGGGCAACCTGCATACCAGTTCGACAGGGTTCGAAATTGGTTGAATCAGTGAGGTTTTTTGAATGCGGCGAGGAGCTTTGTCGGAATTGCCGGAGGCACTCGGATCGTCGTGGGACAACCTTCCGGCACTTCTTGTTACTGCGATGCGCGTGAGGTCACAGAGCTCAGTCGCTCGCATGCCCGTGTTAGAATCGCATTTGACTAAAGGTGTCGCTGTCTTTTGAGGGAGCGAACTGCTGGCGGAGTTCTTACCCGGAGACTAAATCAAATTTGAGTCAGGCTTCCGTCCGAAAGGAATACTGGAGTAATTGGAGTTAAGAGCATGCGAGATGATTTTAGCGAAGAGGTAAAAAGGACCATAGCTAATCGTGTGAATAACCGCTGTTCAAATCCAGATTGCTGTGTTCCCACCAGCGGACCACAGCTTGACCCAGCAAAATCTTTGAACATCGGAGTGGCTGCTCATGTCACCGCCGCCTCAATTGGCGGTCCACGATACGGCGCCTCACTATCTCCACAACAGCGCAAGCACGCAAGTAACGCGATCTGGTTGTGCCAGAATTGTGCGAAACTGGTGGATAATGATGAAGCGCGTTTCCCTGAGAGCCTATTAAGGAGATGGAAGCAATCGGCTGAAGCATCAGCACTCAATCTACTTGGTAAGACTGCGATTTCAGTCGATCCAAGATTGTCAAACCTCTCTCCCGAGGAAATAGAAATACTCTGTGCTGCAGCCGATAAGGGCGATATATATTTATTTTCATCAAACGAAACCGGCTCTTGGATTGCTGTCCGCCCTCAAAACTTCGTAGACCAAACAGATCCTGCTTATGCTGCAGCCTACACTGATGCCTTGGAATCACTACAGGCGCGTAGGCTTGTGAAATATGATGAAGGGTCGTTGTATGTTCTCACTGGCACGGGCTTCAAACTAGCGAGAGCGCTAAAAACGACAAGCTTGGAGTCATCAAGAGACCAAGCCAAAACCTTGGCACGGTCCAAATAGGTTAAATAGTGAAGGCCTCTATTTTGGTTCGGATCTTGATCAATGCGTGAATTTCACTTAAGTTGATAAATCTCGGTTGCTGTTAGCAAAACCGGATTGAGAATCCGGAATGACTGAGTAATAGGAAGATTGGAACAAGAACTTCTATGGAAACGCCACAAGTAAAGAATGAGATCGTCCGGGCGATTCAAGACCTTCCTGAAGACGCGACGGTGGAAGACGCAATGGAGCGGCTCTATTTTCTTGCGAAGATTGAACGAGGACTTGAGCAGTCTGAGTCCGATGAATCAATCTCGCATGATGAAATCAAAGCCAGGTTCCTAAGGTGACTGAAGTTCGTTGGACGCCGCAAGCAGCAGACGACCTTCAAGCCATTTACGATTTCATCGGACGCGACTCGCCGCATTACGCTCAGGTCATCGTCGAGGACATCCTGGCTGCCATCGACCGATTGGAACGATTCCCGCTGATGGGCCGACACGTACCAGAACGTCCACGCGAGGATCTTCGCGAAGTTATCAGACCACCATACCGGATCGTTTATCGAGTTGGTGACGTGGTTCGCATTCTCACAATCTTTCGCGCCTCTCGACTGTTGCCGTCCAGTTTGGAATAACAACCTCCAATTCAACCAACAGAACGCTCTGCTCCAGCCCAAAACTGCTGGCGCAGGACGCGCTTCAGCACTTTGCCCGATCCGCTTTTTGGCAAATCCGTTTCCGAGAACTCCACGTGGCGCGGAACCTTGTAATTCGCCAGACTCTGACGACAGCGGCTGATTAACTCTTCTCCTGTGACGACGAGACCCGGCTTAAGGACCAACAGACGCCTCTTAGAAGATGGATCGGACCACCCCACCATCGACTCTTAAGGCCGCGCCATTTGTCGCTGCCGATAATGGACTGCAAATGTAGGCAACCAGGGAAGCCACTTCTTCAGGCTGTATGAATCTCTTGATAAGCGACGAAGGGCGCGTGTTCTGAAAAAACTGCTTCTCAACTTCCTCGATGGCAACGCCCTGCTCTTGCGCTAATTGCTGTATAAAAGTTCCGACACCCTCAGATAGCGTCGGGCCAGGAAGTACCGAATTGACCGTGATCCCTGTTCCGACAGTTGTTTCCGCTAGGCCTCGAGCAAGCGCGACTTGAGCGGTTTTCGTTACCCCATAATGAATCATCTCTGCGGGTATGTTGGCGGCAGATTCACTTGAGATAAAAACAACTCGTCCCCAGTTGCGATCCTTCATCTGAGGGAGATAGTGCCGGCTTAGCCGCACTCCACTCATTACATTTACCTCGAAGAATTTGAGCCAGTCGGCGTCAGGGGTCTGCTCAAACGCGCGGGGCTCAAAGATACCTACGTTGTTTACCAGTATGTCTATCTCTGGGTACGCCTCTATGATCTTCGCAGCTCCATCAGACGAAGAAAGGTCCGCTGCAACACCTGCAATCTTGCTATTAGAAATTTCGGTCGCGATTCTACGCTTTGCCTCGCTTACTTTCTCCTCGGTGCGGCTATTCACTATCACTTCAGCGCCCTCTTGAGCTAGAGCCTTTGCGATAGCGAAACCAATGCCCACAGTTGAGCCTGTAACGAGCGCCCTCTTGCCGTTTAATTGAAGATCCATAGCTCGTTTACCTCGTTTTAGAGTTTCAATTCGCAAGGTCAGTGTCATAACCGAGACGTAAGAAGCAAGCAATATGCTTGCCAAATACTACTGCAGTTGAAATCGACCAGCCGCGTTGGCAGTGTAGATAACTCGAACTGCCGTGTCATGAGGTCAGTACCACCGCGCGGTAGCGGGTGGGTCTCAATCCATCAGCATTCTCGTTATCCGGCGACGGACGGACCCACCCGCTACCGCGCGGTG
>DNND01000102.1:1577-6889 GCA_003488005.1 Blastocatellia bacterium | reverse complement strand
ACCCACCCGCTACCGCGCGGTGGTACTGACTTCATGACACGGAGTAGTCACAACATTCTTGCCGGAATTGCCGGGCAGGATTGAAGTGATGCCGGGAAGTCGTTCCGACACTCTAGGGAGTGACTGACTTGATCAGACTCGGTTGCGCGTCACTTACTCTCGCAATCCTCATGTTCGACATTGGCAGGTCTCTTGCCTGTGTCAGAGGCGATGAACGTAGGATACCTTACCGCTATTGCTGCTCTAGCTGGCGCAGGGCTCGGCGGATTAACCTCATTCGCAAGCTCATGGACCACCCTGCACGCGCAGATGAAGGCTCAGCGGCTTGCGAACAGTAAATCGACACGGCAAGAACTCTACAAGCAGTTCATTGATGAAGCGTCGAGAACTTACGCAGACGCGCTGGTTCATGACACGCTGGATGTATCCCGCCTGGTTGGCATTTACTCACTCGTCAGCAGAATGCGCGTTCTGTCCTCTAACAAAGTGATCGACAGCGCCTCTAGTATTGCCATACTTATCACCGACACCTACTTCCAGCCCATTAAGACGCCCACTGAATTGCAGGCGATGATGCATGACGGCGGCGTGGATCCCTTACGAGATTTTAGCGAAGTTTGCCGCAATGAATTAGAAAGCGATCTCCTTGCCTAAGCGTGCGAGGCATTAAAGGGAATCTTGCCGAATTTGCCGGAGGTGCCTAAGCGGTTCTCTAAGAATTAACCGGCACTTTCATCAGGTTAAGGGCACTTGCAGACTGAAAGTCCCGCCTTCTCTACTGAAATAGCTGTGCTGGCCCTGGCCGAGTCATTGCATCGGCCTGTCAGGAAAGAAGAAGTCTTCTGACTGACTGAATGAGAAGCAAGACTCTGCACAACTTAAAGAATTATTTTGCGGCTCTGCCTTTGTTGCTGGCCATGCCGTTAGCTGGGTGGTGTCAACAAAGCGCTCCAACTGCGGCTGAGGTATTGACTCTTGATCAGGCCATAAATATCGCCCTCCGAAACAATCGTTCCCTCAAAAATGCGCGCCTTAACGTCGAAAAGGGCGAAGAACAAATTCGAAGCATACGCACATCGCGTCTTCCATCCACACATTTGTACACGCTGGTCTCGCAAGACATGGTCAAACACGAAACTAGCCTGACCAGTCCCTTCACCGGTGTCTTTCCTGGGATAGGACCATTCTTCTCACTGAGCACGCCCAGACGGCCAACGGCGATATTCGCTGCTCAGGTACTGCAACCGATTTCGCAGCAGTACCGCATCGGCCTCGCTATCGATTCGGCGAAGTTGGCTCGCGACGAGGACCAACAGAAGTTCCGTTCGCAGGAGCAGTCACTCATCAACAACGTCAAGCAGACCTACTACGGAATACTGCAAAGTGAAAGTGCGTTGGAAAATGTGCGTGACGAAGTTAAATCGTACCGCGAACTCGATCGCGTAACGGGCGAGTTCGTGCTGCAACAAGTTGTCCTGAAGTCCGATCACTTGCAGGTTCAAACTCGATTAGCGAAGGCGGAATACGAAGCTCTCGATCTGACTAATCGTCTGTCGACGCAGAAAGAGCAAATGAACAAGCTCCTGGGGCGAGATGTGCTCACGGACTTCAGCGTTGGTCCTGTCGCTGAGGCGACAATCCTAGAGTACGACATTTCAGCCTCGCGCCGTCGTGCACTGGAGCAGCGGCCTGAACCGAGCGTTGCGCGGCTCAAGATCGAGCAAGCTAAGCTTGATAAACGTTTGAAGAAGTCGGAGTACATCCCTGATGTGAGCGTGGGGTTCACCTCATTGAGCCTGCGAAACTTTGACGAAGTAGTACCAAGAAATATTGCGTCCGTTGGAGTCGTGATGAGTTGGGAGCCCTTCGACTGGGGCCGTAAGAAACGTCAACTGGCGGAGAAGAGCAAGACAATCGAGCAGGCCGAGAATGCCTTGCAGGAAACGGAAGACCAAATCGTCATTGAGGTCGGCGATAAGTTTCGCCGCTTACAACAAACCCAACAGGCGCTGCGAGTCGCCCGCCTCAATCAGGACGCTGAGCGCGAAGCTCTGCGCGTCACTCAGGGCAGGTATCGATTCGAGGCTGCTCTGTTAACGGAAGTACTGCAGTCTCAAGCTAAGTTGGCAGATGCAAACAATCAATATCAACAAGCCTTGCTGTCCTTCTGGACCGCAAAAGGCGAATTGGAAAAAGCGCTGGGCCAAGACAAGTGAAAGAGTGGGAGTGAAGTCCGTGGGGTGGGGTCTCTAAAGTCCGATGAAGAAATGCAACCAACCTGCGGAGCAGGTGGAAGCATAAAGCCTAGGGTGAAGCGAAGCGGAACCCCAGGTTGGCAGCCGAATAAATCAAAGCCCGCGGAGCGGGCGGCAGAGGATCGGATGGTTATCAACTCAATGGTAGTGAGGTTTGGGGATCGGCCGTCGCCCGCTAATGCGGGCTGTGATGCTTCCATGACTTGCTCCTGGGGCTCACGCCCCAGGCTTTATGCTGACGCCCGCTCCGCAGGCTGAATACGAAAAGCGATCGGCGAGACCAGATGAAGAAGAGAACATTCAAGGCGTGCCTGCTCGGAGGAACTCTCCTCCTCCTGACCCTGCTGTTGGCTTGCCAGTCCAAGCAAGTACAAACATTTCCAGTACCCGTAAAAGTCGCGACAGTAGAGCTGCATGCTGCCAACAGCGGAGCTCGGTATTCAGCGACGATTATTCCGCGCACCCAGGTGGAACTGGCTTTCAAGGTGGACGGCTACGTTGAAGCGCTGCAGAAGGTGCGTGGCGTCGACGGCCAACTGCGTGACCTCCAGGAAGGCGATGCAATTGTCGCGGGAGCGGTGCTTGCGCGCGTGCGCCAGAGCGAATATCAGCTCAAAGTCAAAGAAGCCGAATCCAAGGCCGCGGAGGAGAGATCGGCTATTGACGCCAGCAAGGCTCAGTATCAGGAAGCGCTTTCCGCTATCGAATCGAGCAAGGCTCAACTCGCCGATTCTGAGGCAGCTTATGAAAAAGCAAAACTGGATTTTGACCGCGCTCAAAACCTGTTTGCCAGCCAGAGCCTGACCAAAGCCAATTACGATGCGGCAAAGGCACAGCTCGAACAGACGACTGCCAAGGTCGCCGCTGCCCGCTCGCAGGTTGGCATGGTCCAAGCCAGAGCCAATTCCGCTAGGTCTCAGATCGAAGTAATAAAGGCCAGGTCAACCGGGGCGCAAGCCGTCGTGCATGAGAAGTCCATTCCCCTCCAGGACACCGCGCTCAGGGCACCGTTGAATGGATTTGTGCTGCAAAAATCCGTCGAGAGAGGGACATTGGTCTCACCCGGCAAGACAGGTTTCGTAGTCGCGGACACATCTTCAGTCAAAGCGGCTTTCGGCGTAGCCGACATCGCAGTGCCGGAAATGAAATTGGGAAGTAGGTTGAGTGTTGAGACTGAAACCATGCCCGGCACGGAATTCGACGGGCAGATCACTTCTGTATTTCCCGCCGCCGATCCCAAGAGCAGGGTCTTTAATGTCGAGGTCACAATCCCGAACCCGAAAGGTCTGCTCCGACCAGGCATGATCGTCTCGCTCAGAGTGGGACGGTCGGAGGCTGTGCAAGCGCAGCCGGTCGTGCCGTTGAATGCGATCGTAAAATCCCCGACCGACCCAAACGGCTATGCCATTTTCTTTTTGCTGGAGCAAGGCGGACGCCAGATCGCAAGAGTTCGCGATGTGAAACTGGGCGAAACTTACGGCAACACGATTGCCGTGACCGAGGGAGTGAAGGAGGGCGACCGCGTCATCACGACAGGCGTCACTCTGGTTAGGGATGGTGACGCGGTGAAAGTGATTCCTTGATTCCAGATTTGTCTTCGCCGCGTAGCGGCGGTTTGAATGTAGCCCGGCCTTTCAAGACCGGGATCAGTGGCAGCAACGACAACCATCGTCGCGTCAGCGACGGCTGAATCATTCACTCAATCGTCGCTGACGCGACGTAACCGGAATTGCCTCTTCGATCCCGGCCTTGAAAGGCCGAGCTAAATTCAGCCGTCGCTCTGCGACGAAGAAGAACTTGTCTACAAGGCTGAGCGACTTTGGACAAAGCCATGGCACACGGTAAGAGCGACAATCAGATTATCCAGAGCAAGCGCAACATCTCGCGCTTCTTCGTGGAACAGCGTCACATCTCCTGGGTCATGTTGATCGCTGTGTGTGTCTGGGGCTTTTACAGCTACCGAAGTATGCCCCAGCGCAAAGACCCTGACACGCCGGTCAAAAGCGCCGTCGCCATCACAGTCTGGCCTGGAGCAAAAGGCGAAAAGGTCGAGCAACTGATTACCAGGAAGGTCGAAGAGAAGATCGCCCAGAATGCCCGAGTGGAAAAGATTCGCTCGATCTCTCGCACCAATGTTTCAGTCGTCTATGTAGATCTGGACGAGAACATGCCGGGCAGTCAGGTCGGCAAGGAACTCGACGACATCGCGCTCAAACTCGGCACTGTCACTGGCCTGCCGGAAGGTGCCGGTCCAGTCAATTTCATCAAGGACTTTGGCGATACAGCCGCACTAATGCTCACGGTCGCCAGCCCGAAGATCAGCGAGACGGCGATCGCTTTGCGTGCTAAGTCAGTGAGTGATGCGATCACACGTCACCGGGCACAGTATGAGACAACGAGTGGCGGAACGCGCTTCACAATGGTCATCGGTCTCACCCAAGCAGTGAACCCTCGCATAGTGCAGGAACCGCTCAATCTGTTTGTCGATTACCTCAGGGACAAGCAAGCAGCAACTGATGTGCACGTCATCGTCGAACCGGATTTTGTCGGAGTTGATGGCGTCTCCTATGCGAGCGATGAAGCTTTGCTTGGTTACACCCGGCAGTTTATTAATGACCGTCTGCAGGCCTCGGATTTTCACCCGGACAGCTGGCAGCCTGTGGTGATCCGAGATCCAAATGAAACCCGCTCCAAGCTAGCCTCGGTGGCCGGCGACAAATACAGCTACCGGGAAATGGATGATTTCACCGATCTCATCGAGAAGACTCTCAAGAGCGTTCCGCAAGCATCGAAAGTTTCCCGCTCGGGCATTCTGCCGGAGAAAGTGTTTCTCCTCTATTCTCAAGAGCGCGTTGCTTCATACGGGTTAAAGACGTCTGACCTGTCCAATATTTTGGGCGCACGCAACATCACGCTTGCCGGTGGTCAACTGGAAGCTGCCGGAAAGAACCTCTCGATCGATCCTTCAGGCGAATTCAAGAGTGAAAAAGAGATTGGCGATGTGGCCGTCTCCCAGACGAACCTGGGCGCGCCCGTTTACCTGCGAGACCTGGTGGA
>DNND01000102.1:0-1256 GCA_003488005.1 Blastocatellia bacterium | reverse complement strand
ATCGCGCGCGGTTATGACAGCCCGCCACGCTTTCTCAACTTTTACGAATCGCTTGACGCGCAAGGCAATTGGCAGCGCACGCGCGCCATCACGGTCGCAGTTCAAATGCGGCCGGGTGAATACATCGGTGAATTCGGTAAAGGAATCGATGCAGCACTGGCCCAGGTGAAGACGCAGTTGCCCGAAGACCTGATCTTGGCCCGCACCTCCGACCAGCCCCGGCAAGTCACAGAGAACGTCGACTTGTTTATGGACAGCCTCTACGAGGCGATTATCCTGGTAGTGATCGTTTCACTCATCGGCTTCTGGGACTGGCGCTCGGCGCTGCTGATGGGGCTGGCGATTCCCATCACGCTGTTTATTACCTTTGGAATGTCGCGCGCGCTGGGGATCGATCTTCAACAGGTGTCAATCGCTACCCTGATAATTGCGCTCGGTCTGTTGGTGGATGTGCCGGTAGTATCCGGCGATGCGATTAAAAATTCACTGGCCAGCGGGTTTCCGCCGCTCATCGCTTCATGGCTCGGTCCGACGAAACTAATCACCGCGATCATTTTCGCCACGATTACTAATATTGTCGCTTACCTGCCATTCCTTACTTTGCCGGGAAGCACGGGAGAATTCTTATACAGCCTGCCGATCGTGCTCACCTGTTCGCTGGTAGCAGCGTTGATCGTGGCCATGATGTTCATTCCCTTCCTCGGCTATTTTTTGTTGAAGGCCAAGCCTCAGCTGCCCATTGAGCAGCGGCGTAAGCAAGGTTTTGCGGCCTTCTATTACCGGATCGGCGAATGGGGAATCAATCATCGCTGGAAGGTGCTGCTCGGCTCTTTCATCCTGCTCGCCGCAGGTGGACTTGCTGCCAGCAGGCTCAAGACCGACTTCTTTCCAAAGGACCTTTCTTACCTTTCATACCTTGATGTGTGGCTGCCCGAAGATGCACCGCTCTCCGCCACGAATGACGCCGCTGCGCGCGCTGAAGAAGTGGTGCGCGAGGCAGCGCAGGAATATGGCAAGGCCCATCCCGGGAAAGATGGGAAGCCGCGTGAGATTCTTGAATCACTCACCACTTTTGTCGGTGGCGGCGGTCCACGGTTCTGGTTCTCGGTCTCGCCTGAACTACAGAAGTTGAACTATGCACAGGTCATCATCCAGGTAAGAGACAAGCATGATACGAATGATCTGATCGGACTTTTTCAGAAAGCGCTGGACGACAAAGTGCCGGGCGCGCGGATTGATGCGCGACAACTCGATAC
>DNND01000103.1:56627-71556 GCA_003488005.1 Blastocatellia bacterium | reverse complement strand
CCTTTCAAGGCCGGGAACGGCCAAGAAACGAGTCCGCGTCGCGTAGCGACACTCGAAATCAACTCGTAGTCAATCGTCGCTACGCGACGAGTGCAAAGAAGAATCTAATCCCGGCGTTGAAACGCCGGGCTAAACTCGTAAGGACGCTACGCGTCGCAGACACTCGTTCAGGACTTCCTTTGGTTTGTGGCTTCACGAAAAGCTAAAGCTAAAAGCTTATCGGACACCAACCTGCCCAATACACCTGCAGTCTGAGTTCGCGTTCTCATCTCCAAACTGTAGAATGTAAGAAATCCAAATTAGGAATTGCGCTTGACTGAACACGCCCATACGAATCGCTTAATCAACGAAACCAGTCCATACCTGCTGCAACACGCGCACAACCCTGTCGATTGGTTTCCGTGGGGTGAAGAAGCTTTTGCCATCGCGCGTCGCGAGCAAAAACCGCTGCTGCTCAGCATCGGGTATTCGGCCTGTCATTGGTGCCACGTGATGGAGCACGAGTCGTTTGAAAATGAAGCGATTGCAAAACTGATGAACGATAATTTCGTCAACATCAAAGTCGATCGCGAAGAACGGCCCGATTTGGATCAGATCTACATGAACGCCGTGCAAATGATGACGCAGCATGGTGGCTGGCCCATGACCGTGTTCCTAACGCCGGATGCTGTTCCGTTCTATGCGGGCACCTATTTTCCGCCTGAGGATCGTTTCAACATGCCCGGGTTTCCTCGCGTGCTTATCAGCGTCGCTGATGCCTTTCGCGAACGACCTGAAGATGTCAGTCAGACGGCAGAGTCGGTGCTGAGCGAACTCAAGCGCGCGACAGCACTGGTCGAGTCAAACGAAGTATTGACAGTCGATCTTTTAGATGCGGCTTACCGGGGAATTATCAAAAACTACGACGCTGCTAATGGCGGATTTGGCGGCGCACCAAAGTTCCCTCCTGCCATGACGCTTGAGTTTTTGCTGCACACGTACTACCGCACCGGCAACCGGCAGGCGTTGGAAATCGTCCAGCACAGCGTGCGCAAGATGGCGGACGGCGGCATTTACGATCAGCTTGGCGGCGGCTTTCATCGCTATTCAACGGACGCGCGCTGGCTGGTTCCCCATTTTGAGAAGATGTTGTACGACAATGCGCTGCTGTCGCGTCTCTATCTTCATTATTACCAACTCACCGGCGAGGAGTGGTCGCGGAAGATCGCAGAAGGAATTCTGGATTACGTGGTGCGAGAGATGACTGACGAACTGGGCGGCTTTTATTCCACCCAGGATGCAGATTCGGAAGGTGTCGAAGGAAAGTTTTTTGTTTGGAGTCTTGCTGAAATTGAATCCTTGCTTGGGAAAGAAGACGCAGCCTTGTTTGCGGCGTATTACAACGCAACGCCAGACGGAAATTTCGAAGGCGAGAACATCCTGAATGTCACGCAGGACCTTGCCGAAGTTGCCGCACGGAAGAAGGTGACGGTTGAGAAGCTCGAGGCTGCTCTTCTTATGAGTCGCAAGATTTTGTTTGCGGCCCGCGAAAAACGGGTAAAGCCGGCAAGAGATGAAAAAGTCCTGACTGCATGGAATGGTTTAATGCTCGCAAGCTTCGCTGAGGCTGGGGCCATTCTTGATCGTCCGGATTACTCTGAAGTTGCGAAACGGAACGCGCGCTTTGTGTTGACCAATCTCCGGCGCGAGGGATTATTGCTCAGAAGTTACAAGGAGGGTGAAGCAAAGCTAAACGCCTATCTCGAGGATTACTCATTCTACGCAGAAGGGTTGCTAACTCTGTTTGAGACGACTGGTGAGCTCGAGTGGTTTACTGAAGCGCGTAATCTTTGCGATGTGATGATCGCGGAATTCTGGGATGATGAAGAGGGCGGGTTCTTCTTCACCGGGGACAGTCACGAACAATTGATTGTGCGCGCGAAGGACTTTTTTGATAACGCCACTCCATCCGGAAATTCGATTGCCGCCGAACTGCTGTTGCGCCTCGGCTTACTGACGACCAATCAGGATTACCAGCGACGGGCTGCTACGATTTTGCGCCTGACAACCAACGGCATGCTGCGATATCCGTCAGGTTTTGGCCGTGTGCTTTGTGCGCTCGATTTCTATCTTGATACGCCGAAGGAAATCGCACTCGTTGGAGAAGCGGAATCGCCTCAGACTATTTCGCTCGCCCGGGAAATCTGGTCCCGCTACCTGCCAAACAAAGTCGTCGCGCAGGCTGAGCCCCAGGACGATGCGCCCGCGCACGCAATTCCGCTGCTTCAGGGTCGAATGGCCTTGGATGGACAACCCACGGCCTATGTTTGCGAACATTTCACTTGCAAGACTCCTGTCACCAGCCCTGCCGAACTGGCTCTTCAATTGGTCCGCAACACCGCAACTGCGCCATGAGCAGTTCGCTTTTCACTTCACCGCTGTAATTACTCTATTGACTCCAACCCTCTGACTGGTTTATCTTTAGGAGCTGCCAAACATTGTTTGGCATAGCCCCAGCCAACCTAATCCGGCTCGCCCTGCTTTACCCGTTCGAGTGCACGCTAGAAAAACTCAAAGAAGACCTCCCGTCGCTTAGTCTCGGCGGCCGATAACCATTATGAATATTCCAAGGAACTGGAAAAGCACGTTGCTGTTAGGCAGCATCTCAGCTCTCGGCCTGCTGCTCTTATGTTCGGCTTTGATTTCGACAGTCAAACTTCCCTTTCTCACCCGCGCTGGTTTGTTTTCCTGGTTGGTGCTGCTCGTCCTGACCGTCGTCGCTAGCCGTTTCACAGTTTCCATAACGTCAAATCTTGGTGCGCAGCAAAGCCGCAAATCGGTTGCCGATTCGCTGGTTTTCTTTGCGGTCATTCTCTATGCAGTGCCCCCGGCGGACACCGCCGGACCGGCGACATTGTTGGCTGCGATAGTCGCATTCGTATCCACCTATGGTTTGGCAGGCCGGCGAGAATCAATCGCGACTACCGCCATTGCCGTGATTTCCACATTCCTGTCAGCCTCGTGCTACGGATTTCTCGCCACAGTTTTCGCCGACGATCTGTCGAAGAGCGCCGCGCAAGGATTGCCTTTGGGCGTCTTCCTGGTGCCGCTTTGCGTACTGGCAGTGCTCCAATATTTCTTCAGCACGCTGGCTACGATGCACTTTCTGAATCTACTTGACGATAATCCGCGCACTCTTCCTTCACAGGAAAGTCTGGTCTGGGCGCTTACGACGCAGGTCGCCGGCGCAGCTTCGGCTGTTCTCTTTTATTCGGCGCTTACGGGCGGCGGTTTCGCATTCATCCTGCTGGGACTCTTGATTACCGCTATGGTCCATATGCTGTATCGCTTCAACGAAAAGCGATTGAACGAAGTGAGGCGCGCCGAAGTTGAGAATCGCAAGCACGTCGAAGAGATGGCGACCATCCACATGAACACCATCGAATCCCTGGCGATTGCGATTGACGCAAAGGATCAAACCACTCATGGCCACGTGCGCCGCACCCAGATTTATGCTTCCGAGATGGGCAAACTCTGCAAGGTCGGCGGCCAGGAACTGCAAGCGCTTTTTGCCGGCGCCCTGCTACACGACATCGGCAAACTGGCCGTGCCTGAATACATTCTGAATAAGCCGGGAAAACTTACCGAAGCCGAATTCGCAAAGATGAAGATCCATCCAACAGTTGGTGGCGATATTCTTCGGCGCGTCAACTTTCCCTACCCGGTGGAAGACATCGTTCGTTTCCATCATGAAAAATGGGACGGCAGCGGCTATCCGAAGGGTCTCAAGGGCGAAGCGATTCCACTAGTGGCCAGAATTATTTCGGTCGTGGACTTCTATGATGCCACGCGTTGCGATCGGCCCTATCGCAAAGGCATGAAGCGCGAGGACTCGCTGGGCCTGTTAAGAGGAATGGCCGGAAGCGCTTTCGATCCCAAAGTCGTGGACAAGTTTATCGAACACGTCGAAGTATTCGACCGGCTAATCGCTGCCGAAGATATTCAGGAACAGGTGCCCGCCGAAACCGCGGCCCATGACTATCAGACGAAGACCAAGCCCGACGCGGGTCTTGCTTCTAACCTCGTCGGAACGCCGGACGACGATCAAGCGGGATTCCGATCGATTACCGAAGCTCAACGCGAAGTATTTGCTCTTCACGAGATCGCGCAGACGATCGGCTCGTCGCTAAATATGAACGACACGGTTTCGCTCATCTCTAACAAACTGAAAGCAATCGTTCCCTTCGACACCTGCATTATTTTTCTTGTCGATGAAAAGTCGGGAAAAGCCGTGGCCACGCATGCCGTGGGCGAAGATGCTGCCGCATTCGGCGAGCGCCGCATGAGCGTCGGCGATGGTATTACGGGTTGGGTAATAGCCAACGAACGTTCCATGTGTAACGCTTCGCCGGAACTCGACCTGGTCGGCGTGCCTGAAGAGTTATCGAAGAGTTACAAGGGCGTGCTGGTGTCGCCGCTGCTGCGCGAAGACGGCGCGTTTGGCGCACTCACCCTCTATTCAAAGAGCCGCACTTCCTACACAACTGAACATGTTCGCTTATTGGAATCTGTCTGCCAGCACGCCTCGACCGCACTAAACAATGCGATGACGTTCGAGAAGACAAAAGAGAGTGCGCTGGTCGATTCGCTCACCAACCTGCCAAACGCGCGTGCCTTTTACATGATGCTGGAACAGCGCCTGGCAGAGTGTCAGCGTATGGGCCACGAATCGCTGGCCGTAATGAGCATGGACGTGGACGACTTTAAAGCGATCAATGACCAGTATGGACACACCGTTGGCGATCGAGTGCTGGCGAGTTTGGCTGCGGTTATTCGCAAAGAGTTCAGACAAATGGACATTCTTACACGGTATGCCGGTGACGAATTTGTAGCCATCATGCCCATGGCATCGGGCACGATGGCCCAGTCAGTGAGCGAAAGAATCCGTAGTGCGGTCGAGTCTCAGAAATTCTCAGTGCGCCCCGGAACGTTCGTTCAAGTAGGCATCAGCATGGGCGTTGCGTGTTATCCCGATCAAGGCGAGACGACGGAAGAATTGTTGACCGCAGCCGCGCGAAAAATGCAGACGAACAAACACTCGCGCAAGACTGTCATAAGTCTGGCGAACCTGCCGGTTGCCAACCTCGATGCCTTGCGTTAGTCACGGCGCCAAAGAATGAAATCAAGCACGCTGCATATGCGGCGTGCTTTTTTATTGCTGAACCCGGTTTTGCGCCCTTTCGCACTCCTCGCGTATAATTCCCTTCTCCTGATCTTAAGCAAGTTTTATGGGCCGCCTTGATGGCGGCTAATCAGTTCAAAGCGGATCCGATCGTGGCAAAGTCAACCCAGGATATGAGAAAGCGAACGCCGGAGCCTTCACGTGTGGGCGCTGAGGATACGAGCGCGACTGGCGTCATGGACCACGATCCAGCCGCAGAGGTGGATGCACGCCTTGATCCTACTCAAGCCGTTAAAGATGCTCAGAAGCGCCGCTTTGCTGAACTTGATCGCGCCACGCTGATAGATATCTACCGCCAGATGCTGCTGGTCCGTCGCTTTGAAGAGAAATCCGCCGAAGCCTACAGCACCGGAAAAATTGGCGGCTTTTGCCATCTTTACATTGGCCAGGAAGCGGTCGCCATCGGGGCCATTTCAGCTATTCGGAAGGATGATTATGTGCTTACGAGCTATCGCGAGCATGCGCACGCCATCGCCAAGGGAATGTCTCCGGATTCAGTGATGGCCGAGCTGTACGGCAAGGCGAGTGGCTGTTCCCAGGGCAAGGGCGGCTCCATGCACATGTTTAATAAGGAAGTAAATTTCCTTGGCGGACACGGAATCGTCGGCGGGCAAATTCCCTTAGCGACGGGTGTCGCCTTTGCCACGAAATATAAAGAAACTGATCAAGTGACACTTTGTTTTTTCGGTGAAGCGGCGGTGAATCAAGGCGCATTCCACGAATCGATGAATATGGCCCAGCTTTGGAAACTGCCGTGCATCTACATTTGCGAAAACAATCAATATGGAATGGGTACTTCCCTCGAGCGCGCGATGTCTTTTCAGGATATCTCGCAAAAGGCCTGCGCCTACGAAATAGCTTCCGAGTTTGTTGACGGCATGGATGTTCTGGCTGTTCGCGAAGCAACCTTGAGAGCTGTCGCGCGCGCCCGGAAGAATTATTTGCCGACGCTGTTGGAAGTTCGCACCTATCGCTTCATGGGGCACTCAATGTCCGACCCGGGAAACTATCGGACGCGTGCAGAGATTGAACGCCACCAGGAGCGCGACCCGCTCAAGCTGTTTTCAACAAGCTTGAAAGAAGAAGGGATCATGAGCGAGACAGAAATGAAAACTGTCGACGATGAGGTACGGGCGGAAGTTGAGCATGCGGTGCGCTTCGCTGAAGAAAGTCCGCTGCCGGCGCCGGAAGAGTTGTTCACTAATGTCTACGCTGACCCAATACGGGAAAACTAATAGAGATTTGCTCCGGACGATCAAACAGGAAATAGTTCAATGGCTATCGTAACAATGCGCGAGGCGCTCAATCAGGCACTCCGAGAAGAGATGCAGCGCGACAAGAATGTTTTTCTGATGGGCGAAGAAGTCGGCGCCTATCAGGGCGCATACAAAGTTACTAAAGGCCTGCTCGAAGAGTTGGGACCAAAACGAGTAATCGACACGCCGATTACGGAACTTGGATTTGCGGGACTCGGTGTGGGCGCGGCGATGGCCGGTCTGCGGCCAATCGTCGAGTTTATGACTTTCAACTTCTCGATCCTGGCTACCGATCAAATCATTAACTCTGCCGCCAAGATGCTGTACATGTCGGGCGGCCAGTTTAATATCCCCATTGTGTTTCGCGGTCCCGGAGGTTCTGCGTTCCAGGTTTCGTCACAGCATTCGCAGGCGCTCGAATCGTGGTTCGCTTATTTTCCCGGCTTGAAGGTGGTTATGCCGTCAACTCCAGCCGACGCGAAAGGGTTGCTGAAATCGTCGATTCGCGACAACGACCCGGTAATTTTTATTGAGCAGGAGAGGATGTACGGTAACAAGGGCGAAGTTTCAGACGATCCAGAGTTCACCATTCCGCTGGGCGTTGCCGACGTCAAGCGCGAAGGCAAAGACGCCACAATCGTGGCGCGGTCATTGATGGTTCCGGTGGCCTTGAAGGCGGCGGAAGCACTCGAGAAGGAAGGCATTTCGTGCGAGGTAATCGATCCACGGACCATCAGACCTTTAGACATCCACACGATTGTCGAATCGGTCAAGAAAACTAATCGCGTCGTCATTGCCGAAGAGTCGCATCCGTTCTGCGGCGTGGCCGCCGAGATCGCTTCCGAGATTATGGAGCGTGCTTTTGATTATCTCGACGCGCCCGTCAAACGCGTTTCCGGCGTCGACGTGCCCATGCCCTATGCAAAAAATCTCGAGGACGCGGCAATACCCAAGGTTGAACAGATCGTGGCCGCAGTTAAAGAAGTGGCCTATATCGAGTAAATGGTAAATGGTGAATGGTAAATAGGAGTTCTTTAGAAAAAGCGTGAGCGCTTCCATTCACTATTCACTATTTACCATTTACTTCGATTCACGATTCACGATTTACGATTCACGAGGATTGAATGGCAACTCAGGTAATCATGCCCAAGCTCTCTCCAACCATGGAAGAGGGCCAACTCTCTCGCTGGCTTAAGAAAGAGGGCGATAAGGTGTCGATGGGCGAGCCGCTCGCGGAGATTGACACTGACAAAGCGACGATGGAAATGCAGGCGCTCGGCAACGGCGTGCTGCGCAAGATTTTCATCCAGGAAGGTGAGTCCGCGCCGCTCGGCCAGTTGATTGCCATCATCGGCGAGCCCGATGAGGACATCTCAGCGATTACAAGCCAGGCACCCGCCGGCGCACCTGCAAAAGCCGACGCGCCCGTCGCCGAAGAGAAAGAAGCCGAGGAACCGAAACCTGCGAAGCCTGCCGAAACCGAACCACCGGCAGGCGGTAACGGTCGCCAGGCTCCTGCGCTAGTTACCCAAACAGCAACTAGCCGCATGATCGTTTCCCCGTTGGCCGCTCGTATGGCAGCGGAATCCGGCATCGATTTGCGTTCAGTGAATGGCAGCGGCCCCGGCGGCAGAATTATCAAGCGCGACGTCGAAGGATTGATTGGCCAGCAGGGTTCAGCCGCGCCGAGTACTGCAACGAAGCAAACGCAGTTGCGCGCAGTCGGCAGTCCAGTCCAGAAGTCGGCCATTACCGCAGCCTCGGCTTATCATGACGAACCAGCTAGCGAAATGCGCCGCACGATCGCCAAGCGTTTAGTCACTTCGCTTGGTCCAATTCCCCACTTCTTTCTGACGACTGAAATTGAAATGGATCGCGCTGCGGAAATGCGCAGCGGCATTAACGCGCTCGATCCGGAACTTAAGATCAGCATCAACGACATCATTATCAAAGTTGCCGCGGCCGCGCTGCTGCAGCATCCGCAGGTCAACGCTTCTTATCAAGATAAAGTGGTTCGCTACTACGAGCACGCCGACATTGGCGTCGCCGTTGCAATTGAAGAGGGTTTGATTACGCCGATTGTCCGGGCCGCCGATCAAAAGTCGCTGGGCGAAATTGCCGGCGAGGTGCGTGAACTTGCGGGCCGTGCTCGTGAACGCAAACTGAAGCCTGAAGAATTCATGGGAGCGAGTTTTTCAATAAGTAATCTGGGCATGTTTGGTATCGATGAATTCACGGCCGTGATCAATCCGCCTGAGGGAGCCATCCTCGCGATTGGCGCTATGTCGCCGAAGCCGGTAGTCAGGGATGATGAGGTCGTAGTGCGACAGATGATGCGAGTGACGATGTCCTGCGATCATCGCGTGATCGATGGCGCCACCGGCGCTAAGTTTCTGCAGACTTTTAAGAAGATTCTGGAGAACCCGCTGTTCCTGGTTGTTTGAAACCACCAGCAGCGCGGGCTAAACCTGAGATCGGGGCGACCCGATCTTTTTTGTTGTGACGCCAGGCTTTAAGAAGGGATGAGTGTGGTTCTTCGACGCGTAGCGTCGGTGTGAATTTAGCCCGGTCTTTAAAGGCCGGGAACGAAGATTCAAAGATATGCCGCGTCGCGTAGCGACGCTTGAAATGGGGAATTCAGTCGTCGCTACGCGACGAGAATCGACAAGGCCTCATCCCGGCGTTAAAACGCCGGGCTAAACTCGTACCGACGCTACGCGTCGAAGACACTTGAACAGGATCTTTCTGCGCTACTAATGCATTCTGAAACTTCATTCAAGGACCGCGGCATCGCGCCGCACGTCGCGCTCCTGATCGTGCAAATATTTTTCGGCACGTGGCCCATCTTTGGCAAAATCGCCCTGCGTTCAGTCTCCAGCACCAGCCTGGTGGGCTTTCGCATTGTCGGTGCGGCCATCATCTTTGCTTTACTTCGCCGAAGGTTCGGACCGCTTCGGCATTTGCCAAAGCGCGTACTGGCGTGGGTTGTACTTTCAGCTTTGCTTGGCGTGACCCTCAATCAGCTTCTGTTTGTTAAGGGCTTGTCGTATACGACCGTAATCAACGCCACGCTGTTGACCACGACGATTCCCGTTTTTACGTTGATTATCAGCATCGCGATGGGCCATGACCGCGCCTCACTGCGGCATATTGTGGGAATCGTGCTGGCGGCCGTGGGTGTCATCTACCTGGTTGATCCATTCCGCGCCACGTTCTCGGCGTCGACGACGCGCGGCAACCTGCTCATCGTCGCAAACTCGTTTTCATATGGCGCGTACATCGCTGTCTCGAGAGATCTGGTGAAGCGGTATGGCGCATTCAACGTAATTACCTGGCTGTTTCTGGTGAGCGCGATAATTACCTTGCCGCTCGCGATTTATTCCTGGAGCACTGATGATCTGGGCAGCGTTCCCGGCAGTGCCTGGCTCGCAATCGTCTACATCGTGTTGCTGCCCACCGTGCTTGTTTACTATCTCAATGCCTGGGCGCTCACGAAAGTCGCACCGACGATCGTCGCGGTTTATATCTATCTGCAACCGCTGGTCGCATTTGGCCTAGCGCCCGCAATCCTGGGCGAGACGTTGAACTCGCGAACGCTGTTGTCTTGCGTTTTGATTTTTGCGGGAGTTGCGGTGGTGACCGTCAAGAGTCGCAGCCGCGCGGTTGAGGAAGTGTCAGAAGATCCAGAGGCGATGTCACATTGAAGTTCCAAGTTTCAAGTTTCAAGTTTCAAGTTCCAGGTTTCAACGTTCCTGGTTTCAACCTTCGACAACGACTTTTCGTGTCTGGATCATATTTGCTCCAAAGACTGAAACCGGCACCTTGAAACTTGAAACTTGGAACTTGAAACTCAGAGATCAAGCGGGCTGACGATGCGGCCCACCGGATAGAGATTCATCTGCTGGTCCCAATAAGGCGAGCGGCGATAAAAGAATTCGAGCCGCGCTCGGGGACTGGCAGCAAACTTTGGGTCACTCGCTAGTTTTTGTTGATACTCATCGCGCAGTTTCGGATCTTTTGCGAGCATCTCGCGAGCCAGCTTCTCTAACACGTAATTCTCGCCGTACTCCTTCTGCTCGAAAATCGCGTTGAAGAAACCCCAGTGGACCAGCGAGTCCGGCGCATCCGGCTCAAGCAAATTGATAGCCACCCGAGCGGCCGGCTGTGCCAAAGGGACAATAACCGAACCTGCGGGAAAAGTCCGACGCTCACGCACCGGCACTGTTTTGAATGAAGGCATCAGTCGCCCTTCAAACGGACCGCCCGGCCACTTTATGTCCGTGAAGCGGTAACTTTCGATATCGATCGCGGTTGCCTGTTGCAAGGCAACAAAGATAAGACCGTGTGCCTTGATAACCCCGATTGCTTCGCTCCATTGCACCGGCACGATGTAATAAAGCGGCGGCACCGCAGCCGCAGTCACACGAAACTCATTGTAAAGCGGCACCGTCAACTCGATCGGCTTTGTTCCAAACGTTACGTATGGCGCTCCCGAAACCTCGCTCATCTCGGTGTGCGACTCGATCGCGCGCAGTTGGTAAGGCGTCGCCTTTTCAGTTAACTCAAAATCAAGCGGGTATGGGTGCGCCGGATCGTAGCTTCGTCCAGCGGCTACCGTTTTCTCGTCTGCTTCCTTTACGACCTTGAGCAAGCTTTGCGGATCGCTGCTTACCTCTTCCAATGCCGAGCGCAGGAAATCGTAGGTGCCAATTACGCGCGAGCGGTAGTTCTTCAGCATGTGCGTTTCGATCAGAATCGCGGGTCGGTTTCGCAGCGGCACATAACCGGTTGAGAAACGCGGGCTGCCGTTGAAGTCACGGATGCCCTTTGTTAGGTCGCGATTGTCGATGAACTCCAAATACCAGGACACCACGTTTCCCGCGGCTTCAGTCTTCGCGGCCACGCGTTGGTCGAACACTGCTCTTTCCCAGGCAAGCACGCCGCCGTCCACGCCCGCATGGTGTTCGTGATGGAACGTGATGTTGTATTGATAGTCGGCGCCGTCTGTAACGTGACAGTCAATGAACAGATCGGGCTGCCATTTGTTCCACAGTCCCAGCCACGCGCGTGTTTCGGGCGTGTCGGCCTTCATGTAATCACGATTTAGATTTTGATAAGTGCTGGTCGTGCGCCAACCCATTTCCGCCGGACCGTTTTGATTAATGCGATTGTAAGGACTGACGCGTTCATGGCCGTCGGGACTGTAGATCGGAATGAAGAGCACCACGACATTCTTCAGCAGTCCTGCACGCGTCCTGGTGACCGCGATATCGCGCAATAACGCCAGACCAGCGTCTTTGCCGTCAGGCTCGCCGGCGTGAATGCATGCCTGAATTAGAATCACCGCCTTGTGAGCGCGCTTTGCTGAGTCCGGTGTAAATGTCTCGCCTTCCGACGCAATCAGCAGTGGCAGGTCGCGGCCTTCGCCGCTTTTGCCAAAAGTTTCATACCTGATCAGCGCTGAAGCTCGGTCGAGTCGTTTCGCGTAATCGATGGTTGCATCGTAGCGCGGCGTCTCGCGATAGTCGGTTTGCTCGGCATAAGTACGCCACTCAGAAGGGACCGCAGGATTTTGCTGTTGTGACATTACGATTATTGGAAAGACCAACAAGAAGATAAGAATTAAAGGAAACTGTCGTGTTAAAGCCCTCTGTGCGAACTCTGTGTCCTCTGTGCCTTTGTGGTGTAGCGCTTCACTCATAAAGATTCACCACAGAGACACAAAGAGCACGGAGCACGCATAGAGAAAAATAAACCAGGACGCCACCCAATCCTAAGACGTAAAGCGCACGGAACTAAGCGCGAAAAAGATCTTGTTCACAAGAACGGCATTGCGAGCGCCGGCGCGCGTTCAGAGTGCCACAGCCCAAACAACGAATGTACATCGTGCGCGCAAACCAGCCGGTGATAATCGCCGGCACCCCGAGTATCGCGACCAGCACCAGCAGATTCAAGAACAAATCTTTCAAGCTTTGTAGTTCTCCCGCACGCTCTGGTGATAGGCACAGCCGCGTTTATACCCGTGACGAAAAGCGTCGTCTAACACGTCGCCGGAGGTAGACAACTTCGCGATATCTTCGCCGCGATTCCGCAAGGCAGTTTCAAAACCGCGACGATAATTAGGCTCATCTTTGTCAAACTGTTTTCCGGTTGCGTGATAGTCCTCGGCCTCTGCGTCTCGCAAACCCAGCCACCAATCTTCGCGGGCTGCATCAATGCTTTCCGCGCCCGCGTTTGCCAGCGCCGCGCGCGCCTTTTGCTCCAGCTCCTCATTTTCCGCAAACGCGATCACGACCGAGCGACCTTTCCTTACAGCGTCCTCGTAGAGATATAACTCGTCATGCGGCAGGCCGGTAACGAGTCCCTCCTCCAAAGCCTCGCCGGCAGCCATTCCAGCCGCAGTTCCACCTGCGCCCAAAATTGCCGCGCCAAGAATAGCCCCGGCAATAACTGGCCCAACCCCTGGTATCAACACACTCGCGGCGGCTGCACCCAGCGTCGCGCCGCCAGCCACACCCATTGCGCCGCCGACTGTGCCGCCCATCGCTTTCCCCATGCCTGGTTGTTCGGCATCTGAAGTGGGGATGGCGCGCTCGGCGGTCCGAATGTCCGTGTCCGGCGTCAGCAACGCGATGCGATCGTTGCGGATACCGCTGGAATGTATTTGTTTGACGGCTTGCTCGGCTTGCTCGCGCGTTTGAAAGATTCCTGCGACTGTTTCCATCTCGGTTCCTCCTCTAACTGTCTCCTTGTTTCGCAAACGTTGTAAACCTTCGACGCATTATCGGCAAGGCTGAGTCGTTAACGACACAAATCGTTGAGGAATTTAGCAGAGCTGTGTTAAATTGAGAATTCCAGAAGTGAGAATTGAGAAGTCAGAATTCAGGAGACAGAAGTTATCACTACACCTGAGTCCCGGCTTTCTTAGTTTTCGAGGATCAAATTCCTAATTCTGTATTCTGACTTCTGACTTCTATCATATATGTTCGACATCGTAGAAAAACATTGGCCCATGTCTGAAGGCGACGGCAAAGCAGCGCGCAAAAAGAGGCCGCGCATACTTGCTATCACGACGGACTGTTGCACCGGCTGCGCGGGCTCGCCGGCCTGCATCGAGTATTGCCCGATTGAGGCTTGCATGTTCTGGGTGCCCGATGAAGATCACCCTCCGTTTGGGCGCATCGAGGTCGATCCGTATCTCTGCATCGGCTGCCAGAAATGCATTAGCAAAGGACCGGATGGCGCTTTTCTCGACGGCTGTCCCTGGGATGCGATTGAAATGGTGCCGACGGACGACTGGGAAGCCGTGCACGGCATTGTGCTCCCCGATTTGCCCCCGCCACCGCCTACTGCTTAATACTTTTCTCGTTAACATTCATGCGGCTCTTGATGGCGTTTGCCGTCAGAGCCGCTTGTTGTTTTAGGCGGTCGCTGTTGGTCGCAGCACCGCTCGCATAGTTTTCAATCAGCGCCAAATCTTCACGCGTTCCCACCACCGCCAGTGCGCGCAATGCTTCCCAAATGCTTTGTTCGTCGGACTTGATCGTCAATACCGGTTGGCCGGTCGTAACGTTTGCACCAGTCGCAACCATGATGTTGTCGATCGATCCCGAGAGCGGCGAACGCATTGCCGCCACTTCACCGCTTTGCATACGAATGCGAGCGAGCAGAGTACCCCTGCTTACCGATGCCGCTTTCGACAAACTACTCTCCAGCGTTCCAGCTACCGGCGCATTTACGGTGAACGGATTGAGCATAGCCATTAGCGCTGCACGGCCACTCGCATCGTTGAATCTCACCAACGCCAATGCGGCGTTGCGTCTGACGATCGGCTGCGGATCCATTAACAACTTTTTCAACGCGTTGTGAAATTCTTCGGACTTGTTGTCCGAGCCCATCACCCAGGCAGCGGTAAGCCGGAGTTCTGTTTCCGGGTTACCGGCTAAGGCAACGATCTGCGGGTACCATTGCGATGCGGTCTTGTCGCCACGTTCGATGCGTTCCTGGACTTGCAGCAGCGCGTGCTGAACGTGACGCGGATGACTGTAGTCAGATAGGTATTTAGTGATCTCGGCATCTGAAAGTCCGCGGCCAAACCAGGTCAGGTACCAAGTTAGAAAGCACGCGACTACGAACAGGATAGCAAGGACTAGAATTGGACCCGAAGCACGAATGCGTTTCACCGGCGGAGGGGCGATCCTTACTTCAGGGTTGTTTCCATTCTCGGTCATTTGTTCAATATCACGGTCATCCTCAGCTTCGGCTTTGCCGTCTGATGTGCGGCGGTGGCTGTGCCCCGCCGAACAGATGCCTGAATTCTTCCGGGGCTGTGCCCCCCTCGCCACAAGTCAGCCCTTCGGATTTATCCAGCCAAGGAAGCCATCAAGGGCATAGCCCAGAAGGAAAAGGCACCTCTACGGCGGGGCAGAGCCACCGCCGCACATCAGGCGGC
>DNND01000103.1:48502-56329 GCA_003488005.1 Blastocatellia bacterium | reverse complement strand
CGCACATCAGGCGGCACAGCCGAGTCACACCACGGAGGACCTAGGGCCAAGCTCATCAACGAACCTGCTACGAGGGATAAAGGTGATACAGCATTAGGTACACAACGACGCCAGTGACCGAAACATATAGCCACAGCGGCAATGTCCAGCGGGCGATGCGGCGGTGCCTAATGAAATCCATTCGCGCGGCCCGGTAAAGCGTCAACAGAATCAGCGGTACAATCACAACGGCGAGGATGGTGTGCGTCGTTAGAATTGTAAAATAGAGAGTGCGCACAATTCCCTGTCCCGGAAAACGCGTCGCGCCATGATAGTAGTGGTAAGTGAGATAGCTGACTAAAAACAGCGCGGACGTTGTGAACGCAGTGAGCTGGCAGTTGCGGTGCGCAATGATTCTTCCCTTGCGAATCAGGCTATATCCGGCAATTAAAAGGATCGCGCTGGTTGAATTTAGGATTGCGTTGACGTGCGGCAGATAAGAAATGTATTCAGGCATTCAGTTTATTTTGATCTGAAAGACTCATGCGGTTCGTTCCCATGAGTGACGAGTGATGGGCGTCAAGAAGTTTAGAGTCCAAGCTTTAGCTTGCGTTTTACCAGCGCCAGAGCAACCTGCAGGTTGGACTCTAAACTTCTTGACGCTCATCCCTCTTCACTCTTCACTGCTTCCTTCCCGTTTTCTGTCAATGAATAGAAATCGTTCCCTTCTTCATTAAGCAACCCGTCCTGCACCAGCTTTTCAACTGCATCGAAAACTGCGGTGCGCTGCTCGGGATCATTGCCGCCGGCTTCAAACAGTTCATGCAGATCCAGCTTCTCTTTGTTCCAGCGGGCGAAGCTATTAAGCACAAGTTTTGTTATTTCATTCACGGCAGGAGTTGCTAAAAAGAGGCATGGCTATGGCTGCTTCTGTTTCATGTTAGCCATCATAGATTTTACATCGGGCGGGACTGCGCGGCCACGAGCATCCAACAACGGCGGCGACGCTGGTGCCCTAGCAAAGGTGCCAACTCCGGTTCCGGCAGGCACTGCCGAGCGCTTCATAAAAGGAATAGGCAGCTTTCCTTCCGACTTCAAATACAGCAGCGGGTTCGCTGCAAACATCAGCGCCATCAGTAAACAAACCGCCGTAATGAAGAGGTTATCCGTCGACAAAAAGTCTCCGGAGGATAAGGCGTTCACGGCCGCAAGCGCAACGAAAACCAGAGCGACCACAATACAGATAAGATTTAAGAGTCGGAGTTCGCCCTTCATTTCGATTACACCAAGTTCCAAGTTTCAAGTTCCAAGTTTCACGTTTCAGTTCAAAGTTGAAAGTTCAAAGTTTTAGCGTCACCCGCCACTTGAAACTTGAAACTTAAAATTTGAAACTTCTTAATGTTTCACCTTACCCGCAGGCTTGGGCTTTTCCGACATTTCCTCATAGCCGCATCGCTCGCATTGCCAAATCGGAAAAACATCGCCGGGCGAAGCCGTACTTTGGTAAATAGCGCGGTCGGAAGGAATGATCTTGCCGCCGCAGCGCGGACAAACTCGTCCGCGCGTGGTCCGCTTTCCAACGTCGATCCGCAGCAGGTTCTCTTCCGGCATTACTCTTCTTCTTTTTCTTGTACTTCTGACTCGGACTGCTGGTCATCACGATGGTAACGCTTCAGCACTACGAAGATTGAGCAGAACATGGTAACCGGCGGCACCAACAAAACCAGCACACCGATGTTGAAGTTCCTGATGAAAAAAGCATTGTTCGATCCGGCCAGCGCCGCGCGGCACATCGAACACTGCGCCGAAGCCGGCGAGGCGACGAGCAACATAATTATCGCCACCGCCAGGCTCAGCAACAAAAAGCTTTGCAAACTAACGCGCATCAATGTTCCTCGGCGGCTGGTGGCTGCTCTTTAAACTCATAACGCAATCCGGCGGATCTGAAGCTGTCAGGGAAAAACACAAACAGCAGACAGATGCAGATTACCAGCATCGGCACGATCGTTAGAATCAAGCTCAGGCGCTCAAACTTCAAGTGCATAAAGTAGGCCACGATTAAAGCGGCCTTGATGATTGAAAGACCGAGCAGGATCGTCAACATAAGGTGGAGAGCCATCGGTTTGTAGGCAAGCCCGATTTCCACCAACGTAAGCAGCACCAGCCAAACCCAGATGGAAGTAAAGAGTTTGTTGCTGCCGGCAAAGTGCTCTTCTTCAACATGTGCGCTCATCGTCAAGTCCTCCGCCTACCATTCAGAAAACGGCGTCGAGCCGCCGCACTTCAAAAACTACTTGCCTAGGTGTCCGCCAACGTCGACGGACAGGATGTAAATAAGCGGGAATACAAACATCCACACCAAGTCTACAAAGTGCCAGTAGAGGCCGCTGATTTCGACGTCTTCGTGCTTCAATTTCTTAATGCGTGTGGCAATAACACCCAAATAGACCGCGCCCGTCGCAACGTGAAACATATGCAAGCCGGTGATGGTGAAAAATGTCGCCCCAAATAAAGGCGACGGCAATTTTCCATCGGTCGTGGTGAAGGTCGATACCCAGTGGGCGGGAAGACTGAACGGCCGCAGACCTTCGGTGATGAGATGGTTCCACTCAATCAAGTGCAGCACCAGGAACGCGACGCCGAAAAATATCGTCCCCAGGATCCATTTGCGTGCCGCGGCTAGGTCTCTCCGGCTCGACGCAGAAACCGCAAACACCATCGTCAGGCTTGACGACAACAGGCAGAATGTCATGACCGATGAAAAGACGATGCTGGGGTAAAAAGGAAATGGGGTGGGCCAAACGTTTGAGGCGCGCAGATAGGCGTAACCCATCAGCAGCGCGGAAAACGTCAGCGAGTCGGAAACGATGAACAACCACATTCCCAGCTTGCGATGTCCAACACGATAGGGGTGCACACCACCATCCCAATCGGCTGCGGGAAAATGTACTGCGCGTGCTTCAGTACTCACCAGTCACCTCCAAGTGGCGCAGACTTTAGACTGCGCGCTTTGAATTTGAATTGAATCGAGCGTCCCACAGACTAAAGTCTGTGTTACCAAAGTCTGTGCTACACCTGCCGCCAAAAGAAAAGCAGTAAAAACAAATAAATCCAAAGGACATCCATGAAATGCCAGTAAAGCGAAACGGCGTCGGTTTGTGCCTGACTCTTCGTCGCCGCCAATTCATCGTCAGTTCTGACACGAGAACGCAACGTCAGAAATCCGAGCCCCGCAAGCCCACCCAGCAGATGCGCTCCATGCGTTGCCGTCAATAGATAGAAGAACGAACTGTGCGGATTTGAGGAAATGTAAATTCCTTGTCGCGCCAGTTCCTGCCAGGCAAACAATTGCGAGCCAAGAAAACCAAGTCCCAGCAGCGTGGTCAAAACCAGCAAACTTTTGTGCGCGTTTTGCTCGCCGCTTTTCAGTTTGCGGCGCGCGAATTCCAGCGTGATGCTGCTGACAATGAGCAGCGCCGTGCTCAACAACAATACTCGCGGCATGCGCAGCGGTTGCCAATCGTTAGCGGACGCGGCCCGCACGATGTAGGCACTGCTGAGCGCGGTAAACAGCATCAGGATCGACGCCATGGCCACCCACATGCCGATGCGGTAGCGGTTTGCCGCCGAGCGCGCGTCGAAAAACGCATCGCGATGCCCGTTGCGTTTTGGCGAACCATTGCCGTTCGGGCCGCGGCCTTTCGGGCCGCCGCCAAATCCGGTTTTAGTAAGTGGCTTAGTGCCGGTGACCGTTGTGGCCATTACCACCTACCCTTTCGGCTTCGGTTTCTGGTTCAGTTTGCATCACAAAATCATTCGGCGCGCCCGGCACCGCGAATTCGTAAGGACCGCGATAAACAACCGGCAGTACGCCCGCAAAGTTGTCATGCGGCGGCGGGCTGGCGGTGGTCCATTCGAGCGTGGTGGCGTCCCAGGGATTCGCCGTGGCCTTCTTGCCTTTGAAAATGCTCCAGATCAGGTTGAAGTAAAACAGGAACTGCGTCAGCACCGTGATGATGGCCACTACGGAAACGAAGACCACTAGCGGATGCAGCCTGCTCAGGAATGTGTATTCAGTAAACTGCGAATACCGACGCGGCATGCCCACCAGACCCATCACGTGCATGGGTACGAAGATGCAGTAGACGCCGACGAACGTAATCCAAAAATGAATCTTGCCGAGAGTTTCGCTCATCATGCGGCCAAACATTTTAGGAAACCAAAAATAAGTCGCCGCAAACATTCCAAAGATTGAGGCCACGCCCATCACCAAATGGAAATGCGCCAGCACAAAGTAAGTATCGTGCATCGGCAAATCCAGTGATGTCTGGCCCAGCACCAGGCCGGTAATGCCGCCGGCAACAAACAGCGAAACAAAACCAATCGCAAAAAGCATCGGCGTGGTGAAGCGAATTCGCGCGCCCCACAAAGTGCCCAGCCAGTTGAAAGTCTTAACCGCCGAAGGCACGCCGATCGAGAGTGTCAGAATTGAAAAAGTCATCGCCGAATAGGGACTCATGCCGCTGATGAACATGTGATGTCCCCAAACGAAAAAGCCCAGCAGGCCGATCGCGAAGATTGCAAACACCATCGCGCGGTAACCAAAGACCGGTTTGCGTGCGAAGGTCGAAAGGATGTGCGACGTGGCGCCCATGCCGGGCAGGATGGCGATATAAACTTCCGGATGGCCGAAAAACCAAAACAAGTGCTGCCACAAGATCGGCGAACCACCGGTGTGAATGGGAAAGCTTGGACTAGTTCCTGACAGAACGCCGCTGACGTAGAGCCCGCCGGGAATAAAGAAACTGGTTCCGGCCAGACGATCGAGCAACAGCAAAATGCCACCGCCGAGCAGCACCGGAAACGATAGCAAGGCGAGCACGGCCGTTGTGAACCAGGCCCAACAGGTAAGCGGCATGCGCATCAACGACATGCCCCTGGTACGCATATTCAGGAGTGTAGTAATGAAGTTGAGCGCGCCGAGCAATGAACCCACGCAAAAAATTGCGATACTTATGATCCAAAGGTTCATGCCCATTCCCTGCCCTGGTCCGGCTATCTGGCCCAGCGCGCTTAAGGGCGCATAACCGGTCCAACCTCCAATCGGTCCAATTGTCGAGGCCGACCCGGAAGCGAAGATTGCGGCGAGGATGACAATGAAGCCTACGAGTGTCACCCAAAAAGAAAGCATGTTCAGCACCGGAAACGCCATATCTTCCGCGCCGATTTGGATGGGAAGGAAATAGTTGCCAAAGCCACCCTGTGGCGCCGTCGTCAGCACAAAGAACACCATGATCGTTCCGTGCATCGTGACCAGCGACAAATAAAACTCCGGATTCATGACGCCGCCGGGAGCGCCACCGGGAAACAGCGTCGCCAGGATGGGCCAGTTCGTGCCGGGCCATGACAAGTTCATGCGCATCAGCACCGACATCGTCATGCCGACAATCACCGCGACCAGCGCCAGGATGATGTACTGGATGCCAATTACTTTGTGGTCCAGACTGAAGATGTACTTACGAATGAAGCTGGTCGGCGCCTCGTGACGATGGACTGCTTCGTGCGTTTCATCTGACATCTTTAATCTCCTCGTAGGGAACGAATCAGCGTCGAAGGTTTTCTTTCGTCTAATAAGTCGGCAACGGATACTTGGCTAACAATTCCGTAATGCGACTCTGAAACTGCTCTTGCGGCAAAGACATCAGCGCCTGATGTTCAGCTTCGGGAAGCACCAGCATATAGCTCTTCATTTTAAAGTGGAGCTGGCCGCAAAGTTCCGCGCAGGCAAGTTCATATTTGCCCGTTCGATTTGCCGTGAAGTGAACTCGAATCGCCATGCCGGGAACCAGGTCCTGCTTGAACCGAAGTTGCGGCACCCAGAAATTGTGAATCACGTCCTTTGAGCGCAGGATTAATTCCACCGGCCGGTTAACGGGGATTGCAATCACGCTGTGTGTCTGATCGTCTTTGGCATTCGGGTCGGTTTCGTCGAGGCCGATGAAGTTCAGCGCGGAATCGTCAATTAGATTCGGGTCGGTTCGGCCAAACACGCCGTCGTTGCCCGAGTAGTGGAAATTCCATTGGAACTGCTGCGCTACCACTTCAACCTGGAAAGAGCCCGCCGGCGCTTTATTAAAGTGAAGCGAAGCCCAAACGCTTTGGCCCATCACGGCCAGTCCGATAAAAATGACCGCCGTCACAATCGTCCAAATTACTTCGAGACGATTGCTGCCATGGGTGTAGACGGCCCGGTCGCTGATCGGACGTTCGCGATACTTCCACACCATGTAACCCAGTGCCGCCTGGGCGGCCACGAACGAAATCCCTACCACTATGATGGTGATCAGGAATTGCCGGTCGAGTGCCGCTGCGTGGGAAGAAATGGCGGTAGGAAACCACCATTGCTTAACGAAAAAGAGACTTACTGAACCCAGTGTCAGGATCCAGATAATAACCGCAAGAGCTCGTCCCATCGGTTACTCCTTCAAGAAGTGAATCGTGAATCGTAAATCGTGAATCGTAAAAGAAGCCTAGCCAATAAACGGTATGTGCAACAAGAAAGCTCGAATCCGGCGTTAACCATTTACGATTTACGATTCACGATTTACGACCGTTACCGGTCCAAAACCATCAAAATAAATAAGAGCGGAAGATAAATTACTGAAGCGAGCAGCAACTGTCGCGCTGCCTGGCGCGATTTTGAAAACGCAGCCCGCAGACTGAAGTAAAGGAACACCAATCCCAAAATAATCGCGCCCACAAAATAAGTTTTACCTGAAGTTCCCAGCAATGTGGGCAGCAGGCTAACCGGCAAAAGCATGACGGTATAAAGAACTATTTGTTGGCCCGTTACGCGACCATCGGGCTCAACGACCGGCAGCATAAGAATGCCCGCGCGCGTGTAATCTTCGCGATACATCCAGGCAATCGCCAGGAAGTGCGGAAACTGCCAAAGAAAGAGAATCGCGAACAGCACCCAGGCCTCGACCCCGATTGTTCCGCGCGCGCTGGCCCAACCGATAAGCGGTGGCACGGCGCCGGGAAAGGCGCCCACGAAAGTTGAAAGAGATGTTCTCGTCTTGAGCGGCGTGTAGGCAAACAAATAGCCGGCAATAACTGTCAACCCTAATACCGCGCTCAGCGGGTTCACAAAAACTATCAGGTAAATTTCCGCTAGTACCGTTAGACCGACGCCAAACGCAAGCGCTTCCCAGGGAAGAAGTTTACCGGTTGGCAAAGGCCGGTTTGCGGTGCGCCGCATCAGCGCGTCGAGATCCTTCTCCATATACTGATTGAGCGTGGCGATGCCCGAAGACAAAAGAGCGATGCCAACCATTGCAGTCAGCATCGCTCGGTAGTCGACGCGGCCCGGCGAAGCAAGCGCAAAGCCGGCGGCCGCAGTGAGCACAATCAGAAAGGTAATGCGCGGCTTGGTTAACTCGAGGTATGCGGCCACACGATCGCGCGCACTCAAACGCTCGAGTTGAACTACCGCTGGATTAAGTTCTATTGCGAATTCTTCCATCTAATCTTTCGTGAAAGGCCCGAAGTTCAGAGTCCAGGCTTTAGCTTGCCGATTACCAAGGGAAGCTCTGATCGAGATCTTCGCCGCGTAGCGTCAGTAGAATTTAGCCCGGCGTTTCAACGCCGGGTTGAATTCAAAGTTCGTTCCCGGTCGCGTAGCGACGGTCGAAAATAGCAATGGCTCAGGCGTCGCTGCGCGACGCGGCCAACTCGTTGACTTTTCCCGGCCTTGAAAGGCCGGGCTAAACTCGATCGACGCTGCGCGTCGAAGAACTTAATCAAAGCTTACCAACCTAAGAGCAACCTGAAGGTTGTACTCTGAAC
>DNND01000103.1:33544-48214 GCA_003488005.1 Blastocatellia bacterium | reverse complement strand
ACCTGAAGGTTGTACTCTGAACTGCTTGACGCTCAGCCACGTTGCGTTGCCGCGGAAAATTCTAGCGCTTGTTCCGCCGGCCGCAACACCTTAAATACCCTCAATGTCAAAACTATTGTGGTCGCGAAAACCAATGCGCCGCAGGCGACGTGTGCGACTGTAACTCCGACCATCGGGTTCAATGGCTGCGGATCGTTTGGCGAAGCCGCGCGCACAATATAAGCCGCAACCCCCAGGCACAACTGCACAACTAACAGCGCCAAAGCGACCAGTGCCGGTCGAGTCAGGAACGGCTCGTCGCGATAACGTCGCAGGACCAGCAACGACGCGCTTCCCAATAACAACGTCACCGCAATTGCGCCACCGATGTGCGTGAACAAAAGATCCGTTGGCAGCGGCTTGTCCCACGTCGCCGAGTGCCGCAGAGTCGCGCCCAGTATCAATTGCAAAAATATAGTCGCCGCGGCGGCGGTGCAGATATATCTAAGCGGTGGACCAGGACGCTCGTCTAACAGCGGCCGGTTCGCCATCCAGCCTTGCGAAGTAAAAACCGCAAGGCTAACTGTGGTGCAAAAAAAAAGTTGGGCCAAAGTCGCATGGGCCGCCGAAACGGCCAATGGCAGGTTCAGCTTCACGGTCAATCCGCCCAGCAGGCCCTGCGCGATGACGCCAATCAAAGCCAGCCATCCCAAGCGCCGCACCCAGCGCCGCTTCTCTTTTGCAAAAAGAAAAACGACTAAAGCAATTGTCAATAAACCAACTGTGGTAGCCACCATCCGGTGACCATGTTCCCAAAAAAGGTTACCCACCATTTTCGGAAACACCTGGCCATTGGAAAGTGGCCAGTCGTTCGTCGCCAGGCCGGCATCGTGACTGGTCACCAGGGCCCCGGCAATGATCAAGAAAAAAGTCGCGCAAGCGACGAGAAGCGCGAAACGATTGAGACCCTTGCTCATGACTGGTTACGATCCCAATTTCCGATCGCCGACTTGGGTGAAAGGCTAATAGTTTAGAGTCCAAGCTTTAGCTTGCTTCTTACTAAGCTAAGAGCAACCTGAAGGTTGTACTCTGAACTACTTTCTTTTCAATCGGCAATCGGAAATTGGCAATCGGAAATTAGAATCAGTGATGACCAATAACCGGAACTTCAATTGCCGGCATCATTTCAAGACCCGGTTTGCTCGAAGCGGTCGCAGCTTCGCCGAACGCGAAGTCCGCTTTTGCACTGCCACTCGCGGGCACCGTAACTGACATCGTTTTCTCTGTCCCGGTGGCGCCGCCTTCGTGCCACGCAGCGACGGTGTAGGTTCCCGGCGGCACACCCTTGATGGTGAACGTGCCGTCTTCGGCGCTAACCGCAAAGAATGGGTGCTTCAACACGCCGACGTACGCCTTCATCCACGGGTGCTGGTTGCACTTGACCGGCACCAAAACTTCAGAGCGCGCAAACGAGTGCGTCAGTGGCGGCGCGCCGTTTGGTTGCGATTGGTTCCAGTCCGGATTGTTCTTTGGCGTGAAATGGATGTTGTGCTGCGTTGGGTCGCTGTTGGTGATGTTCAATTTCTGATTGACCATTGCACCCATCACATGCGGTCGATAGTGACAGCCATTCTGATCGAGTGTCACCGTGTCCGAAGGAGCAGTAAAAGTATACTCGCCGATCTTTGTGCCGTCGGCAGTCGCGCCATCTTTGATGTAAACAAAAGCATAGGCCAGCTTGCCATTGTTTACGACGTTGTCTTCAGTCGTAAGGTTCGGGCTCTTTTGTCCGCAAACCGGATCCGCAGAAGTGTCGATCTTCTTCGGCGCCGGCGGCGTCCCGTTATAAGCGATAGTGCCGGTTACAGTTCCTTCGTTTCCTTTGGGTGTGAAGGCTTTGCCGGTTGTTGTTGGTGCACCATTGTCGCTTGTGCCTTCAGGAGTCTTGCTGCAAGCCGAAGCCAGGCCCAGCAGCGATAGAGCAATCGTCAGAATCAGCCAGACCTTGGTCTGCTTCATAGACATAATCAGTTCCTCCAAATCAGAATAACTTTCAGTGTAACTTTAGCACGGGACGCAACCGTAAGTAGAACCGCGCTCGGTCATCTCCCGGCTTGAATTTCTCTGTGCGTCCTTTGTGTTCTCTGTGTCTTTGTGGTGAATCTTTGTTAACGGCTGCTCACCACTGAGACACGGAGAACACAAAGGACGCACGGAGAAAACGGACTCTTTCATTCGATGATATTTCACATGCCGGGCGCTCTAAGATTAGTGCGCACGCTTCGATTCACTGCAAGCGGGCTGCGTTTTGATCGACGCAATCGATGCAGTGCAGTCTCCCCGACTTTCCGCTTGAATTTGTTTTCCGCCTTTTGTGCAGGTTGCGCTGCCGTCGCTGGCGCTGCAGGTGCAGTTGCCAACAATTTCCTTTGTTCGTCAGGCGTCAGCAGAAACATGTAACGAACCAACAACCTCGCATGATCGTCGTGATAGGCAGTGGCACTGGCCGGCGGATTCGGCAGGTTGATTACCCAACGCTCGTCTTCTTTTCTAAATAAGCCGGTAGGCATCGCGGTGCCCGGGCTAATCTGCGACGGATCCAACAGCCAACGGAAGGTCCACTCCGGTTTCAAGCGCTCGCCTGCCAAAAGGAAGTTTGGCGCAATCGCCGTCGCATCATGTGCCGGCTCGCCGGTGATGTGACACTTCAAACAAGGCGTGCCCGAGGTGAACATCTGTCGCGCCGTAAGCTTCTCTTGTTCCGTTAACGGCTGCAACGGCTCTTTGATGTACGGCTCCTGCTGACCGGACATGGCCATGAAGAATCGCACCAGCGTCTGCAACTCGTTGGGCGAGAAATTAAACGTCGGCATGCGGAACTTGAGATACGGACGGACACCGTTGCGATCAAGACCGGGCTGCGGTTTCAAGTGTCCACTCGTTTGCGCTGCCTGCGCCGTTGCCGGCTTTGGCGATCCGGCTGGAGACGCGCTCGGCGCCGGTGCAGTGCGTGCCGCGTTATCGATCGCGGCAGCTTGCTCCGGAGTCTTCTCTCCACTAAGTGACGGATCGTGCAGAAACTTTAACAGCCAGTTCGGATCGACGCGCGCGCCTTCACTCGACAATCGTGGCGGCAGCAAGTCTTTGCCTTCCGGCGTTTGGTAGAAAGGCAAATCCATCACTACTGAACGCTGGCCCACCTGCACCTGGTGACAGCCGACGCAGTTATATTTCTTTATCACCCACCAACCATTTTGAATATCCTGGCGCCGCTGGTCCTCGGGATTGTAAAAAAGCGATGACGGCACGTTTGCGCCTTCCGAACCAACGCTGCCAAGCAGAAAAGTGGTCAACGCGTTGCGCCACTCGGGCGTCAAAAACGGCTGCGGCATGCGCAAACGATCTTTAGGATCTTTTTCTTTCCCCTCATCATAGATAGATGGCTGGGTAATCTTGTGCTCGAAAAATCCCTTGTGGTTGTACCAGGGTTTTTCTTTCTCTTGTGGATGCAGACTAAGCGGGTCAATTCCCTCTTCTGCGTGCTTCGTGTGCAAAGCAAAGTCGAGACGCTCGATTGGCGTCGCGCCTTCAACCGTTAGTTCCTTACCGATTCTTTGTTCGTCTTCAAAGCCTTTAATCTCGTGACAACCGGCGCAGCCGTACTGCTTGATGAGCAGGCGCCCTTTGTCCTTCAACTCCGGACTGTCCATGAAGGAAGCGTCCGAATACTGCGGCGGGGACGATAAAGAGAAAAGATAAGTGGCAATGTCCCGCGCGTCCGTCTCCGGCAAACGGAAGTTCGGCATCACCGTCATGTTCTGCACCTGCAGCTCGGTACCGTCGTTGGGGCAACGCGAGTGCAACTCGGTATCAAACACGTAAGGCAGGTTGTGCTTCGCGTAATCGTCCGCGGTCAGATCGCGTTTCTCTTTCGGACAATAAGGCGCAAAGCGTTCGCGCGGATTGTGAATCCAGCGGACGATGTAATCGAAGTTTGCTTTCTCGCCGACCTTTTGCAGGTTCGCGGCAAAGGTGCCGCCCAGCTTGTTCTCTTCGTCGCCGATCGAGTGGCACCCGAGACAACCTTTTGATTCAAACAGTTCTTTACCGTGGCCGACATTGCCGCGCTGCTGCTCGGGCAGCTTGCCGTCAAAACTGTCCTGCCAGAGATACGCGGCGATGGCGTTGATTTGATCCTGGCCATCTTTGTCGCGCATCGGCGGGCCGTGGCCGCTCGGATTAGCGAAGCGCCAGAAAGTTGGCATCTTCGTGCCAGGCCGAAATGCCTGCGGGTCCGAAAGCCAAACCGGAACCCATTCCTTGCGCAGTTTCAAGCGCACATCTTTCAGGTTTGGTCCAACCTTCTTCTGGTCCTGCATCAAATATTTCGATTGCAGGTTCAACTGATCGATGCGCGCCGCCAAAATGCTGTTGGTTACTTTCAACGCTTCCGATTCAGCCAGCATCTTATGCGCATCGTCGTCGCTGGTTCCCTCGGGCGGGTTCTCATCGAGACGAATCTGCTTTTGGTTAGCGGTGATTTGATCGTCAAGCGCGCTGATACTTTGCCGCGTGCTCCCCAGGTTGTCAGCCTCGCGATCGAAGCCTTCGTAACGATGACAACCCACGCAGCCGCGTTGATAGAAAAGGTCGCGACCGAGATTCAACGTGTCGGCGCCCTGCGTCACACGGTCCTTTCCGTGACACTGCTGGCAACCGGCTTCGGTGTTTTCTTTTTCAAACATCGGCCAGAGCCAGAATTTATTTTGGCCGTGGGCCTTCAGGTCGCCGGTCGTGGCGCGACCATTGCCCCAATGACAACTGGAACAACCAAAGCGATCCGGATTGTGAATTTGCAGCAGTTCTTTATTCGGATGACTAACGAACGCACGTGACAGGCTGTCAGGTTTCTTGCCCGGACCGCCCGGCGCCAGGTCTTCGGGCCGAATGTCGAGCGGCTCGCGAATACCGACATGGCACACTTCGCAACGGTCGACGATGTTGAATTCGTTGACGCTAATCTGGTGCGGCAGGATTGAGTAATCAAACTTTTCCGTTTTGCGAATCAGCCCGTCGATCTGACTCGCACCTAAGCCGGGCATGTGATGCTTGAGGTAATCGTCTCGCTTGCGCGCAAGTTCTGTCGGCTCTTTGAGCACTTCAGCCTTTTGACCAAGTAGCCGGGCTTTCTCATCGCGCAGGTCGTTATAAAACTTTTCAAGCTGCTCGTAATTCATCTTCTGGGTCGTCATGCGACCTGACCCATCGGCGGGCAGCTCTACCTCGACCAACTCGGCGCGCTTCTGCTCTGCCTGCTTGCGATATTTATCTTTTTTGGCGGGTGGCGCGATTTCGACGTTGTAGTTAATGACCGTCAGTTTGCCGCGCTGGTTTTGAAAAGGCTCGGTTACGGCATCGAGTTGCGCTTGGATTTGCGCAACTTTTTGGTCGATCTCTTTTGTCTGCGGCGCGACGGCCTCGATCGCAGCCTTGGCGTCTTCGTCAAGTTTTTGGTATTCAGGATCCTGCTTTACTTCTGCCTCAGTCTTGCCGGCCTGCGGCTTAATACTTTTCAAATAACGCGTGTAGCGGCTGACAAACTCGCGCTGAATTCCCTTCCAGGGACGCTGGCCGATTGCTTCGTCGTAGAGCGACCAGGCAAGCGAGAACGTGAGCAGCAGCGCACAAATGAGCATGATGCCGCTCGTCGAACGGCTCACGATCGGATCATGCGCCGGGATATCCGGCTCTTTTTTCACCAACGAATCGGTGCTTTCAGGACCATCGGCCACTAAACGAGTCTCCCCTCGCCGTCTTCTGCTAAGTAGCACAGACTAAAGTCTATGCCACCTCATATATTGAACCAGGGCGTAACCCAAACGTACTTAATCGTCAACGCCAACCGCAAAATGAGTTTCACCGGCATCGCCAGCAAAACGCTGACCGCGAAAAACTGGAACGTCAGGTATTGCAGCAGGCTGGTTCTGGCTAAAAGCTTTTGCTCAAACGCATCCTGCGGAAACAAATTCAGCGGACGCAGCGACAGCTTCTTAAAATCCACCGTCATCAGCCAGTGGAAAAACAGCGCGCCTAAAATATAGAAGCCACTTAACACCAGTAAGCCGAAAATAAACTTGAAGGGATTCGCCGACAAGAACCCCAGATGCAGCGCCTTGCCGATGCGGCTGGTCGCAATCCAATCGTGCAGGTCGACGTTCTTATCAAACACTACCGCGTTGTGATCCCAGGTTTGGCCCGGCCAGAACCAGATCCAGCCTGGTCCTCTGATAAAAGTCCCGATGACGATCAGAAGAATCCACATCAGGAAGCCCCAGCAAAACATGCCAACGGCAAAGCGGCGTTGCTTGAGCGTGTAGTAACCGTTCCCGAGCGGATTGGAATCGACGTATGGAAACACCATCAACCCAACCATGATGATCGACGGCATCACCACGCCGGCAATCCAAGGATCGAAATAGACCAGCATCTCCTGCAAGCCGAGGAAATACCACGGCGCCTTGGAAGGATTCATCGTCAGATTTGGATTGGCGGGTTCTTCCAAAGGCGCATTGAGAACTATGGACCACACAAAAAGGACGACAGTGACAATCACCGCCGCCAGAAATTCGATACGCACGAGATAGGGCCAGACGTGAATTTCTTTGGCCCAACCCGGCCGCCATGGTTCCGCTTTGCGATGGCTCGTTTTCGCAAGTTTCGGATCTGCTTCGAGCGCTACGATCAAACGATCGTTGGCCCGCGACTGCTTGATGCCGAGCCAGGTAAAGAATGGCACCAGAAACAACATCGCCACGATGGGGATGTTGTCCGGCGCCGATGAAATAACCCAAAGCTGATGCCAGTCTTCTACAAAGAAGACAGCAAGCAGCACCAGGACGACCAGCGCGCCGAGCCCGATCAATTTACCTTTGCTGAGTTTGAATTTCGCCATCTAATTATGAGCTCAACAACTCGGCTTCGACGCGTAGCGTCGGTGCGAATTTAGCCCGGCGTTTCAACGCCGGGAAAAACGAACGAATTGTCCGCGTCGCGTAGCGACGCATGAAACTAAAGAGATTCAATCGTCGCTACGCGACGAAACCTGCAATACCCTGATCCCGGCGTTGAAACGCCGGGCTAAACTCACACCGACGCTACGCGTCGAAGATAATTTTCTCAAACGTTCCCAAATGTCCTGCCCGAGTGAAAGGTCACGTTTTCTTCTTAATCGCTTTCATTTCTGATTCAAGCATCACTGGCGCCGGCCCGGAAATGCCGCCGTCTTTTCTAATGCGCCAGAAATGCACTGCCATAAAGATCGAGGCGACCAGCGGAATGCCGATGCAGTGCCAAATGTACGAACGCAACAAGGCATTCGAATCGACTATCGATCCGCCCAGCAGTCCAAAGCGCACGTCGTTAAAAGGCGTCATACCGAGCTGCGCGCCGAATGGTCCTTCCGAACCAAACATCGGCGTAGCGCGCGCCATATTCGTGCCGACGGTTACCGCCCAGAACCCAAGTTGATCGTCCGGCAACAAATATCCGGTAAACGAAAGCAAGAGCGTCAAGACGAGCAACACCACACCGACGCCCCAGTTAAATTCGCGCGGCCGTTTGTATGACCCGGTCAGCACCACGCGAAACATATGCAGCCACGTCGTGATGACCATCAAGTGCGCGGCCCAACGATGCATGTTGCGCAGAAGTTTGCCGAACGGAACGTCATGTTCGAGATAAAGAATGTCGCGAAACGCATCGACCTTGGTCGGGTGGTAATAGAACATCAACAACACACCCGTGAAGGTCAGCACGATGAACAGATAAAAAGTGATGCCGCCCATTCCCCAGGTGTACCGGTAACGAACCGCGTCGCGATTAATCTTAGCCGGATGGAGATGCAGGAAGACGTTTGAGAGTACGGCCAACGAACGGTTGCGCGGATCGGAACGATCGTGCGAGACGCGAAAGATCGATTTCCAGAGTTGAGTGTCCTGAACGTCTTTGTAGCCCTTGGCCTCTTCGATGGCCCGCTTGGTGAGCGCGCTACCGCCCTCTTTGATTTTTTCAACGAGGCCGGCGCCGGCCTTTTCATCGCCGGTTAGTTGCTTCGTTTCTTTTTGTTCGGGCTTTTCGTCCATAGTCCTTTTAAGATTTGTAAACAGAATTACAACGGAATGTAGGCGTCTTTATCATTGAACTGGTTGGTTCCGCCTTTAGGCCACGAATGCAGTTTGCCGACGTCCACCACGATTTGCCCTTCAGCATCCAGTTCGACCGAGGCGCGATCCATCGGTCGTGGTGCCGGCCCTTCGAAGTTGATGCCTTCACTGTCATAGCCGCTGCCGTGGCAGGGACACTTGAACTTATTTTCGCTCGCCTTCCAATCGGGTGTGCAACCGAGGTGCGTGCAGCGCGCGTAGATCACAAAAATCCGGTCAGAAGTCTTGTCAACCCAGATGCGATACTGCTGTTGCCACTTGGTGTCTACTCCCAGCGCATAGTCCGAGGGAAAGCCGACGGAAAACTTGCTGGACGGTTCCAGAATAGAGCGCGGCAGAAAGAACCGCAGAAACATAAAGAAGCATGTAGTTAGAAATCCGACGATGCTGGCCCAAACTATGCGGCGCCGCATCTTGTTCACCGGCGGATCAGGCGTGCTTTCAACAACGGCGCCAACCGGCTTTGCAGCGCTGGCGGGAACCGCACGAGTTACCGGCGCGGCTGCGGGCGGTGGTCCGGGCGCAGCTGGCCCAGCACCTGCGGGCGCCTGGGCGATAGGCGTGCTTGGCACTTCACCGGATGATTGTGGATCTTTCCCGCTATCCACTACGCTCGACCTCCGCCAATTGAGTTCCGAAGATACACTTCAACGTGAGTCGCAGAGTGAAATATACAATTCCCCGCCCTGCAGGGATCACCCTCTGCGCACGAACACGATATTCGTCTATACATGAATAACCCGTGCCAAATAATACTTTATGAATCGGGGCGCGGTGCGTATTTATAACCTGTTTTGCGAATTACTGGCAAGAAGTTTTCTGATTTGCCTTGAATGCTAGCGCGGACACCGAATGCGCAGAGCGCGCGGAATGATCTGAAAAGTCGCAGGCAGAAACCCCGGTAGTTCCCCGTCCAGCTCCAGCGCAATGCGCTGATCCTTATCAATTGGACTGGCCGAAATTTTCGCAGCCAACGCGTGTTGAACTTCAGACATACTTAAATGCGCACCAAAATATAATCGCGGCGCATTGGAAAGTATGCGCGTAAAGCCGAGGTCGCCGATACTAACGACATCAAACTTTCCATCAGTCAGTTTCGCGTTAGGCGCTATCTTCATTCCGCCGCCGAAGTAGCGCGCGTTCGCTATGCACAAATTTGCGACCGTTGTGCGCTGCGCGGACTTGTCGTCGAGCTGAACCAGGACCCTCGTCGGTTTCATCCTTACAGCGCTTTGCAGCATCGCGGCGCCGAAAGACACGCGGCCACTAAGCCAGCGCGGTACTTTCGCCGGCAGCCACTCAGGCTGGCCGGCCTTAACCCGCGAGATGACATCGGCGCTCATTCCGAATGATGCAACGCCCAGAAAATAACGCGTCTCCTGTTCGACGGCGTCGGTTGCATACGATGCTCGACCGACGTCAATGCTGCGCGTCCGGCCATCCTGCAAAATTATGGCTGCTCCTCTTGTCCGGGCTGGAATGTTAAGGCTGCGACGAAAATCGCCGCCAGTGCCGCTGGGTAGAATTCCCAGTTCCGCATCGCGTCCGGAAGCGAGGATTCCGTTAGCAACTTCCGAAATCGTGCCATCGCCGCCGCAAGCGATGATTAGCTTCGTTCCCTTCCGAGCAGCGTCAGCCGCAATCTCGATTGCTTCGGCTCGCTTGCTGGTAAAGACAGGATGAAAAGCGCCGAAGTGCGTGCGCAGCTCGCTGGCGATCTTGGGCCAGGCATCGCCGGTAGCGCCGCCGGCGGATTCAGGGTTAATAATAACGAGTGGCAAAGACATTTTTCTACGCGCTAAGAGCGGGGGCATGCCCGCCTTCCCGACCATGAGACTCTTATAGTAGACCAGTACGTTCCAGGTTCTTTGATCTAAAAGTTTGGAAGCCAGTCACTTCGATCTGAACTGAAAACTATATTCAGCTCGGGGCCGGGAAGGCGGGCATGTCCCCCCTCTTAGTTTTCCTCAGCATAAATCAACCGACGATCCTGCTCGCCAAGCTCCGCAATCTTGCTCATCGCGAATTTGGAAATCTCCAGATACGTTCTCGCCTGGTCCTTCCGCGACAAGTAATCTGTCAGGTCAAGCTGTGGTCCAAAGTGAATGCGAATCTTTTCTCCACCGGTCCAGTTACCCAGCACCTGCTTAGGCAAATCGTTTCCCAGTCCAGCAATGAAAACTGGAATGACTTGCGGCGCGGCGTCTTTGATTAACTTACCGACGCCGGGCTGCGCCGGCAGAAAGGAATAGGGATCGGAACTTTTGTTGCGCGTGCCCTCGGGGTGAAAACCGATAATATTCCCCGCGCCCTCTCGGCAAAGACTGGCCAACAGCGCGAACGAGTATTTATCGAACGCGCGCTTTTCAATCAGGGGTTTCTCACCGGACGCGAAAAACGGCGGGTACATCGACCACCAGCCCATCACCAGATTAACAAACAACCCCAACGGCCCCTGGTAAAAAAAGCGCCCGCGCACGGGAAAGAAAAGTTGTTTGCGCCAACTGGTATTGCGGAAGAGTACCGTTGACACGGTGTACATGTCGAAAAAAGAACGATGATTGGCAACCAGCAGGATGGGACGTTCGGGAGAGAGCGCATGAACGTTCTCAAGTCCGTAAACTCGCATCAGCTTGTAAGTGGCAAAGCGAATCCAACCAGCTCCAAACACTTTCTGACACCAGGTCCAAAACCGTTTCCAGTTTCCCTGGTTCATGCGGCGGACGAGATTAAATGAGAACCGTTCGAACGAAGTTAAGACTGAGAATTCTTCAGGCGCAGGTTCAGGGAATGGTCCAATGTCCAAAGTCCAATGTCCAATGTCTGTCTTGCCCGCATTCACTTCCACCTGGGAAGCAACTCGCGGTTCAGGGCTTTGGACTTTGGACATTGGACTTTGGACTGTCGTCAGTCGATTGAAAAATATTTCGCTTCCGGGTGATGAACGATGATGGCGGAAGTCGATTGCTCAGGCTCCAATTGAAACTCTTCACTCAGTTCCACATCAATGCGGCCCGGCTCCAGCAGTTCGAAAAGTTTTGCCTGATCTTCAAGGTCCGGACAGGCAGGATAACCAAAGCTAAAACGAGAGCCCTGATATTGCTGGCGGAACAGTTTGTTAATATCTGATGCGTCTTCGCCGGCAATTCCAAGCTCCTCGCGAATGCGCTTGTGCCAGAACTCAGCCAACGCTTCCGCGCCTTCGACACTTAGCCCATGAAAATAAAGATAGTCGGCGTAGTTGTCGCCCTTGAATAACTCGTGGGCGTACCCGCTGGCGCGGCGGCCCATTGTGACCAGATGAAATGCGACAACGTCCATGCGTCCCGATTCGACCGAAGCAAAAAAGTCCGCGAGACAGAGATGTTTTGACTCGGGCTGGCGCGGAAAACTAAACCGCAATCGCTCAGTTTTCTGATCGTCCTGATAGATAATTAGATTGTTGCCCGATGATTGCGCCGGGAAATATCCGTAAACGACCTTTGGCAGTAATAGATGCTCGCGCTTGCTGCGTTCTTTTAGTTCCTTATAAATTGGGCGCACTGTGTCGCGCACAAGCGACTGATATTCTTCCGCTGGCCGTCTTCCCTGCTTGAACTGCCACTGCCCTTTAAAGAGCGCATTCTCATTCACAAACGAAAAGACGTCATCAAGCGCGATGTCTTCAACCACACGTGAGCCGTAAAACGGCGGCTGCGGAATAGGAACATCGGAACTTATGTTTGAGCGGTTTGTGTGTGTCGTGTCGCCAACCGCTCTAATAGCGCGCGGCTTCGCAGCCTTGCGAATACCAAGCTTCGCTTCCTCGCCCACCAGATCTTCTACGTCTTCAGGTGTTTCCACATCGTCGCCAGCCGACGCGCTGGCCGCCTTCGCCAGCTCACCAGCAATTAATTCCTCGCCATTCCCGCTCGCCAGTTTGTCCATCGTGTGCAGGCCGGCAAACGCATCGCGAGCGTAAAAGAGTTGTCCTTTATAGAGAGGTTTCAGATCTTCGTCGACATAACGGCGATTGAGCGCCGCGCCCCCGAGCACCACCGGCACATTGATGCCGCGCTCGTTCATTAATTCCAGATTCTCTTTCATGACCAGCGTCGACTTAACCAGCAGGCCACTCATGCCGATCGCGTCGGCCTTATGTTCGTCATGCGCTTGAAGAATGCTTTCGATGGTTTGCTTGATGCCGAGATTGATGACCTTGTAACCGTTGTTGGTCAGGATGATGTCAACCAAATTCTTGCCAATGTCGTGAACGTCTCCCTTGACGGTCGCCAGCACCATCGTGCCTTTCGCGGTGGCGCCGCCCTTCTTTTCCATGAATGGCTCGAGGAAACGCACCGCGGCCTTCATCGCTTCGGCAGACTGAAGCACAAAAGGCAACTGCATTTGGCCGCTGCCGAAAAGATCGCCGACCACCTTCATGCCTTCGAGCAGAATATTGTTGACTATGTCGAGCGCGGGATAACTTTCGAGCGCGGTCTTTAGTTCAGCCTCGAGGCCAATCTTTTCGCCGTCGATGATGTGGTTCTTCAAACGCTCTTCAACGGTTGCGCCTTTCGAGGCTTTCTTTTTGGACTTCGCGGTTACGCCTTCAAAGAGTTTAGTGAACTCAATTAACGGATCGTAAGTGCAAACGTCGCCTTCGAATTTGCGCTGGTCGTAGATCAACTCACGCGCCACCCGTAGTTCTTTCTCACCAATGCGATTCAGCGGTTCGATTTTGCTGGCGTTGACGATTGCGGCGTCGAGTCCGGCTTCGACAGCGTCATGCAGGAACACAGAGTTGAGCACGATGCGCGAAGCGGGATTCAAACCAAAAGAAATATTCGAAACGCCCAGGATGGTGAAACAACCCGGCAGCTCTTGCTTGATGCGGCGAATTCCTTCAATTGTTTCCAGGGCATTGCGGCGGTCTTCTTCAATGCCGGTTGAAATCGGCAGCGCGAGCGGATCGAAGAAGACGTCAGACGCGGGCAAATCAAGTTCGCTAGTGGCCTGTTCGAAAGCTCGCGTGGCAATCTTCAACTTGCCGTCCGCAGTCCGGGCCATGCCTTCTTCGTCGATCGTGCCGATGACGACGCTGGCGCCATAGCGTTTGGCAAGATCAATCACCTTGGTAAAACGCGGCACGCCATCTTCGTAGTTAGTCGAGTTCAGGATGCACTTGCCGCCGGCGTGTTGCAGTCCCGCTTCCATCTTCTGCCATTCAGTCGAATCGAACATCAGCGGGATCTTGATGTTGGTCGAGAGACGCGATGCCAGTTCGTGCATGTCGGCTTCGCCGTCGCGTCCGACGAAGTCAACATTCACATCGAGCACGTGCGCGCCTTCGCGCTCTTGTTCTTTCGCCAAAGAAACAAGACCGTCCCAGTCTTCCGCGCCCAACAAGTCGCGCATCTTTCTTGAGCCGCTGGCATTCACACGCTCGCCAACAATCAGGAACGAAGTGTCCTGCCGGTAAGGCTGCTGAATAAAGTTTGAAGAGGCTGCGGCCAACCTTTCGCCGCCTCGTTTCCCGGGAATGATGTCTTTCACCGCTTCGACAACTGCGCGCAAATGCGCGGGCGTCGTGCCGCAACAACCGCCGACGATGTTGACGCCAAGGTCTCGGGCGAAGTGCGCGAGATCGGCGGCGAGCGATTCCGGCGTCTCCTTATAATGAGCGTGGCCACCGACATTTTCCGGAATGCCCGCGTTGGGGATCACCGAAACCGGCAGCGTCGCGTTCTGGCAAAGATAACGAACGTTTTCGCTCATCTGCTTTGGACCAGTCGCGCAGTTCATGCCGATCACATCGATGGGAAAAGGCTCGAGTGCGGTTAACGCGGCGCCGATCTCGGTACCCATCAACATCGTGCCGAAAGCTTCAATCGTAACTTGAGCAATGACCGGCACGCGACGTTTGATCTCTTGAAAGTAAGCAAAAATTGCCGAGAGAGCTGACTTGGTTTGCAGCAAGTCCTGGCAAGTTTCGACGATCAGCAAGTCGGCACCACCATCGATCAGTCCACGCACCTGATCGTAGTACGACTGCTTCATGTCGAGGAACGAAATGTGACCGAGCGAGGGGAGTTTGGTGGTGGGACCCATCGAGCCGGCAACCCAGCGCGGCTTTTCGTTAGTTGAAAAATCAGCCGCGACTCGTTTCGCAAGCTGGGCCGCTTTTAAGTTCAGCTCGTAAGCTTTGTCGGCAATGTCGTATTCCGCCAGGACGATCGAAGCGGCGCCAAAAGTATCAGTCTCGATAACGTCGCAGCCGGCTTCCAAAAATCCGGCGTGCACTTTTTCGACCGCTTCGGGTTTAGTGACGACCAGATATTCATTGCAGCCGTCGAGCCCGCCAAAATCTTCGGGCGTCAGATTCTGCACCTGAATATTGGTGCCCATCGCGCCATCAAAGACGACGATGCGCTGTTTTAGAGTGTCGAGAAAATTAGCCATAGCTGGTAAATGGTGAATGGTGAATGGT
>DNND01000103.1:0-33175 GCA_003488005.1 Blastocatellia bacterium | reverse complement strand
CTATTTACTATTCACCATTTACCATTTACCAAGACAAAAGCCCCGCGCCAAACAACGCGGGGCTTGCCAAAGCCTTTTCGTCAGTCTTATTAAGTCAGACTCGCCGAGCTGTTTAGCGGTTGTTTTGCGTGGCCGCAAGTCGCCTTAACTCACCACGTTGGTCCGGCAGTCATTGAAGCATTGCCGGTAAGAAGTGTCAAGAACGACCAACTGAGTACACAACAACAAACTGGCTTTTGCCGGTTAAGTATCGCGGACCTAATTCGCCAGATGGATCCCTCGACAGCAACCAGGCAATTAGCGAGGTACGTTTAACTACGGCCATGGATCAAACGCCGTGTATTGGGCGCGTGCTTGATCAGTGGCACGCTGAGCAGTCGTCTGCCACCTATTTGCTCAACCACGTGTTGCGCCGACATCATCGCTCCTTCCTGCCAACCCGGCAGCTGCGATACCTGATCGCCCACTACAAAGAAACGCCGATCGGGAGCCAGCAGGCGCGCGTAGGCCTTCGCGTCGCCAGCGCTATTTGGATCCCAGTTGGCCCAGCCGCCACCCTCATTCGGAATATTTTGCCAGGCGATAGAGATAGCCTTATCCGACGGAACCAGTCGCGTGTCGGCAAACTCAGGGTGAAACTTAAGCGCGCCTTGCCGCGCCGTAATGATGCGTTGCTCCAGGCTCAACTTGCCAAAGGCGATGGCATTCTCGTCGTAGTTGTAAACGCCGGTCAGTGTTCCGTTTTTTGTGAAGTAGTCATAAGACGGATACCACATCTGCGTAATCGGATCGTCCGTATAGCTGATGCCGCCGTAAATCTGGTTCTTGTTCGATTCCCAGAATCGTTCAGTTGCCTGCCAGCCGAGCTTGCAGACTGGATCATACTTACATTGCTTGATGGCTAAATCGAATAAAGGATCGAAGTTGTTATTGATTTTCTGGAGTAGCGGTAGCGGTATGTTGCTAATGCAGTAGTCCGCTTGAATAGTGTTGCGCGTTCCCCCGTTTTGGGTAATCACCGTGACGCCGTTGTTGCTAATCTGAATGTCCAGCACCTTGGTGTCGTACTGGATCAGCGAGCCTATTTTGCGGACGAAGCCGTCCACGATCTTATCCATGCCACCGACCGGCTGAAAGAGAGTCGGCTGCCACTCGTATTCCAAGGATTGGTAGAAGCGGTGGGTCCAGAATTCCGAGCCAAGCAGCTCCTTCAGAGCGAGCTTTGTTTCCGGCTGGCAGGACTCATAAACGCTTATCGGCTTTTCACAGCCGGAACGCGTCGAGCCGCTATATTCAAAACAAGTAAGGCACTGCTTACTGCAGCTCACGCAGGCCTGGCAACTCGCATTGCACGTCTTACACTTAATCCTTCCGCACGAGCTGCACAGATCGTTCTCACCGAGGTCGCCAAAATTCTTCAAGAGACAGAGGAGTTTGTCGCGGTCCGTCGCGTCGAGTTCTGCATTGAGCGCGTTTTGGTTCACAGCTTTTGCCAACATCTCCGCAATGTAGCCCTGCATGTCGTTAGCGATGCGCCGCCGTACCTGTGGCTTCCCGCCGAAAGCCTTGTCGCTCTGGAATAAACTAGCCATTGTCTCCATGACATATACCTCGAGCGCCACATCTAATTCTTTGCAGTAGTGCAGCACCCTCCGGTGATGGTGAGGCAGGCGCCCCGGACCGAGATTCAGATAGAGGCCCTCATCGAAGTTGCAGACCTGTTCGGTGGTTTCACCTTTATCGTTCACCTCCTTGAGGACCGTGCCGCGCCGGGCCGTGTGATTCCGTCCACCGGCGCGTTCAGTCAATTCGATGATCTGGCAGTTGTAGTTTGCGCGTGTCAGCTCGTAGGCCGCAGTCAATCCGGCGATGCCGGCGCCGAGGATTAGAACTGATTTGCCTCGTCCCGATCCCTGGGGAAGCTCAGGTGGACCGGCCCACGCTTCGGGAAGATTGATAAGTCCGAGCGCAGTCATCGTTTCATACATAGCGGCCGAGCCTCCCGCCAGACCGACCTGCTCCAGGAAGCGTCTGCGGGTAACACCCTTTTTCTTGGTCACTTTGGTTTCTCCTGTGGTGGACGCGAGATTCTGTGTGTACCGGATTAACTGTGAAACTCACTGACGGCGGCCGCATGGTAATTCATCAAGACCACTGTTTCCTATTTACCATTTGCCGTTTAGCAATTACCATCACTATCCATGCGACGCGCAATCTATCCCGGCTCATTCGATCCAGTCACCAACGGACACCTCGACATCATCGAGCGTGGTTGCAAACTCTTTGATGAAATCATTGTCGCCATCCTGGTCCATCCCGAGAAACAGCCCTTCTTTACCATTGATGAACGACGCGAAATGCTGTCGCAGGTGCTGCAACAAATTGATCGCGGCTCGTGCAAAGTTCGCGTGGACCATTTCGAAGGTTTGCTGGTCCAATACGCGGTTGCGCAACAGGCAAATGCAATCGTGCGCGGCATTCGCGCGATTTCCGACTACGAATATGAACTACAGATGGCTTTGATGAACCGGCGGTTAGAGCCATCAATCGAAACCGTCTTCATGATGCCTGCCGAAACCTATTCATACGTCAGCTCGCGCCTGGTGAAAGAGGTTTTCCAATTAGGCGGCACGCTGGACGGGTTGGTTCCGCCCGCGGTTGAAGCGCGCATGAAGCAGAAAGTAAGGCCGGCCGCCAATGACTAAACCAGCCTCGTCGTTATTTCCAGTTTCACAGAACGTCGCGAAGATGCAGGCGTCCGCCACCCTTGCAGCCATGCAAGCCGCGGAAGCTTTGCGCGCGCAGGGCGTCAGCGTGGTGGACTTTGGCGCCGGCGAACCGGATTTCGATACGCCCGAGAACATCAAACAAGCTGCCGCCAAGGCCATGGCCGCGGGCCGCACGAAATACACGGCGACGGCCGGCACGCGCGAGTTGCAACAAGCAATCATCGACTTTTACCAGCGCCAGTTTGGTGCCGGCTATGAGCGCGCGGAAGTGATGGCCACCTCGGGCGGCAAGCAGGCAATCTTCAACGCGGTAGTCACGCTGGTAAATCCCGGCGACGAAGTGTTGTTGGCAAAACCTTATTGGGTGACTTTTCCCGAGATTGTGATTTTCGCAGGGGCGACGCCCGTCTTCATCAATACGGAAGAAACCGATTTCCTGCTGACGGCCGCGCAGGTTGAGAAGGCTATAACGCCGCGCACCAAGTTGATAATTCTGAACTCGCCGAACAATCCTTCCGGCCGGGTGATTCCGCCAGCGGAATTCGAGCGGATTATGGAACTCCTCGCCGATCGGGGAATCTATGTAATTTCAGACGAATGCTATCTGCGTTTCGTTTACCCACCGGCTGAAGTTTTCAGTGCGGCTGGTTTGCCCGAAAGGCTGCGACAGCGGCTGTGCATTGCCGGCTCTTTTTCGAAAACCTATGCGATGACGGGCTGGCGCGTCGGTTATGCGTTGGCGCCGCGTGAATGGACCAGCGCGATGCTGACGGTCCAGGGGCATTCGACGAGCAACGCCAACTCGATCGCACAAAGCGCCGCAGTCGAAGCTTTGAATGGTCCACAGGAATCTGTCGCGGCGATGTTGGATGAATACACAGCGCGACGCGCCTGGCTGCTGCGGGCGCTGAAAGAAATCCCGCGCCTGAGTTGTGCGGAACCGGAAGGCGCATTTTATGTTTTTCCCAACGTGCGGAACTGTTTGAACGCTGAGGTCAAAAGCTCAGCCGAGTTTGCGAGGCGTTTGCTGGCCGAAGAACAGACGGTCGTGACGGATGGCGCCGGCTTTGGCGCTGATGGCTGTGTTCGGATCTCTTATGCTACCTCGATGGAACAATTGCGCGAGGGTGTGACACGCATCAAGCGCTTCGTCGATAGCTTAAAGGCTTAGCATCAGAATTTTTGGGCCGCGGATTAACGCAGATTCGCGCGGATCAAATCCGAACAAATCATTGCTACTCATTTGCGCTGCCCCTTTGGTTTTGTTTTTGATCTCTTGTCCTATCCGCGCGTATCCGCGTTACTCCGCGGCCAGAGTAAAAAGGGCGGCGACTGATTTCAGTCGCCGCCCTTTTGCTACTTAGGGTGAACCTTAATAAAGGTTGAAGTTGTATTCCAGTTGGATGTACATCGAAACGGGATGTCCATCTTTTGTAGCCGGCACAAACTTAATTTGCCGTGCGGCTGCAATCGCTCGTTCAGTTAAGCCAAACGGCAAACCCGACCGCGCACTGATGTTGGTAACCTGTCCGCCGGAAGTAAACACCGCACGCAGGACCACGGTGCCGGTTATTTGGTTCTTTCGTGCCTCTTCGGTGTACTGCGGTTCCGGCTTGGAAAGAACGCGCGCTTTCGAATTCACGTCTTTACCGCTAAACACCTTGTTGTAGTCGGTACCGCCGCCACCGCCGCCGGGACCACCACCGCCATCGTTGCGATCGCCACCGCCGGTATTGCCGCCGCGGCCTGGTCCATAACCACCGCCTTCGCCTGGTCCCATACCGCCACCGGTTCCGGTGCCCATACCATTGCCGGTGCCCGGACCTGACGATGGATCAGTGCTTTTGGACTCGCGCAGACCGTAATTAAGATTGCGCGTATCCGGTGGAAATAACATTGGATCGGCAACCAGCGTAGCCGCCACGGGCAAGGATGGATTCTTTATCGCAGGCGGATGCGGGTCTGGCGCCACGACTTGCGGAACCGTCAACGAAACTTGTGGAGTTTTTCCGAACGATGCGGGTTTCTGTTCCTGACGCCCGCCGCCGCCGCCGCCGCCGGCCTTTTCCTGTTTCGGCTTGCTGCCGCCGCCGTTACCTTTGGCCTGTCCCGCCGTTCCTTCATCAGGCGTCGGCTGGTCGGCAGGAATATCGATCAAATTTTCGACAACCAATTCTTCCGCGGCTGCCTGTTCCTGAGCATGACGGGTTTGCACACGATCAATCCAGAACAGTCCAAACACCGCGGTGATCATTACGAGCAGTGCTGTCAGCACGCCGGTAGCCACATTCGGCTGCGACAGAAACCGCCACCCTGCCTGGCTGTAACCTACAATCATCCGCTTTGAGAAACCAAACGGGTCGCGTTTGAATTCGGGCCAGGTCAGCTCGGACTCATGCGCAACTTCGCGCAGCGCACCGCTGAGGCGCGAAATCAATCCCGCGTCGTCCATAAACGTCAGGTGATATTCGCCACGTGGCAAGATCGCAGCACCCGCCGCTCCGGCAAGTACCGGCGCCGCAACGCTCTCGTTAAAGGTCGAGCTGCTAACGACTTTCTTTTCTGGCTCCGCGACTGGCGCTACCAGGGGAGTGCCATCGACGGGACAAAAACTGAATTTATCAGCGAACTCTTCTCTGCAAGTGGAACAAAACTTCATCGCACGTACCTCTTTTTGGCTTTGGGGGAGCAGTACTGAATTGGCAGCAGCATCTGCGGTTCCAAACTCCCTATAATAACTGTTTGCTACTCGCTGATCGAGTACTTTCGAAGGATCTGGCGCAATCCATTGATCCAGCAAACTCTTCAAATCATCTTCCGAGATAAAGCTGTCTCCCGGTTCAATGCTACTCATTTCAAGCCTTCTCCAAAGTAACAATTTCCCTGTGGCTATTCAAATAAGGTTGCAGCACTTTCCTTAATCGTTCGCGGCCCCGATGCAGCCGCGCTTTTACGGCGCCTACGTCGCTGCCGACCATGCTCGCAATTTCGTTCAGCGAGATGCCCTCATATTCAAAAAGAACTAATGCCTCGCGCTGTAAAGGAGGCAAGCTCGCCACCGCCTCGGCGACTTTCAAAGCCATTTCGTTATCAAGCAATCGACCTAGCGGCGCCTTGCTCGGAGCCACGAAATCATTCTCGTCAAACTCATCCAGTGCCGACTCTCGACCAAGCGTTCGCAACTGCTTCAACCAAAGATTCCGGGTAGCCGCCAAAAGATAAGTTCGCAACGATGCGCGCCCCGGCTCGAAACTCGCGACCCTTTTTATCAAACTCAGGAAACAGTCGTGGGTTAGGTCTTCGGCGTTTTCCACGCTGCCTGATAAGCGATAGGCAAACCGAAAGACTGCATTTCGATGCCGTTCGTACAACTGCTGGAAAGCGGCGGCGTCGCCCTGTCCTGCGGATTCAAGCAAAAGTTCGTCTGTGTTTCTGTCTGGCAATCGCCACTCGATTCTGCAGGAATCGCTTCCTACTAGTATTACCGACAAACGGATAAAGGATACGGCCTTCCGTCAACTTTCATTCGCGCCGGGCGCCATTTCAAACACCGAACTGACAAACTGCGCGACAGCGTACCGTGTTTGTGTGCTTGTTCAAGCTTAACAACCGGCCAATACTGTTCAACCCGAGGCTTTGGATGCATTTAGAAGCCAAACGGTTGACGGTTAAATATCGTGCCTCTAAGATGTTTTTGCCTCCCTTTTTTTGGCCTAAATCATGAACGAGTTTGAGCGGTTCGGGTTCTAAACCTCTATGAAACTTCCTGTATTTGATGGTTTTCTGAGAAAGATGGCGCTGCTTTTGGCGTTGGCAGCCGTATGTCCCGCGCCGGCTCAAGGGCAGCTTTTGACGCCTCCCGAGCGATTCCAGCTTTTGAATGGACTGCGCGTCATCTTGCTTCCCCGACCGGGCGACCAGGATGTTCTACTGAAACTCAGAATCCATAGCGGCGCTGCTTTCGACCTCGCCGGCAAGGGCGGCAGCATGGCGCTGCTTGGCGATTTGCTTTTTCCCGACCCGGCCACGCGTGAGTTCTTCACCGATGAAATGCAGGGACGGCTGAACGTGGTTACTGATTACGACTCGATCACAATTACCCTGCAAGGCCGGACCCGCGAATTTGAAAGGATTGTCGAGATTCTTCGCACCGCTTTGCTTACCACCCAACTGTCGCCGGAAAACCTAACCCAAGCGCGGAATGGCCGGGAAAAAATCATACGAGACACCAGCATTTCTTCCAGCACTTTGGCCGACCGCGCGATTGCCGCCAGACTGTTCGGTGATTTTCCTTATGGACGTCCGTCTACCGGAACCACCGAATCGCTCGACCGCATCGAGCGCGGCGATCTGATGCTCGCGCGCGAACGCTTTTTGAATCCGAACAACGCCACACTGGTGATTATCGGCGGCGTCGAACGAACCCGAGCCAGCCGCGCCTTGCGACAGTTGCTGGGCGGATGGCGAAAGAGCGAAAGAGTTATCCCGGCAACATTTCAGCAGCCGGCTGTTCCCGCTGCGCGCATTCTCATCATGAATGCACCAACAGAACAAAGCGCCGAGGTCAGATTAGCCGTGCGAGGCTTTGCGCGAAGCGACCCTGATTCGCAGGCTGCAGAGTTGCTGGCGCTCATCGCGCGCAAGCGTTGGGAAACACTACTTCCGGACCTGGGTCGTAACCCCGTTTTTGTCCGCCACGATGCTTTTGTGCTGCCTGGAATGTTTGTGATGGGCGCTACGGTGGACAATCTTTTGGCCACGAAGAGTCTCTCGACCGCGCAAGAGGTTGTAAAGTCGCTAACCAGCCAGCCGGTAACTGAGCCAGAACTCGAGGCAGCCACGGGCCAAGCTATCGCCGCGCTGGGCAAGCAACTCGACACTAAAGATGGAACGGCCGACGCGTGGCTCGACGTTGATACGCATGCTGCTAAATCAGGTGACGATCGATTGCGCGAGCTCGCGAAGATTTCTTCGGCCGATCTAAAACGCGCGGCGAATCGGTTATTCTGGGATGTTCCGATTGCAGTGGCAGTAATTGGAAACTCTGAAGTTCTGAAACCACAGCTAGAACGTTATGGAAAGATAGAGCTCTTTGGTGAACTTCCTTCTGCGTCCAGCCCGAAAAAAGATCCGGCACCTTCTAAGCAACACACAAAACCAATACCCAAACCTTAGTAATCACAAATCATTCGCAATCTGCCTGCAACCATATCGACAGCAACATTCGCTTAACTGTGTCTGACGAAGAAAGCGCAACGAAACGCGAGCAAGCGCAGCGCGTCCGCGAAATGTTTGCGGCGATCGCAACTCGTTATGATCTTTTAAATCATCTGCTGTCAGGAAACATCGATCAGCGTTGGCGACGTTTGGTCGTGAAGACCGTGGCCGCCAACCTCCCCGCGACTGACGCTCGCGTTCTGGATGTCGCATGCGGTACGGGCGATCTTTCACTGGCATTAGCCACCGGGATCAAGGCGCGAGTTGTTGGGCTGGATTTTTGCCGGCCGATGCTCGACATCGCAGCCGCCAAGTCATCGGATCGCGGCCTGCCGCTTCCCTTTGTGGAAGGCGATGCGCTAAAGCTTCCCTTTCGCGATCGGTCGTTCGATGGAGTATCGATCGCGTTTGGTCTGCGGAATTTGGCGAGCTTCGAGGGCGGCTTAAGCGAGTTATTCAGAATCTTGCGGCCCGGTGGGACAGTTGCTGTTTTAGAATTTTCCACGCCCCGAATGCCAATTTTGCGGACGCTGTTTCGAGTTTACTTTACCAAGCTGTTGCCGTTGCTCGGCGGTTTCTTGAGCGGTTCAAAAAACGCCTACGAGTATTTGCCGGATTCTGTGTTGCGTTTTCCGGATCAGGCTTCACTGGTGGCGCTGTTACAAAAGGCCGGTTTTCGCGAGGTAACTTTTCGGAATCTTACCGGTGGAATTGCGGCATTGCATATTGGCAAGCGGCCGAAATTATAGGACAGGCATTCCAGCCTGTCTCGATTCAGAAAGAGGACAGACAAGAATGTCTGTCCTACCTCAGATTGGTTGCAAGCACGACGTGCTTGGAACCATATAAGAGCGTAGCCTTGGAGGGATTTCCTGGCGAGTGCGCGGTTGTCGGGGCCACGGACTCATTTCAGTTTCCTCTTGGCTACGTTCTTATTTTTTGCGAACCGGTTTCTGGTCGACAGCTTGATTCGGCACAGGTCCGACGGGAATGTCTGTCCTACCCGTATGCTATCATCCTCGCGAATTTGAACCTTTCGTCAATCGAGACACGCCAGAGTGCGTTCAGTTTTCAAGCATAGAGTCTTTTCGGCGCTGCGGCGTTTCGCAATCTTTCTGCTCGTCGTTTGGACCGTCGTCTCCTTAGTAACCCTGTTGATTGAACTCGTACCGGGCGACCCGGCCGTTGCGGTGCTGGGTGAACAAGCAACGCCGGAACAGTTCGAGCAGTTTCGTCAACTGCATGGTCTTGATCAACCGCCATTCTTCTTTTCATTTCCCCGCGACGCGCAAAACAATCGCCACTTTCAATGGCACGGCGTAAAGAATCGCTACACCGATTATTGGGTTCGTTTGCTTCACGGCGACATGGGTCGTTCGTTTCGCACCGATCGCCCCGTTGTCGAACTAATACTTGAGCGCTATCCGGCAACCATTCAACTGGCGCTCTCGGCGCTGTTGATCGCGATACTAATAGCGATTCCGCTCGGGGTTATCGCTGGAAAGAATCGTGGCACCTGGATCGATAACCTGGCATCGATTGTCGCGCTCATCGGGATCAGCCTGCCCGGTTTCGTCATTGGGCCAATGCTGGTTTACGTTTTCGCGGTGAAACTCGGTTGGCTGGCGCCGTCGGGCCGTTTTGATTGGACTGATTTCATTTTGCCTTCGTTCACGCTCGGGGCAGCCCTGGCTGCCATCCTTACGCGCATGGTTCGTTCGTCGGTGATTGAGGAGTTGGGCGAAGATTATGTTCGCACCGCCCGGGCAAAAGGTTTAAGCGAAACCAAGGTCGTCTACAAACACGTCTTAAAGAATGGACTGATCCCGGTGGTGACAATTCTTGGTTTGCAGCTTGGCGTTTTGCTGGCCGGCGCAATTATTACTGAAAAGATATTTGGCTGGCCCGGTTTGGGACTGCTGCTGGTTGAAGACGGGATTGGCAAACGTGACTATCGCGTGGTCCAGGGATGTGTGCTCGTAATCAGCATCACTTACATCGTCGCAAACATGCTTACCGACATGGTCTATCGGTGGCTTGATCCGAGAATTCGAGTCTCGTGAGTTTATGAACCGTCTAACTATCGTCGGTCTTGTAATCGTCGCGGTGCTCGTCATCGTCGCCATATTCGCGCCATGGATCGCCACTCACGACGTAGGCGCAACTAATCTTCCTCTTCGCTACCTTCCTCCGTCGGCGCAATATTTTTTCGGAACTGATTCCACCGGTCGGGATATTTTCTCGCGCGTTGTTTTTGGCACACGGATCTCGCTTGAAGTCGGAATAGTCGTCGTCTCGGTTTCGACCTTCGTTGGAACAATTCTCGGAGCACTCGCCGGCTACTACGGTGGTTGGTTCGATCGAATCGTCTCCGGTTATGTCTTCAACGTCTTTCTCGCTTTTCCTGGTTTGCTTTTGGCGATTGCCATGGTTGCTTTCTTAGGTGCCGGCCTGAATAAATTGATGTTCGCGCTGTGCATTATCGGCTGGGTCGGTTACGCGCGATTAATTCGGGGACAGGTTTTGAAAGTGCGCGAATATGATTTTGTGCAGGCGGCGCGCGCACTGGGAGCCAGCGACACGCGCATCTTGATGATTCACATATTGCCAAACGCCATTCAGCCGTTGATCGTCCAGGCCAGCCTCGGCATGGCCGGCGCGGTTTTGTCGGAAGCAGCACTTTCATTTCTGGGATTGGGCGTTCCTCCACCGGCGCCCTCTTGGGGAGTGATGATTGAGGAAGCACGCGACCTCTCTACACTTCAAGCAGCGCCACATGCCCTAATCTTTCCGGGAATAGCAATCGCGCTGACGGTGCTGGCCTTTAATTTCATCGGCGACGGATTGCGCGAGTATCTCGATCCCCGCCAACGCTCCCGCTAAACATGCGAAAGATTTTCAAGACTCTATTCCTAATCTTTGCCGGAATTTTGGTGGGCTTTCTCGCCTATCAAGTGATCATGTTCATTCGCATAGCGCGATTGAAGACGGAAACTCCGCTCTCAACTTCACTTATCGAAACCCGCGCAAATGAGGCCCGCTCGCAAGGAAGAGAACCTAAGCGCGAACAGTTATGGGTAGCGCTGGAGAGAATTTCCCCAAACTTACAGCGCGCAGTGCTGGCAGGCGAAGATACAAACTTCATGACGCATCATGGCTTTGACTATGGCGCGATTCAGAAGGTGTGGGACCAGGGCATGCGCGAAGCGGCAAAAGAAGCGAAGAAGGAAGGCGAAAACGATGATTGGCTGCCCAACTTGCCGGACTTCAAGCGCGGCGCTTCAACAATCACGCAGCAACTGGCCAAGAATCTTTATCTCTCTTCGCAGAAATCGTTTTTCCGCAAAGGCGAGGAAGCGATTCTAACCATTTTCCTGGAGCGCGAACTAACCAAGCGCCGCATTCTGGAACTCTATTTGAACTTGATTGAATGGGGGGACGGTATTTACGGCGCTGAAGCCGCCGCTGAACATTACTTTCACAAGCCGGCATCGGCATTGAGCGCGAACGAGGCCGCGTTTCTCGCAGCTATGATTCCTAACCCACGCACCGTTTTCAATCCTCAGGTAAATGCGCGCCGCGTTGCACGCCGGCAAAGAATCATTCTGCGCGGCATGCCTTACGTTCGGTCGCCGTAAATCAGCTCGATTTTTCGAGCCTGGCTAAACAAAAAAGCCGCTTCGTGGGAAGCGGCTTTTTAAGCTAGTAACAGTGAATTTGCCTACATTGCAAACTCGCCCGCGATTTGTAATTCAGCCTTGCGTAGTTCAAAGCGCGCGCGACCAAGGTTACCCTCCGGACTGATTGCTAGTACGACAAAGTAATCCTTGCCTAACAAACGCACCAGCAGAATCGCGTCGTCGAGTGAAATCACCAGCTCACGCAACGCTCCCAGTCCGGTGTCGTTTCCGGCCTTCTGTGCGTTTCGGACTAGCGAAGTAAACTCCGCAGCCGCAACGTCGAGGTTTGCTTCATCGCCCGCTTGCTTGAGCGAACGCTCAACAGCGATACCGTCGATTCCCATAATGAGTGCACCGAGGCTGCCCTCGGTGCGCTCAAGTATTTTCTCCAATACATCCTTGAACATAGTTTCTCTTTCCTATGGACGCTGACCGCCAAGGGAGCCAGGACGTGCACTAGGCGTGTTTGCGGGCGGCGCATTTGGCGCCGGCGCGTTCAGGCCTTGTGGCACCGACTGGGGCTGCTGCTGCTGTTGCTGTAATTGCGTCGGCGTTGGCGTGTTGCTCTGCGGATTACCAAGCGGAACGGGTTGCGAGATGGTTGTGGTTCGGGGTCCGGTGCTGATCGTTCCGGACGTTGGACGACCCTGGTAATCGGGCCGATAGATGTGCGGCGTGATGAAGAACAGGATCTCGCTGCTTTGGCGCGTAGTCAGTTTGCGCTTGAACATGTTTCCAACGATAGGAATCGACGCGAGCCCGGGCGTTCTTTGTCGCGTTTCACCTTCGGTGTCGGCTAACACGCCACCCATAACGGTGGTGCCGCCATCTGGCACGAGCACTTCAGTCTGCATACGCTGCGTGTCGATGCCGGGTACGCCGCCAACGGCGATACCGGTATTGATAGTGTTGTTTTCGATTGTGACGCGAAGAATGACAGTGCCGACGTCTGTAATCTGCGGCGTGATTGAAAGACGCAGAGGGACTGAAACGAAGGTTGTGGTGACGACCGCGGTGCCGCTGGCTGCCTGAGTGGTTTGCACAGGAATTTGCGAACCGCTCTCAATCTGCGCCGGCCGGTTATTCAAAGCGGTGACGCGTGGCGTTGCAACTGTCTTCGCTTCGCCGCGCGATTCCGCAAGAGTTATAAGCGCGCTGATTTGCGCCGTGCCGAAAAGACCGGTGGTTAGGCCGATGACTGTGCTCGCCGCGGCCGCGCCCAGCGAACCAAGGGGTTGAGTGGTGCCGGTTAGGCCACCGAAGACACCGAATGGGTTTGGACCGCTTTTGACACCGGTAGTCCCAGTGCCCCCAGTGCCCCCAGTGCCCGTGCCGCCACTGCCGGACGAGGTGGTTGAAGTAGCCGGGAGCGAAGAAATATTGGCCAAACCTCCGGTACCCAGATTAACGACACCTGCTGAAAGTTGGGCGCCGAGGTCGCGGCTGAAGTTGTGCTGTGCAATAACAATTCGCGTTTCGATTTCAACTTGGGGTTCCGGTTGATCCAGAATCGCAGCGAGTTGACGAATCGCGTCAATGTTTTCTTTCACGTCAGTAATGATCAGCGTGTTGCTGCGGCCATCGACTTCGATCGAGCCACGGCGAGAGAGTCGGCGCGAGATAATCGGTAACAAGCCTTGATCGCCGCTGCCTCCGGTGGCATCGCCACCTGCTCCACCACTGAAGCTGAGGTTGGTTGAACCACCCGCGAATGCACCGGTCGAGCCAGCCGCCTGGGCCAGCGTGCCCGAAGCGCGCGCATAGTTTAGACGAATGAACTCGGTCACCAATGGTGACGCGTCCAAACGCGAGTCGTTGATTACTTTCTGCGTCTCTGATTCTTTCGCAAGCACTTCCGTAGTCGCTACTCGAAGAATGTTGCCACTTGATTCGATGCCTAAACGGTTAGCCTTTAGGACAGCGTCCAGCGCAACGTTCCAGGGCACATCCTGAACATTGACTGTAACCGGCACGGCGCCAACTGAACTATCAATGACAAAGTTCACGCCATACTGTTCGGTGATGTAATTGAGAATGTCGCGAATGTCTGCGTTGACGACGTTCAAATTGATCGGTTCGCCAACAAAGCCAGGCTGGCCATACTGCCTGCCCTGCTGCGACTGTGTCGCTTGATTCGACGCCGGCGAAATGTTCGTTGTCGGTGCCGGCACAGGCGAAGGCATCTGTTGCGGGGCTGCTACCTCGGTCGTCGCAGTCGCGTCGACAGAACTTGCAGTCGGCACTGCCGCTGCATCGCCGGCAGCAAAACCCTGCACGACGCACAGACAAACAAAGACGAGGCCGAGCGTGGCCCTCTTGGTTACTTTTTGAATTAGAGGCAGATAAAGCATCTTTCCCTCCTGGGGAATTGCGGAACGCTAGCCGCCACACGCTACGCTCGTGCTGCCTTTCAGCTTGAAGCGCGCGCCGCACATGCGACTCGTCCGGGTTGATTGTCAAACTGCGTAGCGGATTGGTACTGATGGGTGACTACGCGGGGAATGGTTTCGGACCTCTTGAAATGATTCGAAACCGGAAACTAGGGCTTGTCGGCGACTGGCTTCTTTTCTTCGACAGGCGCGGAACTGGCAGGGGCCGTTTTCACGGAGGCAAGCGCATCAACAGTGGTCGGTTGGCGCAACGGCTTCATTTCAACCGAACGCTCGCGTCGACCGTCAGAAAAAATCACTTCGCGACGGAATATCAAACGGTTGTCTTCGATAGCTACTAACTGACCATCGTAAAACCGTTCGCCTGGGTAAATTACGTATGCAAGTTTGATTGGCGACGCTTCAACAATCGCTGCATAACCGCGCGGCGAGCGTGAGATGCCGACTACCTGAATTTCATTTAGCAGAAACGCTGTCGTCGGTTTGGGCGCGGCAATATGAGCACTCATTGCCGCCAGTTTTTGGGCCCGATACTGTTCAATTCTTTGCTGAACGGAGGGGGGCAGGAGCAGTGCTGACTTCTTCGCGGTGACGCGCGGTGGCTCATACTTCGTGAACGGATCGCGGCCGCCGGAATTCGTTCGCGACGGTTTGACGGTACTCTTGTCCTGGGCGTTTACGGAAACAGCCGCAGTGAACGCCAGCGCGCCGGCGCATAGGAACATGACTAACGCACTTTGAAAGTTTTTCGCTTGATATTTCATGATGATTATTTTTCCTGGTTGGCGTTAAGCACGAGGCTTACTTCTTGGGCGGTACTGCTGCGGGTGGAACCTGGCCAGAACCGGCAGGCTGTGCGGCAGGGGGATTCAGTTTCTCCGCAGAAACATAATAAGCGGTCAGATCAAACGTGGCGTCGACTGTTTTCATTGACGTTTGCTTATCGACCTGATGGATCTGAAAGTTACTGATTGAGACGATGCGCTGGTAGTGGGCCAACTGTTCAAAGAAAGAGCGCAACGATGCGAACGAGCTGGTAACACTCACTTCAATCTTCTTGCCGCTGTAGTTCCCTTCCTGCACGTCTTCCTTAGGCAAAAATTTCTTGAGCACTAAACCGTTGCTGCGAGCTCGATCCTGTACGCCCTGCAGTACCATCGTTATCTCGCGCTGCTCGGGCAGCAACGCCTTTAACTCTTCGTATTCTTCCTGACGCGCTTTGTAAACCGCGCGAAATTCGTTCAACCGTTGCGAAGCGATTTGGGCTTGCGCATTCTTTGGCAGCAACTGAGCAATCTCGCTATTGAATTGCTGCGTTTCGGCGCGTGTCGGCCGCGTGACCAAATACCAGAAGCCGCCATACAGGACCGCAGCTACGGCTACGAACATCACTAGCCGGAGATACCAGGGCAGCGCTTTGAGATTACCTATTTTCATCTGTTTAGTTCCTTCCCCGATCGTTTTCGGGATTACCTTGGTAGGTTACTTTTTCAGCGCCACCTGGTTGGAGGCTGGGGCGCCTGCTTGCGCTTGAGGCTTCTTGCCATAATTGCACTTCACCGTAAACGCAACCACTTCCGGAAGCACTACGGCGGCATCGGTTGGTCCTGCCGCTGCTGTCCCGCTCGGTTGCGCCGTCTCGCGCTGGGTTTCAATGTTGAGGTTCGTAAACAACCCTGATGAGAACTCGAGACTTTGGCCAAACCGAGTCACTGATGATTCGTTGGGCGAAAGGCCCTTGATGGTGAGTTCACCATCTTTCTGTTCCAGGCTTTTCAGATACAGCCCAGGTACACCGTCAAATCGCGCTTTAACTTCACGCAGCACCGCGCTCGGACCCTGTTGCGATTCGCGCAGGCTCTTGATGGCGTCGATGCGACTCTGGATTTCCTGCGCCTTCTTTTCCAACTCCACCTGTTCCTTGTTCACAGCAAGCATCTGTAGGTTGATGGCTCTCTGCTTTTCAAGTTCTACACGCGCGGTTTCGTGGTTTGACTTTGAGCTGACGTAGTCATAGCCCACGCCCAGGACCAGTAGACCAGACACCGTAGCAGCCAGTAGGAGGGTTTGCATGCGCGGGTTTGCTACCCGGGCTTCAACCATCGCGGCGCCGGTCGGGCGGTCTGTAATTGATTCAAGCAAATTAATCTTGATCATGCCGTTTCAACTCCTCTCAAGGCGAGACCGACGGCAATTGCCATGTCCGGGACGATCTCTTTCATGTAATCCGGATCAAACTTTCTACCGTCAACCTGGACTTGCCGGAAGGGATCAAATAATTCGACGGGAATCTCGAAGCGCTTCGCAAGATACTCAGGCAGCCCGGGAAGCTTTGAACCGCCACCCGACACTAGAATCTTTTGAATGGCTTCTTCGCTCTCTTCGGCGGTTGCTCGATAAAAATCCATTGTCTTGCGAATTTCCAGAGCGAGGATGTCGGAAACCGTTTCAATGATCGGTTGGATCGGGCGCGGTTCGATGCCTTCCGGAAGTGGGTATCCCCGCTTCACCGCTTCAGCCTGTTCGAAGGTCAGGCCGAGCTCTTTCTGAAGCAAGCTGGTGTATTGGCTGCCGCCGACCGAGGCGTCGCGCGCGAATACTGAACGCGTGCCGTTTAATATGTTGATGTTCATCGTCGAAGCACCAATGTTGAGCAGTGCCACGACCTCGCCCGCTTTTGGCTGATAGTTCATCTCGTAACAGTTTTGCAGCGCGAAGGAATCAACGTCGATAACCACCGGTTGTTTGCCCGCCAATTGAATCGCCTGTTTGACGTTGGCGATCTTGTCACTCTTGCAGGCTGCCATGAGAACGTTAAGCGCGTCCGAGGAGCTGCTGGTGACTTGGTAATCCAGGTTCACGTCAGATATATCGAAAGGGATATGTTCTTCCGCGTGCCAGCTGAATGACTCTTGGAGTTCGTCTTCGCTCATCTGGGGAAGCACAATGTTCTTAACAATCACCGAATGCCCGCTGACGCCGGCTGCAACTCTCGAGGTTCTAATCTGGTGCTCGTTGAAAATGCTGTTGATAACATTGGACACGTTATTCAACTCCATGATCTGACCATCAACGATTGTGTCGGTTTGAAGGTTTTCAAAACCAAGGTTCACCAAGTGAAGGCTATTTCCCTTCCTTTGCAGCTCGACGGCTTTTACGGAGCTGGAACCGATGTCGAGGCCAACGAGATTCTTTTTGCCCATACTTTTCTTAAACATGTTTATTTATTCCTCACGGCGGAGAGAGAACGCATTCTGTGCTGTTGCCGCAGGCGGGCACGAGCTTTCAGTGCTCTTGAAACCCGGCTTTTGGCTGTTTTCGCGGGAGTTACTGGCTTGTCGATTTTCAAGACTGATTCCTTAGATAGGCTTCTTCGGCGGGCTAATGACTCCGAGGGCGGGACGCGCGTTTAGCGCTGCATTCAACAATCAGGAGTTCTCAGGGAATTTTGCCTTCCGGAAAGCGAAGGCTTCTGAAACGAGGACGAGGAGCGCGGCAAGAGTTTGATCTGACAGCATCCTCACTGCCGACGTCAAGCAGATTACAGTATCGTCCCAAACAATGTCAACCACTATTTTTCATGGTTTAACTCTATATTCTGTCGGGTTTTACAGTCTTCTCCGTCATGGAAATTTGATGCGCCTTAGCACATTTCTGGAACTCGACCTGTTAATTCCAGAAACGAGTCAAGTGAAAATCATGATGCTTGCGCATCTCTTGAGGCGCGGTTAGGATGCGGCCAATGGCACGGACTCGATTGTTTCTCATCACCGCCCTGTTGCTGCTTGCGGTGCTTGCCGCTTGGTTATGGTGGGTTCGACCTCGCACTGTTGATATGGCAACTTATGCGCCCGCCGATTCGCTGCTTTACCTCGAATCAAACAACCCAGCCGTTGTCGCAGCAAGTTTAGCGAATACTGACGCGTGGAAATTAGTTGACGAACTGACTGGCAATCAGCGGCGAAGGGACAGCAACAACTGGTCGAGGAAGTTCGTCAGGTGGACCGGGATCGGTCCAACCAATTCTGTCATAGCTACACGCGCACAGCTTGCTGTAGTTGTCACTGACTTGGGCGTGTCGCAAGACGATGAAAGTCTTACAGTGAAGCCGGAAGGCGCCTTGCTTGTGGAAACCCACACGGCTGCAGGCCGTATCAAGTCTTCGGTGGAAGAAGCCCTAAAAAAGTTTGCCGAAACCGCTTATGGACAGCCGACTTTCAAACGAACGAACATAGACGGTTTTGAGTTTATCGAATGGATTGCCCCCGATGGCTCACGCCAGGTTGTAGCCACGATAACGGGGACTCTCGTCATCGTCGGCAATACTGAGCGAGCAGTGCAAAAGACGTTGGCGGTCGCGTTGCGACGCCTGCCGAGCTTGAAAGACGATCAGGACTTGAAGCGGTTGCGACTTGATCTGCAGGCAGATCGAGCTCTCGCTTTTGGTTTTGTGCCGGCGAAGAGCAGCGGCCGATTACTTTCAGTGGTGCTGCCGATGGTTATGGGGCGAGCCCCGGGCAACACTGAATTTGAGCGCCTGATCGATTCAGCGTCCGCGAAAATCGTCGCCAGTCTGGGATGGAGTTCGATGCCTTTTATGCACGGCATCGAAGACCGGTACCAAATTGATCTTCAGCCTGCGGTGGTTGCGAAGCTCAAGGAAAGTTTTTCGTGTCAGCAAGCTGACTTATCTTCGAATCCGAAGCTACCTGACAACGCCTCGTCAGTTACCTATTACAGGTTTCAGAATCCGGCTGCGGCCTGGCAGGGGCTGAAGACCTCCGTCGCGTCCCAGGTGGACGCGCTCTCCGCGATATTTTTTTCCTCGCTATTAAAATCAGCATTGCTACCCTATGGAATAAATGCGCCGGATAAATTTCTGGGTTTGGTTGATGCACCAGTGATCACGTCGCGTTTAGACCCAGAGTCAGGAAGTTCAGTGCTCATCGCAAGAATCCGCGATGTAAATGCAATGCGTGACCTTTTGATCACAGGAATGGGATTTAGGCTAATCGATGGCCAGCGAAACAACGAGCTTTTCAGCAACTCCGAAAGCGAGTTAGTGGCTCGTTTTGTGAACGGCTTTGTCGCAATCGGATCTGCCCCCGACGTTACTCGCTATGTCGAAAAAGCGGTTTCCGCTTCGCCCGATCAATCGAGTACTTCAGCGCGCATTCGCTCGACTCCTCGATCGAACGGAGCTTGTATTTTGACTTACGCAAATGACACTGAACGGGTGCGCACATTCGTTTCGACCGTCGTATCAGCAGGCGGCACCGCAGTGCATTGGTCGGACGGAGCAGAACAAATCTTGAGATCATTACCCTATTCGGCGACAGAGACAAATTTGGGAGAACACGGCATCGAGCGGGTTACCCATTCATCCCTCGGACAGTTCAGTACGTTGCTGCCATTGGTCTTTCCCGATCGAACAAAGTCGAATGAAAGCCCCAGCCGCTAGAGGCACGCAGTTGTCATGACTCAAAGTGAATTGTTAATAGCAACTCGCAACGAAGGCAAGATTGCCGAGTTGCGCGAGGCATTTGCGACGTTGCCGGTAGCACTACGCTTTTTAAACGAATTTAAAAATATTTCCGAGGTCGCAGAAGTTGGTGAAACCTACGAAGAGAATGCAACTCTCAAGGCGATGAGCTACGCGCGCCAAACCGGGATTACAGCGCTGGCAGACGATTCAGGACTTGAAGTCGCGGCCCTGCGGGGCGGACCCGGAGTGTTGTCGGCGCGTTTCGGTGGAGATCACCTGACGGACACTGAACGCACCCGAACGTTACTGTCGTCGCTCGATCAAAGTGGATCGACTTCACGTATTGCCCGATTTGTTTGCTGCATGGTGGTTTATGGCTGGCCATCCTCACAACAAGCAGAGTTATCAACTGCGAAAGTTCTGGCCGTTACCCAAGGCGTTTGCGAGGGCGCGATAGCCCATGATCCTACCGGGACGGACGGTTTCGGATTTGATCCAATTTTCATCCCCACCGGTTACGCAGTATCTTTTGCGGCACTGGACCAGGCTATCAAGCGAAGAATTAGTCATCGCGCTCGCGCTGCAGAGAAAATGCGCCAGCAACTAGATCTCTTTCTTAGACCAAACTTGACCGCGGGTAGAAGCGCTTCATAGAATGCGCTCGGCCCTTCTCGATGAGCGAGATAAGCTTCGGGGCGTAGCACAGCCTGGTAGTGCGCTCGGTTTGGGACCGAGAGGTCGGAGGTTCGAATCCTCTCGCCCCGACCACTTAGATTAACAACTTACGGCTGCCAACATTGGCAGCCGTTCTTGTTAGGTATCCAATTAGTGGACAAAGTGCTAGGGCCGCACTTCTCTCCGAGGTGAACGGCGCGAATGTAACGCACGGTGATCGTAAGCGCTTCGTAGCGAGCTAGCGTCAAACGCGTTGCGATAGCTGAGAATAAGAGGCGAAAGAGCCCTGGGAAATAGTTTTCGCCCTTTAATATATTCGATTCCTTTGAGGCACACTTCCACCGAGCTGCCGTGAGGCTGCTTCTATTCGGTGGGTGGTAACAGCTAACTGGGAATCGTGACCTGATAACTACGAGAGCATAGCCTGGATCTCGTAAATTTAGATCGCTACCACTCGAGTGAGTTACCGAGTCTCACTGACTAGATAACTAAGCCGAGCACGACCAGCAAGCCAGACAGTCCTGCCTCTGAAATCTGCTCCGCGAAACCGCACGGTATTTCGCCTGGGGATGTGGTGATTGTTGTTTGCGTCGATCCCTCAGGCGCCGGCGCTGGAGCGCCACACGGTATGTCGCCGGCCAGGACGGAAACCGAGAGAACAAACGTCATAGCTGTGGTTATGAGCAATCTTTTCATGGTTATTTCTCCTGTTGTTGGTTTAACGATGCAAGGATTCTTACATCAAATAGACTAAAACAACTTGAGAAACTTCTTGCAAGGCGCTAACGAGGCAAATTAGTATCCGAGTCGCAACTGCAAGCTTTCTTCCACTCACGTTGAAGGACCTTTCTGTCATGAAGATAACTTCACCGAAGCACCACTCCTCGCACCTTACGACCAATGAAGAAGCACTAAAAAAATGTCAGGCCGCCTTAGAAAAGAGGGACAGGGGCGATTACGACGGTGCCAGAGAAGTAATGCGGCCCCTGTGGAAGCGGATCGGTGAGCGCCCGGAATTGAAGGGTCTCCATGCCTCGGTGTCGGCCGAGGTTCTGATCTGCGTAGGGATATTGACCAGTTGGATCGGCAGCAAAGAGGAGCTTGAGGATGCGCAAGAGGTCGCCAAAAATCTCATCACTGAAGGAATGACATTCTACGAGTCGATAAGTGACGTAAGGAAGGAAACCGCCGCACGTGCAGAAATTGCTTATTGCTATTTTCGTGAGGGTGCCCTCAACGAAGCAAGGACCATGCTAACTGAAGCGCTTCAAAAACTAACCACTGAAGGAAATACGAAGGCTAGAGCGTTGCTCAGACTAGCTATTGTTGAATGTGCAGCCTCCAGATACGACGATGCCTCAAAGATACTTACTGATAATGTCCCGCTATTCAGCAAGATCAATAATCACGCCATCATCGGTGCCTACCACAATCAGTTCGCCATGGTCCTTCGAAAGCTCGCGACGCCCGAGAACAGAAATGAGTATCTTCAACGAGCTCTTCGCTCATATGAGCAAGCTGATACTCATTTCAAACTCGCTCATAACATCGTCTTTCGGGCCAATGTAAAGAATAACATTGGTAATGTTCTTCGTCAGTTGTCTCGATCTCAAGAAGCACACGGATATCTGGAAGAAGCACGACGCCTCGCCGCGAGTATTCGCAACAGAGTACAAACCGCTGAAATCGATGACACTCGGGCACAGGTTCTGATCGCTGAGGGAAGGCTTAAGGAAGCCGAAGCTGTAGCCGGCCGTGCGGTAAAGGTGTTGGCAAAGAGTGGCCAGCAATGTCTCCTGGCGGATGCACTTATCACTCACGGCATCGCTCTCGCTCGTCTGGGCAGGACTGAGGGCGCCCAGTTCACTTTCCAGAGAGCGATCGCAGTAGCGCAACAGGTTGACGCTCTCAACAAAGCTGGTTTGGCCGCCCTCAGCCTGGTCGAAGAATTAGATGACCTACCTCGCGACACTGCCCACTCTGCCTTTCATCGTGCGTCCGAGTGGTTAGCAAATTCTCAGGGCCACGACTTGATGAGAAGGTTTACTGCCGCAGCCGAAAAAGTATTCGCTGTTTTGGATCGCGAATTGACAGCCGAGGAGGCTACGGAAGAACTCTTCAATAAGCCGTGCGACTTGCAAAAAGAAATGTTGAGGTATGAAGGTGCGTTAGTTAAGCAAGCACTGGCAAAAACGAATGGCCGCTTGACCGAGGCAGCCTCGCAGCTATCCCTGAGTTATCAAGCTCTTGCTTACATCATCGAGGGAAGGCACAAGGTTCTGTTGAAGGATCGTACTCCGATCCGCCGTCGCTCACCGAAGAAGTAAGGCGGTGCGGTTGATGGCGCTTCAGCGATGCAAAACTTTTTGCATAGAACACGATAAGCCATACAAGAATTCTTGCATGGCTACTTCGTTTGCTGAGGCTAACAAAACCACCAGGGGTAAGCCTGCTGACTGACTATGTTAAAACGCCTTACGGCATCACTGGATTGACCTATGGCTCACTGTCTCGCACCTCTGTGCTCAACACCTTTCAGTTTCAGGCGCATATTGGGCAACGACGCGCCGATTTGAGCTTGCACCCCCAGGAAAATGCCTCAATAATCAGCGCCCCGCTGCAGACCCAACACGGAAGTGTCTGTCATAAGCCGGGCACGATACGTGAGAGGTTGAAACCTGTCAAGCAAAAAATGAGAGGAGTGAAATAGTAAGTATTGACAGGGCCGATCCAGAATTGTATGGTTGCGACCAGAGCAACGACATTGCGGAGATTCGAATGATAATTGATGTTTCATTTCGCATTATAGGGCACCATCTTCCACGCGATCATAGCTACGCACTATACAGTAGTCTGTCCCGCCAATTCCCCGCACTTCACGAAGCCCAATGGCTGGCTATTCACCGGATAAATGGTCTCCAACTAAGTGGAAAAACCCTTAGGCTTACATCGGATTCCCGTTTGAGGCTCCGATTGCCTTCAGAGCATCTGCCGGTGGTGTTGCCACTGGCTGGCGCAACATTGCGGATTTTCGATAACGCGAAAGACTATAAGCTTCGCTTGAGCGTTCCTGAAGTTTATCCTCTTAAACCGGTTTCGGACCTCTTCTGCCCTTGTGTAGTAATTAAGGTAAGCGGCGCCGAAAAAACAGGCGCATCTCCCGACCGCGCGATGTACTTGGCGGCTCTTCGCGGGAAGCTGGAGCAGCATGAAATTGTCGGCGACATCTGGATTGATGACGCACGGGACGCGAAAGGACGCGAACGAAGTCGCCGTGTCATTCGGGTCAAAGGACGGTCAGTGATCGGCTACGCCGTTCACGTTAGCAACCTCAATGAAGTCGATTCTATAAAACTCCAGTCGTCACCCATTTTTGGAAAGCGAAGATTTGGTTGCAGTTTGTTTTCCCCCGCCGCGCAAACTAGGACAGAAAAACTGCGTCAACAAGTACGTCCTGTGATGAAAAAGCCAGAACGCGAGTTCGAGTTCTTGTTAGCGAAGAGCTATCCAGGATCCATTTCAGGCGTTGAGCCTCCAGCCTATGCGAGACTTCTCCCTCACCTTCGTGCCGTCGAAAGAGCAGGCGAAAGTATTGTAGAAGTCGCTGGGGAACTTATCCTTCAACAACTAAATCTCCCCAAAGATCCCTGGCTATCGCGCTTGCGGAGGGCTGTACGTGTTAGCAGCCTTTGCCACGACTTAGGCAAGGCTAACGATGGTTTTCAAAAAATGGTTCGAGGGCAACTTGATCCCACACGGCAGCCCGCCCGACACGAACTCTTGAGCGCTCTCTTGCTCACAGATAAGAACCATGCCATCCGTGAGTGGGCTCTAAGTCTGCTCAGTATGGATAGCGATGACGACGACGCTGCGATGCTAATGGATTGCGTTGTCGGGGCCGTTGGCGGTCACCACGTAAAGATGGACGAAGAATGGCGAAGAGCTGCCCTCGCTTTGCGCGGTGGCTGCGGTCAATCACTGAAGGCAATACTCGATCATCCAGATTTGAAGCCTCTTCTGGGTGAACTAGCTTGCGAGCGAATCCGATTCTCGTTGGTTGACGGCGACCAAACCTTTCTGGGTCGTCATCAGCTGCCTTTCAGTATGAGCAGCAATCGCTGGCGAAGTAGCCTAAGGAAGAACGCCGAGTGGTGGCGCTTCGCTGCCGCTGTTAAAGCACTCGTCACAGCGGCTGATGTGGCTGGAAGCGCAATGCTGCCCGAAAAGGGCAGGGTTGTGATTAGAAAATGGGTTCACGAGACCTTGGGCAATCGAGTCACCAAGGCTCTTATGGATGAGGTGGTCGACGCGCGACTTAAGGGAGACAAACCACGAAGATTTCAAGAGGCCATCGGTGCCGCAAACTCACAAGTCACGCTGGTCGAAGCTGGTTGCGGTAGCGGAAAGACGGCGGCTGCATATATGTGGGCTGCTCGTCATGCCGAAGGCAAGAAACTCTTCTTTTGCTATCCAACTACCGGCACAGCCACGGAAGGGTTCTTGGGTTACGTTCACGAAACCAAAGTCGAGGCCGGGCTTCTTCATTCACGCTCTATTGTTGATCTGGAAGGCGTTGCTCAAGTGAACGACGAAGCAGAGAATGATCATCTCTTGAGAATCCAATCGCTCAACGCCTGGAGTCCTCAGGCAATAATCTGCACGGCCGATACCGTACTTTCGCTAGTACGCAACAATCGGCGCGGATTGTATAACTCACCTGCGATTCTGTCTGGAGCGTTTGTCTTTGATGAGTTGCATGCTTACGACAATCCAATGTTCGAAGCGGTTGTAGCGCTAATAAAAGCACTGCCGGGCGCGCGCTTTCTCCTGATGACTGCGTCACTCCCAAAAGCCCGTAAGGAATTTTTGTTAAGTAACGTCGACGGAATCGAGGAGATTCCTCCACCTACAGAACTCGAAGAGATTCCTCGGTATGACTTTCAGCGGACTGATTCCGAGGCAGACGCTTTGGACGCAGCGAGGATGGCTTTCGGTGAAGGAAAGCGAGTCTTGTGGGTTTGCAATACGGTGGCGCGGGCCCAACGAGTGTTACGACAGTTACAGGAGCGGGATGTCGCTGCTCGGACCTATCATAGTAGGTTCAAATACAAGGACAGAGTGAGGCAACACCGCAAAGTAATTCGGTGGTTTGGCGGCAAACGAAGACGAGCGGGGATCGTTGCGGTTACGACCCAGGTCGCAGAGATGTCGCTTGACTTGGATGCTGATCTCCTCATCAGTGAAATCGCGCCAATCTCCTCTTTGATTCAGCGGCTGGGACGACTCAATCGTCGCATAACTCCGGAGGCACCGGGTGAACCTCGTACGGCCTTGTTCTATTGGCCTGAAAAGAAAGTGGCGACCCCATATACCGAATCGGCGCTTCGGCTGGCTGAACAATGGATTGATGGGCTTATTGCGCTCGGCCACTCCCTTCGCCAGACCGATCTATCAGCACTATTTAATGCACTGTCGCCTCAAGAGGAACTGCGGCTCGACACCCGTACCGCATGGTTGGATTCTGGCTGGTTCGCCACGCCTGAACCCGTGCGCATGCCCGGTTATTCGGTGTCCGTGATTCTTCCGGAAGATGAAAGCGCCTGTCGCCGAAGCAACGCGGAGATAGTCAAGCGTGCTATTCCGATGAACTATAGCGACAAGATTATGAGTGGCTGGCCAGAATTCAAAGGTAACTTCCTTGCACCTGCGGGAGCCATTGCTTACGGCCGAAAGACGGGGGCCGTACTGATATGAGAATGACGCTTAGACTCAACGCCCCAGGAATGACCAGTCTCCACAAAGCTGGATTAGCCGGTCTGTACATGACGCTGCGAGCATTCGAGGAAACCAATCAAGAGGTCGAGGGACTCGCATGGGAGCTTGGTGCAACTCAGGTTTTGTTAGATTGGAATGACGAAAAGTTAAAGTCTGCTTTTGAAGAATTAGTCAGCAAATCATTTTGGGTGGACGACGGGTTCATCCGCCTGAAAGGACTGGAGATCTCTCGGCCGCCGGATGAGGATCAAAAGCAGCAACTATATACAGCCCTGCTTAATAGTTTTCTACAGTTCGGCCCTCATCGACCGACGGATACTAAGAGGAGCTCGACTTATAATGTTGATGATCACCCAATGTGGATTCGGGACTTCGCGCCAATAAAATCTTTTCGCCACCAAACGGCGGCGTCGGATTTTATCGACGAAAAGGGTCGCTTTAGGAACTCCATCGAGGCAGCCGGTTGGCTTTATCCGGGTGCAGGACAAAGACACGTCGCCTTTGGCGACACAAAGCTAAACGAGAGTCCTGAACTGGCGCTGGCGCTTCTGTTTGCACCTGTCGGTGTCATCTACTACACAATAAAATCTTACGCTAAAGGCCGCAAAGCGCGCCTCGCAATGATAGTCCCTAATATAGAAGATCTCGCAATATACGAAGTGGTGCGGCAGTCCTTCGCTCGGCTGGGTGTCTTAGAACTCACTGCAAGCAGTTCCTCAGATGCGGCACTACGAATGCTGGTCACGATCTCCGGAAACAAGGCTACCAATGAGTTAGCTGAAGTCTTTGGAGAAGGTGCGATCTGCCGAGTGGTCACTTTCGGTATCGTTAGTTGGAACGAGAAGCAGAAGAGCCGAACCTATGCCCGATCAGTCTTGTCTGGACAATTGCGAGGCTTTGATAACTACCAGATCGCACACGCAATTTTCGCGAACCGCTGGCAGCAGATTCAAGCGAAGCGCGATCGCCGAGGCAACCAAGTCGAACCGGAGCGATATTTCGTGACCACGTTCTGTGCACGCGAATTCATCGCCGATAATATTGCGTCAGGAAAATCGTGGTACGACGGCATTGCGAATCACCTTGCGAATCGGGAAAGCCGGGAACAACTTCAGTACGAACGGAAGGAGCTTTTCAAAATGGTTAGAGCCGCATCGTTTGATGATGAAAGCGAACGACTGTTTATTGACGTCTGCCAAGAAAGTTGGCGTAGACGTTTGGGTAAGCTTGGGCAGCGCGCAATATCAGAGCATACAAGCTTTTCCGTACTCGCGAACAAGGAAGCAGAAAAGCTGCGTACCTCCCTGGCGCGTTGCAAGAATGCCGATTCCTTGCGTGGGACCGTGGTTGACTTTTGGGCTCGAGCGGGTGCGAACCAACTCCTCCAGGGGAAGGGTCTGTCGAGTCTTCTTCCCGTATTTACTGACTGGAAAAAGGCACGAGACTTGGCTTTGCTCGCCCTAATCAGTTACCAGCCACAAAACGAACAAGAGGCGACATCGAGCGCGCCGCCTGATGACGAAGGAGGACAATATGAGTAAACATCTATTTGGACTGATCGTTACGCCGTATGGGCCGGCCGCCAATAACCGCGGTGAGAACGAAGGAAACATTACTACTCTCCAAAAGCTCTTGTGGAAAGGTGACGTGCATACAACCGTTTCCGCCGAAGCGATTCGATGGGCGTTGCGTTACTTCTGGCAGAGGAAGAACGGAAAAGACTCTGTCAATCGTCGTTGGGACGATGAGACGTCGGAGCATAACTGGCAGGATCAAACCTGGGCGCCGTGGACGAGTACTGATGAAGCGGTGCAGGAGCAAACGACCTTCATTGATGATGACGTAATGGGTTTCATGTTGGCCGAAGCCGCCAATACTGACGGCAACGATTTACTCGATAGCCTTAAAGCTGATAGGAAGAAGATTGACGATCAGCTAAAAGCGATGTCCAAGGAAGACAAGAAATCCGAGCAGGGCAAAGCGCTTGACCAGCAGAAAAAAGAGCTTACGGCAAAGATTGATGTGCTCTCCAAAGGCAAAACAGATAAACGACGCGGTGCACTGGAAGTCACCCGCGCCATATCGCTTGGGCCGTTTGCCGGCGATATCACTTTCAATGCCAAGAGCGGCACTAAAACCAACATCAGCTTATACGGCACCGAGGTTCATGCGACGCGCTATCAATACGGCGTCGCCTTGACGCCGCAATCATTGCGCGTTCCCGGAAGAGTGCTTGATGTGGTGGAAGCGATCACGGGCTTGGGCGAAGTGGCGGGAAATCAAAGCCGCTTCCTGTTCGACTTTGCGCCTGATTCGATCGTGTTCCGCTGGACGGAAGATTTTGCGCCCCGAATGTTGTACGGCTTTGAGATGGACTCGGAAGCGAATCTTTCTTTCCCAGCCATTCTGAAGAAAGTTGCTGATGGCGATATTGACGCCAAGGAAATGGTAATTGGGGGCGAAGTCGCCGCGACACTGGATGATGAAGCAAAGGAAACTTTGACCGGCGCCTCTATTAATTCGGGGGTTAAGGCAGCCGCGCAGGAAATCAAGCGGCGCATTTCCGAAGATCTCGGCATAACAGGAGGTTGAACGATGGAAACCATCAGCCTCTATGTTTCCGTGCCCGTCGCCTGCTTTCGTGTCCCTCGCGCGCGGGAGTACTTCGAGACTTTCCCTTGCCCGCCACCTGCCACCGTTTACGGAATGTTGTTATCAATGGTCGGTGAAGTTAACCGGCGCGCGCATGAAGGCGCGGAGATCGCCATTGCGTTATTGTCCGAGCCTCGCTACTCCGTAGTGCTTAGAACCCTCTGGCGCGTCAAAGACAAAAACTCCGGGCCGGGTCTTGGCACTAATCGCCGGCCTGATTTTCAGGAGTTGCTTACCGACATACAACTTGCCGTATGGGTCAGGCAGGGGGTAGCTGAGGAAACCGAGACACCGTTAGTTTTGCGTATTCAGACATCGCTCGATGATCCCGCAACAGTTTCTCGTTTCGGTGGCTTGTCTCTAGGCGAGAGCACACACTTAGTTGATAGCCTCTCTCGCTTGCGATCTCAAGATTTGCGGGGTCGATTGCTTGTGGCCGCGGAAGAAGGCGATCTTTCGTTACCAATCTGGCCTGACCACGTTGGGTCAAACACGCGATGGGGCCAATATCGTTTGTCTGATGAAGCGGACATCACTAGTGTGGAGCTTGATAACCAATCGGCTTGGACTGTCATTCAGCGACCTTCACTGGCACCGTTGAGTTCAAACTAAAGCAAGAAGTTTGCGATAACAGACGCCATTGACTACGGCAGCAGTTCGAAACTAACGCAATGCTTTGGGCGGATCGCAAGAACAGAGGTCGGAGATCAGAAGTCAGAGGTCAGCAAATGACAGTGAGCAGTGAGCAGTAGGCAGCATAACAAGAACTGGCGCAAGATCACGCATGAGCAAATCACTGGCAACAATTCCTGTTGAGCGAGTTGAACAAGCGATCCTGTTAATTCGTGGAGAGAAAGTGATCCTCGATGCTGATCTTGCAGCCCTTTATGGGGTTGAAACCAAGGCCTTGAACCGGGCTGTTAAAAGGAACATCAAACGCTTTCCTTCGGATTTCGTCTTTCAGTTAACCGATAAAGAGATAGCCGCTTTGAGGTACCAATCTGGCACCTCAAACTTGAAGTCGCAAAATGCGACTTCAAGATCCCGAGGCGGTAGACGTTATCGTCCATACGCTTTCACCGAACACGGCGCACTTATGGCCGCGAATGTCCTGAATAGTGAACGAGCTGTTCAGGCAAGTGTCGAGGTCGTTCGGGCATTCGTACGCTTGCGACAGATGCTCGCTTCTAATGCGAACTGGCTAGAAAACTTGAAGAACTGGAGAAGAAGTATGACGCGCAGTTCAGGGTTGTGTTCGATGCAATTAGACAACTAATGACGCCGCCTGAACCTAAGCGAAAGCAGATCGGCTTTCATGCGAAATCATTGAAGCGATGATAAAGGATAGTTCTCGTCGAGTTTGAGATTCATGCCGGAGAGGTGATTGGAATCGGCACATACCGTTCTCGGCTCATCTCAGCGCCATAAGCGAGGCAAGCTTGAATATCGAGCGAGGTTAACCCTGGATACTCTTTAAGGACTTCGTCCGGTGACATGCCGGAGGCGAGGAAGTCGAGAATCAAAGAGACCCAGATGCGAGTGCCTTTAATGCACGGCTTGCCGAAACAGACGTTTGGCTTTATCGAGATGCGATCCAATAGCTCATCGCGAGCAACGTTGTTTTGTTCAATCATAACAGGGTGGATTCTAACCGAATCGGTTCTCATTTAGTAGGCGCAACGCCTCGTTCAGAATGGAACGCGACGACGAGTCGCCGCACTTCACAATCCTCAAAGGAGTCTAGTTATGGCCCAACCACTACGCATCATGTCTTTGCATGCTCTCGCTTACTGCGAGCGGTTGTTCTATCTCGAAGAGGTGGAAGAGACACGTGTCGCCGACGAGCGGGTGTATGCCGGGCGGCGGCTTCATGTGGAGATCGAGAAGAAGGAAGACGAGCGGACCCGGAAGGGCAATGTGTTGGCTCAACCCGACGTTCCGCGACGGAAGAAGAAATCGACGGTCATTGATAAAACTGAGAAGGCGGCTTGGGAAACCCAACCGACAAAAGCAAAGGAAGCCGAAGTCGAAAGTGCCGGCGCTGGCCCAACCGAGGGCGACGGTCCTCTTAGCGAAGGCGAGCCGCTGCGCTTGACCCTTGAAAGCGAAAAATGGGGTCTGACGGGCAAGGTCGATTGCATTAGACGGCGCGACGGTCTGCTCATTCCCTACGAGCACAAGAGAGGACGTTCCGCGCGCTCTGCCGCTAACGAACCGGAGGCTTGGGCCAGCGATCGTCTACAAGTCATCGCTTATGCGGTTATGGTCGCTGAACACAGCGGGCAGGAAATCAGCGAAGGACGCATTCGCTACCACGCGGACAATGTGATGGTGCGAGTGCCAATTGACGATGCGGCTATCGACGATCTCAAAAAAGCAATTGGCCGCGCGCGTGTCTTGCAGGCAAGCATTGAGCGACCGCCGGTAACTGATAACGAGCGTCTGTGCGTGAAGTGTTCACTCGCTCCCGTGTGTCTGCCGGAAGAAGCTCGACTGGCATTGGTGCTTTCTGATTTGCCGCCGGCAACGTCGGAAGTCCGACAACTTAAGCTCTTCCCTGCCGACGATGATCGCCGCACATTACATGTTCTCACACATGGTGCGCGTATCGGACGCAAAGGTGATCGGCTGGAAGTCTCAGTGATAGGTGAAGCGCCGCAGTTGCATCCGGCTCAGGAGATTGGACAGATTGTGCTGCACGGCTTTTCGCAGATCAGCACGCAGGCGTTGCGTTTTTGCGGCCAACAGCAGATCGGCGTCCATTGGGTCACGACCGGCGGCCAATACATGGGGGCGTGGGTTTCTGGAACCGGGTCCGTGCAGCGCCGCATTCGGCAGTATCGGGCTCTGACCAATCAAGGGTTGTGTTTGCAATTAGCAGTGCGCCTCGCTGAGGCCCGCGCGCGAAGTCAATTAAGCTTCCTGCTGAGGTCAAGTCGAGAAAGCGAACGTGCGACGCCCGAGGTTCAGAGTTCTATCAAGGCGATGCGTAAGCTCCTATCGCCACTATTGCGGGCGACGAGCATCGATTCTTTGCGCGGTTACGAAGGAAGTATCGGAGCTTATTATTTTCGCGCCCTTCCCGATCTGATTGTTCCCGAAGCCGGCGAGGAAATGAAACCAGACGGTCGCAATCGCCGTCCGCCGCGCGACCGCTGCAATGCGTTGCTGTCGTTTGCTTACGCGCTCCTGCTGAAAGATGTGACGAACGCAATCATGGTAGTCGGCCTTGATGCATCGCTGGGATTTTTTCACCAGCCCCGCTCGCAGGCGCCGCCGCTTGCTTTAGACCTGATGGAACTGTTTCGCGTGCCGCTGGTTGATTTGCCGGTGATAGCGTCGATAAATCGAAAACAGTGGGATATCGAGAATGATTTTGACGTAGCGGGTCCGCAGGTTTGGTTGTCGGATGAAGGACGAAAGAAATTGATCACTATCTATGAGCGACGTAAGAGTGATTATTGGCGGCATCCGGTCGTGGGTCGGTCGCTTACGTACTCAAGAATCATCGAGCTTGAAGTGCGGCTGTTGGAGAAGGAGTGGATGGGCGAAGGCGGTCTGTTCGCGCGCATGCGATTGCGTTGAGCTCTGTCAGAACCGGAAGCGGTAGCGACCGGGTCCGATTTCCAGGAGGACTCGACATCATGGAAGCAAAGCAGTGGTATGTGATCTGTTACGACATCACCGAGCCAAAACGCTGGCGAAAGGTCTATAAGAAGCTGAATGGGTACGGTCGCCGATTGCAGTATTCAATCTTTCGCTGCAGGCTGACGCGCCGGCAAATAGAAAAACTGCGTTGGGAACTGGAAGAGTTGCTCGATGCAAGCGAGGACCGGTTGCTAATTCTGAGCATTTGTGAAATCTGCGAGCGGCATGTCGCACTGCATAACCGACCCGAATCCTGGATTGATGATTCACGGCCATTTGACTTCGCTTGACGGGCCGCAAGCATATACCTCTGTAGACTGGCCGGAAGCTCGAGGGAGATGCGGAAGCCAAACACGCTGCGGAGTTAGGCTCGGTAGCTTGGTTGTTCAGATACTTGCGTCGATGTTAAGTGTCTGATTCTTGGAGGATTGTCAGACGAAAAGAAGAACTGTCAGCATTAAGAGAAGGATTTGTGAAGGCAAGACGAAGAGATGCGCGAAAACAGACTTGCAACATGCAGCAAGCCGGTGGGTTAGATCCCACGCAGTGAGAATTCCAATGATGCCGAAAGGCGTTGAGCACCCGGCTGAGTGGTTTTGCTGATTGATTAAACTTCGTGAGAATTCCAATGATGCCGAAAGGCGTTGAGCACCTCACGAATTCCACAAGCAGCGTTTTCAGCGTCTACGTGAGAATTCCAATGATGCCGAAAGGCGTTGAGCACTTAATCGTCGAGTGCGGCGATGAACTCGGGAGAGCGGTGTGAGAATTCCAATGATGCCGAAAGGCGTTGAGCACGAAGTATCAACGATGAAGGTTTTGCCGATGTAATGTGAGAATTCCAATGATGCCGAAAGGCGTTGAGCACTAGCAGCATCCGGTTGGCCCAGTGAGTGGCCGGAGGTGAGAATTCCAATGATGCCG